>NZ_CP042241.1:1200000-1800000 GCF_007833275.1 Salarchaeum sp. JOR-1 | reverse complement strand
TATAGGATGATTATTATTGGATACGTGTGGTTCCACATAGCTTCCTTAGTAAATCCGGGTTCGAACGGAGTCAGGCGTGCCAAACGCGAGGAGCCGTCTGCCTCGCGGGCGGGACGCGTCGGCCAGCAGATTCGAAGTAGTGTCTCGAAACGAGCATTCGGTCGACTCTCGGAGTCAGCTCACGGTCGTGCCAGACTCGAATTCGTGAACGAGAGTTCCACGGCCGTGCGGCTGAGCGCTTCTGTAGAGAACTGACTGTTGCCTAGTGGACTTACTGTCTGCGGTGGGGGAGCCAGTAAGCGACAGTGTGTCTCGCCAGTGCGGTTTCACTCTGAACGTAGTCGCGTATGCCAGGCTGTCTCGGCTGTGACGTGGCAATGAGCGAACCAACGCACAAGGCGTCGGACGTATCGAGTCTGGAGAGAGTGTGCGTGCCCGCAACGGCGACTGGCCTGTTGCAGCCGTCCAGACTGTGGCCTTCCAGAGCTTCACGCTGATACCTGAACGGCTACGCGCATCAGAACGTGCTGGAGGTGCACTAATTCGATCGACGGCGGGATTACTGACGTATCTGGACGTACCGAGTGGTTCCAACGCTGTCCTCAGCAGGGGGTTTCAACAGGCCTACAACGGCCTGCTGGCGATACGTCCAGAGTAGCGCACCGGGAAACCGATGACGGTCTTGTGTGACACTCATGCCGGCGTCCCACGGCGTCTAGGGGACGCGAGCTGGCGGGCGCGAGTCATCGACGCCGAGGTGAGGTGGGCGAGCGTTCGGGCGGAAAACGGTATCGGTGGAGGCGGCTCGGACATTGTGCGCGGTCACTACTTGGGCAGGTGGTCCGGATGGTGGCGGGGTTAACTGCTTCGCCTCGCCCAGAGCGCCGGCGTCGCACCGTCTCCGCGACTATGCACTGCCGTTCAGAGGGACGCGGCGCTGTCTTCGATAGTGGGGGACGCAGTTTCTCGACATGCCGAGGACGAGCGAGCCGAGAGGCGCGTGTCGCGGTGAGTCGGGTTCGGGCTGTCGGTCGAGGCTCGGTTTCATTGTTCCGGCGTTTCCGCTCGTCCAGTCGAGTTTCCTGCGCTCGCGAGCGGGTTCGCGTTGGGAGTGAGAGCGACTGGCAAGCGTCGTACTATCTGACTGTGTCCGCCACGCACCTCATAAATCTTATTTCGCAATATACAATCTCGGCTGTGGAGGGGGCGCGGATATCGAGCGCTCCGGACGGCTACGGAGTGCTTCGGGCGGTTCATAGCAAGGCTTTCCGCCGCGTTCGCGCGATTCGTGCGTGATGGAGGCAGCCGGTGTTACCGACGACCGCATCGAGGAGCTGAGCGCGACGTACCTCGAAGAGGTGACCGAATGCGTGAGCGCGCTCGACGGCGTGTTCGACGGAGGCACGCCCGGCGTCGAACGCGTCGAGTCCCTGGAGTCCCAGTGCGACGAGATCGGGCGGGCGCTTCGGTCGGCGCTCGGCGCGACAGCTCCGACGTTCCGCGGCGTCTACCTGCAAGCGGGCGACCTCGCCGAGTTCTACACGCGCGCCGACGACGTCGCGAACCACGCGGAGGGCGTCGCGCTCGACTACCGCGCGACCGGCGCGTACCTCGGCCTCGTCCGCCCGCACCTGCGGGAGATGGTGGCGGACGCGGTGGTGGCGAGCGCGCACCTCGAAACCGCGACCGCCGCCTACCTGGGCGACGAGGGCGACGACGCGGTCTCGGAGGCGGTGGCCCGCATCCGAGAACTGGAGCGCGCGTGCGACGACCGCCGCCACGACGCAGTCAGGGTGGCGTTCGAGCAGCGGGACGCGGCCGACGCGCTCGTCCTCCGAGAACTCGTGCGCGGCGTCGATGCGGTCGTGGACGCCATCGAGGACGCCGCCGACCACATCGAGTTCATGCTGTCGCTCTCGCCCTAGGGCAGAACCCCGACTTCCCGCAGCAGCGACGTCGTCGGCCGCACGTCTCCGAGCGCCGCCAGCGAGACGGCGGGCGGCGTGAGCGCGTCGAGCGGCGGGAGAGCCGCGACCGGTTCGACACCGGGCGTGACCGGATAGGCGAGCGCGTCGGTTGCGACGTACTCCTGGGCTTCGGCGCTGAGGAGGTGGCGGACGAACCGGTGGGCGAGCGTCGTCGCGTTGCTCGCACGGAGGACGGCGGCGGCGGTGGCGTTGACGAGCGCGCCCGCGTCGTTCTCGGTGAACGCGAGACCCGGGCCGGCGTCGGGCCGGCCGGCGCGGACGCGGAGCACGTCCTGGTGCGAGCAGAGCGCGAGCGCGGCGTCCCCCCGCGCGACGGCGTTCGCGGCGAAGAACTCGCCGTCCACGGTCTCGGTGTCCGCGGCGAGTACGGCGAGCAACCACTCGCGGGCGGCCTCCCGCCCCGCGAGCGAGCGGAGGGCGGTGACGAACGTTCGGAAGCCGTACGAGCGCGGGGCCCAGGCTATCGACGCGGGCACCTCGCTCGCAACGGCGTCGATGCTCGTCGGAACGCCGCCGGCGTCGAAGGCGGTGGCGTCGTAGGCGAGCGCGCGGGAGTGCGCGCCGACGCCGACCCAGGTGTCGGTCGGGCGGAACCGCGGGGGGACGCGCGCCGCCACGTCGTCCGAGAGGGGGGCGGTGAGGTCGTCGTCCGCGAGCGCGTCCACGGCGGCGGCGTCGGTGGCGAGGAACACGTCCGCGCGGACGTTCCCGGCCTCGGCCTGCTCGCGGAGCGCGGCAACGAGTACGGCTGCGGGTTCGATGCGGAGCGTCGGCTCGAACCCAGGGTACGTTCGTTCGAACAGAGCGACGAGGCGTTCGTATCGATCGCTCGCGCTCTCCGCGAGGTAGACGGTCAGGCGGCCGTCGAGCCCTGGGAGGCTGTCGATACGCGGCCCGCCGGGAACGGGGCGTTCGCCCACGAGACGGGTGTCGCCGCGGAACTCGTCGAGGGCCGGTGTCGGCACGTCGTCACCGTCCCTGAGAGCGTCCGCACAGCCGGCGAGCGACCCGAGGAGCGCGGTGCCGGACGCCAGAACGCCGCGACGCGTGTGGAGCGACCGCTCGGTCATCGTCTCCCACCTGTTTACCCCGCCAGTATCAGCCTACTGTTTTTCTACCCAAACCGTGAAGTCGCTCGCTCGCGCTCGCCCGAGTATGGACAGGGTAGCCGTAATCGGTGCGTCGATGACGCGGTTCGGCGAACGCGACGACTGGATTCGCGACCTGCTCGCGGAGGCCGGGGACGCCTGCCTCCGGGACGCGAGCGTGCCGTCGGAGGCGGTCGAGCACGTCTACGTCTCGAACATGGCGAGCGGCGAGTTCGAGGGACAGACCGGCGTCTCGAACATGCTCGCGCACGACCTCGGGATGGTCGGCGCGTACACCCAGCGCGTCGACCAGACGAGCGCGTCCGGCGGCGCGGGCATCTACGCCGCCTGGCAGTCCGTCGCGTCCGGCGCGAGCGACATGACGCTCCTCGTCGGCGGCGAGAAGATGACGCACCGAACCACGGGAGAAGCGACCGACGTCATCGCGAGCCTGACGCATCCCGTGGAGTACAAGCACGGCGTGACGCTCCCGAGTTTCGCGGGCCTCACGGCCCGGCTCTACCTCGACGAGTACGACGCGCCCCGGGAGTCGCTCGCGGCGGTCGCGGCGAAGAACCACCGGAACGGCGTGGACAACCCTCACGCCCAGTTCCGAAAAGAGGTGAGCGAGGACGAGATTCTGGACTCCCCAATCGTCGCCGACCCCCTCCGGTTGTACGACTTCTGCCCCATCACGGACGGCTCCGCCGCGCTGTTGTTCTGCCCCGAGTCGGTCGCTCGGGAGTACACGGACGACTACACGGTCGTCTCGGGCGTCGCGGGCGCGAGCGACACGCACGTCGTCCACGAGCGCGACGACCCGACGACGATGAACGGCGTCGCGGACTCCGCCACGGAGGCGTTCGAGATGGCCGGCCGCGGCCCCGACGACGTGGACGTGGCGGAACTCCACGACATGTTCACCATCCTCGAAGTGCTCCAGCTGGAAGCCCTCGGGTTCGCCGAGACGGGCGAAGGCTGGCGGCTCGCCCCCGACGGCGTCACCGAACGCGACGGCCGCCTCCCCGTCAACACCTCGGGCGGCCTGAAGTCGAAGGGCCACCCGCTCGGCGCGAGCGGCGTCGCACAGGCCTACGAACTCCACCGGCAGCTCCTCGGCGACGCGGGCGACCGACAGGTCGACGCCGAGGTCGGCCTCGCCTGCAACGTCGGCGGGTTCGGGAACTGCGTCACCACCACCATCCTCGAAACGCCATGAACGCACACCGCTGTCCGAACGACCACCTCACGTACCCCGGTCACGCCCGCTGTCCCGACTGCGGCGAACCACAGGACGACACCGTCTCGCTCGCCGACCGCACGGCCGAGATCGTCACGTGGACGACGAGCACCGCCACCCCGCCGGGCGTCCGCCAACCCAACCACCTCGCAATCGTCGAGTTCGACGTGGACGGCCAGCCGGTGCGTGCGCTCGGCCAACTCACCACCGACGACGTGGACATCGGCGACACCGTGACCCCCGTCCACGTCGACGAGCTCCGCGACCCCGACGCCGGCATCCGCGAACCCGAGAGCCAGAACTGGGACGGCTACCGATTCGAACCCGCGTAGGCTACAGCCGAACGGGAACGCCGTGTTCGTCCAGGTACTCCTTGACTTCGTCCACGCCGTACTCGTCGAAGTGGAAGATGGAGGCGGCCAACGCGGCGTCGGCGCCGGCGTCGAACGCTTCCTTCATGTGCTGGGGGCCGCCGCAGCCGGAGGACGCGATGACGGGCGTCGATACCGAATCGCAGACGGCGCTGGTGAGCGGGAGGTCGTAGCCGTCCTTGGTGCCGTCGGCGTCGATCGAGTTCACGAACAGTTCGCCCGCGCCGCGCTCCTCGGCCTCCTGCACCCAGTCGATCACGTCGCGGCCGGTTCCTTCGCGGCCGCCCTTGACGGTGGCTTCGAACCAGCAGGACTCGCCGTTCACTTGTTCGTAGTGTTCGCCGTCTTCGTCGAAGCGGCGTTTGGCGTCGACGCTGACGACCATGCACTGACTGCCGAACGCGCGCGCGCCTTCGGTGATGAGTTCGGGGCGCTGGATGGCGGCAGTGTTGATGGAGACCTTGTCCGCGCCGGCGCGCAGCGTCTCCTTCACGTCCTCGCGCGTGCGGATGCCGCCGCCGACGGTGAGCGGGATGAATATCTCGTCGGCGACCCGGGAGACGGTGTCGAGCATCGTCTCCCGTCCGTCCGCGCTCGCGGTGATGTCGAGGAAGACGAACTCGTCCGCGCCCGCCTCGTTGTACTTCTTCGCGAGTTCGACGGGGTCGCCCGTGTACTGGAGGTCTTCGAACTGAACGCCCGTGTAGACCGCCGCGTCCCCGTTCTCGTCGAGATCCACGTCGATACACGGGATGACGCGTTTCGTCAACATACACGTTCGTTCACTCGGACGGCGTTTCACGGTTTCGCCTCGATACGTCACGCTGATATTCCGCGTCCGCCTATCCAGAGTATGACGTTTCTCGTCGCCTACGACGACTCGCCGCTCTCGCGTGCGGCCCTCGACCGCGCCGTGGAGTTCGCGGGAGAGCAGAAGGTCGTCGTCGTCACCGCGATACCGCGAAGCCCGGCGTACGCTCGCGCGAACGACTGGCTGGACGACGACGAGGCATTCGACATGGACGCCACCGAAGCGATGCTGCGTGAACGCGTACAGGAACGCCAGCCGAGCGTTTCGTTCGAGCCGGTTCGATTGGAGGCCGCGCCGCCGCCCGCGACCATCGGCCTCGCGGTGCGGAAGGCCGCCCGCCAGTTCGACGCCGATGTGGTGTTCGTCGGCAGTCGGAACGCCGGCCGCCTCGTCACGAACATCGTGAGCGTCGGGCAGAACGTCGCGACCGACGCGAGCTACGACGTTCACATCGTTCGAAGTTCGTAAGTACGCGCCCACAGAACACTCCGCCATGAGCGACTCCGAGACCGAGAGCGAGGAACCGACCGACGGACAGTCCCGGCACGACTCCCGGGTCACATCGCCCATGCAGGACTACGGCGGGCGCGTCGTCCTCACCGGCTTCCTCGTGCTCCTCCTCGGGCTCGCCGTCGCCGTCGGCCCCGCCCTCCTAGTCTAGTTCTTCGGCGAGCGTGCCGCGGGCGTCCGCGACCGCCTCGAACTCGTATGCGAGGGCGGTTCCGTTGACGTCGAGCGAGAGCGCGCCCGTCCCGTCACTGTCTCCGAGCTCGACGGCGTCCACGCGGGCGCGGACGGCGTCGGGGTCGGTGGTTTCGACGACGGCGCGGCCCGGCGCTTCCGAGAACAGTTCGGGGAGGCCGGGGACGCTCGCTTCGAGGCCCGCGTCCGCGGTGAGCATCTCGGCGAGCGTGACGGCGAGCCCGCCGTCGCTCACGTCGTGCACCGCGAGCGTGGAGTCGAGGTCGGCGACGGACGCGAGGCCGGCGACGCGGTCTGCCGGGTCGTCGGGAAGCGCGGGGAAGCGGTCGCTTCCGTCGAACTGCGCGAGGTACTCGCTTCCGCCGAGACCGCTCGCGTGCCCGCCGACGAGCAACAGCGAGCCCTCCCCCTGCAGGCCGGTTCCGGGCGCGTCGTAGCCCGATTTCGTGCCGAGCATCGCGAGCGTCGGCGTCGGCGGAATCGGGCCCGTCGCGGAATCGTTGTAGAGGCTGACGTTCCCGCCGACCACGGGGACGGAGAGGTCGCGACAGCCGTCCGCGAGCCCCTCCACGATGTTCGTGAACCCGCCGTACACGCCGGGTTTCTCGGGGTTCCCGCCGTTGAGGCAGTCCACGGCCGCGAGCGGGGTCGCGCCGACCGCGGCGAGGTTGGTGGCGTTCTCGACGGCGGTGGCGTACGCGCCCTCGTAGGGCGCGGCGTTCGTCCAGTTCGGGTTCGCGCCCGCGGACAGCGCGACGCCCTGTTCGGCGCGCCGCACCGCGAGCACGGCGGCGTCGTCGCCGGGCCGGACGCTCGTGCGCGCGCCGACCTCGTGGTCGTACTGCCGGTACACCCAGCGTTTGGAGGCCGTGTTCGGACTCGACAGCACGGCGTCGAACGCGGACTCGACGCTCGTGTCGGGGAGGGAGACGGTCGGTTCGGGCGGCGCTTCGGTGGGGAGGTCGTTGAGCGGCGCGCCGTCAGCGAGGTACTCCGCGGGCGCGTCCACGACGGTCTCGCCCTCGAACTCGCAGACGAAGTTCCCGGAGTCGGTCACGTCCCCGATGACGGAGCAGCCGAGGTCGTACTTCTCCGCGATGTCCCGGACGGCCGCGACGTTCTCGGGCGCGACCTCGTAGCACATCCGCTCCTGGGACTCCGCGAGCAGGATTTCGGTCGCGTTCATGTTCGGTTCGCGCTGGTGGACGTCTTCGAGCGCGATGACGCAGCCGAGGCCGCCCTTCGCGACCATCTCGCAGGACGCCCCACCGAGTCCGGCCGCGCCGAGGTCGCGCGCGGACTCCACGAGACCCGCCGAGACGAGGTCTTCGTTCGCCTCGATGAGGAGTTTCTCCGTGTACGGGTCGCCGACCTGCACCGCGGGCCGGTCTTCGGTTTCGGCGTCCTCCGCGAGGTCTTCGCTCGCGAAGCTCGCGCCGCCCAGTCCGTCCCGGCCGGTGCTGTTCCCGACGAGCACGAGTTTGTTCCCGGGTTCCTGGGCCTCCGCGGTGACGAGGCGGTCGGCGTCGAGCAATCCGACGCACGCGACGTTCACGAGCGGGTTCCCCTCGTAGTCCGAGTGGAACTGCGTGCTGCCGCCGACGGTCGGGACGCCGATGGCGTTCCCGTAGTCGCTGATGCCCTCAACGACGCCGTCGAGGAGGTACTTCGAGTGCTCGGCGTCGAAGTCCCCGAAGTAGAGCGAATCGGCGAGCGCGATGGGGTACGCGCCCATGGAGAGCGTGTCGCGGACGATGCCGCCGACGCCGGTCGCCGCGCCGTCGTAGGGGTCGACGTAGCTCGGGTGGTTGTGGGACTCCACGCCGAACGTCAGGTAGGTGTCCTCGTCCGCGTGCCCGCTGGCACGTTCCGCGGAGTCGGCGCTAGCCGGCGACGGTAGCGCGACGACGGCGGCGTCGTCGCCGGGGCCGACGACGACGCGGTCGCCCTCGCTGTCGAACGCGGACAGGAGCATGCGGGAAGAGCGGTACGCGCAGTGTTCGCTCCAGAGGTTCTCGAAGAGCGCGGCCTCGGTCGTCGTGGGGCTGCGGCCGAGTTCCGCTTCCACGAGTTCGCGGTCCGAATCGGCGAGACTCATTCAACTACGTGTACCGACACCCGCCATTAATGCGTTTCCATGTGCACGTTCGTGCACCTAGAGTTCGACGTGGTGGGTCGTCACGCCCCGCAACTGCGAGTAGTCCTCCGACTGCATCACGCCCGACGCGACCACGTACACGCCGGTCGCGCCCGCGTCCCCCGTCGCGCGGGTGAGCGTCGAAACGAGCCGGTAGAGCCGTTCGGCGTCCGCGTACATGTAGAGCGTGCTGAGGTTGTCGAACACCACCCAGCCGCCCTCCCGGACGTACTGGAGGGCGTTCGAGTACTGGATGCTCAACCCCGTGAGGTCGCTCGGACTCACGCGCTCGGACACCCAGAGCGGGCCGTCGTATCTCACGGACGACCCCGTGACGGGGATGACGCCGACCCGGGAGGGGTCGACGCCGCGCTCCCGGAGGTCGCGTTCCGTCCGCGTCGGCGACGCGCTCGTCCGCACCAGCAGGAGGTTGTCGAACGCGCGCTCGGGGAGCGCGTCCAGCACCGACCCGTGCGGCGGCGCTTCCGCGAGCACCTGCGTCCCCGCCGGAAGGTCGTTCAACTGCTCCGTCGCGCTCTCAGGCATCCTCGAACCCCCCGGTGTCCGCGCTCCCGTCCTCGGGGACGGTGCGGTCGCGCGCCGTCTCCACGAAGTCCCGCGCGAAGTACGCCGCCGCCGCGACGAGACAGGCGCTCGCCGCGACGTAGAGCACGTAGGAGGCGACCACGACGAGTCGCGACTCCGCGAGGCCGAAGTCGTACGCGAAGTTCGCGCTCGCCCCGACGCTCAACAGACCGAGCGTCACGGCGAACAACAGCACGCCCTCCCGGTAGAGCACGGCGTCCGCCCGCCGCACGAGCACGTTCAACACCACGCCCATACAGGCGAGCAGAACGAAAATCTGGGCCGCGAACACCGCGAGTGCTACGGACTCGACGCTCACGACGCGACACCCCGCGTCATCCGGTTCAGCCGCACCGTCGCCACCACAATCGCCGCGACGCTCACCGTCCAGAGCGCCGACGACACCACGAGGTACCACGCGCCCGGGAGCGGGAGCTGGGCCGCCATCGTCGTCCCGAGGAATCCGACGATAGCGACCGTGATCGGTTGCAGGACGCCGCCCCACGTCGTCCACGCGTACCCACGCGCGGCGATACCCATCACGACCGCCGCGACCGTCAACAGCGTGCTCTGCGCGACGATGAGCGCGTCGAGCACCACGTCCATCGTGCTCACGGCGCCAGTCCCTCCCGTCGATCTCGCATCGTGCGACGCCACACGGTCGGGCTACCTAACGTCTTCGCCCGTACCGGGGGGCTTTTGCCGGCGGCCACCGAACCCGGAGTCGTGCTGTCCGTCGAACTGCACTCGCACTCCGCGCGCTCCTACGACGGCCGCGACCCCGTCGAGATGCTGCTGGAGCAGGCGCGCGCGGTCGGCCTGGACGCGCTCGCGGTCACCGACCACGACGAGATAGACGCGAGCCTCGACGCCGCCGAGAAAGCCGGCGAGTACGGCCTCGTGGGGATTCCCGGGATGGAGGTCACGTCCGCCGCGGGCCACGTGCTCGCCATCGGCGTCCGTGAGGCCGTGCCGACCGGCCTGCCGTTCGACGAGACACTGAGCGAAATCCGCGCCCGCGGCGGTATCGCGGTCGTCCCGCACCCGTTCCAGGAGTCCCGGAGCGGCGTCGCGGCGAACGTCTCGCGGCGCGACCTCGCGTCCGCGGACGCCATCGAGATCTACAACTCCCGACTCCTCACCGGCCGCGCGAACCGACAGGCGGAGCGGTTCGCGGACGAGCACGGCCTCCCGACGACCGCGGGGAGCGACGCCCACATCGCGGAGATGGTCGGGCAGGCCGTCACCCGCGTCGACACCGACGAGCGCTCGCTCGACGCGATTCTGGACGCCATCCGCGACGGCCGGACCTCCGTGGAGGGAACGCGGACGCCGTGGCGCGTGAGCTTCCGGCAGGCCGCCGGGGGCGCGAAACGCCGCGTGAAAAACCGGCTGCGCGAGTTCTTCTGATGCTCCCGCAGTCCGTCCTCGACGCCGTCGAGTCGGGCGACCCGCTCCCGGGAACCAGTGGGTTCGCGGGCGAACTCCCGGACGGACGCCTCGCGCGCGACGTGCTCGGCCGCGAACTCCTCTACACCGATTCCGGGGACTGGAGCCACCGCCCCGACGACCTCGACCAGCCCACCCCCTTCCCGGCGGGCCACGTCGGCACGCCCGACGACCACGAGCGCGTCTGGCGACTCCCGGAGTCCACCGCCGACGGCGGCCTCGACGCCCTCGAATCCGCGCTCGACACCGCGCTCGACACCGCGCTCGATGACGCCAGCGCCGGCGGCGGGGACGCGGCGGTGGCGTTCTCGGGCGGCGTGGACTCGGCGCTCGTCGCGGACGCGGTGGACGCGCCCCTGCACGTCGTCGGCTTCCCCGACAGCGCCGACGTCGCGGCGGCGCGGGAGTCCGCGGGCCTGCTCGGCCGCGACGTGACCGTCCACGAACTCGCCATCGAGGACGTGGAGGACGCGGTTCCCGGCGTGGCGCGCGCCATCGGCCGGACGAACGCGATGGACGTCTCCATCGCGCTCCCGCTCTTCTTCGTCGCGGAGCGCGCGGACGCCGACCGCCTCCTGCTCGGACAGGGCGCGGACGAACTGTTCGGCGGGTACGCGAAGGTCGAGACGGCCGAGAGCGACCCGCGGACGGACGCCGACACCGTCCGCGGCGCGCGCGACGAAGTGGTGGGGACGCTCCCCGCCCAGCTCGAACGCGACGTTCGCGCGGTGCGCGCGACCGGGACGGAGCCCGTGACGCCGCTTCTCCACGACGCGGTCGTCCGCGAGGCGCTCCGGCTCCCCGACGACCTGCTCGTCGCGGACGGCACGCGCAAGCGCGCGCTCCGCGAACTCGCCGCCGACCGCCTCCCCGACCCCGTCGCGTACCGCGAGAAGAAGGCCGTGCAGTACGGCAGTCTCGTCGCGCGCGAACTCGACCGGCTCGCCCGCCAGGCCGGGTTCAAGCGCCGGATGGACGACCACGTCACGAGGTACGTCGAATCGGTCGTCTAGGCGGCGGTGGGGTGACTGAGTGCCCGATACCGAGCGACGGCCCCGTTGAAGGTCTCGGACATTGATACTGCGGCTGTGGTGAATAGGGAGTATGAAGAACGCGTCAGTAGCGTCGAGTACGGCGCGTGTAGAACACTACGAGGCCGAGTACGCAGAGCCCGATACCCCACCAGAGGTCACTCCCCGGCAGGAGTGTCAGCACAATCGTCACGATGCCCGATGACAGAAGCGACCACCCGAGCGTTGTCTGGGACGACATAGTGGCCGTAGCGGCTGAGCGTGATTAACTCCCGTGGCCATTTTGAGACACGCGGCTCTGTCGATCCGCCGATGGACTCGCATACCCGTCCCACAACTATGCGATTGGCGGAGCGTCGGCCCAACGGGAGTTCAATGACAGGCCCCACCCGTGCGCGGAGTAGTCGACCAGAGCCAGAGACAACTGCGGGCTAGAACGACGTCCCCCTCGCGCGAAAGTGTTTCCGCAGAAGAACTATGTCCGAGTAGCGGCAACATTCACGTAATGTCCGGATCACTACTCGACGGGAAGACGGCGGTCATCACGGGCGCATCGAGCGGGAACGGCCGCAGCATGGCGCGGACGTTCGCCGAGGAGGGCGCGGACGTCGTCGTCGCGGACATCCGCGACGACCCCCGCGAGGGTGGGACGCCGACGCACGAACTCGTCTCCGAGGAGACCGAGGCGGACGCCGCGTTCGTCGAGTGCGACGTGACGAACCGGAGCGACCTCGTGGACGCCGTGGACGCCGCCGAGGAGTTCGGCGGCATCGACGTGATGGTGAACAACGCCGGCATCTTCCGGAGCGAGGACTTCACCGAGGTGTCCGAGGACGAGTTCGACCGGCTCATGGACATCAACGTCAAGGGGACGTTCTTCGGAACCCAGATCGCCGGCGAGCGCATGGTCGAGAACGGCGGCGGAAGCATCATCAATATCTCGAGCGTCGCCGGACTGAACGGGTCGCCCGACCACGTGACGTACTGCACGTCGAAGGGCGCGGTTCGACTCCTCACGTACTCTGTCGCCGCCGCGCTCGGCCCGGAGGGAGTGCGAACGAACGCCATCCACCCCGGACTCATCGAGACGGCGATGACCACCGAAGACGTCCCCATCATCGGGACGGACGAAGGCGAGCAGTACCTGCAGGGGATCCCCTCCCGGCGCTGGGGGCAGCCTGACGACGTGGCGGACGCCGCGCTGTTCCTCGCGAGCGACCTCGCGAGTTACGTCAACGGCGAGTCGCTCGTCGTGGACGGCGGGATGTCGAGCACGCAGTAATCAGTCCGCCGCCGCAATCGCTTCGAGCGCGATTTCGCGGGTGTCGGCGTCGATACCGCTCTCGCGGAGGTCGCGAGGCGTGTACCAGTCCCAGGCTTCGGGGCCTTCCTCGCCGTCCGCGGGGTCGATTTCTCTCCCGTCGACGGTGGCGAAGTAGACGTGGTCGACGTGCTGGTGGCCGACCGTGCCGTCCGGGTGAACGTTGATATCGTACAGCATCTGGTAGCGCGGACGGGGGAGCGCCTCGCCCGCGGGCGCTGGCACGTCCGGCGCGTCCCTGAGCAGCGTTGGGTCGAGCCCGGTCTCCTCGCAGACTTCGCGCAGCCCGGCTTCGTGCGGGAGTTCGTCCCGGTCGACGTGGCCGCCGGGCGGGATGCGGATGCCGAGGCGGGCGTGCTCGTGGAGCGCCGTCGCTCCGTCGTGTACGACGTAGACTGTCGCCGTGAAGTGTCGCGTCGTCTCCATGCCGCGAGAAAGACGGAGGCGTCCTATGCCTCCATCGGAACGTCGCTCGCGGCTTCGAGGAGTTCGTGGTAGCGGTTGCGGATGGTGACCTCGCTGATGTTCGCGACCTCGCTCACCTGGTTCTGGGTGACGCGCTCGTTCACGAGCAGGCTCGCGGCGTACACCGCGGCGGCCGCCAGTCCGACCGGACTCTTCCCGCTCGTGATACCCTCGTCCTGTGCGTTCGAGAGGAGGTCGCGCGCCTGTCGCTCCACTTCGTCCGAGAGGTCGAGGTCGCTCACGAACCGCGGGACGTAGCTCGCCGGATCGGCGGGCGCGACCTCCAATCCGAGTTCGCGCACGACGTACCGGTAGGTGCGCGCTATCTCGTCTTTGTCCACGCGACTGACGTTCGACACCTCGTCGAGGCTCCGCGGCGTGTTCGCCTGCCGCGCCGCCGCGTACAGCGCGGACGTGGCGACGCCCTCGATGCTCCGTCCGGGAAGCAAGTCCTCGTCGAGCGCGCGCCGATAGATGACCGACGCCGTCTCCCGCACCGGCTTCGGGAGGCCGAGCGCGCTGCTCATGCGTTCGATTTCGCCGAGCGCCTGCTTCAGGTTGCGCTCCTTCGAATCTCGCGTGCGGAAGCGCTCGTTCCACTTGCGGAGGCGCTGCATCTTCTGGCGCTGGTTCGAGGAGAGGCTGTTGCCGTAGGCGTCCTTGTCCTGCCAGCCGATGTTCGTGGACAACCCTTTGTCGTGCATCATGTTCGTGGTGGGTGCGCCCACGCGGCTCTTCTCGTCCTTCTCGGCGGCGTCGAACGCGCGCCACTCCGGCCCCCGATCGATCTCGTCTTCCTCGACGACGAGGCCGCAGTCCGTGCAGACCGTCTCGCCGCGCCCCTCGTCGACCGCGAGGCTCCCGCCGCACTCGGGGCACTGGAGGGCTTCCGCGGACTCGGTTTCCGTCTCGGTGCGTTGCTCGTCGCTCCGGCGTCTGATGCGTGAATCACTCATAGTGAACCCGGACGGCATCCCGCTCGCGCCGTCCCTGTGTAATCAAGTGTCTAGCGGTGACGTCCGGCCGTTGAATAAGGCTTATGACCGTATCGAAACCCTTACCGACGACACAACCGACTCTCGGAGTATGAGCGAACCCGCCGTCGACGCGGAGGAAGTCCGGCACGTCGCGGACCTCGCGCGCGTCAGCCTCTCCGAGGACGAGGTGGACGCGTTCGCCGAGCAGTTCTCCGAGGTCCTCGACTACTTCGAGGCCCTCGAAGACGTGCCCGAGGTCGAGTCCGAACCCGATCTCGTGAACGTGATGCGTGAAGACGAAGTCGAGGAGTCGCTCTCCCAGGAGGCGGCGCTCGCGAACGCCGACGAGAGCGAGGACGGCTTCTTCAAGGGGCCGCGGGTGTCGTAGATGTCGCACAACGCGTTCATCACCGAGACCGACCTTGCGGGCGACGAGTCCGGCGTCCTCGACGGCCGCACGGTCGCCGTGAAGGACAACATCTCCACGGAGGGCGTCCGCACCACCTGTGGCTCGGAGATGCTCTCCGACTACGTTCCGCCCTACGACGCCACCGTCGTCTCCCGGCTCAAGGACGCGGGCGCGACCATTGTCGGGAAGGCCAACATGGACGAGTTCGGGATGGGAACCACCACCGAGACGTCGGCGTTCGGCCCCGTCACGAACCCCGTGGACGAGGAGCGCGTCCCCGGCGGGTCGTCCGGCGGGAGCGCGGCCGCGGTCGCCGCGGGCGACTCCGACCTCGCGCTCGGCAGCGATACTGGTGGTTCTATCCGCTGTCCCGCCGCCTACTGCGGCGTCGTCGGTATCAAGCCCACGTACGGCCTCGTCTCCCGGTACGGCCTCGTCGCGTACGCGAACAGCCTCGAACAGATCGGTCCCATCGCGAACACCGTCGAGGACGCCGCCGAACTCCTCTCCGTCATCGCGGGCCCGGACGAAAACGACGGAACGACCTACGAGGCGTCACGCGCCTCGAACAGTCGAGCAGGCGACGCCCGCGAGACCCGGAAAGAGGGCGCTAACGCGGACTACGCGAGCGCCGCGACCGGCGACGTCGAGGGCCTGACAATCGGCGTGCCGACCCAGTTGGTCGGCGGCCGCGAGCGCGCGGGAGACGACCCCGCTGAGGGCGGCGAGACCCGCGCTGGCGCGGACGAGGCCGTGGTCGAGGTGTTCGAGGACGCGCTCGACGAGTACCGGGACGCGGGCGCGGAAATCGTCGAAGTCAGCCTGCCGTCGGTCGAGTACGCGGTCGCCGCGTACTACGTCATCGCCATGTCGGAGGCGTCCTCGAACCTCGCGCGCTTCGACGGCGTGCGCTACGGCACCTCGGGCGGGTACGACGGGAACTGGAACGAGGCGTTCTCGGACGCCCGCGAGGAGGGCTTCGGGGACGAGGTGAAACGACGAATCCTCCTCGGGACGTACGCGCTCTCCGCGGGCTACCACGACAAGTACTACAAGCAGGCCCAGGAGGCACGCGCGTGGGTGAAACAGGACTTCGACGAGGCGTTCGAGACCGTGGACGTGCTCGCGTCCCCGACGATGCCGATGCTCCCGCCCGAACTCGGCGAGAGTCTCGACGACCCCCTCCAGATGTACCTCGCGGACGCGAACACAGTGCCGGTGAACCTCGCGAACCTCCCCGCCATCAGCGTGCCCGCTGGCGAGTCCGACGGCCTCCCCGTCGGTCTTCAGCTCGTCGGCCCGGCGTTCGGCGAGGAGGCGATTATTCGCGCGGGCAGCCTGCTCGCGTAGACGGACGGCCACAGCGTTTTGGTGGGCTCTCCCGATGGTTCCTGCATGGGAACCGAGGAACCGCCCGCCCCGAGCGGTGAGAACCGCGCCGGCGAGCAACCGAGCGCCGACTCCGTCAGGGAGACGACCGACGAGACGACAGTCACGGACGACGGCGTCGAACTCGAACGAACCATCGGGCTCGCCGGCGGACTCGCCATCGGCGTCGGGACGATGATCGGCGCGGGAATCTTCGTCTTCCCGGGACTGGCGGCGGCGAGGGCGGGCCCGGCCGCGGCGGCGTCGTACGCCATCGGCGGCGTCATCGCGCTGCTCGTCGCGCTCCCGGCGTCGGAACTCGCGACGGCGATGCCGCGCTCCGGCGGCGGCTACTACTTCATCTCGCGCGCCCTCGGGTCGCTCCCGGGAGCGATCGTCGGCATCAGCCTCTGGCTGGGACTGGTGTTCGCGTCCTCGTTCTACCTCGTCGGGTTCGGAAGCTACGCCGTCGAACTGCTCGCGCGCGCCGGCGTCGCGCTCTCCTGGCCCGTCCCGCCGACGGCCGCGCTCGGGTTCCTGTTCGGCGCGCTCCTCACCGCGACGAGCGTCACCGGCACGGAGAACACGGCGAAACTCCAGAACGCCGTCGTCGCCTTGCGCCTCGTGATACTCTCGGTCTTCCTCGGGTACGGCGGCCTCGACGCGCTCGGCGTGTTCGGCTCGTCCTCGACCCCGGAGGCGTTCGCGCCGTTCGGCCTCGCGCCCGTGTTCATCACGGCCGCGCTCGTGTTCACGTCCTACCTCGGGTTCGCGCAGGTCGCGACCGTCGCCGGCGAACTCAGGAAACCCGGCCGCAACCTCCCGGTCGCCATGGTGGGGTCGGTGCTTCTCGTCACCGTCTTCTACGTCGCCACCATCTTCGTCGCGACGAGCGCGTTCGACAGCAAGACGCTCGGCGGGTTCGGTGAGACGGCGATGGTCGAGGTCGCGGGCGAGTTCTTCGGCCTGCCCGGCGTCGTCGCCATCCTCCTCGCGGGCCTGCTCGCCACCGTGTCGAGCGCCAACGCGTCCATCATGAGTTCCTCGCGCGCGGTGTACGCGTTGAGCCGCGACGCCATCATCCCCAAGAAGGCCGGCGCGATCCACGTGACGTACGGAACGCCGCACGTCGCGCTCACGCTGGCGGGCGTCCCCGTCCTCGTTCTCGTCGCGTCCGGCCAGACCGCGGTGCTCGCGGAGGTCGCGTCGTTCCTCCACCTCGTGATGTACGGCCTCATCTGCGTCTCCCTGTTCCGGCTGCGGCGGAACACGCCCGGGTGGTACGACCCCGACTTCCGCGTCCCCGCCTATCGCGTGGTCGCCGGCGTCGGCGCGCTCGCGAGCTTCGGCCTCATCGCGTTCATGCAGCGGCTCTCCCAGATAATCGGCGTGGCCTTGATGGCCGCGGCCGCCGCGTGGTACTACTACTACGCCCGCGACGTCTCCCACGAGGGGGTGCGCTAAGATGAGAAAAATACTGCTTCCGCTCCGCGTGCTGGAGGACGAATCGCTCTCGCCCGGCCTCCTCGACCTGCTCGCGCCGACGGACGTGCTCGTGCTCGGTTACCACCGCGTGCCCGACCAGACGCCGCCCGGCGCGGCGCGCGAGCAGTTCGGCGACCGCGCGCAGAAACGACTGGACGACGTGGCGGCCGCGCTCCGCGAGGCGGGCGCTATCGTCGAGACCCGGATGGTGTTCACGGGGGCGGTCGAGCAGACCGTCGCCCGCACCGCCGACGAGGTGGACGCGGACGCCGTCGTTCATCCGGGAGCGGCGATGCAGGTCGATGACGTGCTCGTCCCGCTCGTCGGGAAACCCGACCTCGCGCAGGTCGCCGGGTTCGTCGCCGCGCTCGTCGCCGAGCGCGACATCGGCGTGACGACGTTCGCATTGGACGACGACCGGACGCCCGAGGACGTGGCGGCGGTTCTCGCGGACGCGGGCGTGGACGCCGACCACATCACCGCCGCGGACGGCCCCGGCGGCGGCCCGGTGAGCGCCATCGCGTCCGTCGCCGCCGACTACGACGCGATCGTGATGGGCGAACCGGAACCGTCGCTCACGGAGTGGGTCTTCGGCGAACTCGAAGACAGGGTCGCGACGGAATCGCTCGGGCCCGTGTTCGTCGTTCGGGCGCGCGAGTAGTCACTCCTCGTAGACGAGGTTGAGGATCCACTGGCTGAACGCGTCGCTCTGCGGGTCGAGTTCCTCCTCGCCGACGAACGGCGAGAGCATGTCGCCCGCCATCAGGAGGGAGAAGTCGAGGTCGGCCTCGTCGATGATCGGTTCGATGTAGTACGTGGTGTTCCCGTTGTAGACGGTTTCCTCGCGTTCGACGAGTCCGTGCTCCTCCAGTTTGGAGGCGATGCGGCTTCCCTTCCGGGAGGACACGTCGAGTTCCTTCCAGAAGTCGCTCTGGTGGATGCCGCCGGTCTCGTGGACGAGCTCCACCGCCCGTCGTTCGACATCCGAGAGGTCCGGCTGGTCGTCGCTGGCGCTCATAGTGGAACAGGCGTCCGCGCGCGGTTTAAATGTGGCCGTTGCGGTCGCCCACGGGCGCGTACTCCGTTCGGCAGGGCGGGCCGTCGGCGTAGTCGAAGCGCACGTCTCCGCCGTCGCTGATGCGGACGAGCGACGACGAGCGCGTGCCGAACCCGCGGTCTTCGTGGTGGACGCACGCGCCGACGTCGTGGTCGCGCAACACGGTTTTCACGCCCTCCAGCCAGTCGTCGGCGTCCCTCCCGGCGGCTGGGAGGGCGTCGCGAACCGCCGGCGCGCGCTCGGGCGGCGCGTATCCCGTGTTCACGACGACGTGGACGCCGGGGTCGAGGCGTTCCGCGGTGAGCGTGCCGTCCCACGAGAGTCGATAGGCGTCGTCGGCGTCCGCGAGAACGAGGTTGAAGCCGTCGTACTCGCGGGCGTCGAGTTCCGCGCGGACGCGGTCACGGGCGGCGGTGGCGGATTCGGCACCGAGGGCGTCCCGGACGAGCAGGCCGCGAGAGCGCTCGCCCGACACGCCCTCGGCGCGCCGGTTCGTGACGCCGACGAACAGTCGAGTGTCGGTGACGCCCATCCACGTCCCGCCCGCCCGCTCGTCCAGGGGCGCGAGCGCCGGGCGCTCCCAGTCGCGAACCCGGGGCGGCGTCGACGGTCGGTCGACGGCCTCGTCGCGGTTCGCGGCGACCACCACGGGCGCGTCCGCGAACGCCCGCCACGCGAGTATCAGGGTGCACACGACTGGAGAAACGGGCGCCGCGACTTAAACGTCCGCGGCCGCGGCGAGCGCCTCCCGAACGGCCGCCCGGTCGACCGTCCCCGACGCCGTGCGCGGCAGGTCGTCCGCGAACGCGATAGTTCGGGGAACCTTGTAGCCCGCGAGACGCTCCCGGCAGAACGCCTGAAGCGCGTCGGCGTCCGTCTCCCCGTCGGCGACGACGAGCGCGGCGACGCGCTCGCCCCACTCCGGGTCGTCCACCCCGACGACGGCCGCCTCCGCGACGGCGGGGTGGTCGCGGAGTACCTCCAGGACTTCTGCGGGGTGGACGTTCTCTCCGCCGGTGATGATGCGGTCGGACTGCCGGTTCAGGACGTGCAGGCGGCCGCTCGCGTCGACGTAGCCGGCGTCCCCGGTGTCGAATCCGTACCGGGTGAAGGCGTCGGCGTTCGCGTCGGGCGCGTCGTAGTAGCCGGGCGTGATCGAGGGGCCGGCGACGTGTACCGCGCCGACCTCGCCCGCCGGGAGTTCGCCCTCGGGCCCGGCGACCGTCACGTCGTACCCCATCAGCGGTCGGCCCACGGAGCCGGGCGCTGCCTCCGTCTCCTCGGGGACGCCGGTCGCTATCTGGGACGCCGCTTCGGTCATCCCGTAACTCGGATAGACGGGGACGCCGCGGGAGACCGCTTGCTCGCGGAGTTCGACGGGCGTGGGAGCGCCGCCGACGAGGACGAAGCGGAGCGGGTCGGGGAACTCGCCGGCGTCGAGCATGCGGCGGAGCATCGTCGGGACGAGGCTCACGCCCGTGCAGTCGCAGGCGTCGAGGGCGTCGAGCGCTCGCTCGGCGTCGAAACCGCGCTGGACGACCGCGGTGGTTCCGTAGAGGACGCTCCGCAGGACGACCGAGAGGCCGCCCATGTGGTACATCGAGAGCGGGCAGAGCCAGCGGTCGGTTGGGAGGACGCCGAGGCGGAAGGCGGACGCGGAGGCCGCGGCGAGGAAGTTCGCGTGCGTCAACCGGACGGCTTTCGGGTCGCCGGTCGTCCCCGACGTGAACATCAGCGCGAGCGTGTCCGCGACCGACCGCTCGGTTTCGGGAACCGCCGCGTCGCGTCCGTCGAGCGCGTCCACCGCGTCGTGTTCGGATCGGTCGACGGACGCGACGGGCACGGCTCCGGCGGCTTCGACGGCGTCCCCCTCGCTCTCGGCTTCGGTGACGACGACGTGGACGTCGGCGGTCTCGACCTGCGACGCGAGTTCGGTGGGTGCGAGGCGGGCGTTGAGGGGGACGAGCGTCGCGCCGACTCGCTGGACGGCGAAGACGAGGCGGACGAACGCCGGTCGGTTCTCCATCAGCACGCCGACGTGGTCGCCGGGTTCGACGCCCAGTCCCGCGAGGCGGCGCGCGGTCTCCGCCACCGCGTCGTCGAGGTCGCGGAACGTCCACTCCGTCCCCGCGTCCGCGTCCACGAGCGCGAGCGCGTCCGGTGACGCGCGGACGCGGTGGGCGAGCCAGTCTCTCACGGCCGCACCTCCCCCGGGAGGTTCCCGGGATCCTGCGGGACGCTGACTTCACCATCCCCGACGGGCGCGGGGTCGGGCGCGAGGTCGGCGTCGAGCAGGCTGGCGGTGGCGAGACCGCACGCGGGCGCGCCGGGGAGGCTGGCGGCGAGGTGGACGGCGGCGGTGCGCGCGACCACGGCGTCCACGGTCGTCGTCACCACCGCCGCGACCCCGGCCTCGCGCGCCGTCAGCGCGACCTCGCGGGCGCGGTCGAGGCCGCCGAGCGCCATCGGCTTCAGGACGACGGCGTCCGCCGCGTCGGCAGCGAGCACCTCGCGAACCCCGTACTCGGTGAGCGTCTCGTCGAGCGCGACGCCCACGTCGTGTTCGCGGAGCGCCGCGTGCCCGTCGAGGTCGGACTTCGCGAGCGGCTGTTCGACGTAGGAGACATCGCCGGCGAGTTCGTCGAACGCGTAGTTCGCCTCGTCGGCGCTCCAGGCCGCGTTCGCGTCCGCGCGGAGTTCCACGTCCGCTCCGACCGCTGCTCGCACCGCGCGGAGGCGTTCCACGTCGTCCGCAACGGCTCGCGCGCCGACCTTCACCTTCACGCAGTCGAACCCGGACGCGACGGCCTCACGGGCGGACGCGACCGTCGATTCGACCGAATCGTCGCCGACGGTGGCGTTCACGGGCACCGACTCGACCCAGCTGTCGTCGTCCGCGAGGAAGCGGTACAGGGGTTCCCGTTCGGCCCGGCTGGCGGCGTCGAGGTGCGCGAGCGCGACGGCGTGGCGGGCGGCCGGCCGGCCCCGGCAGGCGTCGAGCGCGGCCTGCCAGTCGGGGAGCGCGGCGTCCGCGGTTTCGAGCGCGTCACGGCATTTCTCGCGGGACTCGGTCCAGCCAGAGAGCGGGGTGGCTTCGCCGAGACCGTCGCGGGTGCGGAGGAGGAACCCCTGGCGTTCGGTGATGGCGCCGGCGGCGGTGTCGAGCGGGGACGCGAGCGGAAGTGAGAACGGTTCTATCATAGCGCGAGTCCGAGCGCGAACAGGACGGTGTAGAGCGCGAGCGTCTGGCCCGTCCGGGTGAGCGCGGGGTTCAGTTCGTCGCCCGCGGTCTCGGTGAGGACGGTGCGGGTGACGGACGCGGCGAGCGGGAGCGAGAGCAGGGGGAGGAGGACGAGCAGGTCGGCGGTGCGGAGGTAGAACCAGCCCGGGGCGAGGTAGGCGAGCGCGAACAGCGCGACGTACTGGGCGCGGCTGAACGCGTAGCCGAACCGGACGGCGAGCGTGGTCTTCCCCGTTCGGGCGTCCTCCTCGCGGTCGCGGACGTTGTTCACGACGAGGACGTTCGTCGCGATCGCTCCCACGGGAACGCTCGCCACGAAGGCGTCGACGGTGACGGTTCCCGCGGGAACCCAGAGCGGGACCGCGCCCGCGACCAGGGAGGCGGCCTGCACGTAGTACGTGCCGACGACGGCGACGACGCCGAAGAAGACGAACACGAACAGATCGCCGAGTCCGTGATACCCCAGCGGGTAGGGGCCGCCCGTGTACGCGATGCCGGACGCGACGGAGAGCAGGCCGATGACGAGGATCGGGATACCGCCGACGTACACGAGGTAGGTTCCGAGGAGGATGGCGGCGGCGAACGTTCCGTACATCGCGCGCTTCACCTCGTCCGGGCGGATGAGGCCGCTCGCGGTCACCCGCGTGAACCCCTCGCGGTCTTCCGTGTCCGCGCCCTGCACGGCGTCGTAGTAGTCGTTCGCGAAGTTCGTGCCGATCTGGATGAGCAGCGACCCGACGAGCGCCGCGAGCGCCGGTAGCGGTGCGAACACGCCGTCTCGGAGCGCGAGGCCGACCCCGACGACGACGGGCGCGGCGGCGGCCGGGAACGTGTGCGGGCGCGCCGCCGTCACCCACGCGCGCGTCCGCGAGATGTCCGCTTCTGACATACGCCGGGGTTCGTGACGGTGGAGGAAAGCGCCTGCGATTGTCCGACCCCGTGCGGTTTTTCCCGGCGGCGCTCGGAGCCTCGGAGCGTGTCCGACACGGCCGCCGACATCGAACCCGAGCGCGCACCGCGGGGAGAGCGCTGGCTGTACGCGTGGGGCGGCGCGAACGTCGCTATCGGCGTCGCCAGCCTCCTCGTTCCGCTCTACGTCGTCCAACTCGGCGGGGACGCCGTCGCGCTCGGCGTGCTCTGGTTCGCCACCTCGATGGCGATGGCTCCGAGCTCGCTCGCGGTCGGCCCGATCACCGATCAGTTCGGCCACCAGCGCACCATCGTCCTCGTCGGGTTCGCCGGCATCGCGGTCGCGTTCGCGGCCCTCCCGCTCCTCGGGTCTGTCGCAGCGGTCGTCGTCGCGGACGCGGCGCTCTGGCTGTTCGTCGCCGCAGTCACCCCCGTATTCACCACGCTCGTCATCGCGGACGCCCCCCAACACCGCTGGAACGGCCGCATCGCCCGCCTCAACAAGTACCAGGGGTACGGCTGGACCGTCGGCCTCGTGCTCGGGTCGGCGTGGACGCTCGTCGTCGGCGAGCATCTGAACCCCATCGAGACCCAGCGCGCGCTCCTCTGGCTCTGTGCGGGTATCGTTCTCGTCTGCGCGGTCGCGGCCGCGAGCGCGCTCCCGACCGAACCCGGCACGCGCGGGTTGCGGGGCCGCCTCCGGCGCCGTCCGTCCCGGCGCGCCGTTCGCAGCGTCTTCTCCCCGCTCCTTCCCGGGCGCGTCGTCTCGCTCGCCCGCAGCGCCAGTCCGCGCGACCTCCTCACCGGCGTCAGCCGCCCGCTCCTGCTGTACTTCGCCGCCGTCTCCGTCTTCTTCGCGGGGTTCTCCGTGTTCAGCGCGCCCCTCCCGGACTTCCTCACGAACGCGGGGTTCGGGGACGACGCCGTGTTCGCGCTCTACGTCGTCTCGAGCCTCGCGTCCGCCGTGTTCTACGTCGGCGCCGGCGAGCTCGCCGACCGCTACGACCTCCGCCGCCTCCAGTCAGGCGCGCTCGGCCTGCGCGCCGTCGTCTTCCCCGTCGTCGCTGCCGTCGGATACGCCGTCCAGGCCTCGACAGCCGCCGGCCTGGTCGCCGTCGCCGGCCTGTTCGCGCTCGTCGGTCTCTCCTGGGCGGTCATCGCCGTCACCGCGAACTCGCTCGTCGCCCGGTATGCCGGGCCGACCAACCGCGGGGCCGCGCTCGGCCTCTACACCGCGCTGTCCTCGGCTGCAGGCGGCGTCGGCGGTCTTCTCGGCGGCTGGCTCGCGTCCGCGTACGACTACGTCTCGGCGTTCGCGGTCGCCGCCCTGCTCGTCGTCGCCGGCGCGGCGGTCGTGCTCGCGCTCGACGCCCTCGACACTAGTCCCACGAACTGAGAATCCGGGGCGGAGTTAACACGGAGGCGGGTGAACGGGGTAGGTGTGACACGCTCCCCGTGTCACGCTCGCTACGGGAGTGCGAACGACCCCCGTCGTTCGCCTGACTGACCCGATACGCACTGACTGGCGCCGCCGCCGTCGGGCGTTCGCGTGGCTCCGTAGCGGCCCCGCGTGGACGCGCCCGGTGCGCGGCGATTCGGACACATCGGGACGATTCCCCCTCGTCCCC
Source organism: Salarchaeum sp. JOR-1 (assembly GCF_007833275.1). Classification (GTDB taxonomy): domain Archaea; phylum Halobacteriota; class Halobacteria; order Halobacteriales; family Halobacteriaceae; genus Salarchaeum. The sequence continues at coordinate 1,775,738 of NZ_CP042241.1, read as the reverse complement.
TCCTGCAGTCTGTCCTACTCTGCAGTCCCTACGTCTCTGACCGCGACGCGCGAAACTAGGTTGGGACGCCCCCGACCCCATCACGGAAGCCGGTGTCCCGCTTTCCACCTACCGGTACCGTACCGGTCGCCTCCGGCGACCGCTCTCTTGATCGCCAGAACGCGCCGCGTCCCGGCTGTATCGCGAGAAACAGCGCTTCTCGCGGATAGTGGCCGTGTTTGCGGTGAGCGGTCGGCGAAGCTGACCCGAACCCGAAAAAAACCCGGTTAGTAGTACCAGGGGTAGTCGTCGAAGTCGGGGTCGCGGTCTTCGAGGAAGGCTTCCCGTCCCTCGCGGGCTTCGTCGGTCATGTACCCGAGGCGGGTGGCTTCGCCGGCGAAGACCTGCTGGCCGACCATACCGTCGTCGGCCATGTTGAAGGCGTACTTGAGCATGCGAATAGCGGTGGGGCTCTTCCGGCTCATCTCGTCCGCCCAGTCGAGCGCCACGTCCTCCAGGTCGTCGTGGGGGACGGCTTCGTTCACCATGCCCATGTCGGCGGCTTCCGCGGCGCTGTAGGTCTTCCCGCGGAAGAACACCTCGCGGGCCTTCTTCTGGCCGACCTGTTTGGCGAGGTAGGCGGAGCCGAACCCGGCGTCGAACGAGGCGACGTCGGGGTCGGTCTGGAGGAACTTCGCGTGATCGTCGCTGGCGAGCGTGATGTCGCAGACGACGTGGAGGCTGTGGCCGCCGCCGACGGCCCACCCGGGGACGACGGCGACGACGGGCTTGGGCATGAAGCGGATGGCGCGCTGAACCTCGAGAATGTGGAGGCGGCCGGCCTCGCCCGGGCCCGGGTTTCCGTCTCGCGGCTCCGCCGCTCGACTGGCCCCGTCTCTTTGATCCGGGTTTTCGTCCTCGCCCTGGTACTCGTAGCCGGATTCGCCGCGGACGGACTGGTCGCCCCCCGAGCAGAACGCCCAGCCGCCGTCCGTGGGGCTGGGGCCGTTGCCGGTGAGGAGGACACAGCCGATGTCGGTCTGGCGTTTCGCGTGGTCAAGCGCGGTCGCGAGTTCGTCCACGGTGCCGGGGCGGAACGCGTTGCGTTTCTCCGGGCGGTCGAACGCGACGCGCACGGCGTCCACGTCCGTCCCGCGGTGGTACGTGATGTCGCGGAAGTCGAAGCCCTCGACCTGCTCCCAGCGGTCGGGGTCGAAGAGTTCAGAGACCATACTCGCACTCCCGGGCAAGCGCGCAAAAAGCTTCCCTACTCGCCGTCCCGGTCGTCGAGGACGCCGCGGATGCGCTCGAGTTCCGCGAGCACGTCGTCGAGCGTCGCGTCCCCGCCAGACGGCCGCGGTTCGTTTCCGGTGGCGTCACCCGCGCTCCGTTCGGCGCGCACGCGCTCGACGAGCCGGTCGCGAACGTCCTCGTAGTCGGTGATGGCGCTCACGGTGACCTCGGCGGTGGTCTGGCCGGAGCGACCGGCGGTCTGAACCGCGACCGACCCGACGCCGAAGTACCGGAGTACAGGGCCCTGTTTGGTCTCGACGTTCGTGATGCGGGCGTAGGGAACCGTACTCTTCGAGCGGAAGAAGACGCCGCCACGCGCCTCGAACTCGTCGTCGCCGAACCGGTAGCCGACGGTTCGCTCGTACGCGCCCGCCCACCACCAGACCAGTCCGAGGACGGCGAGCGCGACGGCGGCGATGGCGACGGAGACGTACCAGGGCGCGGCGAGCGCGGTTCCGACAATCGGGATCGCTCCGACGAACAGTATCAGCAGGAGGAATTGCACGCGGTAGACCGCGGCGACGGCGTCCGACCCGAACCACTCCGACTCGCTGTGCGTGCTCATAGCCGAGGGACGCGCACGACCGGCTTAAACGGCCAGGGAGGCGGGCGCGCTCGTGTCACGAGAGGGCAGCGACCACGCGCTCGCGGAGTTCCTCGCGGCGTCGGTGGCTCGCTTCGGCGTCGGTCACGACTTCGATGACCTGGGTTCCCTCGCTCGTGAGGCTGGCGCGGTAGCGCTCTGGGAAGCCGTCGTAGTCGGTGCGGGCGTAGTCGAAGCCGTAGAGGTCGCTCGTGGGTTCGAAGTCGAGGCCGTGCGGGGTCTTGAACTGCCCCTGGAACGGCGGGTCGAAGTCCTCGATGGGGAGCATGTGGAAGATGCCGCCGCCGTCGTTGTTCACGAGGACGATAGTGGCGGACTGGTCGCAGCGCGCGAGCGCGAGCAGGCCGTTCATGTCGTGGTAGTACGCGAGGTCGCCGGTGAGCAGAATGAGGGGGGCGTCCGTCGCGCTCCCCGCGCCGAGCGCGGTGGAGGTGACGCCGTCGATGCCGGACGCGCCGCGGTTCGCGAGCACGGACACGTCGGCGTCCCGGGGGCGGGCGAACCGGTCGATGTCCCGAACGGGCATCGAGTTCGAGACGAACACCGTCGAGGGGTCGGGCGCGGACGCGACGACCTCGCGGGCTATCGCGCCCTCCAGGCGGTCGGCGTCCGCGACGGCGTCCCAGTGCGCGCGTTCGGCGAGGCGGAGTTCCGGCCAGTCCGCGCCCCGGTCGTCGCCGCGCTCGGCGAGGCGGCGGGCGAGCGGCGCGGGGTCGCTGACGACGAGGTCGCTCGCGGTGAACGAGGCCTCCCGCCAGCCGCCGGCGGGGTCGACGAGCGCCTGGCGGGCGTCGGCGCGCGCGAGGTAGTTCCGGAGCGGCTTCGAGGTCGGTGACGCACCGAACCGCAGGACGAGGTCGGGACTGGGCCAGTCGGCGGTGACGCGCTCGTCGAGGTAGCCGTCGTACCCGCCGAGCGTCGGCACGCGTTCGGTGTACCCGCCGAATCGGAGGCCGGAGAGCGGGTCGGCGAGCACGGGATACCCGAGCGTGTCCGCGAGCCGGCCGATTTCGCTGGCTGCGTCGGGGTGGTCGGTCGGGCCGGCGACGACGAGGCCGCGCTCGGCGTCCGCGACGAGGGCCGCGAGCCGGTCGAGCGACTGCTCGCCGGGATGCGTTTCGCCCGCGTGACGGGTGACGAACGGGCCGTTCCGGCCACGGGCGGCGAGCGGATACCGGTCGGCGAAGTCGTCGGGAACGGCGTGCGGCGGCTCCGCGTCCGTGGGTTCGAGGGGCTTCTGGAACGGACAGTTCAGGTGAACGGGGCCGGGGTTCGCGCCCCGGGATTCCGCGAGCGCGCGGTGCACCGTCGTGCGGACGGCGCGCAGGCGGCGCGGTTCGGCGTTCGGCTCGGGGAGGTCTTTGTAGAACTGGACGGAACTCCCGTAGAGTTTCTCCTGGTCGACGGTCTGGTTCGCGCCGCTGTCCCGGAGTTCGGCGGGGCGGTCGGCGGTGAGCAGGAGGAGCGGAACGCGGGCTTGGGCGGCCTCCATCACGGCCGGGTGGAGGTTCGCGGTCGCGGTGCCGGAGGTGGTGACGACGGGCGTCGGGCGGCCGGTGCGTTTCGCGCGGCCGAGCGCGAAGAACGCCGCGGCGCGTTCGTCGAGGTGGCTGAACACGCGAATATCGTCGTGCGCGTCGAACGCGACGGTCAGCGGCGTGGAGCGACTGCCGGGTGCGATGCAGACGGATTCGACGCCGGCGTTCGCGAGTTCGTCGACGACGGCGCGCGCGAACAGCGTGCTCCGATTGGGGGCGGTCATTCGAGCGCGTCCAGCACCGGCCGGTACTTGAGGAGGACTTCCTCCCACTCGGCGTCGGGGTCGGAGTCCGCGACGATGCCGTTACCCGCGAACAGCGTGGCCGCACGGTCGTCCGCGACGGCGGAGCGAATCGCGACCGCGAACGTGCCGTCCCCGTTCGCGTCGAACCAACCGACGGGGGCGGCGTACCAGCCGCGATCGAACGTCTCTATCTCCCGGATCGCGTCCAGCGCGGCGTCCGGCGGGAGGCCGCCGACGGCGGGCGTGGGGTGGAGTGCGGCCACGAGGTCGAGGACGTGTTCGTCGGTGTCGGCGCTGATGGGCGTGAAGAGGTGCTGGACGGTCGCGAGTTTCCGTACCTGCTGGTCGCCGGTCACGACGTTCCGCGCGTGGCCGTCGAGCTGGGCGCGGATGCTGTCCGCGACCAACTGATGTTCGTGCTGGTATTTCTCCGAGCTGCTGAGGTCGGCTTCGAGCGCGTCGTCCTCGGCGGGCGTGTCGCCGCGGGGGACGGTGGAGGCGAGCGCGCCGGTCTCCAGCCGGCCGCCGTGGCGGGTGACGAGGCGTTCGGGGGTCGCGCCGAAGAACGTCCGGCCGCCGTTCGCGCGGAACGCGAACCGGAAGCAGTCGGGATAGGCGTCGCCGAGCCGGTCGAAGGCGTCGGGGAGCGAGAACGCGCCGTCGAGTTCCGCGCGGAGCGACTGCGCGAGCACGGCCTTCTCTAGGTCGCCGGAGTCGATGCGTTCGACGACCTGTTCGACCTGGTCGCGCCAGGTCTCGCGGTCGGTGGTGCGCTCCGTCTCTCGGACGCCCGGGGGTGCGTCGAGTTCCCCCCGGGTCGCGTCCCGGGCGTCGGCGGCGACGGTGTCGAGCGTGCGGTTGACGGACGCGGGCGTGGCGTCCGCGCCGTACTCGTTCACGGTGAGGTAGGTCGTGTCACCGGTGGCGGTGAACTGGACGTGCGGCAGGACGAAGCCCGCGCCGGGGAAGCCGTCCCAGACGCCGGTGGCGTCGTGGCGGTCGTGGAAGGAGAAGCCGCCGACGAACCGCGGGCGGGCGGCCCGTGGCGCGGCATCGGGGCGGTCGATGGATGCGAAGACTGTCGCGGCCTGCTCGCGCACGGACGCGAAGCGGTCGGTTCCGCTGGCGGTGACGAACGCGGCCGCGCCGCGGGCGAGAAGCGCGGGTTCGTCGGGCGCGGTCCAGACGGCGTGCGGGCGTTCCGCGGTTCGCACGAGCGCCGCGAGCGGCGTGTCGTCGAGTCGGCGGGTCCGGCTGACGAGCCGTCCGCCCGCCGGCACGGACTCCTGCGCGTTGCGCCGAGTTCCCATTATTCGATTTTCGGTCGGCGGTCGTTTATACTTTCCAGTACGCGACCACGGCCAAATACCGAGAGTTATATTAGATCGGGAAAGTATTATTGGACTACGATGGTAGACGACCGGATTCCGACGACGCACATCGGTAGCCTCCCCCGACCGCCCGACCTCCTCGACCTCCTCAAGAAGCGCGAGGACGGCGAGGACGTCGACCCCGACGAGTGGGAGGCCGCGACAACCGACGCGACCCACGAGGTCGTCCGCCGGCAGGCCGACGTGGGCATCGACAGCGCGAACAACGGCGAACAGCCCCGCGTCTCCTTCAACTGGTACGTGAAGAACCGCCTCAGCGGCATCGACGGCACGGAAGAACAGGAGCTCTGGGCGGACCTCCAGGACTACCCCGAGTACGCCGAGGAGACGTTCAAGACCGACGTCATCAACCTCGCCGAGCATCCGGTCGTCACCGGCCCGCTCGAATACACCGGCTACGAGGAAGCAGAGGCAGAAATCGCGGAGTTCGAGGCCGCGCTCGACGACGTGGACGCCGACTTCTCGAACACCTTCCTCACATCGGCGTCCCCGAGCGTCGTCACCGCCACGCACGTCGACGACTACTACGGCGACTACGAGGAGTACCTGTTCGCCGCCGCCGACGCGATGCAGGAGGAGTACGAACTCGTCGCCGACGCCGGGTTCACGCTCCAGATCGACGCGCCCGAACTCCTCACCGTCGGCCAGACCGCCGCGTACGCCGACTCCTCACTGGCGGAAATCAAGGACGCCACCCGCCTGCACGTCGAGGCGCTGAACGAAGCGCTCGAAAACGTCCCCGAAGAACAGGTGCGCCTCCACACCTGTTGGGGGAGCTACGAGGGCCCCGGCCACCTCGACACGCCGCTCGCCGAGATGCTGCCCGTCCTCTACGAGGCCGACATCACGGGCCTGAGCGTCGAACAGGCGAACCCCCGCCACCAGCACGAGTACCGCGCGTTCGCCGAACACCCCGTTCCCGACGGCTGGACGCTCATCCCCGGCGTCGTCGACGTGAAGACGAACATCATCGACCACCCCGAAACCATCGCAGACAGGATAGAGCGCGTCGCCGACGCCGTCCCCGACGACACGCCGCTCGTCGCCGCGCCCGACTGCGGCTTCGGCACACAGGCCGGCCTCGGCATGGTCAGCCCCGAAATCGCGTGGGCGAAACTGGAGGCGCTCGACGAGGGCGCACAGATAGCGACAGAACGTATCTACTGAACGACCCCGAGAACGCACACACCACTTCCGGAAACTCTCGTCGGACGGTTGCGACGCTACTCGCTGTGACGTATCCTACTGGCTCGAACTCCCGCTAGAACGCAACCGGCTCGCTCATCTTCTCTTTTCCTTCGTCGTGTGAGTAGATTGCATCCACTTCGAGGCCTTCTCCGCCTGCGGTGACTCCTACGTATCTTCCGGAGTCTCTGAGTGGAGCGGTGGCCATCGCTATCTCCATGGATTCCACTGTCACTTCGTTTACTGCCTCGGCAGAATCATCGTAGTGTTCTCCGATGTATGTCATTGCGTCTCCGTCGAAGATGATGTTTCTGTTCCGTACAGGACCATCGTTGACATCTGGTCCGTATGCTCCGGGTATGACTGATTGCATTTCGATTTGGATGTTTTCCCATCCTTCTTCTTCTATTCTTCCTGCTTTCTTTGATCTTTTGATCACTTCAGTATCTGTGATTAGGAAGTCTCCTTCGTCGCCGTCCATTAGTTCGCTGTCTGGAATGTTTTCTATGTATTCTTGAGGCCCTGAGTTTTCTCCTCTGGCCCATGTGCCGTCTAAAATTCTGCCTTCGTCAGTATTGTAGTTTACAGTTACTTGCTGACCAGGAGCACTGTTGTGTCGTGTTACTATGTTGACTAGGTTTCTGTTTTCCCAGTTCATCCAGTCTAGTTCGTTGTGTAGTGCGTGTGCGATGGCTTGTGTTCCTTCTGCCCATTGACTTCCGTAATCCTTACCGACTTCTTCGGCGATTGTGAGTGCTTGATCTCTACGTGAATCTATTTGGCTTAGATCGTTTCGACTTGGTAGTCGCTTTCACCCGGAATCCCCGCCCGGTAGCGTTCGCGTTTCTCGCGCTCGGTGAGGTTCCGGCGTCGTTCCCGAACGTCGGCGACCGTCATCGGCTGTTCGGTCGTCGTCGCCGTCGTCGTCGGTGTCGCCGTCGCAGTCTCGGTCGCTGTGGGTGCGCGCGTCCGCGTGTCCGTCGCCGTCGTCTCGGCGTCGTTCCCGCTACAGCCCGCCAGTCCCGCCACGGTCGCGCCGACCGCCGCGACGACGAACCGCCGCGACCGCCCGCGCCCGGAAGTGTCGTCTTCGTTCATCTCGATACTCACGTAGGACGTGTCAGCCGTGGCTTATGAAGCTGCCTACGGCAACCACCGCGTAAAACACCTGTTCGGCAGTCTCCCGCTCGCTCGTTCGTCCAGTCTCGTCACTACGTCCCCGTGGCTCACGCCTCGCTAGCGCTCAGCGTTCGCCTATTCCGCGGCGCGTAGCGCCGCGTATCAACTGTACCTCCTCGCGCCTCGCTCCCGTCGGTCGCTCAGCGCTCGTCCGTTCGTACAGTTTCGCTCCTTCGTCGCTCAACTGTACCGCTCTTCGTTCCAGGGGTTCGCGGTGTTCGAGTAGCCGCGTTTCTCCCAGTAGCCGCGCTCGGGTTCGGTGAGGAATTCGACGCCGTCCACCCACTTTGCGCCCTTGTAGGCGTAGCGGTGGGGGGTGACGACGCGGAGCGGGCCGCCGTGTTCGCGGGGGAGGTCGTCGCCGTCGTACCCCCAGGCGAACATGACTTCCTCGCGCGCGCACTGGTCGAGCGGGAGGTTGGTGGTGTAGCCGTCGAGGGCGTGGAACATGACGTGGACGGCGTCGGACTGGACGCCCGCGGCGTCCATCAGGGTGGGGAAGGTGACGCCCGTGAAGTCGCAGTCGAACTTCGACCAGCCGGTGACACAATGAAAATCCTGGCGCTGGGTCTCGCTCGGGAGAGCCTGGAACTCGTCCATGGAGAGCGAGAGGTCGTTTTCGACCGCGCCGGTGACGGTGAACGTCCAGTCGTCGGGGTCGTAGGTCGGCGTGCTGCCCTTCGAGAGCACGGGGAACTTGCTCGTCTCCCGCTGTCCGGGTGGGAGGCGCTCCCCGTCGAACTCCTCGTGGAGGTCCGTGACGTCCGTGACGCTCATACCCGATAGTCGGGCGGGGCGCACGTATGCGTACCGGTACCAGGAACGGCTAATTCTCGATACTTCTCACCAGCATTCGTTTTCCACGAGGTAAAGAATACTTTTCTCAGGGAAAATTCGGCCCGCCAAGTTTATCAACGGGTGGGGCAAACGGCCACCTAGAACCCATGCCGACAGTGGAGCTAAACATCCCCGACCACATCGAAATGCAGATCGCCCAGCTCGTCGAACAGGGCGAGTTCATGAGCCGCGAGGAAGCCATCGAAGACCTCCTCTCGGCGGGAATCCGCGCGTACAAGACCAGCGGCCCGATGGACGACGACGCCGGCCTCGAAGACGAGGGCATGATGGGCCACGAGGACGAGTACGTCTTCTAGGGCGTGTGAGCGCGTAGCGAGCAAGGTTTTTACCGTCAAATCGCATAGCGCGATTATGCACAAAGACGAACTGCTCGACCTCCACGAACAGCTGGTCGAAATCAAGGACGACATCCGCGATTACGACCAGATCAACGAGGAAGCGTTCGACGCGTACGAGCAACTCGACGTCGACCCGAGCCACGTCCACAAGTCCAAGAGCGAGCACAAGCACGCCGTGTTCGTCCTCGGGAACGCGCTCGCGAACGCGATGAGCGAAGACGAGTTCTCGAACGCCGGCCGCCTCTCCAAGCGCATGGAGGAACTCGCGGACGACGCCGGCTCAAAACTCTGAAGCGTTCTCCGCGCTCTGTTGAGTTACTGAGCCGGCAGTCTCCCGTATCTCGCCCGGTTTAACTAAATACGAGTTCAGACGCCTGTCGTTTTTTGGTGTCGATCGTTCTGCCGAATGACTATAGCACCGGCGAATATGACGATTGATACAGCAATAATCGCTATTTTACCCCGCCCAGTAGCGAGGCCAGAGGCAGCGAACACAACCCATCCAAGAGCTCCAAGAAGGTGCCAGGGGCGCTGTTCCTGGGACTGGAGTGATTTCCATAGTAATCCAGCTGCCACTACCAATCCAATACCGGAAATAACTATTTCCACCATTATACTATTGGAGGGAACCACCACGGCAAGTCAGTTTGTTCTTCCGGCCGTACAACGATATCTCCCTCAGAGATTTCTCCCTGTTGTTCATCAGCACGTTTCGCATTCTACCACGTTGTACGTGGCGCTTTCCATGACACACTCACGTCAGTGGTTCATCCATCGATACAGTTTCCCGGCTAGAGGCCTGCAAAATAGCGTTTCCGTACTTTATACTAAAGCAGCGCTTCGCAGTTCGGTTTTATTACTGCGCCGCGGATTCGTACGCCGTCTGGAACTCGGTGAGCTGTTCGTCCACGCGCCCCGCACCTTCCTCCAGAGCGTCCAGCGGATCCTCGCCGTCCTCCGTCTTCAGTGACAGAAGGGGTTCGGTCTGGCCGCCTGACTGCTCGGGGTTCTGGTCGTACGTCGCCGCGGCGACGCTGTCCAGTTCGAGGAGCGCGCCCTTGAGGACGTTCATGAACGTGTGGTCTTCGCCCCCGATCTCTATCACGAGCTCGGACTCCGATTGTTCGACAACCCGCAAATCCATACACGAACGCAGGGGGAGCGCGCGTTTCAATCTTCCGCACCGACCTCCCCGACCGGTGGGACGCGCGCCGGGCCACGGGTCGCGCGGCGTCGGCCGACGCGTTTTATTGGTGGGGCGTGACTTGACTCGGGTATGGTGTCGCTCCCCGTCGTCGTCGCGGTCTCCTGCCTGCTCGGCGCGGCCGCCGCGGGCCTTCTCTCCCGGTTCGCGGGCGTCCGTCTCTCGGACGGTCTCCTGGTGGTCGCGCCCGTCGTCGGCGTCCTCGGCGTCGGCGTCGCGGCCGCCCTGGGCGCCGTCCCCGTCGACCCGGCGCTCGCCGCGGCCCTCGCGCTCGTGCTAGTCGCGTCGTTCGGCGTGGTGCGCGCGCTCGACCGACCCCGCGGCCGGTGGTTCCGCCGCCTCCGCGCGCGCCTCCTGTTCGGGGTTCCGTGGGGGTCGCTCGTGTCGATTCTCGGCGTGCTCGCGTTCTACCTGTTCGTGCAGGGCGGCGCGGACGGCCTCTACTCCCCGCTCACCCTCCCGTTCACGTCGTGGTCGTACACGTACCCGCTGGGCGTGCTCACCGCGCCGTTCGCGCACTCTGGCTACGGCCACCTCTACGGCAACCTCGTGGGAACGGTCGTGCTCGCGCCGCTCGCGGAGTACGCGTTCAGCCACTTCCCGACCGAGCGCGGCGACGGCAGTTTCTCGTCGCTCCGCGCGAACCCCTACGTGCGCGCGTTCGTCCTGTTCCCGCTCGGCGTCGCCCTCGTCGGCCTCGCGACGAGCGTGTTCGCGTGGGGGCCGGTCATCGGGTTCTCCGGCGTGGTGTTCGCGTTCGCGGCGTTCGCGCTCGTTCGCTACCCGCTCGCGGTCGTCGTCGCGCTCACTGTCCGCAGCGCCGTCTCCACGCTCTACAGCGCGCTCACCGATCCCGTCGTCGTCACGTCCGCCGGCGCCTCCTACGGCGGGCCGTGGTGGGCGGGCGTCGCCGTGCAGGGCCACTTCCTCGGGCTGACGCTCGGCGTCCTCCTCGGAGTGCTCGTGCTCGCGAAACGCGACCGCGGGCCGTCCGCCCTCCGCCTGTTCGCCGGAACCGTGCTGTTCGCGGCGTCGCTGTCCCTGTGGGCGTGGTGGTGGTACCGCGGCCCCGCCTCCTACGTCCTCTACCGCGCCGTCGGCGTGCTCTTCGTCCTCGCCGTCGGCTGGGTCGTCGCCACCGCGGTCCGCGCGGGCCGGTCGCGCGAACCGCTCGGCTGGGGCACCGACATCTCCCGGCGGCAGGCCGGGGTTCTCCTCGTCGTCGTCCCCCTCGCCGTGATGGCGGGCGTCGCCGCGCCCATCAACTACACGACGACCGCCGGGAGCGGGCTGCCCGCCGACGCGGTCGACGTCCGTGACTACCAGGTCGCGTACGCGGAGACCGTCCCGAACCAGCGCGTGAGCGCCATCGACGTGTCGCTGTTCGGCGAGTCCACGAGCGTGAACGCGAGCGGCGTCATCGTCTACAGCGACCGCCGCGCGCTGTGGACGGAAGCCGTCTCCGCGGGCCGCCTCGCGTTCACGGGGTCGAGTACGGTTCGCGTCGGCGGTATCGGCTGGGAGGCGACTGTGACAGCGCAGCGCGTCGGCTGGATAGCGCAGGGCGGCGGCGCGGCGTACGCCGTCTACCTGAAGCCCGGTGACGGCGACTGGCGGCACGTCTACTCGTCGGAACCCGCGATGGCCGACCTGACGCTCGCCGGGAAGAACGTCAGCATCGTCATCCGCGACGGCGTCTTCTACGTCGCGCTCACGCAGGGGGGCGCGGTTGTCGGCACCACGCCCATCCCGCGCTCGGGGAGTTCGACGACACTCGCGGGCATACGCTTCAGGCACACGAACCGCGCGCTGGTCGCGGTATTCGACGGGACGCGCGTGACGGTCGCGAACGAGGAGGCGTACAGCTAGGCCCAGGAGATCCGGTAGACTTCCGCGTCGAGCGTTTTCGAGTCGGTGTCGTGGAACGCGAACTGGCGCGCGAGTTCGAACTCGGCGCGGAAGGCGTGGGTGACCTCGCCGCCGGCGTCGGCCGCGAACGACTCGACGAACGCCCTGCTCCCGGCGTTGTGGACGGAGTAGGAGACCGTCGCGAGCCGGCTCGCCGCGTCGAGGAATCGGCGGTCGGCGTGCTCGTTCCCGCGCTGCGCGCCGAACGGCGGGTTCATCAGCACGGTCGCGTTCGAGGCCGAGAGCGGGGGGCGGGTCGCGTCCCCGCGAACCCAGTCCACCGAAGTCGCGGGCGCGAGGCGGCGTTCGTTCTCGCGGGCGACGGCGAGCGCGCTCGCGTCGACGTCGAGGCCGACGACGCGCGGGGCGGCCGCGAGCGCCGCGCCGAGCGCGAACATCCCCGTTCCCGTCCCTAAATCGAGGACGGTGCGGTCGAGGTCGTCGTGGAGGCCGGCGAGGTGGACGACGTGCGCCGCCAGTTCGGCGGGCGTCGGGTACTGTTCGAGGTCGACCCGCGGGTCGCGAAAGCCCTCGACGTCCTGGAGTCGCTGTTCGAGCGCGCGTTTCACAGCGAGAAATGGAGCGGGAGGGAGAAACGGTTTACGAGAGGGAGAGGGGGCCGTCGAGTTCGAGGGTGACGCCCTCGCGGCGGGCGCGTTCGGCGGACGCGGCGAGCGCGGGTTCGACCTTCGACGTCTCGGCGACGCCGTCGAAGGAGACGGTGAGGGTGTCCGCGCCGAGGTAGGCGGCGGCGTCGATGTGGTCGCGCACGCGGTCGATTTCGTCCTGCGTGGCGAACGAGCAGTCCTCGTCGAAGCACGCGGAGAGCTCGAGGACGTCCGCGGTGTAGTCCTCGGCGCGGAGCCCGTCCTTCACGTCGCGCAGGTGGGCGGTGGAGAGCGAGTCGAGCGACTTCGCGTCTATCGTGACGGGGGTGGCGTTCGTCGGGCGACAGCTCGCGATTGTGTCTCGGACGTCCGCGGACTGGGTGGTGCTCATGCACGACCATACATAACGAGAATACAAAAGGCTTTGTCTATGCCTAGTAGTAATTATTGGGTGGTGGGGTGCGGGCTACCCAGCTCTCGAAAAACGGGGAGAAAAACGGCTCACCAGGTGCCGTGGAAGGTGTCGAACTCGAGTTCGTCGAGCGGCTTGTTCCCGACGGCGATCTCGTACTCGCCGGGCGTGAGCATCGGCTTGTGGAACCGCGGGCCGTCGTCGGTCGTGATGCGGGGACAGCCCGTGTTCACGAACGCGTCCATGTCGAAGTTCCGCAGCCGGTCGGGCGTCACCTCGTCCATCGTGATGAGGTAGGCGTTGTCGTTGTTCTCCACAATCTGGTTCGCCTGATCCCAGCGTCCCTGACCGATCTTCGTGCAGAAGATGACGCCCCACTTCTCGGCGTCCATCGCCTTGTGCACGCTCGCGTAGCGCTGCTTCATGAACTGCTCCTGGTCGGCGATGGAGACGGAGTTGTTCACGGGGTCGGCGATGACGACGTTCTTCTCGGGGTGTTCCATCGCCAGCCCGAGCGGGTGGAACTTGCCGCCGCCGACGTACAAGACCTGGTCGGCGTCGATGTCCGCGGACGCGTAGTTACAGCCGAGCACCTGGCCCTCGTTGGTGAGGCGGTCGTCGCCCCGGCGGGTGTGGACGGTGAACCCGCGCTCTTCGAGCCACGTCCGCATCTCCTCGAACTTGTTCATGTGCTGGGCCGTCGTGACGAGCCCCACGTCGCCCTCCTCGAGTTCGTCGAGCGCTTCCTGCATGATCGGCGTCACGTCCACGTTCGAGAAGAGCGGGACGTAGATGATCTTCTCCGACTCCTTCATCGGGCTGTGGCCGAAGTGAACGAACACGTCGGTGCGCCGCATGAGATAGGTGTCGAGGTCGCACGCGCCGTAACACGGCTTTCCGGACATCATCACGCGCACGCCGTCCGGCAGGGCCTCCCGGAGGTCGTCGGTGACGGCCGGGCCGCGGCGCTTCAGCCCCTCGGGGAACTGCAGGCCGACTTTCTCCGCGTCGCGCTCCTCGACGGCATCGACGATGCGGTCGAGTTCGTAGTCCCACGTTCGGTCGTGCTTCAGGGAGAGTCCGGTGTTCCGGAGGTCGCCCTCGGTCCGCTCCTGCTGACTCATTGCACTCGCGTATTCGCCCACGCCGTTTAACCCCGGCGTTTGGGGCGGCGAACCGCAATCAACGAGACCCGCGAAATCCTTGGTGTTGCGTCCCATGAACGGTTCCGAAGCCACCACTCTTTTCCGTCGCGCGGCGTTTGACACCGGGTATGTCTGGCAGTAGCCAGAACGAGCGAGAAGCCACGCCTCGAGACACGAACCACAGCTCTGCGAGCCGCCGGGCGTTCCTCGGCGCGGCCGGCGCGGCCGCGACAACCGGCCTCGCCGGCTGTACGGGAATGCTCGGTGGCGGCGGCGACAGCACGACCACCCTCCGCGTTACGGTGTGGAGCGGCAACTACGTCGAACGCTTCAAGAAAGCGATCAAACCGATCTTCGAGTCGAGGTTCGACGCCGAACTCGAAGTCCTCTCTGGGTGGAACTCCCTGCTCGCGAAGATCAAGTCCTCGTCGGGCGCCCCGCCGTTCGACGTGACGGTGGCCTGCGAACCCATCTACTACAACGGCCGTAAACAGGGGCTCTTCGAGCCGCTGCGGTACGACGAGAACATCCCGAACATCGACAACGTCATCCAGCACTACAAGGACATCCGTCCCATCTCGCACGGCGCCCCAGTCGACGGTGCGCCGCTCGCGATCCTCTACAACAAGAACCTCCAGCAACCTGTCGAAACCTGGAGCGACTTCACGAGCCCTACGGTGAAGCAGTCCAGCGGCGTCGGCATCGACTCTGGGTTCTGGATCTATCCCCTGCTCGGCGCCGGCGTCGGCACGGACGCCGCGACGGGCGCGGACGAACTCTACCAGGAGCAGTACCACGACGAACTCCTCACCACGCTCGAGGAGTGGCCGATCCAGGGCTGGGCGTCCTCCGGCACCGACATCTGGCAGCAGTTCCAGAACGGCATCATCGACGCCGCCCAGTGGTACTTCGACCAGATCTACTACGACATCGACAAACACGAGAACGTCGAGTTCTCGATGCCCGCGAACAACGCCGCCTGGATGGACAACTGGGCGGTCGTCAGTGGCACGAACAAACGCACGCTCGGCGAAGAGTTCATCAACATGCTCCTCGACCCCGAGGTTCAGAGCAAGTGGTCCGAAGACCACCCGCTGTTCTTCAGCGCGAAGGGCGTCGACTACGCCGGCGACCTCGGGGAGTACGTCCCCACCACCGCCGAGGAAGCGGAGAAGTACTCCATCCCCCACTGGAAGAAAGTCGCGCCCTACTCCGAGAAGTTCTCGAACAAATTCACGCGGATGCAGACGAACTAAATGGCGTCCGTTACCCTCTCAGACCTCCGCAAGGAGTACGGAGACCTCACGGCCGTGGACGGCCTCACTCTCGACGTGGACGACGGCGAGCTCCTCTGCCTGCTCGGCCCGTCGGGCTGCGGGAAGTCCACGACGCTGCGGATGCTCGGCGGCCTCGAAACGCCGACGGACGGCGACGTGCACATCGGCGGCGAGCCGGTGACCGACCAGCCGCCCTACGAGCGGGACACATCGATGGTGTTCCAGTCGTGGGCGCTGTTCCCGCACAAGAGCGTGCTGGAGAACGTCGCGTTCGGCCTCAAAATGGACGGGGTCGGGAGCGGCGAACGCGAGGAACGCGCCCGCGAGATACTCGAGGTCGTGGAGATGAGCGGCTTCGCGGACAGCGACCCGACCGACCTCTCCGGCGGCCAGAAACAGCGCGTCGCGCTCGCCCGCTCGCTCGCGATCGAGCCCGACGTCCTCCTGCTCGACGAGCCCCTCTCGAACCTCGACAAGCGGCTGCGCGAGCAGATGCAGCTCGAACTCCGGAACATCCACGACGAGGTCGAGACGACGTTCGTCCACGTCACCCACGACCAGAACGAGGCGTTCACGCTCGCCGACAGCATCGCGATCATGAACGACGGCCAGATCGAACAGGTCGGCGAACCCCGCGAGGTGTACGACGATCCGGTGAGCCTGTTCATCGAAGAGTTCCTCGGGGACACGAACCTCGTGGACGCTCGCGTCGAATCCGTCACCGAGACGGGCGTCGTCGCCGACACGACGTTCGACGCCGAGATCGCGCTCCCGACCGGGGACGCCGCCGTCGCGGCGGGCGACGCGCTCACCGTCTCGTTCCGTCCGGAAGACCTGACGGTCGAACCCGCGAGCGCGGCGGACGGCGGGTCGGCCGCCGAGCCGGAGCCGGCGACCACGCTCACCGGCGACGTCACGGACGTCCTGTACCGCGGCTCGTCGGTGCGGTTCTACGTCGAGATCGCGGACACGAGCCTGTTCTTCGAGCAGAGCGTGGGCGCGGACGAGACGTTCGATGTCGGCGACACGGTCGCGGTGTCCTGGAACCCCGACGACCTCCTCGCGTTCGCCGAGACCGGTGAGCGCGTCGGCCGAGGTGGTGGGTAATGGCGACGGAGTCGATGTTCGCGTGGCTCGGCCGCCGCATCAAGCGACAGGACGCGGGGAGCGTCCTGCTCGTCGCACCGCTCGCGGCGTTCGAACTCGTGTTCTTCGTCGTTCCGTTCCTCATCCTCGTCCGGATGAGTTTGAACGCGAACGTAGACCCCGGGTTCTACGCGTCGGCGTTCACGCTCGACGCCTACCGCGCCGTCCTCGAATCCGGGCTCTACCGCGACCTCATCGTCTTCTCGTTCAAACTCGGCGTGATCGCGACCGTGATCGCGGTGTTACTCGCGTTGTTCTACGCGTATGCCGCCTACCGCGCGACGGGCCTCCGGAAGTCGCTCCTGTTGTTCTCCGTCATCCTCCCGCTGCTGACGACGCTCGTCGTGAAGACGTACGCGTGGCGGCCGCTCCTCGCGCCGAACGGCGTCCTGAACGATCTCCTGATCGACATCGGCGTTATCAGTTCGCCGATCCAGTTCGCGCCCGGGATGGTAGGAACGGTCGTCGGGCAGGTGTACATCGTCTTCCCGTACGCCGTGCTCGCCATCTACAGCGTGCTCTCCACGATGGACTGGGATACGGTCGAGGCCGCCCGCGACCTCGGGGCGTCCCGACCGCGGTCGTTCTTCGAAGTCGTCGTCCCCGAGGCGCTCCCCGGTATCGCGGTCGCGACCGTGGTGTCGTTCGCGTGGAGCGTCGGCGCCTACGCCGCCCCCAGCCAGCTCGGCTCGGGCCAACAGACGACGTTCGCGATGGAGATTGAGAGCCTGATGCTCACTCAACTGGACTGGCCGACCGGCGCGGCGTTCAGCATTCTGATGCTCGGCGGCATGCTCGTCGTCTCACTCGGCGTGATGCGGTTGTTCACTGGTTCTATCGGAGGGGTTCAAGATGTCTAGGGTGTCACGAGAGCGGGTGGAGGACGCGCTGTTTCGAGCGGGCTACTGGCTGCTGTTCGCGGTCATCCTCCTCCCCATCCTCGTCGTGTTCGTCACGTCCTTCCAGCAGGGCGAGTACATCACGTTCCCGCCGAACGAGTACAGCCTGAAGTGGTACCGGCAGTTCTTCGCGAGCGAAGAGTGGCTGAGCGCCGTCCGCGACAGCTTCGTCATCGGCGTCGGCGCGTCCCTCCTCTCGACCGTCCTCGGCGTCACCGGATCGCTCGCCGTGCAGCGATCGGACTCCGTGCTCACGCGCGTTCTTCCGCCGATCATCCTCCTTCCCCTCCTTCTGCCGCCCGTCGTCATCGGACTGACGCTCCTCATCTACGTCAACCGCATCGGCATCACGAGCACGTACCTCCGCATCGTCGTCGCACACACCCTCTGGGCGACCCCGCTGGTGTTCTTCGTGATGCAGTCCGTGTTCGCGCGCTTCGACTGGAGCCTGCGGGACGCCGGAATGGACCTGGGCGGACACCCCCTCCGGGTGTTCTATCACGTCGTCCTGCCGAACGTCCGCAGCGGCGTCCTCATCTCCGCCGTGGTGGCGTTCATCGTCAGCCTTCAGGAGTTCATCATGGCGCTGTTCCTCCGGAGCTACCAGGTGAAGACCGTGCCCGTGCTCGCGTGGACCTCGCTTCAGTCCGCCCTGACGCCGATGGTGAGCGTCGTCTCCGCCTTCCTCGTACTCACCTCTATCGTCGGCGTGCTCGTCGCCGCCGCGGTGATGAACATGGAGTGGCTCGCGGAACAGCTCTAGACGGCGCTCTCCACGAGCGCTTTCACCGCGCGCCGCACTCGTTCTGACGCCGCCTGCGTCGAGACGTCGAGTTCGTCCGCCACGTCCGCGAGCGCTGCTTCCCGGGGAACGCCGAAGTACCCGAGTGCCATCGCGACCCGCAGGGCTTCGCGCTGGGCGTCGGTGAGTCCCTTGGGTTCGTTCTCGTTCACGCCCTGGTAGAGCCGGTGGAGCGAGAAGCTGACGCCGTTGCGCTCACACGCCGCTCGGAAGTCGGTGAGCGCGTCCCGATGGGGGAAGCGCATTTCGACCTTCCAGCCGGACGCCGCGCTGTAGAGGCCGACGAGCGCCGCGCCCAGTTCGACGTACGCCGGGTAGAGCACGGTGTCGTGGTGTTCGTGGATCTGGACGCGGTAGAGCCGGCGGTCGCCGAGGTCGTCGAGGACGGTGGCGTCCCTCACGGAGCCGTCCGCCGCGACGGCGTCGTGGAAGTCGTCGAGCGCGCTCGCGTCGGCGTCGCCGTCCGGGGTCGCCCAGAAGAAGAGGATCGGGCGCTGCGGGTCGATTCCGACCTCGTGCTGGACGTTCACGTCGACTTCGGGGACGGCGTTGCGGGCGTGGCGGAGAACGAGGCCCGGCCCGGTCAGCCGGAACTCGGCGATAAGACTCATCGTCACCTCAAGGGGTCGAATGGTTGATAATTCACCGGGTTTCCCGAACGCTTAGGGCGATTCCGCCACACCCTCCCGGTATGGAGAGCGACTGGGGCGACTGGCTACCGACGGCGGTCGCGGCCGCCGACCCGGACACCGTCGCCGTCTGGTATCTCGGCTGTAACGGCTTCGTGCTCAAGGGACGCGACGGAACCACGGTCTACGTCGACCCCTACGTCGGGACGGGCGACCCGCCGCGGACGGTGCGGATGATTCCCGTTCCGTTCGACCCCGCCGACGTGGCGCACGCGGACGCGGTGCTGGCGACCCACGAGCACACCGACCACGTGCACGGCGAGACGCAGGGGCCGATTCTGTCGAACAGCGAGGCGACCTTCTACGGGCCGGCCGCGAGCGTCGCCGTCACCCAGGAGGCGAACTGGCAGTCCGCCTACGACCTCAGAACCGACCAGTTCCGAACCGTCTCCGCGGGCGACTCGTTCGAACTCGGAGAGTTCACGGTGCACGTCGAGCACGCCCACGACCCGGACGCCACCGACCCCGTCTCGTACGTGTTCGAGCACGAGACGGGGACGTTCTTCCACGGCGGCGACACGAAGCCCGACGACGGTCTCGCGCGCGTCGGCGACGAGTACGACATCGACCTGGGCGCGCTCGCGTTCGGGTCGCCCGGCATGCTTCCTGATAAGGAGACTCGCGAGCCCAAATACACGAAGTGGTACAGCGACGAGGCCGAGGTCGTGGAGGCCGCGCGCCAGCTCGACCTCGACCGCCTGCTCCCGACCCACTGGGACATGTGGAAGGGCCTCACCGCGAACCCCGAGGCGCTCCGACCGCACGTCCGGAGCTTCGACGCGCCGAACCGGCTCGAAACCGTCGAGATCGGTGACCGAGTGGACCTGTGAGGGTGACGGAAGCCACGACCGACGCGGAGCGCGCGGACGCGTTCAGCGTGCGCCGCGACGTGTTCGTGGAGGAACAGGGCGTGCCCGAGGACGTGGAGTGGGACGACTACGACGAGGCCGAACGAACCCGGCACTTCGTCGCGTACGACGGCGAAACGCCCGTCGGGGCCGCGCGCCTCCGCCCGGCGGACGACGACGCGGGGAAGGTGGAGCGCGTCGCGACGCTGAAGGAACGCCGCGAGGAGGGTATTGGCGGGGCGCTGATGGAGGCGTTGGAGGACGCGGCGCGCGGAGAGTACGACCGCCTCGTCCTGCACGCGCAGACGCACGCGGAGTCGTTCTACCTCCACCTCGGGTACGAGACGACGAGCGACGTGTTCGACGAGGCGGGCATCCCGCACGTCGAGATGGAGAAGCGACTGAACCGGAATCAGTAAACCGACGCGGCCGCTTCCTTCACGTGATGAGCGAGACCGTCCACGTCGCCGTGCCGCGGAAGGGCCGCCCGCTGGAAGCCGTTCTCGACCGGCTGGCTGGCCATCCCGACGCGCCCGACGACGCCGCGGCGGTCGCGGACGACGTGTCGAACGTCCTCCGCTACGAGAAAGCCGTAACGAAGGACGAGCAGGACGCCGCGGCGGGCGTGTACGACCGGCTCGCCGACTACTCGACGCCCGGCGACGACCGCGCGCCCGACTTCACGCTCCTCCGCGACGACCGCGCGGGCTTCCCCCGCCGCGTCGTCTTCGACAGCGTCACCATCGGCCTCGGGAACGTGGACGTCCACCTCGTCGGTCGCGAGGAGCCGTTCCGCGCGCTCCGCACGCACGAGTTCGCGCTCGGGTTCGACAGCGCCGACCTCGTCCTCGAGGAGGTCGTCGGCCTCGAACCCGACCCGCTGACGTCGCTCGCGGACGTGAACGACCGCATCGACCCGCACGACACGGACGTGCGCGTCGTCACCGGCCTCGGCGACACCGTCTACCACACGCTGCTGGCGACCCACGAGACGGTCGACGCGGGGCCGACCGACACCCTCGGTCGCGAGTTCGTCGCGGACTACGAGGGCTCGTTCTGCATCAGTCCGCGCTACGAGCGCCTCGTCGAAGCCGTACTCGGCACGCGCGCCACCGACGGCCTGGACTTCGTCTATCCCGAATCGGGCGTCGAGGAGGAGGCCGCCATCGCGGACGCGGGCGTCGGCGCGTACCTCACCGTCACGGGGTCGACGGCGCGCGAACACGGCCTCGAACTCGGCGAACGGTTGTTCCCGAGCGAAACCGTTCTCATGGAGAACGCGTGCGAGGCGGACAGCGCGGCCATCGAGCGCGTGCGAGACGCGCTCGGGGACGCCGTCGAGGAGACCGCGATCGCGATGAACTAGCTTTTCACGATCCCCGCCCGACGCCGGAGTATGTTCGAGTACACGCGCACGGTCGCCGTGCGCTATCAGGACTTCGACACGGTGGGCGTCGCGAACAACGCGACGTTCGCCACGCTCGTCGAAGAGGGCCGCCGGTACTACCTCGAAGACCACCTCGGAATCAGCCTCGACGACTCGCGGGTCGTGCTCGCGCATCTGGAGTTCGACTTCGAGCGCCCCGTGACGGAACCGACGAGCGTGGAGGTGGCCGTCCGCGCGGAGGACGTGGGCTCGTCGAGTTTCACGCTCGCGTACGAGGTCACGCAGCACGGCGAGCGGATCGCGACCGCGCAGTCGACCCAGGTCGCGGTAGACGACGCGGGGCGGCCGCGCGACCTCCCCGAGTCGTGGCGGGACGCGCTCGCGTAGGCTCGTGGCGGCTGCGGCCCGCGACGGTGCGCTCGGAGCGCCCCCCTCCGGCGTCCCGGCGAGCGACAGACCCGGTCTGCACGACCGACACGGGAAGGGCTGTGGGGGGCGTCGGTGGGAGTATGACGGCACTGCGATACGCGACACGGGCCGATGCATCCGCGGTGGCCGCCCTGCGGACGGCGGCGGCGCGGGCGTTCGGCCCCGGACACTACACGGGCGACGAACTGGCTCACTGGACGCGCGAACGCGACCCCGACGCGTGCGACTTCGACGAGGGCGTGCACCTCGTCGCGGAGCGCGACGGCGACTCCGTCGGCTGGGGGTGGGTGCGGCCCGAGCGATGCGAACTGAGCGGCGTCGCCGTCCACCCCGATCACGCCCGCGACGGCGTGGGGACGCGCCTGCTGGAACGACTCGAGTCCGAGGCGGCGGACGCCGGCTGCGAGGCGCTCTCCGTGTGGGCGGCGCTCCCCGCCGTGGGGTTCTACGACGCGAACGGCTACGAGTGCGTGCGCCGCGTGACGCTCGATTCTGGTTCGGCGGCGCTCCCGCACGTCGTGATGCGCAAGCACGGCGGCGTGGAGGCGGGCGCAGGGCGGGCCGCACAGGCGGGGTCTAGCGGGGAGTAGTCCGCCGAAGCCGTCACCTACTTGCCGCGGACTGAACAATCGGTCAGTATGTCGGAACTGTTCGCTGAGCCCGTACTGTCGCGTGCTGCGGGAGGGGGTGTCTGATGGGCGTGTTCGACACCGACCGCCGCATCATCGTCCTCGCGCTCGCCCGGATGGCCGACGCCATCGGGAACTCATTCCTCATCGTCGTTCTCCCCCTCTACATCGAACACCTCGTCGGGGGCGGCGAGTCGGGCGTGTTCGTCGAGCTGTTCGGCCTCTCCACCACGCTCTCGCTCGGCCTCGCCACCGGTGTCGTGCTCTCCCTGTTCGGCTTCCTCAACAGCTTCGCGCAGCCGTTCACGGGCCGGTGGAGCGACCGCGTCGGAAAGCGGAAAATCTTCATCATCGCCGGGCTCGCCATCCTCACCGTAACGAACCTCGCGTACGTCCTCGCGGGCAGTTACTTCAGCCTGTTCGGCATCCGCGCCTTGCAGGGCCTCGGGGTCGCGTTCACCGTTCCCGCGACCGTCGCGCTCGTGAACGAGCTCTCCTCGGCGACGAGCAGGGGCGAGAGCATGGGCGTCTTCAACACGTTCCGGCTGCTCGGGTTCGGAATGGGCCCCATCGCGGCCGGGACGTTCGTCCACCTCTACGGCTACAACGCGGCGTTCGCGTTCGCCGCGGGCGCGGCGCTCGTCGCCACGCTCCTCGTGTACGCGCTCGTGGAGGACGCGGAGGAGACGGAGGCGAGCGCGGGCGAAGACCTCTCCATCGAGGTCTTGAACTCCGCGAACCGCGGCGTGCTCGACCCCGTGTTCACGCTCGGTCTCGCGTCGCTCTTCATGGCCATCGGCATCGCGCTCCTCGCCGCCATCGAGACGAGGGTGAACGCCCGCCTCGATCAGGGGAGCTTCCTGTTCGGCGTTGAGTTCGCGGCGTTCGTCCTCGCGCAAGTGCTCGTGCAGGTGCCGGTCGGACGGCTCAGCGACCGGTACGGCCGCCGGCCGTTCATCCTTCTCGGCCTCGCCATCCTCGCGCCCGCGACGCTCGTGCAGGGGTTCGTCACGACGCCAGCGGAGATGATAACGGCTCGGTTCGTGCAGGGCGTCGCCGGCGCGATGGTGTTCGCGCCCGGGTTCGCGCTCGCCGGCGACCTCGCGCGACACGGCGACTCCGGAACGAAGCTGAGCGTGCTCACGATGAGTTTCGGCCTCGGCACCGCCATCGGGCCGCTCGCGGCGGGCGTGCTCTACACGTTCGACTACGCCGCGCCGTTCGTGTTCGGCGGTCTGCTCGCGGTGCTCGGGTTCGTGCTCGTGTACACGCAGGTCGCGGAGACCGTCGACCCCGACGCGGGACGCGCCGAAGGCGCAGCGCCGCAGGACTAGAGCCGGTAGTCGTCTATGTTCGCGCCGGCGACCCGGTAGCTCGCGTAGCCACAGATACCGACGAGCACGGCGGTGAGAAGCGTTCCGAGCGCCTGCACGAGGCTCGTGGTGAGACCGAGACGGTCGGCGAGCGCGTCCGCGACCACGGGAACCTGGGTGGCGAGGCCGGGTGCGGCGACGACGAGCAGGGCGAACGAGTAGACGCCGAACGCGACGAGGCTCGGCGTGACGACGCGGCGACTCCGGGAGATGCGGACGCCCTCGAAGCGCGGGAACAACGTGCCGATTCCGGTGGCGAGCATGCTCGCGCCGGCGAGTAGCGCGCCGGTGGCGACGACGAGCAGGGCGACTTGGACGGCGTCGAAGGGGACGAGGAGCGCGGAGCCGACGGCGAGCGGGAGGACGACCACTGCGCCCGCAAGCGCGCCGGCGGCGACGAGGCCGCGCGCGAGCGACCGGCCGGGCACGCCGCTCGTCAGGGTGACGGGGAGCATCGCGCCCTCGTCGCCGAGTGGGTTGAGCGCGAACCCGGCTCCGGCGGCCCACGCGCCGTAGACGGCGAAGATTGCGGGGAGGGTCGCGGGGATCTCGCCGGTCTGGACGGCCTGCGTGACCGGGGTGAGCAGGACGAACGCGGGGTAGATGACGAACACGAGTTTGATGGGGGCGCGTCGGGCGCGCGTCCACGCGGTGCGCGCGACCCACGCCGACGGCCGGCCGACGACGCGTTCGAGCGGCCCCGCCGAGACCGACGTCTCGTCGCGTTCGACCCGCGAGTCCGTGTGCGCTTCGTCCACGTACCAGGCGGCACCCGCGCCGCGGACGGCGGCCGCGAGCAGGAGGGGGATCGCGACGACGGCGACCGCGAGGCCGATCGCGGCGTCAGTCACCGAAGCGGCCCCGATAACCGCGAACGGGAGGAGGCCGACCCAGCCGAGCGGCGTCGCGCCGACCGCGTCGAGGAGAGGCATGAAGAACGAGGCGTCCTGGGAGACGCCGACGACGTAGATGTAGGCGAGGAAGACCGCGACGCCGAGCGGCGTCTTGTACTTCGCGAGCCGGCTGCTCGCGGTGAACGCGTAGCGGAGCGCGTAGCCGAGCGCGTGCCCGGTGGCCGTGCCGAGCACGCCGAGGGTCGTCGCGGCGACGAGGACGGACGCGCCGAGCGCGGCCGACCCGGAGCCGGCCGCGAGCGCGATTGACACGCAGAGCGTCGGGAGCGCGGCGTACGCGGCGACGCCGACGAGTTCCGCGAGCAGGAGGCCGAGCACGCCGTCCCGGTAGGGGATGGTGGTGAGCATACCGGCCTCGTGGTCGAGTTCGCCCTGCTCGCCGACGATGCGGATGCCGGTCAGGCCGGTGGACGCCAGGACGAGCGCGGCGGCGGTGAGCCGGCCGTACCGAACTATCTCGGCGTCGACGGTGCCGGAGAGCGAGTCCGCGAGGGTGAACGCGCCGAGCGCGGCGGCACCGCTGAACACGAAGAGGAAGACGCCGGCGATAGCGATCGCACCGGCCTGCAGGCGGCTTCGGAGGAGCACGCGAATGCGGCGTTTCGTCTCGACGCGCGCGAACAGGAGGGCGTGTCCGACGTTCGGGGGTTTCACGTGCCGTCTACCTCCGTCGTAACTTCGAGGAAGACGTCTTCGAGGCTCTGCTGTTCGCCCGTCTCGGCGCGTTTCTTGAGGGCGTCGGGGCCGCCCTCGGCGACGAGGCCGCCCTTGAACAGGACGCCGACGGTGTCCGCGAGTTCGTCGACGACGGAGAGGATGTGACTGGAGAGGAACACCGTGGTTTCGTCCTCGGCGAGGTCGGCGATGGTGTCGCGGACGGTGCGGGCGGCCCGCGGGTCGAGGCCCGACGTGGGTTCGTCGAGGAAGACGACGTCGGGGTCGTGGAGGAGCGCCTGCACGATGCCGGCCTTCTGCTTCATGCCCTTCGAGTACGCGCTGATGCGCTTGTCGGCGTCGTCGGCGAGGCCGAAGCGTTCGAGGAGGCTGTCGATGCGTTCGGTTGCGTCCGCGGCCGGGAGGTCGCGGAGGCCCGCGATGTACTCCAGTTGTTCGCGGCCGGTGAGTTCGTCGAACAGCGGCGGCTCCTCGGGGAGGTAGCCGATTCGCTTCACCACCGCGTCCCGGTCGTCGATGGACGCGCCGGCGACGGACGCGGTGCCGTGCGTCGGCTTCGTGAGCGTCGTCAGCATCCGCATCGTCGTCGTCTTCCCGGCGCCGTTCGGCCCGAGGAAGCCGTACACCGTGCCCTGGGGGATGGAGAGGTCGAGGCCGTCGACGGCGGTCTCGTCGCCGTACCGCTTGGTGAGGCCGGTCGCGTCGATAGCGGGGGATGGCATAGCCGGGTGTCGACGGCGCGGCGAGGAATAAGTTCCGGGAGCTACACGTCGAGTTCGTTCGCGAACCAGGTCTCCAGGGATTCGGTGAGCACGGACGCGAACCGCGAGTTCGCACTCCACATCGCGGTCTCCGTCTCGCCGTCGTGCACGCCGAGCACGATGGTGTTCCCGTCCACGAGCGCGACCCGGCTCGACGGCGGCGCGGGTTCCATCGGCGTGGTGAGCCCGCTGGTTTCGAGACCCGCATCGGACGCGGCGGCGATGACGGCGTCGTCCTCGCTCACGATCTGCACGGCGACGCCGCGGTCGGCCGCGTCGACGAGCGCGTCCCGGACGGCGTCCGGGAAGAACGCGAC
The DNA here is from genome assembly GCF_007833275.1 of Salarchaeum sp. JOR-1. GTDB lineage: Archaea > Halobacteriota > Halobacteria > Halobacteriales > Halobacteriaceae > Salarchaeum. The sequence continues at coordinate 1,749,705 of NZ_CP042241.1, read as the reverse complement.
GTTCCCCGTGCCGAAGAGCACGCGGTCGTCGGCGTCTTCGACGGCGTCGGCGATTCGGTCGGTGACGGCGTCGGTTCCCGTGACCGTCCAGATGGCTTCCCGGTTCTCGTCGCCGTCAGCGAGTTCGCCCTGCACGGACTCGATGTAGTCGAACGCGCGGTCGCGGTCGTCCTCGAAGCGCTCCCGGAGGTGGTCGCGCGCCGCGTCCAGCGACACCGGCCGGTAGCGCCGCGGCGTCGTCTGCTGGACTTCGAGCAGGCCGGCGTGTTCGAGGTCTTCGGCCGCGCCGTACACCTGCGAACGCGGGACGTCCGCGACTTCGGCGACGTCGCTCGCCGTGCCGGTGCCGAGGCGTTGGAGCGCCACGAACACGCGGGCTTCGTACGTCGAGAGGCCGAGCCGGGCGAGGGCGTCGACCGCGGCCGACTCGTTCATTCGTCCTGGTTCTGGTTCAGCCACTGTTCGTGGATGCGTTCGTACTGCTCGGGCGACAGCGCGCCCGCTTCCAGTTGCTGGGCGGCGAGCGCGAGGTCTTGCCGGCTGACTTCGCCCTCGCTGACGATGCGTTCGAACACGTCGCTGACGACGGTGACGAACCCGTCGCCCTCGACGCTCGTCGCGCCGCGCGGAGTGCGGAGTTCGCCGGCGAAGCGCACGGTCTCGTTGTCCTGGGCGTCCCCCGGGACGGAGACGGTGTACTCGACGCGCGCCGGCGTCGGCTCCGCGGTCTCCCAGACGGCGTACAGCGTGCCATCGGTGACCGTGGTGTTGAGCGGTTCGGGGTCGACGTGGTCGAGGGAGCTGACGGGCGCGTCCTCGCGGAGGAGCGCGCGCCCCGCGACGTCGGGGAGGTGGACGACGACCGTCGCCTCGCCGCCAGGCTGAACGAACCGTGGCGACGCCTCGCGAGTCGGCGCGTCGGCGCCCTCGCCGATATCGACTGCGGTCTCGGCGTCGTCGCCGTTCTCGAACTCGTCGCCGCCGAGCGGGTTGGTGTACCGCGTCCAGACGACGAGGAGGCTCGGGAGGACGAGCACGGCCGCGAGGAACGCGTAGATGATGGTCATGCCCGTGATGATGCCGAACTGCTGGAGCGGCGGGAGCACGGCGAAGACGAGCACGCCGAACCCGCCGACGGTGGTCGCGGCGCTCCCGAGGAGGGCGCCGCCGGTTCCCTTGAGTGCGACGGTGAGGGCGTCGAACGCGTTTCCGCGGCGTTCGAGTTCCTGGTTGTACCGCTCGCTCAAGTGGATGCTGTACGCCACCCCGAGTCCGACCGTGAGGCTCGTGATCATCCCCGTGAGGACGTTGAACGGGATTCCCGCGAGGTACATCGTCCCGAGAATCCACGCGACGCTGAACACGACGGGGAGTAAGGTGACGAGGCCGAGCGTCGCGCTCCCCTCGGTGAGACGGTAGGCCGCCATCAGGAAGACGACGATGGCGACCAGGGTCACGAGGAGGCTCTCGATGACGGTTTCGAGGAGCTGGTCTTGAACGATTTTGAACAGGATGCTCTGCCCGGTCGCGGTCGCGGTGAGGCCGCCGCCCTCTATGACCGCCGCGACGGCGCGCATCTGTTCGGTGACCGCTTCGCCGGACGCGCCGCCTTGGACGGAGACGACCATCCGGAGCGCCTGGTAGTCGTCGGGGGACGTGCGGTGGATGACGCCGTTCGCCTGGTCGGGCGCGACGGCGAACAGCGCGTCGTAGACGGCTTCGACGTTCCGGTCGGGGACGCCGTTCCCGTCGGTGTCGGCGGCGGTGTACGTCTGATTGAACGTCTCGTTCTGCGCCGCGACCTGCTCCATCACCGTGAGCGGACTGGTGATAGCGGCCTCGCCGCCGGAGAGCTCGACGGTGACGTTCTTCTGCTCTGCGGCCTGCTGGGCGTCGTGGAGGCGTTCGAGCGCGGTGTCGCTCGCCACCGCTCCCTGTATCAGTATCTGCGCTTGCGAGTCCTGCCGGAGGAAGTTCTCGTTGACGTACTGGAGGTTCTCCTTCGCCGTGTAGTCGTGCGGTTTGAACGGCTCCGGAAGGTCTTCCATCCACGCCGGCGGATCCTCCGCGATGAAGTCGGTCTGGCTGAACGAGGTGTCCACCTGTGTCGCGCCGTACGCGCCGCCGGCGCTGAGGAGGACGGCGAACAGGATGACGAGCCACGGCGACTTCTTCGCCGCCGTGCTGCCGACCGTGAGTGCCTTCCCGAGGCGGCCGCCGCCCGTTCCGAACGCGCGCTTCTTCCGGTCGAACCCGCGGGATTCGAGGAACTCGTCGAGCTCGACCTTCAGCGCGGGAATCAGCACGCCGAACACGAGGAGCGCGGCGGTGATACCGACGGAGCTGACGATGCCGAAGTCCTGAATCGGCGGGAGCGGGCTGACGAGGTTCGAGAGGAACCCGATGACGGTCGTCGCAGTCACCCAGACGAGGGCGACGCCGACGCCGGCGAGCGCGACCCGCATCGACCCGCGCGGCCCCTCACCGACCGCTTCGCGTTCCTCGCGGTGTCGCATGAAGATGTGTATCGCGTAGTCGATGCTCAGCCCGATGAGCAGCACGGGCACCGCGATGAAGATCTGGTTGAACGCGATGTCCGCCCAGCCCATGAAGCCGAACGTCCACACGAGCACCGCGACGATGCCGGTGAGGCCGAGCGCGATATCGAGGAGGTCGCGGTACGCGATGACGAGCGTGAGGAGGACGAAGATGAGCGCGAGCGGGCCGACGATGAGCACGCTGTCCGTCATGGACTGCGTGATCTCTTGGGCGATAATGCCCGGCCCGAACACCATGTAGGTGTTCCCGTCACTCCGGGAGTTGGCGATTTCCTGCATCGCCGTCTGGGTCTCGACGAGCCGGTCGCTCGCCGACCCCATCTCGCTGTCGCTCTGCGCGGTCTGCGTGACGACGATCATCGTCGCCTCCGCGGACGCGCTCCCGGTCTCGTAGTCGGTCGGCATCAACGCGAGCACGCCGCCGCCGCTCCCGCCGTTCCCGTTCTGGAGAACGGTGGTGACGAGCGATTCGACCGCGCTCGCGTTCATCGATCTCAGCTGGTTCTTCTGCTCCGCCAGCGGCGGCGTCTCAGCGTTCCGGAGGGCGTTCGCGCGCTCCTGGAGGGCGGCGTACTCCTCCGCGAGCACGCCGCGCGTGCCGAGCGTGTACGCCTGCTGGACGGCCTGTTCGCTGGAGGCGTTCCGGAGCTGTTGGGCCGCCGCCTCGAACGTCGCGTAGTCCGTGTCGTTCAGTTCGACGGCCGTGCTCGCGCGCACGTCGGTGAACGCCGCCTCGATGGACGCGTTCGGGTTCTGGCGGAGGGCAGTGAGCGCGCGCCGGAGCTCCGCCGCGGTCTCGTTCAGAACCTGCCGCCGCTGTTCGATGTCGGCCGCTTGCTCCTGGCGGATCGCCGTTATCGCGACGATGTTCGCCACGCCCGTCGTCGGCGAGTTGTTCACGAGCGAGGGCGCGACGGTCTCGTTCGTCCGGATGGACTGCTGGAGGGCGAGACTGTCGAGGAGCTGTTCTTTCGCGAGGACGTTCTCCCCGCGCATGATTATCTGGACGGTCGTCGTGTTCTGGTCGCCGGTCTGGAAGTTCTCCTGGATGTAGTCGAGCTTCTGGGACTCCGTCGTGTCGCTCTGGAACTGGCTGAGCGACGACGACTGCTCGACCATCGGCGCGCCGGCGCCGACGACGACCGTCAACAGCACCATGATCGCTATCGCGGCCTTGCTGTGGTCGGTGACGGCGGTGACGAGGCGGTCGAACCGACTCATCCAACCACCGCCGTTGTCAGTAGGAAGGTACTCACAAGTCTCACTCGTTCGTATCCAGTAGCGTTCGGTACATATCCTTTCTGGAACCGACACGCCCCCAGTCGGGCCACGGGCCTATGTGGCGCGCGAGCATACGACGACGTATGTCTGACTGGACACCCGCCGACATGAGTTCACAGGCCGGGAAGACCGTCCTCGTCACCGGCGCGAACAGCGGTATCGGGTTCGAAGCGACGACGGCGTTCGCCGCCGCCGGCGCGCACGTCGTCATGGCGTGCCGGAGCACCGACCGCGGCCGGGACGCGAAACGCGAGATCGAATCCGAGTACCCGGGCGCGTCCCTCACCGTACGCGACCTCGACCTCGCCGACCTCAACTCGATCCGGGCGTTCGCCGACTGGTACCGCGCGGAGTACGACGCGCTCCACGTCCTCGCGAACAACGCGGGCGTCATGGCGATACCGCGCTCGGAGACCGCGCAGGGGTTCGAGACGCAGTTCGGCGTGAACCACCTCGGGCACTTCGCGCTCACCGCCCACCTCCTCCCAGTCCTCCGCCAGACGAACGACGAGTCCCGCGTCGTCACCCAGTCGAGCGGTGTGCACGAGCGCGGCCGCATCGACTTCGACGACCTCCAGAGCGAGGACGACTACGACAAGTGGACCGCGTACGCGCAGTCGAAGCTCGCGAACGTCCTGTTCGCGTACGAGCTCGACCGCCGCCTCCGCACGGCGGGCGCGAGCGTCACCAGCGTCGCCTGCCACCCCGGGTACGCCGCGACCAACCTCCAACTCCGCGGCCCCGAAGCCGAAGGAAGCCGCCTCCGCACGCTCGCCATGAAAGCCGCGAACGCCGTGTTCGCGCAGAGCGCCGAACAGGGCGCGTGGCCGCTCCTCTACGCCGCGACGAACCCGGATATCGACGGCGGCGAGTACATCGGCCCGACCGGACTGTTCAACATGCGCGGCCACCCCGGGCAGCAGGAGTCGAGCGAACGCAGCCACGACGAGAACGCCGCGCGCCGACTCTGGACGGCCTCCGAAGACCTCACTGACGCCTCCTACGACCTTCCAGACCCCTAAGTGGCGCCGAGAGTTTATGTCGTCTCAGGCCAGTGAGTGCGTATGGACGATATCGAACTCGACGAGCTCACCGCCTCGCTGACGCCGCGCGAGGAGAACCGCGCGCTAAAAACCTACCAGAACACGGTCTCGGTCGCCTGCCCCGCCTGCGACGAGCCGTTCGACGACCTCGTCGTCTGCAAGGAGAACCCCACGAGCCTCAACCTCTCCCAGCAACTCGATTTCTGCGTCGGCGTCGATGCCGACCGCGCGCTCATCTTCACGCACAAGCGCTAACACAGAGGGCTCGCCGGCGGCGTCGCGTCCAACGACGAGGAGAACACCGACGGCCTAGATCGGTCGCCGCACGCGTTACCGCCCGGCGGCGATACGCTCGGCGCCGTCGCCGTCACCGGTCTGCACCACCGCGTGAACGGCGACCGATTCGAAACCGAGACCCGCGGCACCGTCACCGAACCCGAACTCAACCCCGCATACGCGTACCACTCCCCCTCGCTGAATGCTGTTGCCGGGCGCGTTCGTGAACCGCCTCGAGGGCAGTGGTTCGAGACGCCGTTGGCGTCTCGTCATCACGGAAGACGGAGGCTCCCGTACACCCCCGCGGCTTCCCGTGGGTTAATCGGACACGCCCACGCGACCAGCGGCCTGATAATCCCGAACGGCGTCGCGGGTCACGGCTGCACGCCCGAGGTCACGCTCGGCGGTACTCGGCCTGCTCCGCCTGTAGAACTGGCGTCCGTTGAGTTGTGCTGCTGATCGTTCCGTGACGACGCTGCTGTCGTCGACGCCGCTCACTCCGAGTGAATCCCGATTCGAGTCAGTGTAACGTGCTTACCGAGGAAACAGGTAGATCGCAAGACAGCGAAGGAATGGGAGTGCTCCGTCAGGGATTTGAACCCTGGTCCTTGCCGTGAGAGGCCTAGAACAGAGGTCGCCGCTTTCTGGCGGTTCTAGCCCTCTCGAACCCCGACCTTCCTAGATTGCCTACCGTGACAACCAACTCTAACGGAGGCCAGATACATAAAATGGCGGATACTTGCCCCAGGGGCAATCGAGAAAACCCGACCACGAGAGACTAGTGGAATCTCGAAACCCTCGTGGGGCAACGAACAACAGAACAACCCCGACGTTGAGCCCTCTGCTGAAATAGACAGCATGATAATACTTTCAGGGTATGTACTATAGTGAAAAATACCAGCCAAACATATAGCTCAACTCAATAGATGGCCGCCGACTAGCTACTCAATGGATTCTACGAACTACGCGATTGCATGTTCGACGGCATCCTCCTGGATCAGATGAATGGTCACGCATCGCTGCTCCCCCTCAGTCCTCTGTCTCGGGGGATTGCCTGCGAGCACTCTGCATATCCTCGAAGTACGGATCGACTGCCTTCATGTCGAGGACGACCTCCCGAAGGGCCTGCAAGACGGCGATGGCGAAGGCGTGCTGGAGGTCGAGTCCCCGGGCAGCCACTCGTTCCGAGATCTCGCCTTCAGCATAAGGGATCGCGTAGGTAAGTGCGGTTGCGAGCTTCCCCAGGCCGTGCTTTTCGAGCAGGAGGTCAAGATCCTGATCCCGGGGCGAGCGTCCGAATGCCTCGATGAGGGTTGGCGTGACAGTATACTCGTCGCCGTCGAGGTTGACGGTGAGGGTGATTGGAACGGCCGAATACGTGTGCGTTTTCTGTTCCTCATTTCGCATCAGCACCCCAAGTTCGACGAGCGTACTCATGTCCGAGTACGCGGTCGTTCGCGGTATTTCTAATGCGTCAACGATGTCGTCAATAGTGACCTCCCCCTCTCGGAGGACGAACGTGTAGAGGCGCGCCTCCCGTGGCTCCTCCAAGAGCTGGGCGACCGACAGGAGGCCGTTGATGGCACGCTCGGGATCTCCGGCGGCTTTCGACATACAATTCACAATTCGTGTATTGAGTAATAACGCTTGGCGAGCACGTTTAGAAGCGAAACCGAATCGAATTACGCCCGTGCTGAGTGCATTTCTATAATCGGCTTAGGAGTGCGAATCTCGAACCTACAGACAATCCTCCGCTAGTTCGCTCGCAAGCTCTATATCGACTCGCGTAATGCCCAGACGTCACTCTGTGGCTCGAGGTTCGACGGTTCCGCGCCCCGCGAAGTCAAGATCCCGGCGTGATACAGCATCGCCTTCAGCTGGAACACGGTCGGCGAATGATAGATATTTCCGTCTATAAGGGCATCTCGCTGTAACTCCCCGTCGGCATTCAGGACTCGACTCCGAACGTCGTCGTCTCCGCGGACGAACAATTCGATCGTGAACGACGGATGCAACTCGTGGAGGTACTCGACGACGTCAGGGAGGCTCGGTTCGGTGATCCCGTCCTCGTGCATGTGCTGGAGTTCCTCGACGAGCAACTGGGTCGCCGGATAATCGTAGACGACGCGTCTGGTGAGCATCCCCCACTTCGGCGCCAGGTCACAGAACCGTTCCCGGGAGAGCTTCCAGTCGTCGAATACCTGAAGCGCAGCATCGACCGACCCGTATTCCCGGAGGGCGAACCGGACGACCTCCCGTCCGAGGGGTGTCAGCCGAGTCTGGGTGGGTTGATCGTCGATGAGATTCAAAAAGGCCGCCCCGGTTCTGGCGTCATCGACGGCACGCACGACGTACTCCGCAAGGACCCCTTCCGTTTCTCGGTCGTGGTAGACAGCGAGTGGATACGCGAGGTAGTTCTTCGGGTGATTGAGGCCGAACGACTTCCCTGCGACGCCCTGTGCGCTGGCCTGGAATCGGATGGCCGTCGTTTCGGTAGTTGTTCGGTTCCCGACGACGCGCGGGGTTTCGACCGGCTCGACGGTGCCGTCGGGAGTCACGCCCAGGATGCCGACGTTCAGCTCACGAGCGAGCGTGCGGGCGGACTGCGAGACGGTGTCCGCCGGGGCTGCGACGTACGCGGCGTTCGCTTCGTGGAGCCGGTCGTACGCCTGGACGATCCCGCGCTCGACATCGGCGGCGCTCCGATTCGTATGGCCTTTCGCTTCGACGACCACTAGCGGTGGGTCATCACCGAGGCGGTCCACGGCCAGTAGTTCGTCACCCAACAGACGCACGCCGACGAGGTCGGGATAACCGGAGCCGACCTGGACGTGGTTGAAGGGCGCTAGTTCATCCGTGATGTCCGAATCGATGGACTCGTTGGCGAGCCACTGATCGGAAGAGAACTGGGTATCCACTACTGCGTACCCGTCGTCGGCGTCGTCGGGGAACAGACGGCGCTTCGCGTGTGCCAACACACGTGGTTCCGAGAGCGGCGACGCCGCACTTGCCATACCGCATAGAGCAGTCACCAGCTCATGAATGTGAGGGTGTCGTCGATACCGAGAAGTCGGCGTAAGTCTTATCGTGATAATGATTTCTCAGAGTATGATCTTTGACGACCGATCGAAGGAACTCTCCACCCTCGACATGGCGATTCGAGTCACCGAGCCACGACTTCTACGTGGTTTACGGCCGGCAGCGCATCGGGAACACGGAAGATGAACTATCGAATATGAGCAGAAGGAGGTAGAGCATTAGTTGGTAGTATTGGAGTAACTACGGGGGATCCAAGAACTCACAAATAGAGGCCAAGCGCGACCCTTGACGGAGAGCGGGGTTGGCGGATCGTCGTATCTGTTCACATAGAGGAACCACTGGGAAGCATCTCATACGTGTGTTCTGGGCGGCCATCAAATGTCTCTATGTCGCGGATCCGTTGCGATCTATTGAGCGCGGTGTCGGCTTCAGAGAGCACCTCAATTTCTTCCCACAACCCGGAATCTGTTAACCATCTGACTCCGTGATCGGTGACTGCCCAGAAGACGTCTGGCATCCCCTCTTGTTCCGGATCAGCAGGAAGTGGCGTGACGATCCGATCATCATGGAGACTGCGCAGATGCGTTTCTATGTGACCCTCTGTGAGATCTGTATTACGGAACGATAACTCCTCAACGGACAACACTCCGGAATCATGCGCGAGGATCTGTTGTATGAGTCGTGATTCTACGTCTTTCATACTATTGTTCTGAAGTATCCCGGTCTCAGGATCTATTTATTGAATTCTTCCAGATATGCAATATACAGTCGTTCTACAACTGATGTAGTCTTCTGTGCCTGTTAAAGGCACGCAAATTTGAGTCGAAAAACAGGTAGTAGCTCGTCAGCCAAGGGTCATTGCACTCCCCCCACTGTTTCCTGAGAATACGCCTGAAGCGAATGAATTGAAGTAGTGATTCGTCTGGTTACTCCTTTATCAAGGGGTGAGACTGAACTGCTCAATACCAGCATCAATACGCCCGAATTCACGGTTTCGCGTCGAGAATAGTCAGATCCCGTTCGAGTTGCGTTTCAGTTTTCGGGCTTCGACAATCGATATCGATTTGTTCGTGCTGCCAGTGGCGACCGTCTTTCCCGTTCCACACGCCATATACCGTTACTTTCGGGAGGACAACAACACCGAAGAGTACAGCGAGATAGTACAGTAACTCGGCCGCTTGCGTCCACGACCCGGTCGCAGTACGCGGCATATCTACCGGGTACTGGACAGTTTGAGCTGGGACTCCCGCATCGATACTACGCTCAACGAACCCGTGATCGTTGCTGAACAGAATCGCCTGCTTCTGGCTTTCATCGTTGAATCTGCGATACCCATCGATAATCGCCTCATCACCAGTGTCACTCTCGACGACGTCAACCATACGATCTGTGCGGAGCCGCCGATACTCGTACAACCCGAGCAATCCTTCACGGTTCGCTCCCGCTGGCTGGTTGTCGAGCCGTTCGAATTCCGAGCCGAACGCCGCGGTGAGTTCGTGGGTATTGTCCTGTTTGAAGTGCCAGTCAAGCTCCTCTTTGACGCCCGTCGCCAATGCATAGCCGTTAGTCGGTCGCCGCCCCTTCCCGTCTGTCTCACCCGTTTCGCTGTCGAAGTCAAGCACCTCGGGGAGACGCCACGGCATGATATTTGCGTCAAGACCGACGACGACGGGGTCGTTCCCGGCTTCTAGATCGGGATATCCGTGGCGGTTGACGAATTCGACGACCTCATCGATGTTCTTCAGTTCGACGTGCCCGCTGGCGACCATCATGCGGGTGTACGTCTGGGCGTCCGGTAGATCTTGGTAGGCTGCCTCGCCGTGTTTCGCAGGGATCGTCTCCCGGTTGTCTTGATAAGTCACCGACCCCTGCGTGAACCGAACCGTCGCCTCCCCGTTGTCTTCCAACTCGATCTTGACCAGTTCTCCAATATCGTTGCACGGATGTTCGATGGGGATCGAATCGACGCCCTGGTCGTACAGTGCGTTCAGCAGGACCATCAGACGGCGGCGCGCGACGTGCATCACATGACCTCCGTGAAGTCGATGAGTTCGGTCGCCGTCCGTGGGATCTCTGAGTAGAGGTCGCCATAGTACGCACCGCTTTTCCGATAAAAGTAGAAGACGTGGTCGGCACCGAATCGGAAGCCTGCTTGAAACGCGATAGCAGACATAAACTTCCGACCGGGTGTCACATCGACCGCAATCACATCACCGTTCTCGTGGGCGGCCTCAATGGCCGACCGGTAGAACTCGATGATTCCCTGGAAATCCGTCTCCGTCTCGAGACGGTGTTCCGAGACAGCCGCATCCCCACCGTGAGCATCAATGATCGTCTCAAACATGTCGCTCGCGGCCGCGACTGACTCCGCAACACCGGGATTCGAGAGGATCCGCGCTTCATCCGGAACATAGCCGTTATCACACGCCGCAGCGAGCGGATTCAGCAGGCCGGGCATCGTCGGCGTCCCGTTAGTAATCCAGATGCGAGCCATTGTGTCACAAAAACGGGGCAATCACAATAGTGTTCATGTGGACTCCGCTACGTCACTCCTCGAAGCCCGGGCCGACGGGGAATGATTCTGGCGCGCAGGCCAGTTGGTTGTGTTGGCACCAGCGACAGTGATCGCCAGACGAAAACCGCTCAAACGACAGGTTCGAAATTTCGTTCATCATCGTCGTGACGTCGGATTCGACCGCCGAGAGGTCACCCTCGCTGAAGCGTCGAGATTCGATTTTCGGCCCAAGCTCGCCGACATACGCGTATCCGGCGCGCGCAACCGGTTTGTCGTATAAGTCACGGCACGCGAGCAGGTAGATCGGGAGTTGCTTGTCGTCATCCAAATCTCGGTGCCGTTCGGTCGCCTTGTAATCGATGACGACCAGTTCGTCATCAGGCGTTCGGTAGACCGCGTCGATATACCCCGTGAGTTCGTGGCCGTTGAGGTCAATCTCGAATTCACGTTCAGCATCGATGACCTCGTACTCGGAGATATCTAACTCGAAGTACCGGTCAATGCACTGCTTGGCCGCAGGCAGTGCCTCCTCGGCGCGGCGCTGACTAGCAAGTCGCTCGCAGATCTCGTACCACTCCTCGCGGTTCTGGGCACGCTGGTTCGCGGCCTGTTCTGCGGTGTGGTGGAAGAGCAGCCCAATCTCGCGCTGCGACACCCCGTCAGTAGCCGCCTCCGTCGATGCCTGGTAATCCGGGAAGGCGTTGACCACGTAGTCAAGGTAGTGACTGCGCGGACACTCCTCGTACGCTGCCAGTGACGTGTAACTGTGTGAGAGCGACGGTTTCGGTGTCGGCGGCCCGGTCAGTGATTCGACATGGAGTGTCGATCGGTCACCGTCTGTTGTGAGGTCACCGTCAAGCGATGCCGTGGCGAGATTCAACACGCGGTCGCGTGCCGTTTCGACCGCGAGTTCGTCGCCATCATGACGGACTGTCCCCCCAACCCCGCCAACCGTCTTCTTCGCTACGGTGTCGGTCCAATCGACCGCCGCAGTTGGGAGGCACTCTTGCACGTCAGCCCAAATTGGGAGATGGCCACGTTCCGGTTGCCACGGAATCCGGGGCGGCAGCATCTCTCGAACCACATCAGTCATGGGATGACCCTCCTCATCAGCGTCGGCGTCGTCCTCGTAGTCGCCCTGCAAGACGAGGATGTCTTCGGCGCGCGTTATCCCGACGTGGAACACGCGTCGTGTTTCTCTCGCATCGCGCGTGAGGTAATCCTCGTCGAATGCCGCGGTCGCGCCATCCGATAGGCCTGTCTCGAGCGCGTCGTACGTCCGTGAACTCGGTGCCCACTCGTCGGCCGTGACTTGTGGGATGAGGACGACCGGGAAGTCCAGGCCCTTGCTCTTGTGGATGGTCATCACGTTCACTGCATCGCCGGCGACGTCCGGCTGACTCGTCGGAGTGGACCCACTCTCGTCGAAGAGCGAGTCGTAGTGTTCGAGCGAGTCGATGAACTCCGGAGTCAGTGGCGGCTGGACGGCACTGTCGCCGTACTGTTCGATGACGTCTTCGAGTTGCGCGAGATCGCGGCGCTCCTGCTCGCTGAGGTACCACTCGATGTTCGTGAGGTCCGTGAGTTCACGGTACAGGTGGCTGAGCGACGCCGAGTCTCGAATCTCGAGGAGTTCCGTGACGTGATCGCGCGCCTCCGCGACGCGGTCGGGCTCCTCGAACTCGTCAAGCGGTGTCTCCCGGAGTGTGTCTACGAGTGGCTCGTCGCCCGTGTTGAGGGTACGGAGGTCCGTGTCGCACACGCGGTACCGCATTTGCAGGACGCGATTCCAACTCACCTCGTCTTCGGGTCGCGCGAGCGCTTTCAGATAGGCCGTGACAGTCCCGACGCCGACCGATTCTGTGGCCAAATCGCCGGCCACCTGGTATGGGATGCCGGCGTCTTCGAATTCCTCGATGATGGGTGTGGCGTGGTCGTTCTTCCGGACGAGCAGCGCGATATCGCCCGGATCGTATGCCGTGTCAAGAGCGTCTGCGGCGCCACTCAGCAAATTCTGGACGACGGTGCGAAGCTGGCCTGCGCCGTCCACATCCGCATCATCGTCTGGCAGTTCGACGGTTGCGACAGTGTCCCCGTCGTATTCAGGTTCGTCGACGCGGGTCAGGGTCTTGTGTCGTTCGCGGTGGTCGAGTTTCGTGATCGCCTCGTTCGCCAGGTCGAGGATCGGCTGTCGAGACCGGAAGTTCTCCTCCAGGGGTTTGTCGGTGAGTGCGTCGAACGCGGCGTCGAGTTCGTCGGTGATGTTGGCGACGTGTGCGCCGCGCCACTCGTAGATCGCCTGGTCGTCGTCCCCGACGACGAACAGGTTGTCCTCAGTGACGAGTGAGGTGACGAGGTCGAACTGGAGGCGATCCGTGTCCTGGAATTCGTCGCAGAACACGTAGTCCCACCTGTCAGCGATCTCCTCACCGACAGGCGAGTCCATCAGGGCAGCTGTCTCCACGACGAGCCCATCGAAGTCAATGAGGTTCCGCTCGTCGAGTTCGCGTTCGTACGCCGCGTAGCCCGCGGTGAGGTCACGGGCCGTGAGACAGTCCGAGAGGAACGAAGCGAGATGGCCCGTGAGTTCGAGGTCGAGATCGTCCGGAATCCCTTTCGGCGCACCACTCGCGTAACCGCCGAGCAGGTATTTCGGGAGCTTATACGCGTTCTCCGGTAACTCCCGGTCACCCGCCTCGTGGGCTTCGAACGCCGCTTCCAGCGCGTCGCAGAGATCCACGAGTCGGTCGAAGAAGTCGCGCACGCTGGCTTCCATTCCCTCCGTCCCCAACTCGTCACGTTCGTTGACGAGGTCAGCGCGTGCGTCAGGGAGCGAGTCCAGCACGCTCGACACGGAACGGCCACCCAGATGATCGCTGGCAATCGCCTCGACACGCTCGGAAAGCTCGGCGGCCTCGTAGACACGGTCAGCCGGCCCGAGGAAGGCATCGATGTCGTCGGGCGTAATGCCGCTGCGCTTCATCGAGCCAATGAAGTTGAGCAGCTTCGACGCCGCACCCGACGCGTACCCGTCACTCCCATACACGTTGGGTTTGACCGAGCGATACTCGATGTCGTCCAGAACATCCAGCACGATGGCGTACTTCTCAGCGTCCGTCGCCACCTCGAAGTCCGGGTCGAGCCCCGCTTCGTAGGCGTAGTCGGTGAGGATCTCGTTGCAGATCGAGTGGTACGTGTACGCATCGATGTCGTAGCCGGCCGCCCCGAGTTTCGCGTTGAGCTTCTCCCGCATCGAATCCGCGGCATTGTTCGTGAACGTCAACGCGAGAATCCGATCCGGAGACACGTCCTCCTCGTCGATGAGATACTCGATCTTCCGCACCATCGTGAACGTCTTCCCCGTCCCCGCCCCGGCCAAGACCCGCATTGGATAGGCGTCGGAGTCGATGATCGCCTGCTGTTGGGTCTCCGGAGAGATGTCCTCCTCCGGAACCGGGTACCATGATGGATGCTCGTCGTCGCTCATCGTCGCACCTCCCCCGAGAGGCGGTCAGCACACATCTCCCGATACTCACAGTCCGGACACGCCTCCTCGTTGATGAGGTCGAACGGCTCCGGCTCGTAAGATTCGCTCGTGATACCGTCGTGCGCGGCACGAATGAGCGCCCAGATCGTGTCGTAGTGCTCGTCGTAGATGTCCGTGGTTTCCCGCGGATACCCACGGGCAGACACCTCGTACCCTGTCGGCGTACTCTCGAAGGACGTACTGTTGAGCAACCCGTAGAAACTGAACCGGACCCCCATCCCGTCCTCGTAGAACGGTTCGTTCTTGACGCCCTCGATGTACACCGCTGTCTGGAACGCATTCCGGACACGCTTCGGCTCGTGGCCCTCCCCATCGAGGTGGTCACCGAGATACTCTGCTGTCCCGGACGACAGCACACCGCGGGTATTCCGCTTGTAGTCGATGACATGAAGCCCGTCCTCCGTTCGAAGGACGTTATCGGCTTTCCCGTGCAGCGCACGCCAATCGCGTTCGCACTCCACCCAGCACTCAGTGGCGACCGACTGGCGAGCGTGATCGATGCCGTCGCCACCATCCGGATCGAAGAACGCCTTGATCCCAGCGCGGTTCTCCACACGCTGGTATTCCTGGTGCGCCTCAGACTCGTAATCCGCCGGGGTGCTGTGTTCGGCCCACTTCGCGTCGAAGATGTCCATCGCGCGCTCGTGGATCGTCTCCGGCGAGTCGTCTGCGTCGGTCGCGTCACACACCTCCTCGATCGTCTCGTGATAAATCGTCCCCTGGTTGAGATACAGTTCGGTGCGATCCGGCGCGTTCACGTCCTGGACGTAACTGTAGTCGTACTGTCGGGGACACGTCGCGTACGTCGCCAACCGTGACGGAGAGAGGGACACGTTGCTCATCGTCGCACCTCCCCGTTAGCGAACTCGACACGCGCACGCAACGCCTTCCGAAGCTCCTCACCGCGCTCGCCACTCTCGTCAAGCACATCCTGGATCTCCCCCAGTTCCGCTTCGACCTCGTCAAGCGACACGGTCACATCCTGGCTGTTCGCGCGGCGGACTTCAGCGAGCGCGTCATCAACCCGCGACAGCAGATAGTCTTCTGCTGCCTGCTCACTCGTGATCCGTGGCTCGTCGGCCTCAGACACCCACGGGAGGTCATCATACGCTGCCGTGAGGAACCGCGACGCCTGCGCACGCTCTTCCAACGCGGTGTCCTCGTACTCGTACAGACAACAGTACAGGTGCTCGTCCGCAGCGCCAGCCCCAATCGCCAGGCGTCGCCGCGCGTGTTCCGTGTGATACCGCGCGAACGGCCGACTCGACGCCGTCGATTCGGTCGGGAACGTCGCATCCACGTCCCCTTCGTCGAGGTCCGTGACACCAGGGTAGTCCGGCATCGACGCAACCCGCTCGGTCGGGAACAACCGCGTCAGGAACGGGTCACCCGGGTACTCGCTATCGACGAGATTCACGAGAAACACCGCGCGGAACGACTCGTTCTTGATAGCTTGCAGGTGGTCCACGCGGACGCCACCGTCGAGGTCCGTCGCACTCGTCTGGTTCTGCTGCGGGGCGTACTCGTGGGCGCGTTCGAGCATCGCCTCGAAGGACTCCCAGGTCGCGTCCAGGAACCCGGTGTCGTCGAGGAACTCGGCCATTCGGAACGCCCGCCGGACGTTCCCGAACTGCGAGCGCGCATCCAAGGGTGAGGCTCGCTCCGCGATCCGTTCTTTCAACCCTGAGTCTGTCGCCCACCAACGGATCCCCTCTTCGAGGCTGTCCATCTCGCGGACGCGCTCCAAGCGCTCCGTATCGAGGTCCGGCCCGTGGTCGGGCACGTCATCCTCCCCGTCCGCTGCGAGATGCCGGACGGCAGCGAGGAGTTCCCGAATCGCAGGATCGTCACCAAACCCAGTGACAGTCATCGATTCCGCTGGAACCCCAGCGCGCTCCAGCGCTTCGATCGTGTCCGTAACCGTACTCCCACTTTGTTTCGTGGCGACAGCGATGTCGTCGTAGCTCCAGTCCGACCGCGCGACAAGGTCTTCAATCTCGTTGGCGACCTCGGCGAGTTGCTCGTCACTGGAGTCTGTAGCGAGGACGGACACCGACCCCGTCTCTGGGTCTGCCGGAACCGCCTCATCGGCGAAATACGCTGCCGTGGCAGCCGGCCGCGTTAAGGGTGTCTCCGACGCCCCGCGGCGCGACTCGCTGAACGAAACGTACTCCGTGATAGGGCCTGTCTCGACCCACGTGCGGCGCACACTCGCGTTCTCCTCGGCGATACAGACGATCTCACAGTCCCCTGCGAGCGCGTCGAGATACGCACGGTCGAGCGGGAAGAACTCCTCAAACTCGACTGCGAGCACCGCCTCGAAATCGACGACATCGTCGCGGTCATCCCCTGAGAGGACATCGAGCGCTTCCGAGATGAGTTGGCCGCGCTCCATATGATCGTGCTCAGCGAGCCAATCATGGAACGCGTCAAGCGCAGTAGTGATGTCACGGAGTTCCGGGGTTTCGTCAGGGGCGACCGTTTGCCAGGAGATCGTGCTCATCACCGCGTCCACGTCTTCGATGAATGACGGCTGGTCAGACGCCCGCTGGAGGTACTCTGTCTCCCACTCGTAGTCAGCGAGGAACCGGTGGAGGAGTTCTCGCCGCAGCGCGTCAGAGAGAATCACGCGGTCATCGGTCTGATTAACGACATCGGTCGCATGCACGACGAGCGACGTCACGTACGGCGTCGCCGCACCCGGCAACTCCGCACCTAACGTCTCCCGGAACGTGTCCGTACTCGTCGGTGCCCCCGTAATGACGAGTACTTCCTCAGAATCGTGCTCGTCGAGGAGCGTACGGTATTCCTCCCGCGCTGTCCGTTCGACGGTTTCGCTCCCGAATGATGCCGTGACTAACGTCCCGTCAAACTCCCGGTGAGATGCGTGTTCAACCATTTGTGTTACCCACGAACGAGCCGTGTGACCCGCGATAAGACGCCGCTGTCGTCAGCAGCTCTTTGTGACTCCCCTCGTGCATCATCGATGACGCCGGGGTCATCAATCCAACCCCGGAAGCGATCTGCGCTCTCGAACTGCACCGCGGCGCCGTAAATATTCGCTCGGATGTGTGCCGGGGTCGCTTTCTGGAATTCCCAGCAATTCTGCTGGTCCAGATGTGCCGAGAAATCTGCAACGACGCGCCCGTCGTCTTTGAATTCGAGCTCGCACAGGTCATCTGAGAGCGCACTGATCCACTTTCGCCGGCCGGGATCGTGCTTCTGCTCTGCGGGCTTCTCCAGCGGGACATACTTTGGTGGTTCCTTGTCGGCGTACGCGTACAGCTCCGCGAACACATCACGAGCATCTGCGAGTCGGTCGGCCTGGTCGGGAAGCGTGATGTCCCGCTGTAAGAACAGGTGAGCGAACCACGGGAACAAATTGCAACTGTCCGCCTGGCCCGCGATTTGCGCGGCGGCTTCCCGTTCATCCTTTTCCAGCTCGGAGAAGTTGACGTTGAAATCCAGCGTCTTCATACGGGTCCGAAGCTCGGATTTCGGCTTCGTCGAATCGTTCGAGGAGAAAATGAACGTCGGCATCTGGATGGAGCCATCCCACTTGCCCTCCCAGTACGACTTGATGATGTCCCGGTCGATCTTCGACTTCGCCACGTCGTCAACGATGTACGGGAAAACAGTGTCCGACGCACGAGCACGCTCGATGTTGTTTTTGACAAAGTCGTCTCCGGTCGTGACCTCCTGTACGTACCCGTTCGAGATGAGCCGGGCCCCGAACCGCAGGAACATGCCTTTCCCGCTGTCGTTGTCGCCGTGAAGGAACAGGAACGGCAGGTCCTTGTCGAGCTCCGCGGATTCGTATTCGGCGTAGTGGTGGGCGCAGTAGTTGGCGAACGGCGCCCAGCAGAAGTAGATCACCCCCTCGTAGAAGTGCGCGCGCGTCTCCTTGGTCGTCCGTGTCTCTCCGAATTCGCCGACTGTTTCGACGTAGTCCTCGATCAGGTCGAGCGCGTCAGCGACTTCCTTCGGATCGTCCGGGAGGGGAGCCGTTA
Organism: Salarchaeum sp. JOR-1; assembly: GCF_007833275.1. Classification (GTDB taxonomy): domain Archaea; phylum Halobacteriota; class Halobacteria; order Halobacteriales; family Halobacteriaceae; genus Salarchaeum. The sequence continues at coordinate 1,731,436 of NZ_CP042241.1, read as the reverse complement.
ATTCGAGGACGGAGTCATCAACCCGCAGCCCGACTGTTTTCTCCTCTCTATCGACATTGAGATCAGGATACCCGGTGAATGTCTCTTTGTACCGCGCGATCCCTGCTGGCGTCGCCACGATCTCGCCATCGTTAATCCGGATGTTATTGGCCGACAGCGTACCGTCCAGATTCGAGATCGCGTCTTCCAGGCCCTGCGGGGAAAGGCGCACGCGCTTGTCCTGACTGATTTCGGTCGGGTCAGTGTCGGTGTCTTCGGCGGCCATTACTGCATTCTCCGCCTCTTCGGACTCAGTAACGACGTTGTACGTATTGACCTGGTCTTCATCAACTGCGTCGTCGAGCCGGGCGTTCAACTCGGCAACGGGATCATCACTGAACTCATCCCCACCCAGCCAGATGTCGTAGATCTTCGCCTCTTCGTCTGCCGAGTCCGCCCCCTCGATTTCTTCCGTGAGATCTTCCATAAACGGCGTCGCGTAATCCTTGTGGACCGCATAAAGCCGCTCGAACCACTCATCAACGGGCGTGTCCCCGTCCGTCCGCCAAGCGATATTGACGTTCGTCTGTTTGCTCCCTTGCCAGGCTTGCTTGGACAGATTCGCCGACCCACAGATGAGCGTCCGCGACCCGTCCTGGTTTTCGACGATGTAGAGTTTCGTATGAAGGAGAACGCGAGCGGAATCGACAGTATGGATGAGAAGCTCGTCGTTGCGACGAAGTGACTCCAGTTGGGCGGCGATTTTCTTGGCGTTGCTCGTGTTCTTCAGTGAGCGCCGATAATCGTCGTGCTGGTTGTCACCCACGATGACCTCCAGCGTCTCCACTGAGAGGTCTTGATTCTGAAACATCTTGTAGATGAATGCCGGGGACTGACTGTACGTGACGCAATAGACGTGCTGAGCGTCACCGAAGTAATTCAGGAAGCTGTCCCACGATTTGTCAGCAGCCATTTCCAACTCTGCTGTGCTGCCGTCATCGAACTCGACTGTCGCTTCGAATTCCGTTTTCGTCATTTCCAGGTCACCAGTGTGCTGATAGTCGCGTGGTCGATTGCGCTGCGCTGTGCTGGGTCATCGTTAGATGTAGGGGACACCGCGGATGACGCTGCCTTTGGTGAGGTAGCCGTTCATGGCGAAGTCGGCGCACTTGTCGGCGTAGTACGTCGTGATCGGGAGCCGAGTTGACCGGCTCAGCGAGCCGACGTGGGCTTCTGACAACCAGTAGGTCTGCTCGGCGAGAGTGTCCAGATCGGTGGACCCGTGTCGCTTCACGATTTGCAGAGGCCGCGGAGTCCCTGGACTGCCTTCCTTCCCACCAGTCGTGGTGAGATACGAGTGCTCGCCATTGTGGACATGGAAGGCAACGCCCTTGTCCGCCAGATCGAATCGAGAATTCGATTCATCGTACTCGGCGATGCGCGGATTGCCGGACTTCCGAATCTCGACGAGGTCGAACTGCTGAATGAGGTCACGCGCCTTGTCGAGACGACTGATGAGATTCTCGACGTCGAGATAGAACTTCCCGTCCCGGTGGATAACCACATGCCGTGGCGGCCGTCCCTCCTCCTCTGCGAAAATCTCCAGGACGTGCTTGATCACATTCGCCACGTCATCTTCGTCGAAGGTCTCGCCAGCCTGCTTCGTGACGGCCTCTGATGCGAGGATCGTCCCGTCGGCCATGATAACGTTCGCCGCCGCACCGAGATGTTGCTTGGTAGCGTGGTCGTACGTCACGTCGAGACCGACGAACGCGTCCACGTCTCCGGGGATGTCATCGATCCGCCACGGCACACCGCCCGCTTTCCCAACGAGCGAGGAACAGATGTTCCCGCAGTAGTTGTCGTTGCCAAGATTATCGACAGAAATCATCTGACTCGGCACGCCGAGCTGGCCGAGCCGACGCTTGAATTCCGGATACGGGTCGTCGTAATCCGCCGCCGCGGCCTCATCTTCATCTGGAACGACGATCAGCGCCGCATCGTACTCACTCGCGTTCTGTGCGGACTGGGAGTAGTGGAACTCCGAGCCGAGTTCGTACGTCTCTTCGTCGAATGCTGTGGGACTTGCGTCGTAGTCAGCGAGTTTATTGAGCAGCGAGAGGACATACCGGTGAGATGCGTCTTCTTCATCGGCAGGATACAACGCGATGATGTCGAACGACTCCGGTGTTTTGTAGACGCCGTACCCTTTGGTTTCCAGCCCACCACGGCCGTAGAAGCCGGTGTTCCCATCACCAAATCGCAGGTTCGGGATATTCGGCGTCTTGTGCTCCCGGTACCCCGCGTTCGTGGGCTGCGGGACGGGATCGAAGTTGAAGTACGGTGTCGGCCCGAGCAGGTCCACGAACGACGTGACGACATTGAATCGTTCCTCTGGTTTCATCCGGCTCTCGTTGTGGATGACGTTCAGGAACGTTTCATCGACGCGCCCCAGTTGGTCGAACGTTGGGATGACCTTGCAGTATTCCAGGAGTTGCGGGAAGATCGAATCCTCGTCGCTCCCGTACTGTAGGTCGGCGATAGTCGGGTCGCCAGCGCGCATCGAATTGATAACCTCCTGCTCGACGTGCTTCTCGTGGTACTCCGACATCGGGACGCCAGGCCCGTCCAGCACATCGTCGTAGTCCATGTCGATGATTTCTTTGACTGTTGCCGTGCGAGCGCTGTCGTACAGGTCAGTATCGTGCTCGACGTTCACCCCGGCGATCTCGTGCCCGCGTTCCACCCACTCAGCGGCGGAAAACGTCGATTCTAGGTGGTACGCGACGTTCACTCCGAGGATTACAGTTCCATCTGCATCGACGCGAATCCGGCACTTGTACTTCCGATAGGCCTCGAACAAGCCGCTGTTCGCGGTTCGCTGCGGGGTTGGTTCGATGATCGAATCGATCCCCGACACCTCAAAACGCCCCGCGACCGCTCGTTTCACATCTTGCTTGACGAACTCTTGGAGCGGTCCCTCGTTCGTGTACGAGCGCGCCTCCAGCGTCGTCTCGCCTTTGTGGACGGACTTGATAGTGTATCCGTGAACCGAAATCGTCTCGTGGAGTTTCTCGGTCGCGTAAATGCGGCGACGGGACGCATCGGCCGTCGTTACGGGACTCCCGATCCGTGACTGGTAGTAGTTCGCTGCTTTCGCCGTGAACCCCTCAACCCCGTTCGTGAAGTCGTCGGGATCGATCCCTCCGCTCCCGGTCGCACGGAGTTCATACTCGTGTACCGTGAGTTCCCGCAACTCCCCGAGTTCGAAATGCAGCAGATAGTTCCCCTCAGACAGAGGTTGCTGGTGCAGGAGCTCCCCTCCACCGTCCGCTGTCGGACGCGGGCCGTCACCAACCTCAGTCCCCCGAACGAACCCTCCCTCGTCGGCCGCAGCTGACGAAGTCGAGGATTTCTCGACGGTGGACTCGTCGTCTGTTGGCCCGTCATCTCCGGCAGCGGTCGGCGGATCATCCAGTGGTGTGACGCTCAAGTCATAGCCGGGGTTGAGCTGCATCTCGCCGCGGAATTCGTTCCCGACCGCGTTCTCGAGCAGGTACCAGCGTCCGACCTCCCACTCGAAGTCAGCGATCTCGTTATTATGGAAAACCGTCAGCTCTATCGTCGCTCCATCGGTATCCTCCAGTTCGATTTTCCGCGCGACATCGTCGTGATTCCACTCGTCAACCCCGGTAACGAGCAGCCGGATGTCGATCTGTTTCCCATCCTCAATGTCGGCCTTCACTACCATCTACATTGACCAATACCCGCCCAGCATAAATAGGTTTCCACTAGATACATCTGAAACACGGAAACTAAATTATAGCACCAACAGATATCCGGAATATGTACCACATCTGCCGGTTACTCGGTCCTTGAGCTGTCTCTCAGTGGCGGACTGGATATGAACGACCATCTCGAACGCCGATATAGGCCATAATACGAGGATAGAACCAAGATAGGGACATCCGAATGCATGAATATTTGTACTAGCCCGAGATAATCGTCACTATGCTCGGGACAGGGAGCGCAGAAGAGTTCATTGACGACGCCGAACACCACAATCAGTGGTGGAGCGACGGTACTTCTCCAGAACTATCGCAGGCGACAGACCTTACTCCTCGATCCGATTTCCACCAGATCCTAAAGCGAACAAACTCTCATCTCACCGATGATGTTGAGAGTTTAGTCTACGGAATTTACGGGCAGACGGGCATCGGAAAGACCACTCTCCTCCACCAACTCGCCGCAGCACTCCTCGACACAACCGAATTTCCACAACGCAGTCGAGAACTCGAAGTTACATCCTCCATTTCGCCCAGGCAAGTCCTGTATATCCCCTTGGAAGACTCGCTCTATCAACTCGAACGAGCAGGCGCCGGTATCACCCGCCTCGAACAGGTTATCGACTACTTCCAAACCCACGTCGCACCGCGCCAAGGACAGAAATTCATCCTCCTCGACGACGTACAGGCTCTCGATCTCGATGAAGAACGCAAGGAAGCATTGGTAGACATCGTAGACGAGGACACATACCTATTCCTGACCGGTATCGTCGAATCGCAAGTTGATTTATCGAATGCGGAAAACGCCGATAGTATCGACGAGTTCGAAGCCTGGCCGATCCTTCCGATGAAATTCATCGACACAGTCCAAACTGGTGTAGGCCTGGGTCTCGACCTCGATGAAGCGTTCCAGACTCGACTCGAAGCATACCAGACACCGGGATTGGAAGGCCCCTCTCCAATCAAAACGATTCGAGACGGACTGTCCCGACGGAGCTCCGAGACCAGCCTCGAATCCGCTGTCAAAACACTCTCTGAACTCTACTTTGACCTCTTCGACGCCGACGAGCGAGACACCCTCCACGACGCCGCGCGTGCGTACCTGCGAACAGGAGGCACACTCCACCGAACAGACGACCCATCCATTCGAAATGAACTCTCAAAGTCTCATTTCTTCCTCTTCCTCTACAAGGAACTCGCTAAGTACCGATCCATCCAACAACCCGAAAATCTCCACCGACTCAGCGCGATCGCCGCCACCAACGCTGGCGAAGAACTACAATACACTGCTCTCAGCGATCAAATCGGCGTAGACAGGCGAACCGTCGATAGTTACCTCGACGCCTTAGACGAAGGGATTGCAGTCACCGAGTCACACGACTACTCACTCAGACGCTACCGCCGCACTCGTCTGTACCTCCGCAACCCACGACACCTCGTCCTCCTCTCCCAACGCCAGGAACACCACGGCTTCGAAGCCTACGAACGACAAGACACCCTCAACCACGAATTCGAACACAAACTCGCCCGCACTGTCGCCTTCGACCACGCGAAACGACTCGCATTCCACGTTGGCGCGTACGACGTCGAATACACAGAAACTGACTCAGGTCTCGTTGACTATATTCTGCACCGAGACGGCTCCGTTCTCCCATTCGTTCTCTCCTACCACCCTTACACCGACAACGCTGAAACGATCGCCGAAGAGTTCGATCCCGAATCTGGTCAGCACACGAAATCCGACAGCGAAGAACTTCGAGCCCTAGAATACAATGCTCCATATCGATTCATCATAACAGACAGTTTACCCAAGAGCATTAGCGAGAACCAATCTCTTGTCACCAAAAAAGACGATGAGCAGATCTGCTATTTGCCATACTGGCTGTTCCTCCTCATCTGCTGACACCACTAACAACAGCGGTATACCTTTATGAGATTCGTGTGTTGGTTTCCAGCAATATGGCTACCAGTTCCTCGTCTGTGGATATTGACGAGTTGGTCGATCGATACGTCGATGAGTACGACTGGGAACGAGACAAAGCCCACGTTCAGAATACGTCAAAGGCTATTCGTCGGTTGGTTCAGGCACTCGTTGACACGGGATCTATCGACAAGTCAGCGACGCGCACAGTCTATAATCTCTGCCAGAACGACGACGCCTTCCAACCAGAACGCAAGAAGAAGCGAATTGACGACCTCGATATCGAGAGCGACGCGAAATCCGACATCAAGGATCGGATCGACCAAGGGACGGGGATCGTTGGAAAAGGGACGTACACGGTGCCGGTTGATGGACATGAAGAAGCGGTGTTCGACCTCTTTTCGACGGCTATTACGTCCGATGACCGCGAGGAGATTGATGCGGCCATCGACGAGTTCGCTGCACTCGAAATCGAGGGGGTTCAGAACGGGATTATCTCTCCGATTCTGTACTTCCTTCACCCGACGAAATACCCGATCAGCAACGACCGGTCACGAACGGGGATGCAGAACTTCTTCGGCTACGAAATGTCCGGCCGACTCACATCCTATCTTAACGAGGTAGAGAAATTCCACGAGGTACGCGCCGAGTACCCGTTCAAAGAGGACTTCAGGCACTTGGATAGCTTCTTCAATTGGCTCGAACAGCAAGACCTAGACCAATTCGATACCGGCGAAACCACCGAACAGCCGCTAACCGACTCCTGGCAGGAAATCAAACAGAGGGAAGAGAATGCTGACGCCTTCCTAACGAACCCATCCCACGACACTCTCAAGGCTTGGCTCAACTCACTTCGTTGGACCGTCAGCCGGCACACCGATAGTACAGTCGAAGACCTCCTTAAGGACCACTCTCCCGACGAAGTTGCAGACACCTTTCGGAGAGCCGCTGAAACAGAAGAGCTTGAGGACGTACTTGAGCTCCCCGGATTCGGGATGTCCGCCGCGTCTGAAGCACTCGCAACAATTGAACCGGATACGTTTATTCCGTTGAACAAGCCTGCTGTCACCGCTTTCGAAGCACTCAACGCTGACCCTCCGCAGAAAAACACGACCTCAGTCAGCCACTACAAATCATTCCTGGAAGACGTCGAGACGATCATTGACGAGTACGACCTGGTTCAATACGCCGAAACACCACCTACCTGGGCGACCGACTTCCAAATCGCAGCCCACGTGTTCAAACGACACGATGAAGGGGATATTGACCTGTCAGACTTGACCGGTGAGGAGCCGTCAGAAAGGATCGAAGACGCTCCAGATCATGACGTTGCAGGAGACCACCTCGAAGATGTGGATTTCTATTGGGTCAACCAGAACCGAGAGGTGGAGCTCGAAGAAGAATATCTTCGTTCGCAGGACACGAAATGGCAGCGAGATCTAACTGTCCTTGAGGCGGGCGACGTCGTCTTCCACTACACGGACCAGGCGATTCGTGTGTGTTCTGTCGTCACCGATGAAGCGTATCGAACAGAGATGGAGGGTGGAGAATACTACCGTCTCGACGTCACCACAGCACACCTTGACGACCCACTGCCACTTGGCGAAATCCGCGAAACACTCCAAGAACCCGACTACAGGCAAGACAAAAGTCGCTACCCGCTCGACAAGAACGGCAACGTCATTCAAGCCTATCTGTGTCATCTCACCCCCGAAGCAGGCCAATATCTCCTCACAGAGTCCGACGTCGAACTCCCCGAGTACGAACCGCCTCAGAGCACGAACTATTTCTGGGCAACCGCGAATCCCTCGATTTGGTCCGTCGACGAAATCGCTGACGGTAGTGAGGTTCGCTATACCGCATACAACGAGAAGGGCAACAAAAAACGCCTCTTCGAAGCCTTCTCAACAGCCAAGCCCGGAGACCGTGTCCTCTTCTACGAATCCACTCCAGTGAAAGAGATCGTCGCTGAAGGCACAGTGACCAAAGGCCTCCATCCAGATACTGAATCATCCAGCGGCACTGCCGCTACACCGGACTCGGCGGCCGAAGACAACGAGGATGCAACAGCCGGTATCCGAATCCAGTTCGACCGGCGTATCGACGGGATCAGCTGGGCCGACCTCAACGCAATTCCAGACCTCGAAGACGCTGACCCAATCGCAAATCGCGCACAAGGGAGTCTCTTCCCGCTCTCTGAAGACGAATTTGAAACGATTCTCGCACTGGAGGAGCCTGTCAGAGAGGGTGTCTCACAGGATGCCATCGACCAACTCGCAACGAAACTCACCACTCCCGATATCGAGATCTCCGTTCCGGATGGTCTCTACTTTGAGGACGCTGACCGGCTCCGACGTGAAATCGAGGCATCCCTGCGCTCCGGGAAACACATCATCTTCACGGGCCCGCCGGGCACCGGGAAAACCAAACTCGCCAAGGCGATCTGTGAGACTGCAACAGCGTACGACCAAGTCGATGGCTACCGGTTCACGACGGCGACCTCCGAATGGACTGCGTTCGACACCATCGGCGGGTACGTCCCATCAACGAGTGACGGCGGCCAGGAACTCCTCTTCGAACCGCGCCTGTTCCTCAAGTGCTTCCGCCAAGACCGCGTCGTAAACGAGTGGCTCGTCATCGACGAGATTAATCGCTCAGACATCGACAAAGCATTCGGACAACTCTTCTCGGTCTTGTCTGGGGACTCGACTGAACTTCCATACGAACGTGATCGAACCGTCGAACTTCGCTCCCTGTCTGAATCCGCGACTGACGACGAACTTGCAGACATCATCGGGAATCCGGATGCCTTCCCAGTCACCCCGTCGTGGCGGTTACTTGCTACGATGAACACCTACGACAAAACCTCACTGTACGAAATGTCGTACGCCTTCATGCGGCGCTTCAACTTCGTCCACGTCGGCGTCCCACCACTCACAACCGACGACAACCAGGTTCGAACGTCACTCCTCAACCCCGACAAGGACGACAACTACGCGACCGCCTGGCTCACCGACGACGAAACACTCCGCCCCATCCTCCAAAATGTCTACCCCGTCGTCGCAGTCCTGTGGCACCGCATCAACGAACACCGCGTCATCGGTCCTTCCATCGTCTACGACATCATCCGGTATCTTGACTCATACGACCACACCAGCGGGACACGCACCGATGCGCTCACGTCCGCGGTCGTCTCGCTCGTGTACCCGCAGTTAGAGGGGATGCGGCCGGACCAGCAGAAACGGTTGATCCGGTCACTCACCGACCAGAACGTCGAAACCGAGAACGGAACTGTTGATCTGGATCTCAACGGGGACGTCCTCCAGCAGAAAGCAACCGACTTCTTCGGCATCACGTTCGACGATGACACGTAGTCTCACAGCGACCGAGCTTGTCAACACCACCACCGAAGAACTGAGTACGTACCTTCGCAGCGGGACTCTCAACACGCACGCACTCTCCCACTCCCTCGATTACGAGGGCCTCGACATCGACGACTGGGATCGAATCAAACGCATCCACTTCTGCCTCGCCTCCACTGTCCACGACTTCGTCACTTCACTCCCCGACCGGGTTCGTCGCATCAAAACCGAACATCAACGCGAAGACATCCACACCCAAGGCGAAGTCCGCGGGTCAATCAACTGGAGCGCCACACTCCGAACCCGCTCCGAAACCGGCTACGCCGACCGCAGCCGCTACGTCTGCAACACGCCATACACCGAGTACGACATCCCCGAGAACCGCGTTCTGAAACGCTTGCTCTGGGAGATCCATCGAACAGTCACGAACGACCTCGAAGCTGTCGAATACGACTGGCGGCGCGAGTACTGGACTGACGACCAGCTGGCACGGTTCGATCGGCTCTACAACCAAAACGTCCACCTGAACCGGATCAGCGACGGGCAGACAATCTCTGTCTCCATGCAGGATATGACCACCGCCCGTCGCTCTCGCCTCGAACTCTACACCGACGCGTATGACCTCTACGACACGTATCAGCGCCTCGAAGCCGACACGTTCGACCCGGATGTCACCGACCTCCTTGCCGAGACACTCATCGTCCCGAGCGCGACCCCAACCCTTTTCGAACTCTTCTGCTGCTTCCGCATCATCCGAATCCTCAACCGCCACACCCCCGGGTTCGCACTCCAACCAATCGACGGCCAAAGCGACGCCCTAGCTCACCTCGAATCAGACAACCAGCGAATCGAGATCCACCACGACAGCACCGGCAACCTCAGCTTCCACGAACCACTCGACACCACAGACCGCCCAACCCACCCTCAATTCGCACGCTATGCCGACGCCCTCACCGACTACAGCACCACCCTCGAAACCCTCACTGGAGACACCAACGACCCCGTCCTCTACAGCGGCCGCCCAGACATCATAATCGAAATCTACGACACTACATCCGACGACCAACTCGTCAGCGTTCTCCTCGGCGAAGTAAAGTACTCCAACGCAACTCAGACGCTCAAACAGGGCCTCGAAGAACTCCTCACGTACCGCCGATTCGCCACTCAGGATGACGAGTACCTCATCGACAACTCAGACGTCACAATCAGCACCCTTCTTCTCACGAACGGCGTCACATCGTCCGGCACAAGCGACACTGTCACTCATCTCAACGGGAGCGATCTCCTCACCTCAAGCAGACAGTACCAGCGATATCCCGAATGGCTCCCCGAGCTTTCAGATAATATTTCTGAGTGTTGGCCGCGTAAATAGTATTGGATATGTTGATGGAGCGGGGATTAGGATACTCTTACTGCTGTCAGCACAATCTACATAACTCGTCACGAGTTATCATATCGGAAGAGACAGCCTCCGCGTTTCATCATGGGACGGAATATTGACGATATCGCGGATGACAGAGCGATAGGGATTCAGTCCGCTGGCGAGAACTATCACGACGAATTCCTCGTCAAACGGCCCAAAACGGAGTGGTCACCCTACATTGATGAGACCGCGAAGGATCTCTCGTCCGGCATCCAAATTAGCGACCTCTCACTTACGAAGGACAACTTCGGCCAAGAGTTAGGAACCTATTACCGTCGGGGGCTGAAGAAATCCGCTGGGCGGTACGCCGATTTGCCCGCGGTGCTGGAAGAGAAGGTCAGTGATGAGAAGCTCGGTCTTCTGGCATACCAGCTCAATGAGCTCAGTTATGATATTTCGACGAGTGATCTCGGCATTGACGATGTGGAAAAGGCGACCGAGGCAGTGCTCGAAAAATTACTCACCCGGCACGTCGGAGAGGACCTGAGTGTCTCGTTTGACCTCTCTGGTGCAACGGTCTCCGACATCACGACGCAACTGTTCAACAACGAGACCATCGCATCGAACGTCGATCTCCTGTTGACTGAAATCGAGAATAGCGCCTCGCAGGGCTTGCTTTCGCTCTTGGACGAGCCCCAGATGATGACGCCGCTGTGGGAACACCAGCGCGACGCGCTGGAAAAGTGGTGGGAGCACGACAAGCGTGGCTACGTGGATATGGCAACGGCCACTGGGAAAACGGTCCTCGGCCTCGGTGCCATTGCGCTCCAGTACGGTGAACTGCATCCAGAGGATCAAGCTATCGGTGGCGTAGCCGATCCCGTGGATTCGACCGGCAGCGACGACGTGCTCATCGTCGCGCACAGCGAACTCATCCTTGAACAGTGGCGGCGGGAGTTCGAAAAGCACCTCAACATCCCCCAAGAGCGAACGACAGGGAGCAACGATATCACGCTCGAATGGGGTACGATCCACTTCCGTACCCCGCAGTCCCTTGTCAACGAAGACCGAGTAGCCTACGACCTCGTACTCCTCGACGAAGCACACCATTACGCGACCGGCAGCGAGTGGGGATCACTCCTCGACGAATTCGATGGCAACGTCTTGGCAATGTCCGGTTCTGTTGACGACGCGGGTAGCGACAGCGAACGTATCGAGGAACGCCTTTCTAACAGTATTGGCCCTAGAGCCAAGCGATACACCGTCACAGAGGCGAGAAAGAACGGCGTTATTCCTTCGTTTGACTGGGAAGTTCATTATGCACCCTACGACGTCGTCGGTGATGATCTCGAAAAAACCGCAGAACGAGCGGAACGATCATTCCAAGAGTTCCGGCAACGTCTCCGGCAAGGTGAACTATCCCTCGAGACTGACCGCCGACTCCGAACCTACGAAGACGTCCGCCGATTCTCCCATACGACGGAAGGGAACTCGCTAAAACAAGAAGACGACGCGTTCCGCGACTTAGTCACCCGCCTCTTCTCGCGGCGGACGAAACAGTGGAACCTTTCGCCGACATTGGATGTGGTGGTCAATCTCGTTGTCGAACATCACACGACGGAGAAGGTCGTCGTGCTTGCGGATAGCAACGCACAGGTCGAGGAATTAGAATCACGGATCACCGACGTCGTGGCGAATCCCTCCTCGGTGTATCTCGTGTCTGGCTCACAGAGCAGGGGAGAACAGCTCGAAACGATCGAGGAGTTCGACGAGCCGGAAAGTTCGGGCGTCCTCATCGGAACCGGTGACCTGCTGGGTGAAGGCGTCGATATGCAGCACGCGTCAGTGGCAATCAATATGGCTACTGGTGGCGTCAATCAGGAACTCGTTCAGCGCATCGGGCGTGTGCTTCGCAACCCTGACGATACGCCCAAGCACGCGATGTTCTACAACGTCGTCGGCGTCCCCCCGACCGAGGACGCAGCTATCCCACGGGAAGACGGTAAGCAGATAATCGAGCAAGCAGCAGGGTTCTGCTCGCTCGGACACCGTTTCGATAAGCTACCTGGCTTTGCACTGTCCGGGCCGATAGACGGCGATGTCGTTGGAACGCTCTTGGGAGAGGGCGCACAATTTATCGATTCGCTTGATGCTGACGGGGAATACGAGTGGGACAAGGAAATCATCAATCAGGCTGATCTGACGGCACTCCACGACGCTGTGCAAGCCGCTGACGACGATGTCGAGACCATCCTAGGCGAATGGGAAGAATACGCCTGGGAACACAGCGAGGATAACCCACCACTCACTGACGAAACAGACACAAACGGGCCGGCAGAGACGGCGGACGACAAGTCACAGAATGAGCAAAGCGTGGTGAAATCCGAGTCGAGCGACGCGGAGACGTTGTCAGCGACAAAGCGCAACCGAATCGAAGACCTCGTCCGACTCCAACCAACAAAGAACGCGGCGTTACAGGACCGGTGGGGGCTGTCATCTGGAAGCGACGTTCATGAGTACCTACAATCTGAACTCGCAGACTATCACTTCCGCGATAGCGACAGTCTCATCTGGGCCAGCGACAAAGCCGAATCCCTCGTGAAAGGCGACTCACCCACTGAGGAAACCACACAGTCGAAATCGGATTCCAGTACTGAGACCGAATCCAACCAGGAACATCCCACCGAAGACGATCTGCTCGATGAGATTCGCCGTCTGAAAACGGAGCTCGGGGAGGTGCCCACCAAGATCGAGATGATGAACCGGGGCGAGTATGCTATCAGTCAGTTTGAGAACGCCTTCGGTTCGTGGTCCGACGCAATTCGAGAAGCAGGGTTCGAACCCAAAGGATCGCAACAGAGCACGTACACTCGGGAGGACGTCCTCTCAGGCCTCCGTGAGGTCGCCACAACACTCGAGAAATCACCCTCAGTAAATGACATCAACGAACATGCCCCATTCAGTGCCACTGTCGTCTACAATTACTTCGACTCAATTGGCGATGCGCGGCGAGCAGCGGGCGTAGACCAACTGGACGACAGCGGAGAACCAACCGCTGACGATGAGACTGCGGCGCAAGTAGAGCCGAATCCGCTCGCCGAATACTACGAGCTCTTCCGAACCTTCGCATCGCTTCTCGAACGGCTTGTCGAGTCCGAGCGGACGGCATATCGCGTCGATGGCGATGATTCAATGAACCGCTGGCAAGCCGCAGTTACCGACGTCGTATTCGGGGACGGATTAACTGATGACAGTCCGAGCTATGGTGAACAACAGGGCTCTCGAAACCCCCACAAGATGGCGGAATACCGCCAAGCGTTCGGTGACGGGGAGATGGTCACTGAGTATCAGCTCGCACAAACCGAGCGCTTGGGGGACGAGGATGCCGCGGTGCTCATCGAACAGCAGGTCATTGATCCTGAGGAACAAATCTATCTCCCGGTCGCGCCACAATCAGAAGTACCGCTCCCGATTGCAGTCTCGTCCGACGACGAACTGGACGAAGCACTGGCACTCCTCCAAGAGTTCCCCGCAGAACCCGAACCCGCAAGCAGCGAGCGATCCAAATCACAACCACCAGAAACGGACAACGACGATTCCACGTCCGAAACAACTGCACCTGTCGAAGAGGACGAGACAACTCTAGAACAAGACGACACTGATCAAGAGGCAGAACCCAGTACTGAGATGGACAACGGTGCGCCCGAACAGACGATCTTCTGGGCACAAGATGTCGATCCGATCACCGAGTACGAGGAGGAACAAGCAGTTAGCGACGATACCGCCGCAAACGGCGATTCATTAGATAGAAAGATCGACGAGTGGAAATCTCAGCTGCTCGACCTGACCCGCCGGAACAAACTCGTCTCATTCAAACCAACGAAGACGAAAGACCTCCCGTTCGAGGACGCGAACCCCACGACTATCGCCGGCGAGATTGACGGCGACGGTGAGCTCTTCATTCGGAAACGGCCGACAGAGGACGACGAAGACGACCAGCCTGACATCGCAACGAATGAAGTACTGCCAACGCGGGCACCGGATGAAGCGGCAAACTCGCTATCCCAGATCGCGCTCAAGAACAAGCAGTACCTTCGGGAGCGTGGGGTCGATTCCCTGCACATCTCGCTCGGGATGTTGCGTTGGTACAGCGTAGACCACAGCGACGAAGCGAACCGCTCACCACTGTTCCTCGCTCCCGTCGAATTAGAAGAGAAGACGCTTCAGGACGAGGAGAAACACGACTACGTTCTCAAACCAAAAGCAGAAGGACTCCGGCTCAATCCCGCGCTCCGCAAGAAACTCGCGGCCGAACGAGGAATTAGCCTGCCCGCGGACAACGCGCTCTCACTCGCAGAGATCGACGCCGCATTCGAAGCAGTATACGAAACGCTGCGCGGCTTCGATCGATGGACGATTCAACCGGACGCAGTGTTGGGGATCTTCGACTTCACCAAGTACAGTCTCTACTCCGACCTCGAGCGCAACCGAGAGGCAATCAAAGACGACCCAATTATCCAAGCGCTCAACGGCGAGATGGAACCGCTCCAAAAAGCCGAAGGAGACATCACGACGCCGAAAGCCTCCGAACTCGACGACGTCGTCGATCCCATCGACACGTACCAAGTGCTCGACGCCGATTCCAGTCAACAGGAAGCAATTGAGGCGGCGAAACGAGGCAAGAGCTTCGTGCTTCAAGGACCACCCGGGACCGGGAAGAGCCAGACAATTGC
This sequence comes from Salarchaeum sp. JOR-1, assembly GCF_007833275.1. Lineage (GTDB taxonomy): Archaea > Halobacteriota > Halobacteria > Halobacteriales > Halobacteriaceae > Salarchaeum. Next base: position 1,716,293 of record NZ_CP042241.1, on the reverse strand, counting down.
GAACATCATCGCGGAGAAACTCGCTGCCGGCGAGCGTGTCCTGTTCGTGAGCGAAAAGCAGGCAGCACTCGACGTGGTCAAAAATCGACTCGACGATGTCGGCCTCGGTCGGTTCTGTCTCGAAGTTCACGGTGAGAAAGCAACCAATACGGACGTCCTCGGGAGCCTCGAAACCGAACTGAAGGCCCCGCAAATCAAACCCGCGGACAATCGCGCCAAACGGCTCGGAAAACTCCGCGAACGGCGAGACACCATCAATCAATACGGGCAACAACTGTTCTACTCCCCTGACGGATGGGATCTGACGGCGTACCAAGCGTTCGGCATCGTGAGCAAACACGCAGACGTTCCCCGCATCGATGTCGGCATCACACAGCCACTGAGCGTGGGCCAAGAGACACTCGAAACCGCCATCGATGAGTTAGAGACGCTCGCGCGCTTCGATGAGGAAATCGACACCTACGAAACGAGCCCGTGGCGACACACCACGCTCCGACAGTGGGGTGTCGATACTGGCGACTCGATGCGCCAGTCCCTAGAGCGGCAGGTCGAAGCTATCGAGACGCTGCAAGACGTTGCAGACGAGCTTGAAGCTGAATTAGGTCTTCGGCCGGACTCTCTTGCTGAATTCCGTGAGGTGAAGCAACTGTTACAGCACGTCTCGAACCGCCCGGATATCGCCTGGCAAGACGCATTCTTCGACGGGTCGTTCGCACAGGAAGGCGGACGGTTCGAGGAACTCGCAGAACTGGAACAAGAGCGCGAATCGCTCATCGATGAGCTTTCAGACCACTACCAGCGGAGTTTCTTCTCTGCGAACGGCGCGGAGCTCAACAACGAACTCGCAGCATACGGAATGCTGAAGGTAGTCAAACCGAGCTATCGGTCGCTCAAGCGAAAGATCACGACCCACGCTCGAGACGACTACGATCCGAGCCATGACCAACTCCTCGAAGATACACGCAAACTCGCAGAGGTCCAGCGAATTGAAGACCGGAGAGAAGATTTCCGGGGCGTCATAGAGCGTCTCGGACCGCTGTACGAGGGCGGTGATACGGATTGGGAGACGCTAACCCAGGCCCAGCGGTGGGTCGCCAGGCTCGACGAGCACGACTCCACGTTCACGAACCCGATCGTCGAGTCCCTGGTTGAGAACACGCTTCCAAGCGTGGAGCCGTTACTCGAGCGGACGAACGCAGCGCTCGCGGACTACGACGACGCTGCCGCGTTCTTCGAGAACGCGATGAACATCGAAAAGATGCAGGTCAATGGTACGCCACTCCGGCAGGCGTCGTTCCCCGAACTGTCGGAGACACTTCAGGAGCTTCGTGGTGACGTCCCTGCCTTGCAGCGCCGCGTCCAGTTCGCCTCACAACTGGACACTGTCCGTGACACAGTCTGTGAGAAGTACGTCGAGCGGTTCCTCCAGGGGGACTACAAGAGTGACCATCTCGTCTCGGCGTTCAAGAAGCGATTCTACACGAAATGGCTCAACAGCGTATACGAGCAAACAGGTCTCGGATCGTTCAACGCGGACGAGATGGAACGGTACGTCGAGGAATTCCGCCGCTTGGACAAGGAACAACAGGAACTCGCAAAGATCGAAATCCAACACGAAGTGACGAAACGCCGGCCTTCGTTGGATCTTGAGCACGCCTCCAGCGCGGAGCAGGTCCTCGTACGCCGAGAAGCGGAAAAGCAACGCAAGCACAAGCCGCTTCGTGAGTTGTTCGACGAAGCAGGCTCATTCATCACGCAGCTCACGCCGTGTTTCATGATGAGTCCGCTGTCGGTCGCGCAGTACCTCAAAGCGGACTCAATCGAGTTCGACACCGTCGTGTTCGATGAGGCCTCACAGATCATGCCGCAGGACGCTGTGAGCAGTCTTATCCGTGCCGATCAAGCGGTTATCGCGGGCGACACGAAACAACTCCCGCCGACGTCGTTCTTCCAATCCGACGTGGAAACCACGGAAGACGTACGTGAAGACCTCGACAGCATTCTCGAAGAAACAGCCTCTGTCCTCCCCGAGAAGAACCTCCGATGGCACTACCGAAGCCGTACTGAGGAACTCATTCAATTCTCGAACTACCACTACTACAACAATAGTCTGCGGACGTTCCCGGAGAACGACCCCGACGTTGAAACTGGGGTGGACTTCGAGTACGTCGAAGACGGCGTCTACGACCGGGGTGGCTCGAGACAAAACGAGGTCGAAGCACAGCGAGTCGTCGATCTAATCGAGGAACACGCAGAAGAACGGAGTGATAAGAGCCTCGGCGTCGTCGCGTTCAGCAGCGCCCAAGAACAAGCTATCCGAGACGCGCTCGCTGAGCGACGTGAGGAGAGCCCCGTGCTTGATGCGTTCGTCAGTCAAGACGACGTGCTCGACGAGTTCTTCATCAAGAACCTCGAAATGGTTCAGGGCGACGAACGAGACCGGATGATCTTCAGTGTCGGCTACGGGCCCGCTCAAGACGGCACGATCTCGACGAATTTCGGCCCGATCAACAAGAGCGGTGGCGAACGACGCCTCAACGTGGCAGTGACGCGGGCGAAAGAACACATCACGGTCGTCTGCTCGATGCTCCCCGGCGACATCGACCTCTCAGGCTCGAATAGCACCGGTGCCAAGCACTTCAAGAACTACCTCGAATACGCCCGCAAAGGCGAACAGGCCCTCGTCCGAGACGACGAAGTGACAGACACGCTCGATTTCGATTCACAGTTCGAAGAAGCGGTATACGACGCACTCGAAGCAGAAGGGTACGATGTCGTCTCGCAAGTACAGAGCTCCAGCTACAGTATCGACTTAGCAATCAAGCACCCAGAACACCCCGGGAAATTCATCCTCGGTATCGAGTGCGACGGGGCCGCGTACCACTCCTCGAAGACAGCCCGAGACCGAGACCGGACCCGGCAGATGGTGCTTGAGGAGTTGGGCTGGACAATTCACCGAATCTGGTCCCCCGACTGGGCGTCCAACCAGGAGCGCGAGATCAGAAAGATCAACGAGAAAGTTGAGGACCTGCTCGACGGCCAGTCGTTCTCCACAGACGACCCTGACATCCCCTCGCACGAACCCGAAGTCATGGAGGTCGATTCGAAGGTTGAGCACGACGAGATCACCGAGTTCGAAGAACCCTCGCTTGAGTGGGACGAACGGTACGATTCCGACAAACAGGGGATGGATCAAGCAAATCGGAATTCAATTCAGGACACCGTCGTCCAGAATGGCCCCATCAAATACGACACCGCGATGCAGACCTACCTCGATGTCTGGGGTCAATCACGGGCTGGGCAGAAAGTCCAACGAATCTTCCGAAACCGCCTCGACGAACTCGAGAGGCAGGACAAGGTCTACGAACACGGCGAATTCCTGTGGCCACCGCTCGACGAACTGGAATTCGATATCCGAATTAACACGGATTCAGACACGCGAACGATCGACGAAATCCCACTCGAAGAGATCGCCAAAGCAATCACTGTCGTGCTCCGGGAAGGCGGTGCGATCAAGGAGGACGATATCGTCCTTGAGACGACGCGACTGTTCGGGTACCAGCGCCGCGGGAACCGGATTCAGACTCGTATCGGCGAGGCACTCAGTCTTCTTGAGGAGGAAGAGTTCATCAAGAGGGGAGACAAAGTCACGCTGAACGAGACGAAACACCCCGACTCAGTGCTCCTCTCTCGAATTTATCCGTCTGTTTCGGCTTCAGCACCGAGTGACGACCCATCAGAACCGGAGTCAGAGGACGCTACACCACCAGGTCAAAAAGAACCTGAGTCGTTCCCTTTCCTCAACTATGACCGATCACAGTGGCAAGTCCCCTGCCCCTACTGCGACTCACACATCAACAACACGAAAGACGCATTTGTAACTCACTGGGTAAACGCAGATCGGTGCAATGGTCCCGCACCAACTCCACCGGAAGCAAGTCAGATCTCCCAACAAGAGTGGACCAGTATCCTCGAAACGATTGAGTCACGTACGACTGAGGAGACAGCTAACCAAGCAGAGACAGACTCACCATCGAATAGCGATAAGCAAGATTCACACACACAGCAACCCAGCGTCAATCTCGACATTGAGAGTTCAGATGGGTCGTTCCCCTGGCTGGACTTCCCCAATAAAGGCTGGATGGTTCCTTGCCCCTACTGCGATGAGAAAGTCTTCAACAGTGAGGACGCGTTCAGGAATCACTGGAAGGATTCAGAGCAGTGTCACGCACTTGCCGATCAAAATTTAAAAGAACTAACCGAGAACCACGGTGAGACGAATCCGAATTCCGAGCAAAGCGATAGGAGCACCCCTGAGGAACGCTCTCCCTCGCAACTAGTGAGTCAGGCAAAAGGCTCCTTCTCAGAGACCATTCTGACAAAAACGGATGGACGTCTCATCGATCAGCAACTCGTTGACTACCTGCGACCGGATGAATATCTGGCATACGTATTCTGGCATCAATACAAAGGTCTACGGAAAATATCCCCGGATGAGACAGAGGAAACGCCACACCACGATAAGACAACCAGCGGCTCCCGATTCCTCCTGATCACCGACCAACGAATCTGCTACGTTGCCGGATTGGACCAACGAGATGAGAGTCGTTCCTTCAGTTACGATCAAATCACCGACGTGGAGGCGACAAACAATATTGCGACCCAATGGATCACGTTCACAACGAACGACGGCACAAAATATCGCTTTGCCGAGACAGGAACACATGCCAGCGACATAAGCGATGCAGCAGAGTATATCAGCTCGAAAATCGACCAACATAGTTCATCTGAGGGCGCCATTGACCGTTCGAAGCACGATTCGAATCGATCTGACCAACTCACTAGCCTCTTCGAAAAGCACCTCAACCGGGACGACCACTCGGACCACTGGATCAACCTGACATTCGAGAACAACGGTGAGACAGACACCCACTACCAATATCTCAATGGCTCACACAATCTGACTCGCCTCACACCCTCACAGAAAACAGCACTCCAAGAGGCAGTAGATCAATACAATCTGACGATTGATTCTGAAGGCGACAACTACGCCACCGTGACAAGCGGCTCGCAACAACCAGATGTTGAAGCCAATTTGTGTCTCAGCCTCCTGCGCACAGTGTACGACACCCAGATTGCAGAGGTGAAGCAGGCTACCGAGCACGGCGACGGATACGAAGCCTGGTGAAGAACAGCGTCCAACAGCACTGTCTCCATAATTAACACGCCGCCAGGCACTGTTAACCATCGGGAGCGCGGGGACTGGCACAGTACTTCACCCATCGACCACTGTTGCAGGGCGGACCCAATCCTCAGAATCATGGCCAGGCTTTGCGTACGGCAGTGCGAATACCGGATTTGCCCCCGATAACACGGAGGCGGGGATGGCATTGCACTCAATCTAGATTCGGATCGTGGCTGGTAAGTGTCCCAAGCTGTGTCACTGTGCCCTGCGTGAGGGCGACGATTCCAGCAAGCGCCACCCCGTCGGTCAGTCGCGTCCGGAGCTCCATCTCGCTGATCGCCAACTCCCCGCCGTTCCGGAGTTCGCTCTCTTCCGTGTTAATTCCGACCGTGTTGCCAGCCTCACACTCGCTCCGCATCTCAACTAATGTGTCGATTGGATCCATGTTTGCTTGCCGCGCGAGTGCCATTGGTACAGCTTCAAACGCATCCGCGGTCGCCTCGGTGACTAACTGCTTGCGCCCCCCAACAGAGTCGGCGTGGCCTCGGAGTTCGGTGGCGAGGACGGTCTCACTCGCTCCCCCGCCGAGAACTTCCTCGGAACGCCCTGTCCGTACTGTCTCGATTCGGCGGAACGCTTCCTCGAGCGCATCAAGCGACCCTTCTGCGACGGTCGGGTAGTCGATACCATTGGTACGTAAGCTCTCGGTGGAGACGAGCAAATTTTCGGCAACTGGACGCGCTAGCTCTCGCTCTGCAAGCCGGTCGATCACTCCCTCAACAATGCCTTCGACCGTATTCGAGTTGTGCAGGGCTGCTTGGACCAGAACCCGAGCCGCAACGGGGCGCTCCTCAACCGATCCGTCAAGACGTTGTACGACTTCCGAGAGTTGTATTTGCTCGGCTCGCAAGGAGTCAACGACCGTTTCAACGCGCTGTTGCGTCTCGGTTGGGCCCTCGTCATCGTCGTCACCGTTGCCAAAAATATCCATAACCGCGATAACACGGCCCGCTCAGTTAGTGCTTCGGTCAGCTCTCGCTTAGTACTCTAGGTTCTCTGATAATGACTGCTCTCGTCGTTTACCGGTAATCGCCACCCCCGCCACTGCGATCATCAAATCTCTGTGAAATATGCAGATGTCTATATCATGAGTGGGACAGTCTTCGATTCCCTCGAATCCTTCACGGATCTTCAAAGTGCATTTCCACAGTCAGGACAGTAGCTCGGATCCGGATACGGATCGAGGTCGGAACCGCACTCGGAACATCGTTTATTTTCACTGGTGCTTGTTCCCTTCTCTTCTACCGCAGACTGAGACGAACTCCCCTCTACATTCTCAAACTCCCACTCAATCTTCTCAATCAAATCAGATTCCGTTGTAGACTGCTTGGATGCCGCCTCACCGTCAGACTCTGGCAATGGATCCAGATGACTAAACAGTTCCCGCAACGTGGATGCTTTTGGATTCACATCCTGTCGTTCAATCCGAGAAATAAGCGGCTGCGAAACATCCGCAACCTCAGCTAACTCACCCTGGGTATATCCAGTTCGTTTCCGTGCGTCCTTCAAAACAGAGGGCATCGATATCTTGACCTCCTCTTCTTCCAACTCCGAGGTCGAGCTATTGAGCACCGAAACCACACTATAGAGCGTATCTATAGTCGGATCAACATCTTCTCCCTCGATTCGAGCAATCAGCGGTTGAGACACCCCTGCACGCTCAGCAAGTTCGGACTGAGTCAACCCTTTGTTCTCACGCGCCGACCTGATATCCTCTCCCGTCGGTATCTGCATACCCCGATTTGGCACCAAGGCAGAATAATTCTTCAGGACCGGCTCGGTTAATCTCGATCATGACACAGAGGCCCGGAACGACTCGGGCACTCAAACCGAATCCTGATTCTCTATCCTTCCCGCCCAGAAATCGCACCGTCAGCCAAGAACACGGTGCGGTACCCGCACCACTCACTAATCCGTCTGCGAGCAGGTATAGAACAGCCCTTCGTCACGTTCAACTGTTCCTGTCCACCTCGCTGGATCCGCGAACGAAGGGAGTCGTCATGTGAGTATCCACCACTGAGGTACTCAACTCCAGATCGGCGTCCACAACAAACATCGTACTGTCCGGCGGGCACAACATCTGGAGGTCTGTTTAGATGGGTACCCTTGTCCTCGACATTGAAACCGCGAGCCCGTTCGAAGAGCCGCCGGAGAACTCGAATGACACTCAGTACTTCGAATTCTTCGCCGTCAGCCTCGCGTACGCTGACGACCTGAACGGCACACCAGAAACCGAGGTGTTGTTCCGACGGGGCGACTGGGACGACCAGCACACGATCGACCTCTACGAGCGCCTCTTCGAATGGTGTGACCACCGCAGCGTCGATCGTCTCCTCACGTACAACGGCACCTGGTTCGACGGCACGCACTTGCTGAACTGGGCCCACGACATCGATGCTAATGCTGACCGCAACTTCTCGGCACGAACAGAAGCTTTGTTCGAGAACCACGTTGATGTCGCACTCGCGGCCGCCGACGAGTACGAAGCCGAGCTCTGGGATGACCAGCACATCCTTCCCGACTGGAAAGTCTACGACCTCGTCGGCATCGATAACGACAGCGTCTGGTACGACGACTACGACCTCCCTGACACCTATCTCTCCGGAATCGACGGGAACGCTGTCCAAGGCAAACACATCGGGCAGACCCTCGGCGACAAATACGTGCAAAACGTCGCAGCCGGCATCGAACACACCAGCGTCCACCGCGAACTCACACAACTCCTCAAAGACTACTGCCGCAGCGACGTTGCAGACCTCATCGACCTCTACACAGCACTTGGGGGACCCAACATTGACGACACCTATCGTCGGACCGCCGCCGACATCGCCTGACCTCGATTCCCCCAGCTATCTAGATGCTCAAGATCACTAGACAGGTTTTGAATCGAGGCGCGCTCAGTCCGTTGTCTCGCTCCCCTCAGAATCCGTTGAAATCCGATTAAGGAGTCTGTCTGCGGCCGTTGCCGCGGTATTTGGTTCCAGTCCGTGCTGACAGTAGGCATCAACCACTGCTGACCGGATCTGGTCGTCAGGCCGCTTCGGGCGCGGATCAAGGTAGCCCTCGTCGCGGAGGTAGTCCCGGAGTTCATCGATTTTGTCCTGCCGGAAGTGACTGATGTCTGGCAGCCCCTCAAGAAGCGCGTCTGGATCGCCATCGACCCGATCCGCCAGCGCACTCACTTCGTCAATGAAGTTGTCGCTGACGGCGCCGCTGGCTTCTAGCACGTCACGGTCAACAGCCTTCCCGCGTCCGACCGTATACGCCTCGACGAACGCTTCCAATGCCGCGCCGTGCCGCCGAACCTGCTCTCGGGACGTCTCCGACAGGAGGCCGTCAACGGCACCGACCTCCAATAACGATTTGAGATGCCCCCAGCGTTCGATGCCAGCAGCCCGGAGTCGATACAGTACCTCCGGGTCGTCGGTCACGTACCAGAGCGGCGCCGAGGCCGCGCCCTGTCGTGGGTCGAACGTCGGCACGTCTAGTCGCTCACGATACGTCCAGTGGTCGCCGCCGTCCGGCTCTGGCACGTCAATCGCACCGGGCGTATCAAGCGTCGGCGGCTCCGCGATAGGGTCATGCTCGTCGCTCGCGGTCAGGTGCTGGAGACTGTACTCAACGTCCGCTTCTTCGAGGCGGGTCTCCCAGCGTGCGCGTTCGTCGTGTCGCGCCGTGAAGTAGAACACTTGCCGCCCGTCTCGCGCCAAATCAATCACAGTGTCGAGGACTGTTTCAGCTCGTTGGTCGTCGAACGGCGCCAGCGTCTCGTCAAGCAACAACGGTGGCGCGGTCTCCTGCTCCCGGTGTTCAACGAAGGCGACCCGAACCGCGAGCAGCACCTGCACTCGCGTTCCACTCGAGAGATTGTTCAAATCGACACGCCGCTGTTCGCCCGTGTCGTACGCTCTGAAGGTTCCGTCATCGAGTCTGAGCTCGAACTGCCCGTCAGTAATTCGACGCAAGAGAACGTCTGCCCGCTGAAACACCGGCTCTTGATTACTACTAATCGTCTCCGTCTCCACGAACTCTAACAGGGTATCCGTGACCGCATCAGCGACGTCCGAATCGAGTCTTTCCTCAAGCGCCGCCAAGGCTTCGTCCCGTTCCTGGACAGCGTCAGCGATCTCCGTCGATGCTTTCGCATCCTCGATGTCCTTCTCCAACTCTGTTTTCTCCTGTAAGAGGTCGTCGTGTTCGCTTGCCGTCTCTCGCTTTTCCTCTAATTCCGCTTCCAAGTCGTCTCTGTTTCGCTCTTCGATCGCCTCGTCGTAGGCATCGTGGTCACGAAGATCGTCACACCGATTCTCGAGAGTGGTCTCCGCCTTGTCTTTCGATTTGACGGCTGCTTCGTACTCCAAGTATTGCTCACACAGCTCCTCAAGCCGGTCCCGGTTGTCCGGCTCCAAGCCACGTTCCGTGAACAGTGACTCCCACTCCGCTCTGTACTGTTCGAGTTCGTCATGTGCCTCCGCGACACTCCCCTCAACCTCTGTGAGGCGCTGCGTCGCGTCCTCGTAGTCGCGCTGCCGCTGTTCAAGACCCTTGATAGCAGCCGTTGCGTCGGCACTCGTTTCAACCTCGTAGGAGTACGTCTCGGTCGTGTACGGCTCGACCGTCGCACAGAATTGCTCACGATACTTCTCGACCTGGTTCTTTGCTTCCTCCAATGCCGCCTCTTTGCTCGTGACGGCTTCGTCGGCCGCCTGCCAGCGCTCGATACGCTCGACGGTCACCGCCAGCTCAATATCGTCATCGACGTCGGTGTCGAACCGGTCCTGAATCCGTTCCCGGGCCGTCTCCAACTCATCCTTGACGTCCTCGATATCGAACTGCGCGCGGAGTTCATCCCGCTTCTTTGCTTCCTGCTCGTCAACTTCGATACTGCTCAGCCGCTCGCGGATATCGCCTAACCGATCTCTGACCGCGTCGGCTTCCCACGTGGCCGGTTCCTCAAGCCCGGCCTGCCGGAACGTCTCCGCATGGGTCGCCCGAGCAGAGTCCGTACTGGTATCGTCGCTCCTCGCACTGAGCGCCGCGTATCCAGCCAGGCCGAGACCCAAGAGCGTCAGCAGGACGCCAGCCGGATTGACCAGCAGTGCAATCACGATTCCCGAGAGCGCTGTCAAGACTCCAGCTGCGACGGCCGCTACAACGGGTCCGCGACTCCGCTCGTCGGCAGTGGCTTGTTCTGATGGGGCTGCAAGCCAGTTTTCAAGCGCGTTCCGCCCACTCTCAAGCGTTCCCCGATCCTTCTGCCCCTCGGAATCATCGCCGAGCCACTCGTCAACGGCAGCTTTGACCCGCTGCTTGCCCTCGACTTCAGCCACTTTGCTGACGAACGATCGGAGTTCAGCAAGGTCATCCGTCTCAACCTCTCGGAGTGTCTCATCATCAAGGTCGAGGGGAATCTTCTCCCGAATCTCATCGCGCTCAGCCGTTGCCTCAGCTACTTCTCGCTCTAACCGATCACGGTCGTCTTCAGCGGCAGCAAGATCGTCACGGTGCTCTCGCAGCGTCTGTAAATCCTCATCGTTAACGCCGTCTTCGGGGAGGTCCGCCTCTGCTAGCGTTTCAGCAGCCGCGCGGTATTTCGCAGCCGCCTCCTGTTCTTGACGCTTCTGTTCCTCAATGTTCTCTTTAACCGTCTCAAGCTGCTCCAGTTCATCACCGTCGAACGACTCCAGCTCGTCCGGGAACGACTCTACCTTTTCGACCTGCTGATCGTAGTCGTCTTGCGCCTCTTTGTACGCGATCGCCGTCTCAAGGAGATCGACGCGATCTCGCGCGGTGGCAGCAGCCGCAAGATCATCCTCCAGCTGGCGTAGCCGCGCGCGTTCCTCCTCAAGATCCGGAGCCTCCCGCCGCAACTCCTCAACCCGTTCGATGGCATCCTCCGCCTCCTGCGTCTCACTAATCCCCCGCGTAGCTGGACTCGCCCCGCCACTGAGACCGAACTCTTCCCGGACAGCATCAATATTGAACCCGCCAGTCGATTCGCGCTGGATGACGTTCGCAAATTCGCCGTCGTCTGTTTCCTCCTGGAGCATATCGTGCAGCGAGAGCGAATACCGACGGCCACCATGGAGAGACGGCACCGGGATTGGATCAGCGGACGCGCCATCCCGGATGTGGTCAGCGACGCCACCGTTGAGTTCGATCCGCCGCGATTCGCCATCATAGGTGAGCGCCGTCCGTACGTTCGCCGACGCCGGCGCCTCGTCCGGCCACAGCGACCACCGAATCGCCTCCGACAGCGTCGTCTTCCCAGCCGCATTCGCCCCGTAGACAACGTTGACACCAGGAGAGAAGTCCTCGAGCGTGAAGCCAGCCGTCTCGAAGCCCGGCGCCCGGTCGATCGTGACGGCGTCAATAGCGATAGGCGTCTCCCGCTCGTCCACTGTGTCACGCTCAGTGTCAGCCTGGTCGGCGTCGGTCGGGGCGGGTTCACTCATCGGCCGTCACCCCCTGTTGCTCAACGAACGCATCAACGAGCCGCCGCGCCTGTTGGCGAAGAACGTCTTTCGTTTCGGCTTCCGTCGGACGAGTATAGGACTCATCATGGCTCTTGAGTTCCCGATACGCGTTGGAGTCGTGCGTCTCTCGGACACTCGCATGCGCCGCCTCAATGACGTCTTGGTAGGGTTCTATGGGTTCATCCCCGTCGAGTGCGCGCAACAGTCCGGCCAAATACCCGATTGGATCATCGTCGCCGGCGCGCTCAGCGAGGTCGATCGAGGGGCTCGTGTTAATATTGACATCGATGACCCGCACTGTCGTCCCGCCTTCCGTGAGTTCAATCTGTTCGAGTTCCCCACGTCGAGTGCGTAGGTCGGTATGTGCGTCCGTCCGCCCCTCAATCACCAATTTGACCGCTAAAAGCTCGGTTTCAGCACCACACTCGGTGACTACGTCACGCAACTGCTCGTGCGTGGCATCGACGATGTCGTGGAATCCCTCCTCGGGGGCTGTTGAGACGGTGACCTCCTCGTAGTGCAGTGTCGCCGACCCGAGCGGCTCTGCCTCAACCGTGCCGTCAGTCCCGACCGAGAGCAACCACGCCCCGTGACCGCCAGTCTCGCTCGGGTCCAGCGGCTGTAGGGAGCCCGGATAGAGAACCGGCGGGTTGTCGTGGCGTGTCCCCGGGACGTGGAGGTGCCCAAGCACCCACGCCGTGTGCCCACTTGTCGCCAAGTCATCTACGGCAACTGGAGCGTACCGATCCTCGTCACTCACGTCTGCGTGGACAACGCCGAGACGCGGCACACCGTCGTCGGACAGGTCGTACGTGGCTAACGGACTCTCGTGATGGTACCGACCCGGGAACGACCACCCCTCAAGATGAAGAAGCGAATCATCATCTGCGTCGGTGAGAGACGTTCGTTCCCACGTCCCGTTCCGGCCGAGCAACTGGAGGTGATCAATTGCATCGGCCAGGTCCGGCAGCACGTCGGCATCGTGGTTACCGGCGACAACGACGAGCGGAATCTCTGCCTCCGCCAGCGTCGTCGCCACAGACTCAACAGCCCCGAACGCCTCGGCGTACCTGTTTTCGCTATCCACGAGATCCCCCGCAACGACGACCGCATCCACTCCCCGATTCACAGCCGTCGCCGCAAGATCAGCCCAGACCTGTCGCGGCGAGAATTCAACCGAATCAAATCTATCGGGAAGCCGACTCGGACGGCGTCCAATATGGATATCCGCCGTACACAGAACCTCGAGTGAAGCCATCTGCTAAGCAAGTGCGGGGTAATTGACGTAAATCCCGCGGTCAGATTAACCCGCAACTCAATCACCACCCAACCAGTACGATTCACTCACACCCACTCAAGCGACGCATTATGCTCCGAGACGTACTGTGGCTCCAGACTCTCCTCCGGAATCGAGATCCGTTCCCCTTCACGGTCAATGATCGTCCGCTGTAACAGGTCACTCTCGCTCTCGAATTCCGGGTTCACACGCAGCCGGTAGTCCTGATCAATCGTGAACAGCTCCCGGTCAAAGGCCGCGTGGTGTGTCTTGCTGAGGGCCAGCACGTTCGAGAGGTCGGCCCGGTGGTCCGGATAGTCGCTCCACGAGAGGACATGCGCCACGTCTAGCAGGCCGGGATGATCCACTCCGGAAATCGGGCACGTTCGGTCATGCCGTGACAGCACCGTCGCCCGGAACTCCGGATCAACCGACCGAGCGTGGACCGTCGCTTCGTACGTCCCCGCACGCATCTCGGCATCACTCACCGACGGTGTCCAGTCTGAATCAGCCCACTCCGCCACCGCACGCTCCACGAACGCTCGCCCGTCATCCGTCAACGCGTACTCGTCACCTTGCTTCTCGACGAGCCCCATACTCCGCAGCCAATTCACTCGCTGTTTCGCCATGTCCGTCTCCCCGCGACTCCACCCCAACTCCGGATGCGTATCGAGCTGCTGCTCACTCACCTCCCCGAGCGTCATCGGCCCAGCAACCAACGCATACAAAAGACTCCTCAATCCGACGTTCCGATCACACATAATCCGCAGCAACGTCCCCACATCGCCCTGCTCAACGTACTCCCGACCTGCATCGCCGAGCTCCCAATGCTCGTTCGCTTGGCGGAGGAATCCGACCTGCTGCAAATACCGCACCCGCCGCAGAATCGACTCCCGACTCGACACATTCGCAAACGATCCCCGATGCCACCCAACGAGTTCATCCGTCGTCGGCTGATGCGCCTCGACAAACTCGAGAATCGCGTCCAACGTCTCGACATACCGCGTCCCACCGCCAAACAATGGAACAATACTGCGAAGCCGATCCGGAGGCATACGGCTACAGTCATAGAGCCAGCAGATGATCCTTTCCCCGCCAGAAACGAGACGTCGAAAAAGACTCTTGCCAATCTAGTGAAACAATTGACTAATTAGTGATATCTCACCGATTGACGTGCAAGATAGGGTGCGAATCGGTCACCGATGAAGATCGTGATCGGGGGTGCTCAAATCCGTAGTGACAAAAGAAGCCTATCACATTTCACTTTCAGTCCGAGGCTACCATCTTTGACTATCCCTGTGGAATACAATACTAAGAACAGCACGCACCAGCAGGTATCGAGCTGCCAAGCAGTATCACAAAACCTATCCGCATCATAGCGGGAATACTCCAATCATGACTCCTCCCACACCGGGCGCGAACAACCCATATAGTGAGGAGGAACCCTATGCAGATGCGCTTCTACGCGGTATTGAGCTTGCAGTAGAGGATGTGTTCGACGATCCTGGTCGAAACATCACGCGAACAGAGCAGGAGAAACTGTGCTACTTCGCGATTAAGGAGTTCGACCTCCCTGTCACCTACAGTTGGTACCTTGCTGGCGCCTACACGAAGGTCGCCGGTGAGCCCGACAACGCTCCGGGCCGGATGACCACCAATACGGCTGGAATTCGACGCGATCACGGGGAAAATGAAGAAGTGCAACAGTATCGGGACTACTTCGCGTCCGAGGTTTTCTTCGACGATTACGACCTACGGGAAGTTTGGTATACCGGGAAATTCGACTTCCTTCGCGACTTCTACCAGGAATGTGCTCCTGACGAGTACACCGACCTATATCTCACGTCTACGGACATCCGAGAGCACCTCGAAACCTTGGATGAGACAGTTGAGCAGGAAACAACGAATCATTCGCTGGCGGATTTCGGCGGAGGCTCACAGGGAAGACTACTGTCTGAATCGGACGAACGAGAGTTCCGGTTGCTCATTTCTGACCTCCATCTCGAGCTTGCGAAGATCGACGAGCTGTCTGAGATAGTGGACTTAGTGACTCGAGGAACAGATGTGATTGAGCAGGTGTTTGCGCAACTCACGAACCTCGAGTCAGTATCGAGCGAGCAAGAAAGCCTGTTACAGGATCTCGCGCCGTACTTCTATTACGATGTCTGGCGATACCCAGCACTGTACATTTCCACGCAAACCGCAGAGGGCCCAAACCGCCACCACTTGGTCGAAGAGCACACAGACCGGTTTACGAGCTTCCACGAAGACCTACTGTCTCAACGAAATCGGATGAGCGAGCGATGTGCTGATACGGATCTATTTCCACGAGCTGGCCATCACTCCCAGCGAGTTGACGAGGAGCAGATGGCTCATCTGCACGAAATGGCAAGAGAGGTTTTGGAGGGGACTGAATGAGCGAGGCCCCCCAACTCAACTTGGATACCTCGGTGATGGTTAATTACGTGTATTCCCACCTTCCAGGGGATCTTGAGGAGGATCGAGGCTGTCAACGACTCATCGATGATGAGTCGTTCTATACGGTGATTGGCGGGAAGGCCAACGACGAGTTCGATGCGCTCTGTGAACGCCGGTACAATCTCTACGATGACGTGATTGCCTACCTTCGCGATACTGACAACGAGATTTTCGACTACGAGCCGCGTGATCGGGATATCCACGTCAGTCCGAACGACCGGAGTCATTTCCGTGACGATATCCAGATGAGCTGGTACGATATGGATAAGCGAGAGCAGCTATCGACACTACGTCGCTGTCTTCAGGATATAGAACTGTATCAGGTGCAGCTTTCGGAAGAATTGATTGACCGGTGTTTCCCGCAGCAGAGCAACGATCAGCTGTTACGTCGGCTCAGGCGGGATCTCGATATTGGCCATGATTGTGAGATTCTCGTCGATGCTGTCGAAATCTCTCGTCAGTATTCGATCTCGACACTCGTTGCTGTGGATTCGCATCTTACCAACAGAGAGCACATTAATATCGTGCATGAAATCATCGAAGATGTACTCGGTGTCTCAGGGTTACTACGGATTTCGGAACCGGAGGGTGTTAGCGCTACTAGCAGCGATTGAGCTTCTATAGACGGTGCAAGGCAACGAAACCCTAACAGATTATTCAGTGAGGTTCGGCTGAATAAAATGCGATCGCGTTACTGAACCCCATACTCTGAGTCTGACACTACTCCACCTTCCAATTTCTGGACATATGCTGGCTGTTCTGTCTTCGAGAAGAACTCGAAGGAAAACACGATTCTGCCTGCTATGAGTCGTCGAGCGGCGGCCGCAAGTCACGCCACCGGAAATCAGCGGTCTCACCCGAATCAAACGCAACCCGGTAGAGCTGCGCATCCCGCTCGTCAGCAGTGACCGAATCCGCATCGTCACTCAGCACTGCAACAACTCGCCCGTGCTCCCCGTGATACTCCTGGTGATCAGGATCTGTCTCATCAGGAATATCGATTCGGACGCGATCTCCCTTGGAGAAGCGCTGCATTATCGGATGGGAGGGCGGTTGTGGTTATCAGCACTTGGGTATCTACGAACGCTCGCAGTCATACCGAGTGCCGCTTCGTTGTCACCCCTGTATCAGAGATTGACAGCTCAGTCACGAACGCGTCGCGGTTCTGGTACGGCTCACTAATCCGTATCGCTGGCCCCGTGTAGAACACCGGTGTCTCATCACCGGCTTCAAACGTATACCCGTCCTCGAAATCCCGGTTCTTCGGGCGGTGCTCATCGCCGATCAGCACGCAGTCAAACGAGACGCGCGATTGGGCGAGTAACTGATCCAACTCAACGTCAGCATCGGACCCCCGATACGGCGTCACTCCATCGTGTAGACAAAGGATATTCGGTCCAGGCGACGCTGCCCCGAACGCGATATTGGACGGTGTCCACTCGCGTGACTGGAACTTCCCCACATCATCAATCCCCACGTTCCCCGCAGGGATCCCGTACGCATCAACAGGGCCGCCAGCGACAGTGGTTGGGCTCGTTGACAACTCTGTGAGGCGTCCCTTCTTCACCTGTTCTTTCAGCCACGAAATCCCGTTAACAGAGTCCGGATACTCTGGTTCATACGAAGTATGATCGTGCGACCCGACAATACAGTACACGGGGATTCCGCTTTCAGATAGCACTTCGAACCAGAACGCTACAGCCTCCAACGTGTCAGCCTCAACTTCGTGATCCAAGATGTCGCCAGTATGGAGGACCGCATCCACATCCCTGTCGATAGCAATCTCAACGACCCGCTTTACTGTATCAATACTTGAGATCTCGTCAATCCACGACACAGTCTTTCCGCTCCCCGTAATCGCACGATTCTCGTACCCAAAGTGAGTATCACTCACGAACAGGATAGACGTCTCCTCACCGCCAGTGACACGCTTCCGCACTTGCCGAACTCGCTCCGGATCAAGCAACACATCGACACCATCACCTGGCCGATCAGCTGCTGGTTCAGCCGGGAACTCAGAAAGCAACACAATCGCACGATCCACCTCATCCCCCGACACCTTCACGGGAAGAACTTCACCAGACTCAGGCGCAACCGGCAACACAGCCCCAGACGGCACGTACCGCTTGTCCTCTAGTCGCGGCTCCGCCACTGTGATCGCCGAAAACTCTGTCACCCGCTCCCCGTTCCCATGCCGGCGCGCGTACTCCTTCCGCTTCCCACGATTCCGCTCATTCTGTTGTTTCCCGTAACAGGAAGCCTCATCAGCCAACAACTCCCCACCATAGAGGACGGATTTCAACGCCTCCCTCCATTCCGGATCCGTTCCAGACGGCAGTGACCCATAAAGAACAGTCAGAGAATCGTAGAGCTCAGTCAACTCATTCCCAGCGCCCATTGTATATACGAATCCATTTCCGTCGGGTGATATCAACTCGGCGATTACTTCTAACTCCGACGGAAGCTCGGGGTGGCCAGAGACGCTGGTTCTAAAACCTCCCCTATTGTGTGTGTACATATGACCTCCGCTGACGTCGCCGACGTGTTCGCCTCAACCAGAGAAACGCTCGAGAAAGCAGGAATTGCCAATGACTTCTTTCTGGATCTTGTCGCTTCCCGTCTTGTAGTAGAACGGATCGGTGAATCGAGTAATCAGAATTGGTGGGAATCCCGGGTTCTATCTGAGACTGGTCGTACTCGGCTGTCTGAAGTAACCCCAAAAACAAAGCTGAAATCCCGAGTTACTCTCGCATTGAAAGTTGGCCGCAAAGCAGAATCAGATCGGGTTGCTGATGATTCAATCTCACTTTTCTCCTTCGGGCCCCAGATAGAATCACGCCTTACCGCTGCCATTGAGGAGCTGGAAGGCGACGACGATCTGACGTTTGAAGCGCTCGAAGACCTATCGGTCCAGTCGCTGGGGAAGGGATGGACAGACGGTATTATTACCGCAACTGCGTCGAACATCTCCAGTACAGACACCACTGAGCCTCAGCAGAGTCCGGGTCCTGGCGAATCATATCTAATCGGCGAGAAGGGCTATACCCAAGATGAGATTGAGCCCGATAAATGGAGAATTCTCACCACTTTCCTTCGAGGATACGGACAGTGTACCGATCAGCTTCAGGTGCCGTACTACAACCTTGAGTCAGAACTTAAATCGGAGAACGCGTGATGAGTTCGTATGAGTAACGAACACGTCGAGCCAGAGGATGAAGAAGGGATTGAGCCAGAAGAGAGCCTCGACCCGAAAATCGCTCACCACAGTACGTATATCGACGAGACAAAAAGAATCCTCCAAACCTACGTAGAGTGTGGTTCTTATGAGGAGCTAGAGCAGCAGGTCGTCGAGGGTAACATCCTGAATAAGAACACCGACGAGTATCGAACGAATATTCTCCGGGAAGTTACGCGTCGGCACATCCCAGACAAAGAGGAGTATACGGAAACTCCGCTAATGAAGGTGATAAGCTCGGATGTTCGTAGTGACGTCATAGACTGGTGTCTCTACTACGAATTCGCCCAAGATTCGTTTATTCGGCTCGTCACAACGGATTTCCTCTATCCTGAATTTGAGCGTGGAACTCTCTCTGTCCAAGCAGTAGACATCGTCGAGTTCATCGAATCGATTCAGGATAACTACGCCGACATACGGGATCGCTCGGAATCGACAATAAACGAAGCCGCTACGAAGTACCTCACCGCTCTCCGCAACTTCGGTCTCATGGAGGGAACCCAGCGGAAGGAATTCGCAGTCACATACATCCCTGATGAGACCGTCGCGTACGTGGTGTATCGACTATTCCAGAAAGGCGTAAATTCCGCATCAGAGATCATCGAACACGACGACTGGAAACTATTCCTCATGAACGAGTCAGAGGTGCAGCGGCGGATTCGAGATATCTCTCCTCAGTACGTAAACTATGAGAAACGCGGCTCTACACAACGCCTCGTGAGAAAGTACGACAGTATGGAGGGCCTCATCGATGCCTTCTGAGTTTCAGGAACGGCTCGAAGAGGTTGAACGACTTGTTCGAGATGATCGTGACGAGGTTGGGAAACGAGCGGGTGTCCCGTTTATTGTCTTCACGTACGATCCAGCCGACGAAATTGAGGTTGACGAGGAGGTCCAGAACCTTATTGAAAAACTGGAATATCACGACCAGAACGTCGCCGGGATTGATATGCGAGACCTGGTCTTCACAACTCTCGAAGAACGCGGGATTTTAGATAGCGTCATCGACCTTGAACGCCGAGACAAAGAGCAGCTGCTCGATGGCCTGAAATCATCGTTGCTGGACGACGGTGGAATGGGGAAGTTGGCATCAGCAATTGCAGAACAGGCAGAGAAAGCGGATACCGTTATTGTCTACCGAATGGGTATTCTCTACCCATTTGCAAGCGCTTCCACTCTAATGGGGCAATTAGAAACGAATACGCCGGACGATACCCCAATCGTATTCTGTTATCCGGCGAAAGTCGATGACAAGAGCTTACGATTCCTCGATGAATCTGAAGGAACATATTACCGCGCAAGGGTGATCGAACATGAGTGACACTACTACATCACACCAGATACACGAAATCTTCTACCGGTCGATTAACCGGAAGATCGACCGCGTCGTCAAAGTAGACAACGACGACCCGAGTGTCGTCAAGAAAGAGCTCGAAGAGTACATCCTCACACCGCAGCTCGAACGGCACTTTTCGGACGCATTAGAGGCCGTCATCGACACCGAACACGCCCAGACGGAGGACGTTGGCATGTGGGTCTCGGGGTTCTTCGGCTCCGGGAAGAGCCACTTCATGAAGATCCTCGGGCACGTCCTAGAAAACCGCGAATTCGACGATACCCAGGCAGCCGACATGTTCCGGGATCGCATCGAGGGCAACGAAATGCTCGACGGTGCGGTCGGCTCCGTGACGCAGAAATTCGACTCGGAGGTGTTGATGTTCCAGATCGGCGCGAAAGCTGATGCCTCCGGTAGCGAGTCAATCACGGAGATCATTCACCGGGAGTTCAACACCTCGCGTGGCTACGCGTCGATGCCCTGGGTCGCCCAAATGGAGCAGGAACTCGAATCTCGGGGAGTCTACGACGACTTCGTCAACGCCATCGAGGCGAACACCGGGAAGGACTGGACGGAAGCCCGCAAGGACGCTATGTTCGTCCGGTCGGACATGGAGACCGCCTTGGTCGAGGCAACCGATGAATTTGACGACGAGGACGATGCAGCTCGGGCGATTGATGACGTCCGGGATAACGTCCTGATCAACCCTTCGACGCTCGCTGAGGATATCATTGACTACGTCGAGAAACGAGAGGAAGAGACGGGTGACAACTGTCGGTACTTCGTCTTCATCGACGAGATCTCTCAATTCATCGGCGACGACGGACAACTCCTCCTGGAGCTACAGAGCATCGTTGAGGAATTCGGACAGAAGGGCAAGGGGAAAATCTTCCTCGGGGTCACGTCTCAGGAGCAGCTCCAGCAGCTGATTCCCGGCGTGCTGGAAAAAGAAGCCGAGGAATCGAAGGTCATCGACCGCTTCCCACACCGGTTCGACCTCACCTCCGAAAACCTCGATAAGGTCGTCCGCGACCGCGTTCTCAGTAAAAAAGGTGAGTACAGGGGTACAATCGGTGGTCTTTACGACGAGCATGAAGGATTCCTCTCGGCAAAGTATAAACTCGAATCTAGCCAAAGTCTAAAACCGATTACGAAGGACAACTTCATCGACTGTTACCCATTCCTTCCCTACCAGCTCGACATCCTCCCGGAAATCTTCAAGTCACTCGGGAAAGGCTCCGACGATCAGTTGGCCGGGAGTGAGCGGACGCTGATTGACGTCACACAGAGCGTCCTCAAAGACGAGCAGTACCTCTACAACGAGGAACTCGGGGCGCTGGTCACGCTGGACATGATCTTCGAGGAGATTAGCAACGACATCCCCAGCAGTGACGTCAAATCCATCCGCGAGGCGAAACCGAAGGATGCCGACACGGAAACCGCACGGCGCGTCCTCAAATCTCTCTACCTCCTCCAACAGCTTCCCTGGATTCCGAACACAGCGGACAACATTGCTACGTCTCTCCAGCGAGAACTCGGCCCGACTCAGGAGTTAGAGGGTGAGGTAGAAGACACGCTTGACGCGCTCGTTGACGCTGGATTCGTCGGTCGGAGCGAAGAGGGATATCGGTTCCTCCGCGAAACCGAGCGTGAGCTCGAAAACGAGATCAAGGGGATCGAAGTTGGTCCTGGCGATATCCGCCGGTCGTCCAAGCGCTTCCTGAATGACATCCTCGACGAAACCTCACGCGTCAACTACGAGGGGCAAACGTTCCAGCTGAACCTGAACATCGACGGCGAAGAAATCACGTCCAAGGGGCACATCGACCTGAAAACCTACTCGCCGATCTACCAGCGATACGAGGACCTCGACCCGGACGGTCTGAAGACGCAGAGCTTCAGCGAGGACGATACTCTCTACTGGATCGCCGACGACGAGAAGCAACACGCCATCTACGACAAGCTCAAATCGATCTACCAGATCAACACCGTCGTCAAAGAGAAGCGTGGCAACGAACTCAGCCAAGAAGAACAGGAAGCACTCGGACAGAAACAGGAGGACCTCCAGCGCCTCCGCAACGAAGTCGAGCGCGAGTTCAAACGCAGCTTCCAGCGCGGTGTGCTCATCTACAATGGCGATACCGAGGAGTTCGACGCGACCAACACCTCGCTGAGTTCACTCGTCGCTCGAAAGACCGACAACGCCATCCCGAAGGTCTTCACGAACTTCAAGCACGGTTCTGCCTCGGTCAAAGACCGACACATCGAGCAGATCTTCGGCGACTTGCAGGACTCGTCACTGCCCTCGGTATTTACTGATCTCGGTGTCGTTCAGGACGGCGAGCTCATCGCGGAGGCCCGCATCGCCTCCGAAGTCGAGGATGAAATTCAACGCCGAGAAAAATCCGGAGAAGATCGGACAGGAGAAGACCTGATTGACCATTTCGCAGAGCCGCCATATGGCTGGAGCCGCGAAGTTGTCAGGCTCGCTGCTGCCGTCCTCTTCCGGAACGGTTCAATCATCCCGACCTACAAGGAGCGAACGTACGGCACGTACACGGAGGATGGTGCACAGGAGCTGTTCACCCAGGTCACGAAGTTCAAGTCCACCTCGTTCGACGAACGGGAAACCGTCGATGTCGAAACCCGGACTGACGCCAAGCAGCTCCTCGACCGGCTGTTCGACCGCAAGGTCAAATCCACGGACCAAGCCGTTGATGAGGGGATTCGGGATGAAGCGAACGACTGGGTATCTATCACGAGTACCCTGCTTTCGCAGCTGCGGCGGGTGGACTTCCCGCTGGCTGACGATGTCGAGCAGTTCCAGACCCGACTCAAAAACCTGCTCGAACAGCCTACATCCGCCAAGCGTATCAAAAAGTTCGTCGAGTTCGAGGACGAATTGGAGGACCTCGCCAAAACGGCGAAAGCGGTAGCCGAGTTCTGTGGCGAGAAGGGCGGCGAGAACCACCTGAAGGAGTACGAGACGATTCAGAACTTCATCTCTGGAGAGTGGGAGACGCTCGTGGACGAAGCAGCTGATCACGATATCGTTCACGTTAGCGATGAAGCACGTGAGGCAGCCAACCGCGTCAAGAACACACTTCACACAGAGGGCGTCGTCGATCTGTGGAATGATGTTAAAACATATTATCGAACAGCAGCACAAGCTTTCGCCTCAACGTACGAGGATCTGTACGAGCAGCGCTACGAGACCTACACCGCTTCCATCGACAACGTCCGGGCGTACGCAGGCGACGACATCGACGACGATGATCTGGAGTCGGCAATATCGGACTTGACGGAGCGCCAGGGCGAAGGATCGGTTGATCTGGATATCTCCGCCAAGGACCACATCAATCCCACACCCTCGCTCACGCGCCTCATCGAGCACATCCAGACCGTCGATGCGTACGAGAGCTCAGCCAAGAACGAAATCGACGACCTCGAAGAAGATGACGACGATGGGAAGATCCGCGAGAAGGTGGATACGTCCGCCATCTTCGGGAGCACCGTCGTGACTGAGCCGGACGACATCGAGGAGCCAATCGCCGACCTCCGAGAAAAGGTCGAAGAACTTCTCGATCAAGACGGCGACGTTGAAATTCGGTTTAGGTAGCCCGCACACCGACACGGCCCATATTTTGAGATAGAATCCATTTTCTTCGGGTTCAAAGGCTCCAACTGGGGTAGGGAATCCTGAACCGTTCACGGTTTTCCCGACGAGATTTGGGAAGCCAGTCCATTATTCAGGTTACTTGCGGAAGTGAGTCGAGACCCAGCAGTCGCCGTTCACTCCTTGAAAACTCAGTTCTATGTTCGAACACCAACTCTGTGAACTCCCACCCATCAATTAACGAGATCTCGTAATCTGAATCCGCAGCGTGCTTCTCGGCGGCCGGACTAACCTGGCCGACTGTGGCCACGATTCCTCTATCGCCGTCATCCATCGATTTGGCAAGCTGGTCTATAGGCTCGGTGCCAAGATCGCCGTCCCCGTAATGCTTGATCTGGATGCGAACAGTAAGATCACCTGGGAGGTTTTCAGCAATTAGGTCCGTATCTCCTTCATCGTCCCCTCTCGTTCCAGCGCCACGCATCGTAGGATAGTACCGCTGGAAAACGGTGAGCATGGCTTCCTCAATGGTTTTCTTATTGATTCCATAGAGTTCGCCATCTTGGAGGAGTTCAAAATACCGGATTTTCTCGGCACCAGCTGACTGTTTGAGAAACGTTTCAACCGCATTTTTATCATCCAGGTCCTGAACCGTATGACTGACTGTTCCCGGATAGAGCTTCTTGTGAATCTTCTGTGGTGCTTTCTGCCCATCAATGGCAGATTTGTTAAACCTCCAATCTATCGGACGTTGATGGGCATAGTCCTCAGATAACGACTCTTTGTACTCATACTCCCCTGTAACTTCGCCAACGTAGACGTTACCATATCGCGGAACAAGAACCGTATTCCCCTCATCCATTTTATTGACGAGCCGATTGATATAGCCGACCCTGAGTCCGATCGCTCTGGGATCGTCATCCGGGTACTCCTTCTCAAGCCGATTTCGGATTTCCTGTTTATCCGCTTCGGATAAATCACCCAACGTGGACCAACCTATCGCAACCATCTCCTCTTGGAGGAATTCCTCCATACGGTCAGTCCCCGCTGGCGTTCGCCGAACAATATACGCGCTGACCATAACTGGCGTCCATCCGGGCAGCTTATAAATTTCATGCGGGCGACGTTTCAAGGCGAGAAGATTTCCCACCGATACCGATTTTTCGAAGGAGTCCTGAGCATCCTGGCGCATCACTTCTAACCCCAACAATATAAGACACGCCGAGCACTTGCTGGTTGTATGTCATCGCGGGCGGGAATCACGACACAGCGTACTGCCGTCCCGCCCGTTTCGTGGCAGTACACGACCCTCTAATATCCATGTCCACGACACACGGTCAACCTGGTCTCTCGTCGGATCAACGCTCAACCATCCGAAGCACCATTCTCAGCACGCGCCATACCCTCGAAGACGAGCTTCGCCGACAACTCGAAAAGTACGGTATCTACGAGGACAAGCGTCTCCCGCTCGAAGACCTCTCTCACCTGTCCGCAGAAGAACGCCACACTCGACGAACGCTGGATGCTGCCATCGAACGAGAACTCGAATCCACGGAAGGCGACTTGGAGCGGTCGATCACAAACTACGTCCGCGAAGCAACGAAGACCTACCTCAACCGCTTTGTCGCGCTGAAGACCATCGAGGTTCGCGGTCTCGTCGAGGAAACCATCACCGAGCGTCCAGAGTACGGCAACCGGTCGTACATGCACCACACCGTGGCGGAGATCGCTGGCGAGCTAACCAACGCTCCAGACGACGGTTTCGGTGCCGCACTCGACCTCGCGTACCAGGAGATCGGTGCGGAGATTCGGATGATCTTCGAGGAATCCGAACACACCGCCATCGACCTCGACGCGCAGGTTCGAGAAGAAGTCCTTGACGAACTGGACGCAATCGACGACGAAGCCTGGGAAAGTGACGAAGCTCTGGGCTGGGTGTACCAGTACTTCGGTGAGGAAGAACGCGAAGAGATTGACGAACGCGTTGACGAAGAGAACTACAAGATCGCAGGGACGGATATCGCTACGAAAACCCAGCTATTCACACCGCGATACATAGTCGAGTGGATGGTCGATAACACGCTGGGTCGAACATGGCTCGAAATGCAGGGTGACATGACGGATATACATACTGAAGATAACTGCTTCTATCTCTCCCCGGTTGATGATTCGTTATATGATCGTGAAGAGAAGCCGGTTGAAGAGATTACCGTGCTCGACCCTGCATGTGGAAGCGGACACATGCTCTTTTACGCATTTGACGTTCTCTACCAGATGTATCTGGAAGAAGGAAAATATCCGAAAGAGCACATTCCCCGAGAAATTCTACGTAATAACCTCTATGGAATAGATATTGATTCAGGAGCGGCACAAATTGCAGCTCTTTCCTTGTATCTCAAAGCGAAAGAAAAATCTCCTGAAGTGACAATTCCTCAGATAAATATTGTTTCTGGTGATGCAGTACTAATCAATGGAGATCGGAAAAAGGAGGTTCTTGAAAGTGCGCGATCCGAGCTGGAGGAGGAAATTATTGAACAGATCTGGGATAGTTTTGCTGACATCCGGGAGTTTGGAAGCTTAATCCGTATAGAAGAACGGATCGACGAGATATTAGAAGAACACCGAGATGCCATCCGAAAATCCGGGCAGGCGAAGTTCACTAGCGAAGGGACTCTCGCAACACAGAGCTCTTTCGTGTCAGGTGAAGGCCAAGAAGAAACTTGGGCAGAAGTTAAACAGCGACTTTTAGATCAGGTGAGTAACTTGGCCTCACAGGCTTTAGAGCAGAATAATGCTATTGGAGAGATGTTTGCGGGAGAAGTCGGAAAGACGGTCGAAATCCTTGATGTTTTGGTACACGAATATGATGTTGTATTATCAAATCCGCCGTATCTCGTTAGTCAGAAGATGGGAGATAATCTGAAAAATTTCCTTAAAAGTAACTTCATGTCTTATAGGAATTCTTATACCTGCTTCATCGAGAGAGGAACCGAACTTACTGCTGACGATGGATACGCTTCTTTGGTTACGCCGGAAGATCTTCTGATGTTGAAGTCATACAGGAAAATCAGGGAAAAACTAATTGACGAGACCCAGATAACTGAAGGACTTCACCTGTCTCGATACGGATTCGATCAGCAAAAAGATTCGTACACTATTGCCTTCGTCATCCGGAATAATGATGAAAACTTTGAGAAGTCGCGGTTCTATAGACTTACACATGAGCTTGAGCGATACTCGACGTTCGAAAAGAAAATAGAGGGTTTAAACCAAATTCAGGAGAGTCTTCGTACAGAGGGTGATCATCCAGACGTATATGTCGTAAATCAGAATAGCTTTACTGGAATTGGAAATAACACGTTCGTTTATTGGTTTGGGCAGGATGTTCTGTCTCTATTTGACAAACATAATACCCTTGACCAATACGTAGAGACATTCAGTGGAATCGTTACTGGCGATAACGATCACCATCTCAGGAAATTCTGGGAAGTCACGGAAGCAAATGCGAAATCGGACTACGAACCGTGGGTCGATAACGGTCGTGATACGGATTATTATGATTATACGGACACTCTTGTTCGATGGGAGAATAATGGGGAAAATATCAAGCAGTATGCCAAGAAACATGGGAAAAACATCCAAGGCTTCTCAGAGATCCCGGAAATGTTCAATCCCGCAATCGTTTTCCGAGACTTCAGCAGCGACTTCACCGCGAAGTATCTAACAGAAGAAGCCATTCACAGTAAAACAGCTTACAAGATAGATATTGCAGATGACCTGATGTATTATCTTCTGGGTTACTTGAACTCCGACCTCAATAGATATATCATGAAGGGTCTGAACCCCGGGTTACATTTTAATCCAGGCGACGTAGAAAATATCCCGTTTGATCCATCTCCTGACGAACTAGAGAGTGTGGAATATTGGGCCAAGTACTGTCTCGAACAGCGGAAACAGCAAGCTGCAATCGAGGATAAATCGTTGGAGTTCGACAATACTGTATTCAGAAACAATTACGACGAATTGTGTTACTATACGGATATGATAGATGCGAAAGTCGCCCTCGCAAGTGGTGTGATTTCCGAACTCGTCTACGATAATTACGGTATTGACAGAGCGTCTAGAAAACAAATATCTGAAGAAGGAAACGCTGAACTAATCAAATATCCTTACGTTTGCAAGGATAATGATGCTGAACTTCCAGACGTTTTTGCGGACAAGGTTCGGCGGGTAGTTGATTCCGAGTACTGGAATGAGATTAGGAGAGAGGTCTCCGGTTCGTCCGAATTGGATGTGATAGAGCTTAGCCATGAATTCGAAGTGTCCCCTCTGACAGTCGCCGAAATAAAGAAAGAAATCGGCCAGTACTCCGATGATCAAACGGAGAAAGCCGCGGGGAGTATCGTATCCGTGATCTTTGGCTCGCTGTTCGGCTACTACGATGCACCAACCCCCGAAAACGATGGGATCCTAGATATCAGTGACCACGCTGATGAATACGAGAGGTTGTTCGTAACGACAGCCGAAGAACTCTTTCAAGACTACGGCCAAGTTGAAAAAGAGATCCAGAGTTTAATCGGTCGGGATCTTCGCACTTGGGTACGAGAGCGGTACTTCAGGTATAACCACTGTAAAGAGTACAATCGAAGGGGCCAAACCAATCCGATCTATTGGCAGATCGAGAGTCCGAATGGCGCATTCAGTTGCTTCGTTTATTACCACGACATCGACGCGAATACGCTTCCGAAGCTCCGTGGCCAGTACCTTGATCCCCGCATTGATGAACTCGAAAACGAACTTGAGACGCTAAACACCCAGACTAAGGGAGATAGTCCAGATACGGAACTCTTGAACAGAAAAGAAGAAGTCCAAAATGACCTCAACGACATCAGGGAGTTCCGTGACACCATCGACCGGATGATCGACGACGGTGTCGGCGTCGATGTTGAGAAGGGCATCTGGGAGAACATCAAGGAGTGGGATCAGTATGAAGTTCTTGAAACTGGACTCCCAAAGATAAAATCGAGTTATTCGAGGTAATCGATATATGGGTGATCTTGCGGACAGCATTATCACGGAACTCCGGCAGAAGTTCGACCGACATCCGGTCTGGGTGTGGTACGACGCTCAGGAGAAGTACAAAGGTGTCCTCGACGAGGTCGAAGCTGCACTCAACGACGTCACGCTCGCCCGCTACGACGGCAGCTATTTCGAACTGAAGCGTCGCCTCCACGAGGAGGATCCGGACTACGAGAAGAACTGGCTGTTCTACATCCCTGAATCACGGAACGACGCTGAGTGGTTCCGCGATATCCACGCCCTCGGACGACAGTACCGCGTCGGCCAGGATATCGATGACACCCCTGTCACGCAGTTTCTCGTCGAGCACGACAAAGAGATTCCTGACGCGTATGAGGACTGGGGCCAGAACCGCGAGGTTCAGCGCCTATCGTTCTTCTGCGTTCTCTTCGACACCGCTGGCCCGGAGACGGATGATTGGGTGCGAGCATACCTATCGAACCCTGAAGAATATCGTGAGACAATCGAGGACAACGCGATGGCCGACGCCTGGGACGCGCAACTCCGAGAGGAGTACGGTGTCACGGCGGGGCTCGACCCGAAAGAGCTAGCGACTCAGCTTCTCTTCGGTGAGGTGGCCAGCCGCGCTCCGACGTCCCGGTACGACGAACTCGCGGCGGACGACACCCGCGCTGCTGCGGCGTTCTGCGACGAGTGGCAGCAGTACGCGCCTGCCGAGTTCCGACGCTACGCCGAACGAATCGAAGAAGACTACGACCTCGCGGAGGCCGTGGTGGAATCGGAGCGTGCCCACTGGGACGCTACGGCGTTCAAGGGCATCGACATGGGCCTCATCCGGCTCGTGATGGAACGACTCGCTGAAGAGACGTACGCTGATCTTCCCGACATCGCCGCAGATCTCGAACAGACCGTCACGACCCGGCAGAACAGCTTCTGGAGCAACGAGGACCTCGTCGATTGGTCCGTCCCTGCCCGAGCCATCGAAACCCTCCAGCAGATTGGAACCGTTGACGCGGACGAGGCGAAGACCCTCACGTCAGAAGAATTCGCTCAAGCCTACACGCGCGAAGACGGCTGGTGGCAGATCGACGCATCCTATCGGCGATACATCGATGCAACCCGGAAGACCACGTTCGTCTACCCCAAGGAACCGATGGTGAAACGGCGGGTCACCAGACACTACATGTCCTTCCTCCAGGACGTCAATCGCCCGCTCGCCGATATCCTGAGTGACGACCCGACGCTCGGAACACCACAAACCTCGTTCTACGAGGAGTTTGCTGACTTGGAGGACGGGACAGCAATCATCATCTGTGACGGCCTACGCTACGAACTCGCCGAAGCTATCAAGGAGAATCTCGGCCGACGAACCGACTTCGAACAGAACCTGAGTGCTGTCAGCGCAGCGCTGCCGTCGATTACCGAAGTCGGGATGGCTGCACACCTCCCCGGAGAACTCGGACTCTCTCTGGACGATGACGACCTCGTCGTGACCAGCGGCGGCGAGGCGATGAACGGCAAATCGGATCGCGTCGAACGGCTCAGCAACGCGGGCTTCGAAGTCGTGGACATGGACGAGGTGAGCGACATCTCGCTGGAAGAGCTGACCGAGTCCGAGCCGGTTCCCCGTGTCGTCTACTCCGGGACGATAGACAAACTCGGTGAGAATCTCGACGACGACGAAGCGTTCAGCCAAGTCGCCTCGCACGTTGACGATGTCGAACGTACGGTCCAGCGGCTCAAGCAAGCAGGATATACCCGGTTCGTCATCACGAGCGATCACGGGTTCCTCTACACGGACCGGTTGTCTGACGACCTCAAGGTCGAATCCCCTGACCTCGCCCCTATCGTAAAGCGACGGTTCGCCGCTGCGGACAGCGATACCCCACTCGTCGATACGGACGAGTTCATCGAGATGGGCCCGGATGTGCTGTCTGATCTCGGAATCGACGCCCCCAACCTGAAGTTACTGTTCCCCCGAAGTGTCGCGTGCTTCAAAGCACAGGGTGGGAACATGCGCTATTTCCACGGTGGAATTTCACTTCAGGAGCTACTTGTTCCGTGCCTCACCGTAACGACCGAAGAAATCGAGGAGAGCGCGTCGATCACCTACGACGTTTCCATCCCTAATCCGATCACGAACTCCATCGTCCCCGTGGAGATCGAGGCCAAAAGCGGCCAAGTTGCCTTCGACCCAGCACCGACCCTGGAAGTCCGTGCGAACATCGACGGCGAGCCTGTTGCAGACCCTGCTTCGATGGAGATTTCGCCGGGAACCAATACCACCCGAGTCCGGCTCAAACAGGGCGCGATCTCCGGCGAGGACAGTGTGCAATTCGAAGTCATAGACACCGACACCAGAGAGACGATAAGCAAGCAGACGGTCAAGCTCGATCTGCTCTTCGGAGATGACGACATGGGATTCGACGTCTAAACACTGCCCGTTCTCAGCGATTTGTGCTGGCCGGCCCGAGAGTAGATTCGAAGCAGTCGTCGATAGTGGATTGGCCCAGTTTTACCGACACCAATATGCCCCCGGCTCTGTTTCTCCTTTATAATGACAACTGAGGACGTCGATCAGAAAGCCCTCGACGTCTTTCCCGGACGCGTCGTCCGGAAGGATCTCGTTCAGGACATCAAATCTGGCGCGAACGTTCCCACGTACGTTCTGGAGTACCTCATCGGGCAGTACTGCGCCACGGATGATGAGGAATCACTTGAGGAGGGGCTCGAAAAGGTCAAAGAGATTCTGTCGAAGCACTTCGTCCGACCTGACGAAGCCGAATTCGTCAAGAGCGAAGTGCGCGAGCGAGGGCGCTACCGAGTCATCGACAAAGTGAACGTCCGACTCGACGAGCAACAGGACGCCTACATCGGCTCGTTCGTGAATCTCGGCCTGAGCGACGTCGAGGTCAACGAGCATCTCGTCAGCAAACATCCCAAGCTCCTCGGCGGTGGTGTGTGGGCCATCATCGACCTGGAATACCTCCCAGACAACGCAAACAGCCCGAAGAGCCTGTTCGGAATCGACTCGTTCAAACCGATTCAGGTATCGAATCTCGATCTCGACCAGCTGAAAGAACGTCGCCGTGAATTCACGCGCGACGAATGGCTTGACCTCCTGCTCCAAAGTGTCGGATACGATCCTTCCGCGTTTTCGGAGCGCGAGAAGTTTCTCTTCCTCACTCGATGTATTCCGCTCGTTGAGTCGAACTACAACTACGTCGAGCTGGGTCCCCGTGGAACCGGGAAGAGCTACCTCTACCGTGAGATTAGCCCGCACTCCATCCTCATTTCCGGCGGTAAGACGACCGTTGCGAAGCTCTTCCTGAACCTCAACACCGGTCGGATTGGACTCGTCGGCCGCTGGGACGTCGTCGCCTTTGACGAAGTTGGCGGACTCCAGTTCAGCGACTCGGAAGCAGTCCAGATGCTCAAAGACTACATGGAGTCCGGGAGCTTCTCACGCGGAACTGAAGAGCTCACAGCACAGGCTTCGATGGTCTACGTCGGAAACATCGACCTCGACGTGGAAGGCGTTCTCAAGAGCTCCCACCTCTTCGAACCGTTCCCCGAAGATATGCAGGATCTCGCCCTCATTGACCGCTTCCACTACTACCTCCCGGGATGGGAAGTCCCGAAGATGCGCTCCGAGTTCTTCGGTGACCAGTTCGGATTCATCGTGGACTACTTCGCTGAATTCGTACGCGAACTCCGGAAGGAATCCTACAGCGACGTGATCAACGAGGAGTTCGCATTCGGAGATCACCTGAATCAACGAGACGAGAAGGCTGTCCGGAAAACCGTCTCTGGTCTACTCAAATTACTTCACCCGCATGGAGAGTACACCAAGGAAGAACTCCGCGAATACCTCGAATTCGCAATGGAGGGCCGGAGAAGGGTGAAGGAGCAGCTGAAGCGGATGGGAGGAATGGAATACCGGGCAGTGGAGTTCTCGTACCTCGATCTTGAGACGAAAGAGGAGATCTACGTCCCGGTGCCGGAGGAGGCTGATGAGACGCTTATTCCCCCGGGAACACAGCAGCCTGGGACGGTCTACACTATCGGAAACAGCGAGGGTCGCCACGCACCGTTCCGGATTGAAACACAGGCACTTCCGGGCTCAGGCAAGACGAACATCTCAGGAACCCCGGGTAGTGATATGAAGGAATCGTTCGAGACAGCGTGTGACTATCTTCAGGCGAATATGCGAGAGCTTCGCCGGGATGAAACGCTGGATGAGTACGACATCAACGTTCAGGTGCTCAATCCATCTGACGCGAGTGAAGGCGGCGAGACGAGTGTTGGACTACTCGTAGGGATCGTCTCGGGTATTCTGGACCGACCAGTCCGTCCGCAAGCCGTGGTACTAGGTGCTATGAGTTTAATGGGAGAGCTGGTCGCTGTTAGCTCCCTTGTCGATAAGCTCCAGTTAGCTGCTGATTCGGGGGCAAAGACGGTGCTGCTTCCTGCGAAGAACAAAGAAGATTTGGCGAAGATACCTGATGAACTCCTTGATCAACTTCAGCTCGTATTCTACACTGATCCGCTTGACGCAGCTAGTAAAGCAATAGAGTTGGAGTGATCTCGCGCGATAGGTAGAAAGCTACTCGTCCAGTTCCCAGAGGAGAGAATTTCCGACTTTTTTGCTTCTAACCTTGCCCTCCTCTTCGAGGGATTTCAATTTCAGATAGGCAGTCCGGCGGTCACACCCGATGTGATCTGAGATATCCGTCGTGCCACTTGGACCGATTTCAGACAGGGCTTCCAGAAACTCTTGAGGAGGGTACTCCTCAGTAAATTTCCCACTTTCTTCGTCCCGGTCCCGCTCGCCCATAGTAGTGACGTGAGTGCCTTTTCACATATGACTGCTGGATGAATATCCATTAGTCGAGCGTCCAAAGGTTTATCCCAATAGACGCATGACTAATGGATGTGAACTCAGTCGTCGGGCACTGATCAACAGAAGTGCCCGGGTGTTGCAGCACCCAGGCTGGGTTCCGGATACCGCCCAAGAACCCATGAAGAAATCAGATTCGGAAATACAAGAAGGCAGCGTCGCACCGCTAATTGAAGATATACATAAAATAAATTATATTTCGCTCGGGGAAGGGGCCGCAGCGTGTCAAGTGTGCGGCTCTTTTCTTCACGAGGGTGACCCGGTCACGGTGTACGTGTTCCGGCCGGCTGGGAGGGTGATGTTTCAGGTCGGATACGTCGTTTGCGGTGATGGGCGGCACGAGCCGCCGAAGGAGTTCACGCTGGGCGTGCGAGAGTTGCTGGTTGAAGGCCGTGTTGGGTGGTGTTCTGATGCGGCGACGCAGTCGTCGTGGCCGGTGTTGCTCGCGCCGGAGGTGGTAGCGGTGAGTGAGGCTTCGACGAAGTCGGTTCGGGAAGTTCCGAGCGGTGATGGTGTGAGTGTGGATGTGGCGGTGAGTTCGAATGATGGGGAGGAGGAGCGGTCGTCGGTGAAGCTTTCGGTGGGTGAGGCCCGTCGTCGATCGGAACAGTCGGATGATGAGGGGGTTCGCGGGTTGAACTGGGGTGGTCAGCGATGACGGCGGACGAGTCGGGGCTGGCGGCGTCGCATCTCGATGTCGAGTTGGAGCTGCCGCGGTCGGTCAAGGAGATGCTGTTCCCGGACGTGTATGTCGGGATTGAAATCGACCTGCTTGCGCCGGGCGATGGGATCGTTACGGATCGGCATCATGCGTCGGCGGATCGGTACGAGGCCGACGACCCGATGAATCAGATCGAGGGGCAGATCTCACCGTTCACGTTGTCGGGGTGGCTGCGGCACGGCTGCGAGCAGGTCGTTCAGGTTGCGGGCGCGACGGCGTGCCATCCGGGCGAATCGGATGCTGACTATATGCGTGCGGAGACGTACGAGCGTGATCTCGAGTCGGGGTATCACGAGAAGGGGGCGTGCTTGGACGACCACGATGCGGGCTGTGTCATTTACGACCTGTTCGGTGGGTTCGGCGATCAGCCGGGGAAGTTGCTGCGGCGGCCGGTGTCGTTCTCTCCGATCCGGCGCAACGTG
Source organism: Salarchaeum sp. JOR-1 (assembly GCF_007833275.1). Classification (GTDB taxonomy): domain Archaea; phylum Halobacteriota; class Halobacteria; order Halobacteriales; family Halobacteriaceae; genus Salarchaeum. The sequence continues at coordinate 1,681,548 of NZ_CP042241.1, read as the reverse complement.
GACGTGCTCGACGGCGAAGCCGAGGCGCACTATCGCCAGCTCTCGAATCAGGTCCGGTCGCGGAATGACGAGGATGGCGGGCAGCCACTCCGGCACGCGGAGCGGGATGTGCTCGGGAACGTCGAGGGGACGTGGAAGCTGACGCTCCGCGAACTGAAACCGGAGTTCATCGGGCTCCTCCTCGAGGCTGTGTCGTTCCTCGATGCGCACAGTGATGAGTTCGCGTTCCAGGTCGGCGGCGCGCGAAACTTCGGCGCCGGCATCGCGGATGTTTGGGTGGTGAATCCGCTGTACTCGGAGCAGGAGGTGCGGCGCGTATTCAACCGCGCGCAGGACGAGACGGCTGCGATGGCGGAGAAGGATGAGGTGGGGCGGTCGAAGGTGCGTCCTGAGTTCGTCAGGGCGTTGCAGGCGCGGACGGCGATGCGGGATGGTGAGTTGTCGGTGCCGTCGCGGGGAGGTGATGGGTCGTGACGGCAGCAGCTGCGAAAAGCGATGGTGAGACGGAGGCGCCGCCGATGCTGGCGGTGTATCGGCACGATGTACACAAGCTTCGGGGGCGGTCTCACGAGGGAGCTGTCGAGGAGGTTGCTGGGCAGCGTGTGAATGAGCCGGTACCGCGTGGTGCGGACGCGGATGCGGCGATGCTGAGTCGGCCGCGCGGTGATCCGGAGCAGACGCTCCCGGCGCATGATTCGCCGTTCCGGGTGTCGCTGCTGACTGGAGAGACGGTGACCAAGGAGACGAGCGTGGACGCGTTCCGCAACGCAGTACGGGAGTTGGTGGCGATTGAGGAGCCGGAGTCGGCGCATGCGGCGTGGCTGGAGTCGGACGCGGCGGCGGTGTTCAACGAGGCGACGTATTACCCGTACACGTCGCTGAAGTACCACGTGTTGTTGGCGGCGGCGTTGCTGTCGAATTACCGCGCCGGCGCGGCGTTCGACGAGCTGTCCTTAGTCGTTGATGATCCGGATGACGCGGTGACGCCCCATCGCACGGTTCTGGAAGCAGGGCCGGTGTCGTTGCGGATGACGGCTGACCCGGATGGTCGGCCGGCGGCAGCGCTCGGGTCGGCGCCGGCGCGGTCGTTCGCGGACGTGTGGTCGCGGCTGCCCGAACTCCCGCTCAATGTGGACGGCGAGCGACAGTGGCGTGTGTTGGATGCGCAGCTGCGGCGTGTGCGGTCGTGGTCGGTGGCGATGCAGTTGATTGAGGACTACGTCGACGCGACGAGTGGGGCTGGGGGTGATGCGCGATGACGACTGTTCAGCAGGTGTTGTTCGAGTTGGAGGCGCCGTACTTCGGGCATCCGTATTTCGTGACGGGGCACGCGCTGTTCAACGCCGTCGCGCGCCAGGTGAGCGACGACGCGGTTCGGGAGCGGTTGCAGGTGAGTCACGGGGTGTTCGTGTCTGGGGAGTACGGTGAGTACCCGGCGGCGCACTCGGAGGATGGGTACGCGGGGAAGCTCGGGCAGTCGTTGCCGCCCGTCGAAGCGTACGCTGATTTGTTCGTGTTCCGTGATGCGGCGCAGCGGTGGTTGTTGGAGTCGCGGCCGCGGGACGCGCACAACGCGCTGGATGTCCAGCAGTACGGCGGTCGGCAGGTGTTCGCGTCTGAGTGTTGGTTCGGGAAGCCGGAGGGCCAGCGGAATCGGCGGCGGTCGGTGCAGTGGTACGTGCATGCGTACTTGCATGACGGTGGCGCTGACGAGGTCGTGCCGGTGGCGGAGGACGTGCTGGATGGCCTGCGGGTTGGTGGTGGTCGGAATTACGGGTTCGGTGAGTTGTCGGTGGCCGACACGCAGACGGTGACGCTCGAGGACCTCGATTACTCGCGGCTGGCCGACGCAGATACCTACGAGTTGGAGTTGGTGTCGCCGTACGTGTTATCGACGGAGTACCCGGGCGCGGACGACCAGGATGTCCCATGGTGGTGGGGCGTTCCGGATGCGGGAGTGCGGCGGCGGGAGACGCGGGTCGTCGATGGTGATGACGAGTACGTGCTTGGGGTGGTGGATCACGGGCAGTGCGTCGAGTACACTGGCAGTGACCCCCTGGAGACGGCGGTGAACGGCGTGTTGCGTGTCGGGTCGCACTCGCGGTTCGGGTTCGGCGAGCTGCGGGTGCGGCCGGCTGGCGCGGATCGTGTCGGGGAGAGGGTCACTGCGAGTGCAGCAGTGGACACTGTGCGTGACGATGCGACCGCTGGAGGTGACGGTGAGCGATGACGGCGCCGCTTGAGCAGGTCGCGTTCGATATCGAGACGACCGGGTTCGACGTTGATGACGAAGTGACGGTCGTCGGGTTCGCAGTGCCGATGGGCGTGCGCGTGTTCGTCCAGACTGGTGGGCGGTCAGCGGTCGATGTCGAGGACGTAGTGGAAGAGGCAACGGAGACGTTGGTGAAGGTCTCGACGCATCAGTCTGAGCGCGCCCTGTTGAAAGCGGTCGCCGGATTCGTCGAGGAGCGGTTGTGTGATGAGGATGTACTGTTGGTCGCGTACAACGGTGAGCGGTGGAACGGCGGGTTCGATCTGCCGTTTCTCCGAACGCGATACGCGCAACTGGACGTGCCGTGGCCGTTCGTCGATGTAGCGTACGCAGACGTACTGCCGCTCGTTAGTGATCGGTTCAACACGACGGTGGACGGTGACGAGCACGGTGATCTCGCGGCCGCGTACGAAGTGCTATGTGATGGCGCGTATGGTGACTTGGATCCGTTCGCGGACAGTAAGGAAGCTGTTGCGGCGTTTGACGACGGGCGGTTCGGTGAGCTCGTCTTGCACAACGTGGCGGACGTGTTGCGGACACGAGCGCTTGGACGGGTCGCTGAGCAGTACTGTAGCAAATCCGAATTTAGCGTGAAGTCGTTGACGCCGACGAGGTCGATCTGACATGCCCGCGGAGCAGACCTTCCACGTCGCGCGGAGTGCTCGGATCCGTAACTGGGTGCCGCCGCCAGACTCGCAGATACGTCTCGATAGGTAGCCGCGCAGGTGCCACGGCGGATTGAAGCGATACCCCACACCTCTCCCCGCGCGGTACATCGCTGAACCCCCCAACCAAACCAGCCACGCAACAGATGTCAACGACAGAGTCACGAAGTCACGACGACGCGAGCGGAACAGAGGAGTCGAACAACGACACGCCGTCTGGGCAGCGGAGTCCGCATGAGTGCCACGAGACGGTCGATCCGGAGACACGGCGGGAGGTGCTCGCCACGTACGAGCATCGGTGCCAGTCGTGCGGGCGGCGCGGCCCGGAGAAAGGCGGGTTAGCGACGCTGCACGTCCACCACATCGAACGCGACCCGGACGAGATGAGCGAGCACGACCTGGAGAACCTGACGCTGCTGTGCCGGTCCTGTCACACGTGGCTGCACCAGCAGTCCACGCCCGAAGACTCGCCGGTCGAGATCACGGAAGCGGATCAGAGCGTGCTGCTCCCGCAGGATATCGAGATCTTGCGGTACCTGGCAGAGCAGGGGCCGACCCGGACGGGCGACATCGTCTCCGGAGTTCCGACTGACCTGTCGGTGTCAGCGGTCCGTGAGCGGTTGTGGGTGCTGATGGGGTTGGACAATCTCGTCGAGTCGCGCGACCAGCAGATCGTGGACAAGGACGTCGAGACCGGGGAGTGGGGGCTCACCGAGCAGGTCGAGAATTCGGCGCGCGGCCACATTCCGGACGATCCGCAGTTGCTGTTGCAGCGGATGGAAGATGAGCAGGTCCGGCAAGCGCTCGAACGTGGATGTGACCGCAGCGATGTCATCGAGGTGCTGGGCGTGTCGCGCCGCACGACGTTCAACAAGCACAAGCGCGCTTGTGCGTACGATTTCCCGCTGGATGCGTTCGCGCGCGGTGGCCGACCGGCTGACGGTACCCGCTCGGAGCAGCCTTCCGTCACGACCGACACCGCAGAGGAAGCCGGCGATGAACAGCAGCGACTTGATGCGGTTGCCGACCAGTCCCCGGAGTCAGGAGAGGAAACGGGAATGGCAGACGATCTCGAGCCGGGGTCGGACGCCCATGTCGTCGATGAGGAGCGGGAGTCTGGTGGGCAGGACGCGGATGGTGTTGACGAGGAGTTGCGCGGTCGTCTGCAACAGGCGATTGACGCGCTTCAGGAGGTGGACGAGACGCTTCGCACATAGCGCCACTTCGTCGAACGAACACAGGGAATTGTTGCTGAGTTGATGAAATTTTGAAGGAATGGAAATCGACCGATACTGCCCGATTCGTGATGATGCTGTTGCTAGTGATACCGCAGATGGCGGCGATATATGCAAAATAGAAAGATATGAAAATAGCATCGTCAGGGGTTGTTGGGGAGGTTCTGTAGGATGCTGGTTTGGGCATACCTCGCCTAACCCTTAAGGCAGACCTCACAGAACATTGTCGCGGCAACTATCCGACAAAATAGGACACGATCCTAACCAGGCATCGTCAGCTGGCAGGTATCGGTAGCGAACAACGGATTGACGCGGATCCGTCAACTCCCGCGTGACAGCAATGGACTATGTTCACCCAGGAAGATAGAAAAGAGATTGTGGAGTCAGTGATGGAGACGGTCACGGATTATCCGGACCCGGCTGACACTGCTGATGATGATGTCGCCGAGGTCGAGATCTTCGCGTACAGAGGAAATGACACGGTTAAATTCGCGTTGTTCGGGACTAACCTCCGGGCAGTTGACCTTGAGTGGGTGAGTTCGCAGGTGAAGCCGATCGTGGATCAGCGCAAGGTAACAGGTGACGACTTTTTGCGGATCGGATTGGTGAGCATCCGCGCTGACGATGAAATCGTGGACGTTCACATCGACGAGGAATACAAGAAGCCGTCGAAGCAGGAAGGCAGCGACGCGTAACGCCCGGTGTTGCGTGTTGCGTAAGCCGGTTCGGGCAGCGCCCCGTCACGGGTGGTAGCCAGCGTCTTGCAGGTTGTCGAGGATGTCGGTGATGGTGTCGAGGGTGTTGTAGAGGTTGTCCGTGGTGCGGCCTTCGGTGAGGAAGTCGTTGCTGTCGGTGTTTTCGATGAGGAGGTTGGCGTGGGCGACGTCGTTGCGGAGGTCGGTGACGTCGTGGAGGCGAGTCTCAGCGGTTCCTTTGTTGGTAAAGCCGCAGGGTTCCCAACAGGCTTCGACGCTGGTGACGATGGTTTCGAGCGTGGAGAATTGTGCGTAGTGAATCTCGTCTAAGGCGACGTTGGCGGCTTGGGCGTCTTCGTATCGGTCGTGTATGTCGTCGAGTTCCTGTGGGGTGACGGGCGTGTCTTTCCAGTTCGGTGCTTGGTCAAGGATGAGTTCGCGGAGGTGTTCTTCGAGGTAGGTGATGCGGTCGAAGAGGTAGATGCGTGCGGGGGCGGTGTTGAGGTCGGCGCGGGTGAGGATGCCGGTGACGTTGTTGTGGCTGCCGAGGAAGTAGACGGGGTGTTCGATGAGGGCGTCGAGGACGGCGGGGAAGGCGGCGTCGCCGCTGATCATGTAGTCGATGGTCAGTGGAGTGAGGTGGTCGTCGAGAGTGTCGCCGTCGTCGTCTGTGGTGACGTCGTCCTTGTGGATGAAGCCGACTGGGTCGTCGTCAGCGTAGACTGGGGCGGCGTCGTAGCCGTTCTCGGTGAGCCACGCGGCAGCGTCACTTGGAGCGGTGTCGCGGTCGAGGGATTCGACGGAGTGTGTGGCGAGTTCGGCCGCGGTGCAGTCGTGGAGATCGCGGGGCATAACGGCTGGTGGGATGCTGGGGTAGTCAAACTGGGGGCGAGGGAAGTGGTGGAGTCGAGGGAACGGAAGTCCCCCACCACAAAGTTAATGCGTAATGAGAATATATTTATTCTTGGTTATGCCCAGAGGACATTTTGGGTCGGCGGGGGCGAGCATTGACTACGGGGATGCGACCGACTTGTTTCCCGTCGACGAACTGGACGCAACCGTGCTCCAGTATCGGGATGCCCAACTCGCCCTCGACGACGTCGATGGCGCAGATGTCATCATTATCGCCCCGACGAGCCTCGCTACCAGTTACCGCCTCACCCAGCACGCACTCACCGCCCTCCCCGTCGAGAGTCTCCCACCGGCGGTGCAGGCACAACTCGACGAGGAAGTTGAGGAGCGCCTCGACACGTTCGAACTCATCCAGATCGGGAAGTGGAACACTGACAGCCCGAACCACTCCCTCGCCGAATTCACGAGCGCCTGACCGTTTCGCGCGTGGCTCGAAGTGGCCGAAGAGCAGCAATACCTGCGTCTGCCAATGACCACTAATCTCGAAGAAGAATACCCGGAGGCTGCCCAGTACATCCGGCAAGCTGTCGCTGAGCACGGGGAAGCGTGGGTGTTGGAGAATTACTACGAGCAACTCTATCCGCTCGGCGTCGTGATGGCGATGCCGGAAAAAGAGGAGTTGCCGTTCTACGACGAGGACGACCACGAGACGATGACCGAAGCGGAGCGGGTGGAGATGTACCAGGCGTGGGGCGAGTACCGGGAGAATCTCCGCACGGGAACCAACCCCGGCGAGTGATAGCTATCCCACGTTTTTCCAAGATGTTGTCGTTGGGGTACGTATGGATGGAGACAACGCTCGCGGGGTGTTGTTGGGGCTTGCGTGTGGGGATGCGCTTGGGCGACCGGTTGAGTTCGCCGCGGCGTCGGAGATCAGCGCAGAGTACGGCCGTCTTGACGAGATGGTCGGGCACGGCACGTGGAATCAGCCCGCTGGAACGATCACGGACGACACCGAGCAGGCGCTGTGTATCGCGCGAAGCCTCGTCGAACACCAGGGGTTTGACCCAGCGGATGTCGCCGAGCGGTTCGTGGCGTGGTACGAGAGTGACCCGTTCGACATCGGGCGGATGACGATGCGGACGCTCAGTCGCCTCAAACACGGCGACACCTGGGACGAGGCAGGCCAACACGTGTGGGAACAGAGTCGAGAAGGACAGAACGCCGGGAACGGCAGCGTGATGCGGTGCCCACCGCTCGCTATCCCATACGCGACCGACTGGGAGCACCTTGTCGAAGTGAGCCGCCAGTCCTCACAAATCACCCATGCTGATCCGCGGTGTACCTATGGCTGCGCGATTCTGAACCTCACAGTGGCTGGTCTCCTGGAAGGCACAAGTACGCCATTGCGGGATGCCCTGGACTACGTCGACGCGAGTGCACCGGACGAACTCGTGGCTGCGCTCAGGCCGCTCGCTCAAGGGGACACTCCTGGTTCGTTGGAGACATCGGGCTATGTCGTGCACTCGCTCCAGACAGCACTCCACGACGGACTCGGCTGTGACAGCCTCGAGGAGGCGATTGTGACGGCGGTGAATCGCGGTGGTGATACCGATACGATTGGTGCGATCGCGGGCGCGGTGGCTGGCGCGCGGTTCGGAGCGTCTTCCCTTCCTGATCGATGGTTGCGTACTATTGGTGAAGCCGACGAGCTCGAAACGCTGGCTGAGCAACTCGTGGAGGTGGCGTGATGTACGTGTTGGCGTTCGACCGGGACTGGACGGTGGACGTGAATCCGCACCCGCGTCGGGACGCGGTGCCGCTTGAGTGGGTGCGGTACTGGGCACACGAGACTGGTCACGAAGTCTGGGCGATTGGGAATCAGGACCTCGTTGACGAAGCAGACATCCCGGGCACGGTGGAGTCGATTCGGCGGCGTGACGGACATATCGACGCGCTGGGTGAGCAAGACGAGTCCGGGTACTACGAGTGGTGGCCGGAACGCGAGGAGCGGCTCCAGATTCTCGGTGAGTTGTTCCCGGACGCCGAGGGCCATATCGTCATCGACGATCTCGATTTAGGGCACGTCGATGGCTGGGAACACTACCACGCCTGGGATTTCGTTGAGCACGTTCGGCGGGGAGAGGTCGGGTTGTCGCCGCCGTCCTCGAGTGACCTGAGTCCGGATGGTGGGTTTGAATCGGGTGATGCAGTTCGAGACGCTCTTGCTGACGGGTATGTGTTCGAACTCACGCACCGAACGAACGGAGAACAGAAGACGCATCTGGTCACGCATTTCGAGCCGGACCGGCCGTCGATGACGCCGTTGAAGGGGCCGCCGGCGTTCTGGTTCGAAACCGCGGGAGGCGATGAGCGCTTCTCCGTTCGGCTCCCGGAACTAGTACTCCGTCAACGGTGAACTGACGAGTTCAGGATCGTGCGATCTGAACTGGTGGATCGGTGATGGTTCTCTTACCGCCCGCGAGATATAGAGGCTGTAGTCAGCAGGCGCACCGTCTATATTCCACTCGCATAGCGGTGATTCGATTTGGTGGAGAGGTCAGGCATCTTTATCAGACACTGGACATTCGTCTTTAACTAAGCCGGCAGAGCCGAATGAACGCCATCTTGGGGGTCACCGAATTCAGTTAAGAATCACCGAGACGTCACTTTTCGAGGTGGAGGTCTTCCTCCACGCTTTTTGCAGCCCATTCCACCTGCTCCCGCTCGATGTATAGGAACTCTAGTAAAAGCAACGCGGTGAAGAGACCGACGATTGAGACGAGAATATGGAACTCCGTGATGTAAAGGTGAAAGAGGACAAGAGGAAGAGCGACTACAGTTCCTAGTAGGCCTATCAGCGGGATACTCCTGCGGATCCCGGTTTCCTTGGCGAGGCGGAGCGCGGTGTAGTTGGCGGCGCTGTCCGCTATGAGGAAGGCTATGGATCCGAATTCGACTATCTGTTTCAGACTGCCAACCGCTGTAAGAACTGCAGTCAACCCTCCTGTAACCAAGAGTGCGTATGTAGGGATGTCCTTCTTGTTCCTGAACGAGAAAAGCCGCGGAAGTTCGTTCTCGGTTGCTATACGGTGTGCGAGCCGTGACGACCCGAACAATGTGGCGTTGATACCCGACGCTGTGCTCTGTATTGCGGTAACCACGACCGCCACGAAACCGATACTGCCGAGGAACGGCACAACCGCCTTTGCCAGGGCGTACTCCCCGTATTTCTGCACTATCGTGGGTGTGAGGTGGAGGGTGGCCATAAACGATACCGAGACGTAGATGACGATGGCAGTAATAATCGAAATGTACATTCCACGGCGAAGGTTTTTCCTCGCGTTCTCAATGTCATTATAGTCATAGGTCAGGAGTTGGAATCCTTCGTAGGACACGAAGATGATTGCGAATCCGGTTATCGGGCTAATCAGGCCCTCATTGAAGAACCTGGCAAAATCCGGGAAATCTCCCTCGAAGGCCAGTACACCGAGAACCGCGATCCCGAGCAGAAACGCGGCCTTGATGTATACCAGGACGTCCTGGAGGAATCCCGACTCCCGCACTCCCACCAGGTTTACCCCAATGAGCGACACGACTACACCCACCGATATCGCAGGACGTGCAAACCAGGGCATCCCGACACCCAGCACATCTTCCAGAAGCCCGACCGAGTACGCCCCGAAGGCGAACGCGTACATGGCCATAGTCCCGATATAACCAGCGATTAGCACCCAGCCGAAGAACCCTGCTATGTGGGGGTTGTCAACGACGTGTTCGACGAATGAGAACGCACCGCCGTTCTCCTCGAAGTAAAGCGTGAGTTCGATGTAAGAGTAGGCGGTCAAAAGCGTGATACCGCCAGCGAGGATGTAGGATATCGGGACAGCGTTACCGGCTTGCTGCATCGCAACCCCAAGAGCAGCGAATATCCCGCCCGAAACCATCCCGCCGACACCCATCGCCACAACCTCTTTCAGCCCGAGCTTTTCGACCATACCTTGAAGAATATCTTACTCTGTTCGGTAAAGATTTGGTGTGTTTCTACCAATTCGGGTGGTTCCGTTAGCCACCAGGCTCTCGTGACCGACTCGCGCGTTGTATCCATCACACCGATTCTGACAGATGGCAGTTATTTCGGGTTTCATGAGCAAGGCGACCAGCCCGCCGAACATATCGATTGACGGTTGACGGACCACTAGAGGCGTTGCATCCGGTTCCGTACGAGCGTCTCGCGGATCCACTCACGGGGGCGGCGTTCGCGGCGGTTCGAAAACAGCTCGAAGACGACCCCGGGTCGGTGGATGAGGACACACTTCGGACGATGCTGTCTGACGCGGTCGCGGACACGGAAACCGTTGATCGCCGTGAAGCGCTCCGCTTGGCAATGACCACAGTAGAGCACCGGGACGACGCCCGCGATGTTGCTGTTGAGGCGACGGTCGCGTTACTGGCTGACGAGCCGTCGGCGCTCGACCGAGCGGCGCTCCAAGTACTCCACGAGGCAGCGACGGACGACCCAGCGGTGCTGAACGAGTACGTGGGAGACCTAGCGGCGTATGCGAGTCAGGACTCGATGTCCCAGGCTGCCGCGACGCGTTGCTTGATGGAGGTCGCGGAGGCGGACCCGGCCAACGTCCTCGACGCCGTCCCGGCCTTGGAAGCGGCGGCGACGGCAGAGACGGAGGCAACGCAGAGTTACGCGGTGTACGCACTGTCCTGCGTCGCGGAAGCGTATCCTGAGGAGGTGTTTCCGGCGATTGATGCTTTGATCGAGGCGATGCAAAGTGAGGATGAGACGACGCAGACGAATGCGTTAGCGGCGCTCGGGAAGATCGCGTCGAACTATCCGGATGCCGCAGAAGCCATTGTGGAGGAACTGGTGGCGGTACTGGACGCTGACGCGAAACGCGTTCGGAATAATGCGGTCGGATTGCTCGGCGATCTTGCGCAGGAACATCCAGCAGTCGTGATTGAGTATGCTGATCGGATCGCTGCGCGGCTGGACGACACCAATATTCAGGCGCGTGTGAACGCGTCGATCGCACTTCAGCGAGCAGGGGAGGCAGATCCGGCGGCGATTCGAGCCCAGCAGGATCGGTTAGCGGCTGCGTTGCAGGATCCGAGTCCGGAAGTCCGGGCGAACGTGTGCTCGCTGATCGGGAATGCGAACGTGAGCGTGCCTATCGAGGAACTTGAGGACGTGAAAGAGAACGACTTAGACGAGACAGTGCGCGAACGAGCAGCCTGGGCGATTTCACGGCTGAACTGAGACGCGCATGACTCGAGTTAGCTGTCGGTCCGGCGTTGAGTGAAGTTTCTCGAGATTGACCACGAAGGCATCAACGCCGGTCGAGACGCCATCCGACACGAGAACAGCCGTCCTATTGGAAGAGTGAATTAGAGCCATGAGAGACCCGCGTTGAGTTCTTCGAGGAACGATGGCCGAATCTCAACAGTCGGTGGGAACGAGAGTTGGTCGCCGTGCCGGTCGAGAATAGTTTCGCGGAGGAAGGGATGAGCCGGATCGAATGAGGGACTCGTTCGGATGCGGTAGTCGCTGTCGATGGTGAACAGCGCGGCGTCGAACGCGCGGTGGTGCAGTGAGTTCAACACGAGAACGTTCTCCGGGTGTTCGGCTAAGTCAGGGTGCTGACTCCGGGGGAGGACGTGCGCGAGATCCAGCAACGCATCTTCTCGAATGCCAGTCAGGGCGCACTCGTGACCGTAGCGTTCGAGCGTGTCTGCCCGGAAGGCGTCGCTCACAGTGACTTCGGACGTCTCATACCGGCGCACCCGACCGCTCTGGTTGAGGGGCTCCCCGGTCGGCCACTGGGCGACCTCTCCGGCTTGGACCCACTGCTGCCAGACGTCGGGTGCCGCGCTGTCGTCGTTCTGCTGAGCGCGCTCGTGCAACCACGTGACGGGGACGGCGTTGGTGTTGAGGATTGAGAAGTGGAACTGGTAGTTCGGGACTTGCGTCCCGTCCTCAGCACGGTACGCGCGCACGTCAAGGTGATCGGGAACGCAGAGGCCGCAGAACTCGACGACGCCTGATTCGGGTTTGCGGAAGACGAGAACCGGCGGGACGTTCTCGCGCCGACCAGCCGCGGCGTTGTCGAAGGCGGCTTTGATCTTCTGATTCTGCGCAGACTCGTCGTAGGGGTTGTCCGCTTTCGCGTCGCCCCAGTAGCTGATGTACCCGGCGTTGACAGCGAGGGTGTCCTCCCACGGGTCGTCGTGCTGGGAGATGCCGCTATCGTTCGAGACGAGCACGAGAGCTGCGGGGTTTCAGACCGATCCGCACTGAGATCACGGATGCCACCGGTGTTCTTGATGCCGCTGTCGAGGGGGCCGCGGATCCATCGGAGGAACTGGTCGTCCGGGTTGCGGTAACTCCCGGTGTCGCGGTATTGTTGCCCGACCCGAAACGCGTGTTGCATGATACCGTGGCATTACGTCTGTCAGTCAATAAATGTCTGCGCGACACTCGTAAGGTAGCTCAGGATGTGACATGTGGGGCTCGCCATAATCGCGCTCGGCGTTGCCGGCCTCCCTCATGTTACTCACAGGAATCGGCTGGATGTGAACCGAGGCCCGTCAATCCAGAGAGTCACAGACGCAGACACCGCCTTCCCGGATCTGGTCGGTGACGTACTCGTGGACGCTACGAGCGAGTTGCTGCATTGTCTCCGCTTGGCGTGCTGTCGGACGCCAGCCGCCGTAGTAACTGTCTGTGCGGTTGGTGTCGTACAGTTGCCGGAGGTCACGTGTCGTTGGCTCGAAGAGGAGACCGAGGGCGGTTGCGCGGTCGTAGCAGGTGGTGTGGTCGTGAAAGTCCTCAAGATCGTCGCCGCCTTCGGCGAGGGCGTAGGCTTCGACGGAGCGTTCGGTCGCGCCGAAGCACAGTTCGATTGTCGCGGTGTAGAAGCCTTGATCGGAGAGTGTATCGACCGCCGTCAGCAGCCGGCATGCTTTCGTCAGCTGGGTTTTCCAGTCGGCGTCGGAATTGATTGCGTCTTCGCGCGTTGGGACACCGTATCCTTCTTCGTTGAAGGCGTCGATGGCTGCGGCGAGAGCGTCCACAATGGCTTGTGGGTCGGAGCGCTACTCATCGAGATCACCGTGGAAGACCATCTCTCGGACGGTCTCGAATTTCTCCGAGTCGTAGACGACGAGGCCATCGCCGAGTACGTCACGGAGCTCGTCAGTGTAGCTCGGGACTGCTGGCAGTGATTCGACGTCGATTTCGTATGCGTACCGGCCGGTGTCGAATTCTTGGTCTTCGAGGTCTTGTCGAACGCGGTTCGCGGTTCGCTGATTCGCCATCCGGTCGTCTTCGACGAGGACCCACAGGTCAATGTCACTCCGACGGTCAGCGTCGCCACGCGCGACACTCCCGTACAGCATAATCCCGACGATGTCGTCGAGTTGTTCGACTAATTCATCGACGGCTGTACGGACTGGTGTGTGGAATTCGGCCTGCGGGATGTGCAGGATCGGATCGTCCGGCCGGGATAACCGTTCGGGGTTGATTTGGACCAGCCGCGTGTTCCCGTCGCGCCGGTCGGTCACGAGGTCGTTGGCGGCTAAGATATCGACGGCCTTGGTGACGGTCGGTTGGGAGTAGTCTACTGTGTCCGTCAGTTCGGTGATGGAGAACTCGTCGGTATGATAGCGAGTTAAAAAGGAGAGAATGTCGTGGACGGCCTGACTTTTGAATATGTCCGCGTCCTGTGCGGGGATATCGACCGATATCGTCGCCCCATTTCCTCCGTCAGTATTCGATCTGCTTTCCATACAAAACCGTTCGGACGGCCAGATACTTAAACTTCATATAGAATACTGCGTCTCATTTATACGGTCACGTGAGGCTAGGCAATCGCACCCGTATCTTCAGCGATGAATGTGCCATCTTCGCAGACGGGGCATTGCTCGTCCACGAGTTCATCGATGGTCTTGACCGCGTTTGACCGGCACTCCGGACACGCTTTCTCATCCCGATCCAAGTCCAGATCCACCTGCGTTTCACAGTGGATACAGAAGCAGTAGGTGTTGAACCCAGTGCGGCGGTCAATCTCCGCCTGGGATGCGTCCTCGCCGATCACTTCTCGCGCTCGCCCCATCTCTCCGGGATGCGGGCAGTGGACGCGTTCGCCGTCGTCCGCAGTCGCGTACATGTAGTACCCCCAGCCGGACGGCATTTCGAACTCACAGTCCGGATTCGTGCAGTAGAAGTCGAATATCTGGGGCATCGATGCGGCGGTACACCCGGACGGCAGTAATCAGTTTCCCTGAATCGGATGCAGCCAATCCTCGTTTTCACGGGTCGTTACTCGGTCCAGAATGCCTCGATGCGTTCGTCGAGGCGGGTGAGTACGGTGGCGAGTACGTCTTGCCACTCGTCTGGATAGTCGGCGTCGTCGCCTGGTGTGGGGGCGTCTGGGGGCGGGTGGAAGTGTTCTCGGGTGTTGTGGTCGTTGGGGTGGCGGTCCCAGCGGCACTCCCACGAGTTCTCCGTCTGGTATTGCTCGGAGTAGTGGATGCTGAAGTCGTCAGTCTCGAACCACCGGATTCGAAGATAGGCACGCGTGACCCCATCCGGGAAGTACCCAAGGTCGTAGTCGGCGACGACAGCGTTCGGTGCATATGACGGCCGTGCGTGGACTTCGTCGAAGCGAGCGCTTCGAGTGAGGTGCACGGCAATCCGGTCGAGAAGTTCAGCATCGATAGGGCCGGTACGGGGAGAGTCGTCCGGGTTGTCAGGCATCGATGTGACCAGGGGTGCTCCCAGCGGCTGGCTGGTCACGCCGCGCGGCGTCGAGGAGGGCCGCTCTGCGTTCGAGTGTTTTCCACTCGGAGAGGGCCTCCCACGCGTCTTCAGTGGGCATGTCCCGGCTGGCTTCGACGAGGGAGACGTCGTCGGGGTCGTCTGCGTCGAATTGGTCTCTGTAGTCGTCGATCTGGTCGATGGTGTCCGAAAGTGCCTCGACGATTTCTTGTTCGGAGTAGTTCTCGCGGATGCGGTCGATGCGTCGCCACTGGAAGTACGCGTCGTTGCGCTCGTATCGGACTGGGCGGCCGTCGTGGCGGTGGACCAGTCCCATCTCGTTGAACCACTCCAGGTAGTCGCGGGCCGTCTCGGTATCGCAGTCAGCGAGGTCAGCGATAGTGGATACCTTGGTGGGGGTACGCAGCCCGGTGACGATGTCGAGGAGTCGCTCGCGGATCGGTCCGCCCTTGAGCAGTGATTCGGGTGACTCCAGTTCGTCGATGTCTGGCGGTGATTCGTCGCCAGCGTACGCGTCGTCTGGGATGTCAGTGATGTCCATTCGTGAGGCCCTCTTACCGTGGGGTAACACCTGAAGCGACATATGTCTATTGTACGCTGAATTATTTCTGCTTCAGATGATTGTAGAAACGCGCAGCTCGTTTCCGCACTGGCAGGTGTGGTTCGATCCTCTGCGGTTACACCTTCAGCATGTGGTCGTAGATTCGTTCGGTGGTTTGGATACTCCGGTGACGAAGTCGATTGCGGACATCGTAGAGCGTGTTCCCGTCTTCGGTGTTCATCATCCGATAAGCGACCCCGTGACGGAGCGCGTGCGGCGTGACGTCGTCGGATGTGCCTCTGCTCCCATCGATCTTGTAGGGGCGAATGCCTGCTTCGTCCGCGATTTTGTGGAGCATGATCCGAATGCCCTGCTCGGAGATGCGGTCTGAGGAGCGAGCGGGGAAGAGTGCGGGCGTGTCTTTCCAGCGGTTGGTGAGGTAGGCCGACAGCAGCCGTGCGGTGTCTTCCGCAAGCTCGAGTGTGACGGGTGGTGGCGAGTTCTCGTTTGGGTAGTCCTTCTGGATCTCCGTCGGGAGGTAGAGTTCTGAGTTGGTGTTTCGAAGAAGTTCCACATCGAGTTGGGCGAGCTCGCCGACGCGAAGCCCAGTATCGTACATCGTCGCAACGATGGCCTCGTTGCGTTGCTGCAAGTAGTCGGCTCCCATCGCGTAACACGCTGAGCGGAGAGACTCGACTTGGTCGGGCGTCACCCACACTTTCGCACGAACTTGGGAATTTGCGTATTCACTCATCCTGGCGCACCGCCTTTATAAACGATAGACGGTTGTTCCCCTTTGAACTTTGGAGTCTACAAGAAGATTCCAAAGTTGACTCAGCACACGGGAGCGTCGATTGGGCGAGCATTGCTGAACGGGAGATATCTACTCGGACTCGTCGTTTTCAGAGGTTCGTTCCTCGATTTCTTCCTGGAATTCCGAGAGAGCAGCTTCGTGTCGCTCCTTTGCTTTCTTTCTTTGTTCAGTGGTTTCGTCGATGTCGTGGTCCGTAGCGATTTCAGCAAATGTGCGCCCTATGGAAGTGAGCTCGTAGAGTTTTATTTTGCCACCTTCATCTGGATAGTGTATCTCTTCGCTTAGGAGCCCTAACCTCGCTCCTTCGGTTAATCGGCTAGAAACAGTTCCGTGACTGATGACCAGAGAATCGTCGATTTCGGAAAACCGTTTGGGACCATCCGCGAGTAAAGCGAGAATTTCTACGGCACCTTTTTTCTTCAGAAACGCTCGCTGCTCTTCGCCGATCGTGCGGACTGGCCCGAAGTCCTGATCCGGGTAAGGGTTGGTGTCTGAGTCGGTCGTGTCTGCCTCGTCTGCGTCATTATCCGTCATGCTGGTTCCTTGTAGGGCACCACTAATTATAAATTGTAGGAAGTCAAAGTCACAGTTACTCAAAATTAGAACAACTATGGAATTGAACGCGCCCCGAATGATGCAGACAGAACGGAGGGTCCTATGAGCACAGACACGCCTTCGGACCCTCACGAGTCCGCGCTTGAAGCTGCGGAAGAGCTACAGGAGGATTTGGAGGCGATTGCAGAGAGTGATCTGCCGTTCGCCTATGATGCCGCCCAAATCCTGGAAGCGCTAGAACAAGCCGAAAACGAGTAACCAGCGATCAATGAGTCGAAATCGCATTGATAAGAAGACACTCGAAGAACAGCTCCCTGTGATTCTCCGGGAGCAACTTCGCCATGACGGGCTCCCCCGTGATCATCTCCCCGCGTGGGAGTACATTACCGCTAACACACGGTATTCAGCTGAGGGGCTCAACAACAAGTGCCAAGAGATCTACGGGCAAACTCTCCACGAATTCCTCCGCGATCAGGGATTCGGAGCTCGGTCCAATGGGAAGTGGCCAACCGATGACGACCAAACCGTACAGTCACTCGAGTATTATATACAGAGTTTAGAAAACAATCTGGGATTCGCAGATTCGACCATTGACTCGGTTAAGACGACAATCAACAGAGTCTATGAAGCAATTCATAATGAGGATCTAGATATCGAGATTTTGGAGATTGGACATTACGAGTCCGAAGAAGAACGAACAACAAATATTCAGTCTGCGAAGATAATCATCCAATATCTGGATGAGCAGTCGGCAGACGGCACGATGCAGAACTACACAAAATATTTCTCTGGATACTATCGCATCGTGAAAAACCAGTACCGAATCAATATTAATCCGGTCGAAGAAGCTTTGGACGAGTTTCAATTTCGCCGGAGCCGAGGCGATCCATCCCCCGTTACTGAAGCACAAATCAGGGATCTATGGCACACGTTGGACGCACTTGAGGAGTGCCCGGTTCGCGGCTACGACCTGAAGCAATGGCGGCTTTGGATGAAGGTACTGCTCATATTTATGATGGCGGTTGGCCCTCGGTCTAACGAGATTGAACGAATTGACGTGACTGAGCAGTTAGAGTTTGGGGATGATCCGTATGTTCATTTCGTCGAGCGGAAAAATCTACGGCTAGATGAGGGTCCTCAGAAGATTCCGATTATGATGGGTGCTAGTTTCCTCGAGGCATACGTCGATTATATTGAGGCAATAGGTGGGAACGGGAAGCTGGTGCCGAGTCCGCAATCAGACAGTGGCTGTCGAACCCCATCAACGCTGAATAACTGGATTGAGGAGCTATCGAAAGAGGCCGGTGTACGTGTTGATGATGGCAGTTTCCCGACGATCCAGAATTTCCGACAGCTCTGGAAGAATCTGTACAAGGAGGCGCTTCAGGAGAACCGAGAGCAAATCAAATTCGTGTCGGAGGAAGCGGGAACGAAAACGCCAGAAGTGGATGAGAAAAATTACCTTAGCGCTAAGCGGAACCGGAGGCATATTCGAGAACTTGGGAGGCAATACTTCGACGACATCCTCGAAATTGGTGACCTCCCGGACTTAGTCAGCGAGGTGGTTGATCAAGATGAGTATATCTCGCGGCAGACAACGATTTCTAAGTATGATTCTGAGGCATAATAGTCCGATTTCTCATCTCTGTTTGCGGTTTAAATACCGGTCGGCAGATCTATAGCGCTCAGAAAAATCGAGTGTACCTGTAAGAAGAGAATGGCTGTGTGACCAGACTATTCGAGGTAGGGATCGGCTGATGCTCAGTTTGCTATTGTTACTTTCGAATTCGTCGTTTGGCGCGGGACTCCAAGACGTGGCGAGCATAACTCGCGTCGTCACGATTGCTTTCCGCAACTCCTTCGAACGTTTGCCGGGTGATCGGTTTCGTCACTACATCTCCGCTGTCGATCTTCCAAGCAAACGGTTCGTCGGGGTCGAGTCCTTGATCGTGCAGCCACCCTTCGTCCACTCGTAGTGACATCACAAGCTCGTCGCCGTATTCCCTCGCTTGTTCACGAGTTAGCGTTAGCGTATCGAGATAGTCGTCCTCCTTTGGGGTGGGCGTAGCCCATTCAACAGTCCATTCAGAGTCGAGATCCTTCCCCGGGGTCATTGTAGTGATTGTCCTGAGAGAGCGCTTTAGAGATTTCGCATGGTGCGGAATCTGAAGCTGGGTGCAGACGGTAGCAATCGACTCGTATCTTTCGTCGACGTGAAATCACCTCGCTTGGGTCGGTTGTTGTGAGGGAAAAACACTCAATGCTTGGCGGTGACACTCGTGGGTATGCGCAGTGCGAGGTTGGTCAAAGAGTTCTTTTGGAGGATGAATGAATCTCTCTGAGTATTCGGATTCGGCGGGGTTCGTACCGGATTCGGATGATGTTGCGTCGGTGTTTCGGCGCCACTTCTCGAATTACGAAGATACGAGCGGGGAGGTCTCATATCAACAACTACAGAACGAGGAGTCTATTCGGCGCCAGTATTCGGGTCGAGTACTCTTCGAACTCTTACAGAATGCCTTGGATCGCGCAGATTCGAAGGTGACCGTGGAAATCAGGGAGGTTGCATGGGAAGCGACGGACTATGCGCTCGTTGTCGGGAATGACGGGACGCCAATTCGCGTCAATCCAGAGTACGATTACGGAAACCCTCCTGAAACGAGTGACGACCGCCGCCCGGATTTCAACGCGCTGTGTTCACTGCACACGTCGAATAAGCTGCCGGAGGAGAGCGTCGGGAACAAGGGAATCGGGTTCCGGTCAGTGTTCTGGCTCGGTGACTTCGTCCGCGTCTGGAGCCAGTTCGCCCATCGATCGGGATGGTGGGGACTCGAGATGCACTCTCCGCTTGACCGCGCTACTTGGACAACCAGATTGGAGGTCCCAGAAGTCCGGGCTGGGCATCAAACATACTTGGGCAACATTGATGTTCAGGTTGGTGAGGAGGACCGCCGCCCGAGCTTCCACTTTCCGCTGCCGCTTGATGCTGAGCAGCCGCCAACCCCTGCGGATCTCCACGGCTTGAATACGGTCGTCGTCGTTCCGATTTTAGAACCACGGATAGACGAACTCCGAGAGTCGGTTGAGGCGATCCAGCAAGGGCACTTGAATTTCGTCGGGTTATTCGAGGATCGACAGAACCTGTCCGTGCAGTTTGAGACGCCGTGGCAGTCGTTCACCAAAGGAACCTGGCCAGAACACGACACCGAGGCCGGACAAGACTCGCTGTCGATCAGCCACTGGAAAACAGACTCGGAGCCGCTGGTAGCACTCGCCAAAGAGGCGGAACACGAATTATCAGCACCCGGTGCTGCCGTCGCGTGGCCAACGGACCCATCCCTTGATGCGGGGGAGTCCTCTGGTTCGTCACAATCGCGGGTTTACGGATATCTACCAACACTGATCAGCAGTCCGTTCGGCATTGATGTGCAGGGTGATTTCCAACTTCGAACGGATCGTACGAGCCTGCGACTTGATGATGAGACGATCGGGGCGTACAATGAAGCCTTGCTTGAGGTGGCTGCCGAAATTCACCTAAACAAGGTTCTCGCAGACGTGGGAGTATCGAGTGACGTGATCGAATGGGATTGGATTGAACCCACAGCGGTGCAGACAGCTTCAGGGGAGGAGTCGCCGACGTCGCCCCGGCCCGATCTGTGGCAGTTCTTGGATCCAGCTACCAGCCAGTCCGAGGCAGGTGAGATAATTGTTGACCATCTTGAGTCGTTGTTGTTCCTGAGTGACAACTCACAAGATGTCGAACGGTATCAACAGTGGTCAGTGTTGGCAACGGCATTCTTCGACGCTAGGGAACAGTGGCCAGTTCAGACGTACCGCGATTTTTGGACGGCGTCCAAGGGTTGGATCGACCGTGCCTGTAAGTACTCTAGCAGTACGAAGACATGGCGGACAACAGCGGCCGCGATGGGTGATGCACTCCGTGATCACCGAGGACGCGTCGCTCCTGTCACCGCGCAGAAAGAACTGCCGCCTGATGAGGACGTGCCGGCAGTCCCGTTACCGGAGCGCTCCGAGGCTGATGCGACGGTCGGGCGTGGAGAACGCCACACCCGTCGGCTATTTCTACGGCGCTCTGAGGAGACGGATCTCGAGTTGCCACGTGCGCTTCGGGAAGCGAATCGCGCGGTGACCTCATTTGATTTCCCGCCCGGATTCAGAAGCGAGGAGTCACCGCAGCCGCTCGGCGCGAGCCAATTCAATCGCTGGGAAGTACTTCGTGAACTCCGGCAGCTTCCCCACGACCTCGACACGTGGACATACTCACCTCTCGCTGAGGATACTGAAGAGGCGGCTGAATTGCAGTCTGACTTGATTCAGTTTGCTATGAATTTGTACGCGCTGGACTCTCAAGGAGGGACTGTTTCACCCGCAGAGTCTGATGAGTACGGTCCAGGATGGCGCGCGTTGCGGAATCACGTATATAGTGAGAATGCACGGACAGCCGGTCGGTCTATTGCTACGCTATTTCTCCCCACGACAGCTGGCAAGTGGGAACCCGCCCGGCAGTTGACGCTGGATCGTGTGGCGACGAATCGATTACCGTCACCGCCGGCTGACGTTGATCTCGATGACTTTCTGCTGTTTCTCGGCGTAACGCCGGCTCCACCGGAAGACGGGGTCCCGTTAACTCTGGTCGAAGGGGGCGACAATGGGATTGTGACGGAGACGCCGCCGGCGTTGAGTACGGCTGGCTCACAGTGGAGCCCTCTTCAGTTCGGAGAGGAACCGCGACAGGACGATGACGAGGAACCAACCGCGTGGGTACAGTCACTCGACGCCGCGTGGGAGTGGTTGGAGGAACTCATCACAGCGGAACGCCTAGAAATGGAGACGTCCGAAGGCGGTGGCCGTCGTCCACTGGAGTTAATTCCGCAACTACGGGACAATGCCTGGTTCCCAGTTGGGGGAACCGACTCGGAAGGCGATGTGGTTGCTGAACCGCCCGTAATTATAGAGGACCCACCGACACAGATTCCGCCCGCAAAGGTGACGTTAGTATCGGGACAGCAGCGACAACTCCCGCCCGTGCTGTGGAGTCTCTCAAAAGAAGCGCCGATCGAGTCAGAGTTGCTGACGGCCCTCGGTGCCGTCCCGGGCACCGATATGGATAGTTTGAGCAAGAATAATGCTGAGCCGGCTTTCAGATTGCTTGAACAACTGCACGAATTGACTGCCCCGATGCTCTCTGTCATCGAGGAAACGCCGAGGGCACGGCAGGCACTCCGGCAGCTTGTTGATCGATTGCTCAACACGATCGCGCGCGAGCACGAATCCGAAGAGGAAGAACTAGATATCCCTCTCCTCGTCTATCAAGGAGTTCCAGACAAGCGAGCACTCTCTGATAGGCCTCTCAAGTGGACCGACAGTGACGGTGTCTGGATCCCCACTGATACTGTCGAGCGGGAACGCATGCGTCGGTTCTTCCCCGATGTTCCCCTTGTCACGGCTATTATCGGGCGGGATACTCTCACGGGGTATGCCCCACTCAACGACCTCGCGTTCGAGATTACGCGTCACGTCCATCCTATTCACCAGGGCAGTCAGGATGGGATTGCCGTCGAGACACTCGACGCGAAAATCGAGGAAGTTGTTCCACATCTGCTCGCGTTAGCAGAAACCACGACGCAAGTCGATGTGGATCCAGCGGAGGCTGCGAACCGTTGGCGGAGTCGTGTCATCAGGCATGTCGATGATGCTTGGGTTGAGTTTGAGGCTATGTTAGGTGACGAGACACGACGTTCGGATCCGCAATTCAAAGGCGATTACAACCACGCACTGTTCCTTCAGGATACCCCACCGACGATAATCTTCGACACTCCGGAAGGGCAAGAAGGACCGCCACCGCTCGACGAATTCGGAGAGCCTCTAGTCGAACTCCTGCTTGAGGAGAATCGCGGAGGGGTTGGATCGTCATTTGCTCATGTTCTTGGCGCGTTTGAGTCAGGCGGGACTGACCGCGTGGAACGGATTCTTGAGAAGCACGATGCGATGTCACTTGTCGAGGCGTATGACCGTCATCTTCGACAGCTTGACGACGACGAATATGCAGCGTTACGGGACCGAATTCGGGAGGCGCTTGGAGCACTCGGCCTGGAACTGCGCGACTCGTGGACGCGACTCTCACATATTGGTCCTGAAGACATCGCTATGAGTAGCGCTCCGGGAGACGTAACGCACCAGGATGTCGAAGAAACGCTTCGTGGGCTGGAACTCACAGACGAGCAAGAACCGTTCCGCCCTCACTTCTCGTGTGTCGAACATCATCGAGCGGACTGGGAGGGTTGGTATTCGTCATGGGAGAATCGACTATGTGCCTATCTCCAGCACCTCATCGAGGCACACACAGGGCTTGCCATCTCTGAATCCGAGATAGCGAATCACCTTGACAAGTATGTCCGCGAAACGGCGTGTCAACGGGTCGTCTTCGACCCCAAAGTAGCCGTGATAGAATGGCTCCGCCGCGACCCGTTTGGGGCGTCCATCCCAAGCGCTGAAATCCCGGACGCAGATGAGCTTGAGACAAAGTTGCGGGAGTTCTCTCCGCGGTATGACCCCGTCGAAGAGGTCGTTACGTCCGATGAGGTCGGGTTGGCGAGGCCCGAGGTAGAACAGTCAAGCCCGAATGAAACAGGGAGCGGCATCGTTGAGTTGGAAGATTTGGAAGCTGAATGGGAGCAAACCAAGGCAGTTGGCGATGAAGCCGAGCAGGCCGCTCTATCGTGGATTACCGAGAGAACCGCGAGGTATCTCGATCAGGCGGCTGAGAACGGCGACTTTGCGACGGTCTCCGATGCACTCGTTTCTGCGATTCCGGGTTCCGGGAAAAGCGTTGAGACACTTCAGACAGCCCTCCGTGAGTGGGAAGAGACTCGGGACAGCGAGGTTCTTGAACGCGGCCTCCATATTTCTCGAACCTGGGATGGCGCTGGATATGATTTGATTGGGCTCAAAGAAACAGCGTCTGGCTTCGAACCGGTGCGTTACGAAGTGAAGAGTCTCCCGGAGGATGAAACCGGATTCAAGATTCATCTAACGCGCAATCAGCTCAGTGTGTATCGAAAGGTCCGCCTCGAAAATGATGCGGATCAGGACCCCCTCTACGGGGGTGATTGGAAACTCCTTGGTGTCAAACCAGACCGCCGTGCGATCGACCTCACGAACGAACTGGAAGAGCTTCCATCACGACTCCGACCACTCCAAACGGAAGGATACGATCACGATGGGTTATTGATCTATATCGACACCTCGTGAACAAACACGAAGAGCGAAGACACGCTCATCGTCGTGCTCAATTATCAACTCTCGTACCATCGAAATCGAGTGAGTTGTGAGCCACCCGAAACTCAAACATCTCCAACGGGGGGCTGATTTTGGTGAGATTACCGGCGGGGAAAAACCAGGAAACTAGGGAGTGACTGTTCCGTATGGCGGATTGGCATGCTCCGTGAGTTGGTTCGGTTGTGACACGCGTCAAAACGTAATTGTACGACTTCAAGAACTCATCAAATAGTTGATTGGGATTCAAGCCTCTCCTGCGAGTGCAGCTCTTCGTCACTGAACAGATCGTACCATCACTTGGCAGTATTTGCGTGCGAAATGTAGAAGAGCCGTTCAGCTGCCGAAGGTTGCGTCGTGGATATGTTATACTGTGAGATGCGTTGTATCTGTATCCGGAACGCCTACCCCAATCCACCGATTCCACCCAGCAGCTAGCCCTTGATCTTGTGACCAGTTCTCAATCCCTGAGACGACACTGTCGGCGTTGTGCAAGTCCAGATGGTCGGTGTATTCGTGGCGACGTGCCTCTTGTACTTGCTCAATTACGTCGGAGATTACATCCTGGTCGTTTGAGAACCGACTCTCTAACTTGGCAGCGAGTTCCGTCTCAAAGTCCTCGCTCATGGAATATTGATTGAAACCCCGTGTAAAAAGAGTTGACCTGCAAAAGTCATGTGCAAGCCCACACCCTTCGAACGACTTGGAAACGTCTACATCGACAGACTCAATGCTCGCAGTTCCTCGAGTTCGCTCTGGACACGTTTGAGGCGCTATTTCAGTCTCGCTTCGAGTGCAAAGTCGGTCTTCCCTCATCTTTTATATGTGGTTTTGGATTTGCCTCAGACTGATCCACATACGCTGTACTTTGTCTCGGGGCGTTTCTTGGTATGCAGCGGGGCCATACGACCGGATTGATTGGTCCCATCCGGTCTTTCATTTCACGAACTCAGTAGGTGGGATTCCAACCGTTACAGGGAAATGGAATTCGACAGATATCGCTCGGTTCAGAGGTTCGGAAAAGCTCTCCCCCAGTGGGTTCACCCCCTTGACCTAACCCTTATCCCTGTGCCATCGATACACTGGCGCTGATGATCACAGTAAGCTTCGGCACCCACGCCACACGTCCGGTAGACAGCAATGGAGGTGTGGAATATGGCGTTTGACCCAACGGACCCGGTCAGCCGGAAAACGAAAAACGTGCTGGAGAACGACCTCTGGGTCGTCATCGCAGCTGATTGGCAGCTGTTCTACGAGTGGATGCAGGAGGAGGGGAAAAACCCGGAGGCTGGGAACGGTCTGTCGGACAGCGTCGCTGCGAACTACGTGTGGCGGCTGGATCAGATTCATCGTGCGCTCTGGCAGGAGTTAGAACTTGATTCCGCTCTGGTTACCCCTGCCCAGGCATCTGCGTTCGTCGATCTATTGGAGAACGACGAGTTTCGAACGCAGGGCGGCGAGCCGTACGGCGGGAATAGCAAACGGAAGTTCGTAAATACGCTTCAGAAGTACGCCGTTTGGAAGGCACGGGAGTTCGACGCTGACGAATGGGCGGAGTGGGAGCCGCAGGAGACGTTCGGCCAGTCCTCGTATGACAGCTCGGACATTTTCGACCTCGAGGAGTTCGGCCGCTTAACGGAGGCGGCGAAACGTCTCAACGAGCTCCCGGACTACGAGGAGGCCACACCTGAGCAGCGAGACGAGATCAATGCTCGCTTGGCTCAGCGATTCCACAAGCCGAAATCACGGGTGAGTCCCGAGGACTGGGAGCACGAAGAGAACGGCGCCAAGATCCCGTCGCTCGTGATGACGGCCCAGGACCTGGCCCTCCCGCCGATCGAAATTCATCGGGCCACCGTCGATTGGCTCGACCTCGAACGGGGCGTCCTGGATATTCCGGAGGAGAAAGCGTCCAAGCAGCGCGAATCGACCGAGCTCTCGTTGTCGCCGCCGACGCAGGAACAGTTGGCGACGTGGCTGGACGAGCGCGAACAGTACGAGAAGTACGACGACACTGACGCCCTCTGGTTGAACGAGCGCGGGAATCGGTACACCTCGAAAACACTGAACGCCCTCCTGGAGAAGCTATGCGACGAGGCCGGGATCGATAGGGACGGCCGCAATATCACGTGGTACAGCGTCCGGCGGACGGCAGGAACGTACCTCAAGGAGTACGACAGCCTCGAAATGGCGGGTGACGTTCTCCGGCACAGGGATCTCGACACGACGGACGATCACTACTCCGAGATCGTCCGCGAGGTGCAGCGGACGTCGGTGAGTGGCGTTCGAGAACTCGGAGCGGCACGCGCTAGCGGCGAACTCAGTGAGAGTGAGGTTGGCCAGATCCTGAGTGGGAACGTGAGCGTGCTGTTGGAGTTGGTTAGAGAGTTGAACGGCGACACAGGGTCGATCGCGGAGTGAAGGCGCTGGGAGGCAGGCTACTCCATTCGGTTCAGCGCGTTTCGGCGGTCTTCGACGGGCGTCTGGTCGTACTTCATCGTCGTCTCGGGGCTCTTGTGACGGAGCTGCGCCTGTGCGGCGGCGAGGTCCTCTTCGCGGGTCATGTACGTGCCGGTGGAGTGGCGGATCGAGTACCAGGTCATACTTCGGTCGCCGGTGTCGATGCCCGCGATCTCACAGAGCTTGTTCACGAGGTACTTGAGCGAGTGCGAGGTGTGTTCGTTGCCGCGTTGGGTCAGCCAGAGCTTGTCCGTGTCCTCGTAGCGGTCACAGACGTCGCGGTGGTCGAGCCACCGGTCGAGGACGTCCGCAGTCCGGTCCTGGAGGCCGACGATCCAGTTGTCGGTGTTCTTCGAGGACTCCTCTTTCGGAATCCGGAGAACGGCGTTGTCGATATCGACCCAGTTCGTGGTTGCGCGTTGCACCTCGATGGGGCGGAGGCCGGCGTCGAGGCTCGCCCAGACGAGGCTCGGGATTTCCCAGCCGTTGGCCTGTTCCCAGTCTTCTCTGGTGATGTCTTCCTTGGGTTTCTCGAGGCGCTGGGCGAGGTACGCCAGCCACTTGTCGCGTTCGGCGCCACTGACGACCGTGTAGCCGGGGAGACTCCCGTACTCGAGCGCGGCCTCGCGGATGGCGGAGCGCTCTTCGAGCGTCAGGTAGTCCCGAGGGTTGGTCGTGCCGCCGTTCGTGGAGAACTGTAACTCGGGATCCCAGGGGTCCGTTCCGTGCTCGTGGTGGCGCCACTTGAACAGCATCATCACTGCCTTCCGGGAGTTGGACTTGTGCGCGTTGGACTTGTCCTGCTTGGCGAGGTGGCGCATATACGCGTCTGCGTGGTCCCGGGTGGGCGTGCCGGTGTACCCGTTTTCTTGCTCCCAGACCCACCGGTAGAACTGGTCCATGCGGTGGGAACGACACTTGACCGTCGTGAACGCGTAGCCCTCGGCTTTGTCGGGGTTCTTCCCGAAGTGGAGGAGCCACTCGAGGCAGTCCTCGCGCTGGTTACGATAGTCAACGCGCTGTCGTTTGTTGAGGTACTCGGCGGACGGTTCAGTGACGACCGAGATGTCGTCGAGGTCGCTCATCGGTCGTCCTCCACACCCCGTTGCTTGCCGCTGGGGGCATTGAAGTTCGTGAATTCGCCCGAAGGCGTCGGAATCAGGTCGGTGTTTCCGCTTGCCGAAATGGCAACGGTAGTTCTCGTGAAATCGCCAGATGGCGCGGGGGCGATTCGCGGATCGGAGACGTGCTTGCCGTTGGACATGGATTAATTTTCCACGTCACGAGTAGTGAAATCGCAGGAAAGGAGCGGGGTGAAAGTGCTCCGTCAGGGATTTGAACCCTGGTCCTTGCCGTGAGAGGGCAAGATGATTGGCCGGACTACACCAACAGAGCACTGGTGCGTTCGTCACGGGGGATCCCCGCTTCAGTTGATCCGAGGCACCGGCCATATTTAAACCTCACTTTTTGGAAGCGGTCTGTGGTTCCCTGCCATTCGACACGGCGGCCGCGAGTAGTTTCGGTGGCTTGATTCCCGTGGACGTGAGAGGGGGTGGATAATGGTCCTCTGGGGTCTAGTGCCGTCCTCACCGGCGGTAAACGTGCTCGTTCTGGTGGTCGCGACGGCGCTCGTCTGGGTGGGAAGCGGCTGGCTGGAGGCGTCCGCGGAGAACCTCGCGGCGTACTACGGCCTTCCGGCGGTCGTGCAGGGGTCGGTGGTGGTCGCGGTCGGTTCGAGCTTCCCCGAGTTGGCGAGCGTCGTGTTCGCGGCGCTCGCGGGTGCGTTCGACATCGGTATCGGCGCGGTGGTCGGGTCCGCCATCTTCAACGTCCTCGTCATTCCCGCGCTCTCGGGGCTAGCGTCGGACGACGACCTGTCCGCGAGTCGCACCATCGTCTACAAGGAAGCCCAGTTCTACATGCTCGCGGTGTCCGCGCTCATCGTGACGCTCGCGCTCGCGGTCATCTACGCGCCGGTCGCGGGACCGACGCTCGACGGCGACCTGACGCGGCCGCTCGCGATGATTCCGCTCCTCCTCTACGGCCTCTACCTCTTCATTCAGTGGCAGGACGTGAGCGACGCAGGCACGCCCGGAAACCCGAGCGTCTCTGCGCGGCGCGCGTGGACGACACTCGCCGTTGGGTTGCTCGTCATCCTCGTCGCGGTCGAACAGCTCGTTCACTCCGTCGAATCCCTCGGAACCACGTTCGGCGTCCCCGAGTTCCTGCTCGGCGTGACGGTCGTCGCGGCGGCAACGAGCCTTCCCGACACGCTCGTGAGCGTGCAGTCTGCCCGGGACGGGAACGGCGCGACGAGTCTTGGGAACGTCTTCGGGTCGAACACGTTCGACCTCCTCGTCGCCGTCCCCGTCGGCGTGCTCATCGTCGGCGCGGTCACCGTGAACTTCGCGGTCGCGGTGCCGATGTTCGCTGTGCTCACGCTCGCCACTCTCCTTCTGTTCACCGCGCTCCGCACCGGCCTCTCCCTCACCACCGCCGAGGCGGCGACGCTGCTCGCGAGCTACGTGCTGTTCGTCGCGTGGGTCGTCGCGGAGTCACTCGGCGTTACGAGCCTCATCAGAGGGGCGTAACTCACTCGTCGGGCGACTCGACGCCCGCGACTTCGAAGCGCCCGCCGGACGAACGCTCACGGAGAAGCGCGTCCAGCCGACCCGGGGGACGGCCCGCGTCGTCCGGCCGCGTCTCGCCACCCGCTCGCACGAGTTCGCTGTTTCCCTTCAGAACGGTGATGGAGGCTTCAGGTCGCGGGAGAGCGCTCGCCCGGAGTCGTGCAACCGCTCCACAGTTGCGCCGCGAGAGCGGCGGCTGCTCCACACGCGTCCACCGGAGGACAATCCTTCGTGGCGGGCGCGCGGTCACTCCTCGCGTTCGGAACCGGGTTCGTGACCGGGGAGGCTGACGACGTTCTCCCGGCCGATGCGGAGACGGCTGATCTCGTCCGCGTCCTCCATCTCGGAGAGCAGCATGCTCACCTTGGATTTCGACCAGTCCGTCTCCTCGACGATCTGGACTTGCCGCATCCGTCCGCCGTGGTCTTCCAGCAGGCCGCGCACGCGGTCTTCGTCCGAGAGTAGCTCCTCGTCCGGCACCGCCGGTTCGGTCGTTGCGCCACCCGCCCCGCCCGCGTCCGCGACTTCTTCGCGGCGGTACCGCCACCAGACGGCGCCGACGACGGCGGCGAGCACGAGGACGACGGCAAGCAGGACGGACACTAGCCACGGGGGGCCGGCGGGGGCAGCGCCGGATGTCGGCGTCCCGGCAGTGGTCGGAGTCGTTGCCGTTGTCGTGGTGAGCGGAGCGGTGGTGAGCGTGGCTTGTGGGCGTTCGTCCGCGAACTCGATCGGCCCGAACCACGTCACGGAATCGCTCGCCGCGACCGTTTGCCCGGACATCGAGTCCGGGTGCGGCCTGACGGACGCGAACCGCAAGCCGTCACCGGCTTCGATGACCAGCCGTTGATCCGCCCCGACGTACAGGCCGCCCTCGAAGAGGGCTCCGACGCGCACTCGGTCGCCCGCCACGCGCGCGAAGTTCGTCCACGTGAACGACATCTCGACCACGCCGAGGTTGTTACTCAGACCGGTGATGTACGCCGACCGCGAGAAGTCCGTGGCGTTCATCGACCGACTGGAGACGTTCTCCCCGTCGGCAACGAGCGCTCGCGCCCGGTCTCGGAAGTCCTCGTAGAGCGCGAGCGTCTCGTTCTCGAACCGCGCGGCGAACTCGCGGAAGTCCGCGCGCTGGGAGTCGTTTTCGAGCGGCGTCCGGTACTGGAACGTCCACTCCGCAGACCCGTCCTCGTGGACAGTGATGATGAAGTGGACGCTCGAAAAGGAGGGGGCGTCAGCCGTCCCGACGCTGCTCGCGTCGCCGAGCCCGCTCGCGGGTGCCACGCCCGCGAGCAGGACGGTCACGACGAGGAGTGTGCAGACGGCTGCGTCCCGAGTCATATCCGGAGACTGGGCCCCGGCGAACTAAATGTCTAAGGGTTCGTCGGAACCACCCGCACGCGGCCGCCCGGCAGGTATTGCAGGTGTCGCGGGTGGCTGGCGAACCGGGAAACGCCATCCTCCCGCGGTCTCGCGGCCCCACTCGGTCGAAGACGGGGATTGACGGGGAACGAGACGGGCGTAACGGCTGACGCGGTAGTTCGGGTTTTGACACTGCTAGCCCGATGGTGGGATACGATGAATCGACGAGCGTTCCTCGGCGCGACCGGTGCGGCGGCCGCGTCGTTGACGGCTGGCTGCATCGGAAGCGGAATCGTCGGCGGCTCGCGCACCGTCACCCTCGACTACGCCTACTACAACCCCGTGAGCCTCGTGCTCCGGGAGAAGGGATGGGTCGAGGCCGCGTTCGCGGACAGTGACGCGAGCGTCGAGTGGGTGTTGAGCCTCGGGAGCAATCAGGCGAACCAGTACTCGCAGAGTGGGGAGGCGCAGGCCGCGTCCACCGCCGGTATCGCGGCGTTGATGGCGCGCGCGAACGGCGTGCCCATCCGCACGGGCTACATCTACTCGCGGCCCGAGTGGACGGCGCTCGTGGCGAAGTCGGAGAGCGATATCTCGGAGGTCGCCGACCTCGAGGGGAAATCCGTCGCCGCGACGCTCGGCACGGATCCTCACTTCTTCCTCCTGCAGGCGCTCGACACCGCAGGAGTGAGCGAGTCCGACGTGGACATCGTGAACCTCCAGCACCCCGAAGGCCAGGACGCCCTCCTCCAGGGCGAGGTGGACGCGTGGGCGGGCCTCGACCCGCACATGGCCGAACTCCAGCTCGAACACGACGTCGACCTGTTCTTCCGGAAGCCCGCGTTCAACACGAACGGCACCCTGAACTTCCTCAACGGCTTCGTCCAGAACCACCCCGAGGACGTACAACGCGTGCTGCGGGCGTACGAACGCGGCCGGACGTGGGCCATCGAGCACCCCGAGAAGACCGTGTCCATCCTCGCGAACGCCTCGGAGATGTCGAAGCCGGTCGCACGGAAGGTGTTCACCGACCGCACCGACCTCTCCGCGCCCATCCCCGGCGACCAACACCAGGCGCTGCTCTCCGACCTCGCACCCATCCTCCACGAGAAGGGCTTCGTCGAGTCGAGCGTCGACCTCCAGACGGCTATCGGCGAGCTCGTGCAACCGTCGATAGCCAGACCGGTGGTGAGCGAATGAGCACGCGAACGTACGCGTTCGGGAGCGTGTCGCTCGACCGCGCCCGCTGGCTCATCGGCCTCGTCGTCCCGGCGCTCCTCGTGGTCGGCTGGCACGTCGCGGTCGTCACGGGCGTGTTCCCACCCTACCAGCTCCCGAAACCGCTCTCCGTGCTGGAGACGCTGTACTCGCTCGCGGCGTCGGGAGAACTCGCGACGCACGCCTCCATCACAGTGCAGCGCGTCTTCTTCGGGTGCGTGGTCGGAATGACCGTCGCCGTCCTCCTCGGCACACTCACCGGTATCTCGCGGACCGCGAGCGCGCTCCTCGACCCGCTCTTCCAGAGCCTGAAGAACATCCCGTCGCTCGCGTGGGTGCCGCTGTTCCTGCTCTGGTTCGGCATCGGCGAGGTGGCGAAAGTCCTCCTCATCGCCGTCGGCGCGTTCTTCCCCGTCTACCTCAACCTCTCCACCGGCCTGCACGCGGTGGACGACGCGCGTCGAGAGGTCGCGGAAGTGTACGACCTCAGCCGGTACGAGACCCTCACGTCCGTCGTCTTCCCCGCGGCGCTCCCGAACCTCTTCGTGGGCGTGCGGAGCGGCGTCGGCCTCGCGTGGATGTTCGTCGTCGCCGCGGAACTCATCGGCGCGAGCCAGGGCCTCGGCTTCCTGATGAAGACCGGGCGCGTGCTCTCGCGACCGGATCTGATCGTCGGCGCAATCGTGCTGTTCGCGCTGTTCGGCAACCTCACCGACCTCGCCGTCAAGGAGGTGGAGAACCGTGTCGTCGACTGGTGACGAACCCGCCGCGGTGGCAGTCGACGACCTGACGAAGTCGTACGGCGACACCGTGGCGCTCCGCGACGTGTCGGTGTCGGTCGGCCCCAGCGAGTTCGTTTCCGTCGTCGGCCACTCCGGCTGCGGGAAGAGCACGCTCCTCCGCGTGCTCGCCGGCCTCGAACCCGAGTTCCAGGGGGCGGCGAGCGTGGACGGAACGGACGTGCGCACCGAGGGCGGCGACCGCGTCGGTATGGTGTTCCAGGAGCCGCGGCTGCTCCCGTGGAAGACGGTGCGGGAGAACGTCGCCGTCGGCCTCCCGCGCGGCGTCGACCCCGACAACGAGGCCGCACGGGAGCGCGTCGATGTACTCCTCGACCGCGTCGGCCTCGCGGGGTTCGCGGACGCCCGACCGAGCGAACTCTCCGGTGGGATGGCGCAGCGCGTCTCGCTCGCCCGCGGTCTCGCGTACGACCCGACCGTGATGTTGCTCGACGAGCCGTTCTCCGCGCTCGACGCGCTCACGAAGTACGAACAGCAGGACTTCCTGCTCGACCTCTGGCGGGACAGCGACCTCACCGTCGTCCTCGTCACGCACGACGTGGAGGAAGCCGCCTACCTCGCAGACCGCGTCGTCGTGCTCGGCGGCCAACCGGGAACAGTCGAGACCACCGTCGATATCGCCGCAGACCGGCCGCGGGAGCGCGCGGAGTGGCTCGTCGACTACCGCGACCGCATCACGACCGCGCTCGGCGTCGAGTAACTACTCCTCGACCGGCGCGCCCGGCGCGTTCTCCTTCACGCTCTCCAGTCCCTGTATGGCCTTTTGTTTCGACGCGTACCCCTCGCCGGAGTCCGCGAGGATGTTGCCGTTCCGGTGGACGAGCCGCCACCGCCACTGGCCCGCGTCGTCCTCGTACACCTCGAAGCGCGCTTGCGAGTCACTCATGCGTGCCGGAACGGCTCCCCGCCGTGAAAAGCCTGGGGTGGGTGCGGCGAGTACGTTTATCCGGCCGGCGTCCGCACCGTCATCTATGCCGCACACGAACGCACACGTGAGCGACGCCGAATCGGTGCTTCCGGACGACGTGCAGGGCGAGATGTGGATGCTGCGGGACGAACTCGACACGGAGTCCCTCGGGTTCACCGTGCTCGCGCTCGAAGCCGGCGAGGAGACGATGAGCCACGCCCACCTCGACGACGACCAGGAGGAGATCTACTACGTCGTGACGGGCGGCGTGGACGTGGACTTCGGCGACCACACCGTCAGCCTCGATACGGACGAAGCCATCCGCATCAGTCCCGAGGAGGAACGGCAGATTCAGAACCGCGACGAGTTCTCCAAACTCGTGCTCGCGAGCGCGCCGGTCTGAAGGGTATTTCCGGGCGCATCTCCGAGGGGACAGTATGGTCGAAAACCTCTCCGCGGGCATCGACACGTTCACCAGTAACGCGTTTCTCGTCGGGGGCGAGCGCACCGTTCTCGTGGACGCTGGCGCGGACTACGACGTCGTGAGTCGCATCGAGGAGCGGACGGACGGCCTCGACGCGGTGGTGTTGACGCACACCCACCCAGACCACGTCGGCAACCTCGACGACGTGAAAACGGCGTTCGGCGTGGACGCGTGGGGGTTCGACGCGAGCCAGCCAGGTGTCGACCGCGGACTCGACGACGAGGGCGAGGTGCGGATCGGGGACGAGTCGTACACCGTTCTGCACACGCCCGGGCACAAGAACGATCACGTCTGTCTCTACAACGAGCGCGCGCTGTTCGCGGGCGACCTCGTGTTCGCGAACGGCGGGTTCGGCCGCACCGACCTCGAAGAAGGCGACCGGCGGACGCTCGTCGAGTCCATCGAACGCCTCGAATCCCGGCTTGCAGATGGTCTCGGCGTGATGCACTGCGGGCACGGCCCGAGCGTCACCCGGAACCCCGTCGAGGACGTTCGTCTCGCCCGCCAGGGCGCGAAGACTCGCTAGGGCGGCAGTGTTTCGCACGGGCGACAGACATATGTCACTCGGTAGCATGCGGTAGGACGCATCGCTATGCAACCGTGCCAGAACTGTCAGGCGGTCATCGACGAGTATCTCCTCGATAAGCAACTCGAACCCCTGCGCGACCTCACGGTCGACGACTTCAACGTCTGCGCCGACTGCACGACAGTCGTCGCGGACGCGTGCGTCGAGTGCGGCGGCGCGGTCTACGTCCCCCGAAGCGAAACGCGAACGCCGGACGTCTGTCCGGCGTGCCGGTCTGACCTCATCGAGCGCACCGGCCGCGACCCCGGGTGGATGGTCACCACCTAGAGCTACTCCTTCAGCCCGTAGTAGCCGGGTTCGTCCTCGCTCTCCGGTTCCGCGATGACGAGCGTGTCACTGTTCCGCATCACCCACGGAATCGCCCAGTCGAGCAGGATTTCCTCCGTTCCCTCGTCGAGCGCGGCGTCCGGGTCGAGCCCCTGGAGGAGGCGCGCTATCTCGTACACCGTGTACATCTCGTCGTCGTCGAGGAGTTCGTCCGGTTCGTAGAAGTCGCAGGGATGGAACGTGTCGAAGTCGGACTTCGGCCGAGGCATACCCGGAGGTGCGCTCGCACGCGGCAAAAACCCACGGACTCGGAGTGCAAGACGCACCGCTGACGAACTGTTATGTGAGTGAGTCTCTAACACCCAGTGTCCTGCGATGAACCTAGATGACACACGACAGTCCACGCCGGGGAAAACAGCGCTGTTCGCGGTCGTCGAGACGTTCGGCGGGGGCGCGCTCCGCGACCTCTGGGTGTTCGACGGGGACACCCAGGAACCCCTGTTCATTCGAGAGGACGTGGCGGACGAATTGGCGGACGCCGACGCGGAACGCTACATCGACAACGAACGCTACGGATTCGTCACCCGCGAGACGTACGACAACCTCCACTACGCGGAGTTCTACTACACCGTCCGCGGGTTCGACACGTTCGAGCAGTACCGGACGTTCGTCTCCCGAGGCGACGAACGCGTCGGCGTCCTCTGCAGTTTCGACCGCCGCGAGGGCGGCTACGACTTCGCAGACCTTACCGAACTCCTGGCGGACGAACTCGCGGACTACCCGCTCGCCGAACTCCGGCCTCCGTAGCGCGCGAAAGAAAACTGGCGGGTTTCCCGACTTATTCGAACGTCGCGACGACGTCCTCGTACTTGTCCGCGACGTCGTCCCAGTCGACGACGTCGAAGAAGTTCTGGATGAAGTCGCCGCGGTCGGGGCCATAATCGTAGTAGTAGGAGTGCTCCCAGACGTCGAGCGCGAGGATGGGATGCGCGCCCCAGAGCGCGCCCTGGTCGTGCTTGTCCACCACCAGGTTACGCAGCTGGTTGGAGTGGCTGTCGTAGACGAGGAGTGCCCAGCCGCCGGCGGCGGACGCCGCGGCTTCGAACTCGCCCTTCCACGCCTCGTAGGAGCCGAAGTCCTCCTCGATGCGACCGGCGAGCGCGCCGGCGGGTTCGCCGCCGCCGTCCTCGCTCATGTTCTCCCAGAAGATGGAGTGGAGGATGTGTCCACTGCCGTTGTGGGTGACGTTGCGGATGGCGGCCGCGGAGCTGGAGAAGTCGCCGTCCTCGCGGTTTGCTTCGAGCGTTTCTTCGGCGCTGTTCCAGCCGTTCACGTAGCCCTGGTGGTGGGTGTCGTGATGCCACGTGAGCACTTGCTCGCTGATGTGCGGTTCGAGTGCGTCGTACTCGTAGGGAAGCGGGGGAAGTTCGTAGTCAGTCATGGTATCACCATCTGATATGTGTCTCGGATAGCTGTTAAACCTTGAGGCGGTTCATGTTATCATCCGCCACTGACAGTCTCCGGGCCTGCTGCGTTCCCGAGTGCGTGTGAGGGGCGCCAGGTCTTCGTCGACATCGGCGCTCCTGCGAAAAATCGAGAGGCGACCGTTACTCGACGTCGACGACTTCCACTTCGAATTCGAGGGTTTCGCCCGCGAGCCGGGGATTGAAGTCGACTTTCGTCACGTCGTCGTCGACGTGCGTGATCTCGCCGGGCTGGCCGTTCTGCGCTTCGAGGTAGAGGCCGTCCTCGGGACGCTGGCCGAGCGCCTCGGTGAGTTCCTCCGTCTCGAACTCCTGCACGCGCTCCTCGCTCCACTCGCCGTACGCCTCCTCGGGCGGAATCGTGAGCGTCGCGGTCTCGCCGGCTTCGAGGCCGACGAGGCCGTCCTCCATTCCCTCGATGATCTGCCCTGCGCCGACCTCGGCCGTGAGCGGGTCGTACTCGCGGTCGGGCTGTTCCTCCGCGAGACCCTCCTCGGTCGCGACGGATTCACGGGAGGTGTCGAAGACGGTGCCGTCGTCGAGTCGGCCCGTGTACTCGAACGTGACCGTGTCGCCGGTTTCGATTGCCATACCCGAGAGAGCGGAGCCGGACGGATACGTGTGTGGTTTCAGATTCCCCAGCGCAGTCCTGACATCGTGGCGACGATGGCGACCATCAGGGCGAGTTCGACGAGGCTGAGCATCCCGTACGTCTGGTTCAGCTCCGCGAGTCGGTCGTAGTCGGTGTCGTCGGCCGCGAGTTCGTCGAACATCCCGGTCGTGAACCAGTGCAGCGGTCCGAACCCGAGAACGAGCAGGGCGACGGCGAGCGCGAGCGCGATCCAGAGCGTCGTCGTCGGGGACTGCCACATGTTCATCATGGCGGCCAACCCGATACCGGAGGCGACGACGCCGACGGAGACGGGCTCCATGAGGACGTTCATCTTCGGGACGAAGCGCTCCGCGAACGCCTCGTTCGCCTCGTCCGGCAGGCCGCCCATGACGGGGCCGAGGACGACCGCGCCGAGCACGGAGGTCCCGAACCAGAACGCGCCGAGGAAGAGGTGAATGGTGAACATGACGCGGTGGTCGCCCGAGACGTACCCCAGCACGGGCAGCAGGAGCGGAACAGCAATCGCGCCCGCTGTGAACGCCGGGTTCGCCGCGTCGGCCATCTGACTGTACCGTTCGCGCGTCGTCTCGGGTCTGCGTGCCTCGCCTAGCGACATGCGATAACTCGCCTCACAAGTTCGTGTTCGAACCCCGTCACATAAAACTGGCTCCGAGCGGAGTCAGTCCTCGCCGCGCGCCGCCTCGAACAGCTCCAGCGCGCGCTCGCGGCGCTCCGAGTGCTCGACGATGGGCGCGGGGTAGTCGGGCGCAACCGACTCGCGTTCGTTCTCGCTGAGGTCGTTCCAGCCGTGGATATCCTCGGTGTCGGCGTCCGCGAGTTCGGGAACGTATTCGCGGATGTACTCGGCGTCCGGGTCGTAGTCCGCCTGCTGCGTCCAGGGGTTGAAGATGCGGAAGTAGGGCTGGGCGTCGGTTCCCGTGGAGGCCGCCCACTGCCAGCCGCCGTTGTCGTTCGCGGTGTCGTGGTCGACGAGGTACTCGCGGAAGTGGTCGTAGCCGACCCGCCAGTCCACCAGGAGATCCTTCGTGAGGAACGAGGCCACGATCATCCGCACGCGGTTGTGGACGTACGCGTCCTCGCGCAGCTGGCGCATCCCCGCGTCCACGATTGGGACGCCCGTTTCGCCGGCTTTCCACGCCGCGATTTCGTCCTCGTCGTTCCGCCACTCGATCGGGTTCTCGTAGTCGTTGTAGTTCTCGGTCACCACGCGCGGGTGGAAGTAGAGGACTTGCTGGTAGAACTCTCGGAACGCGAGCTGCCTCCGGAACTCTTCCACCCCGGTTTCGTCGTCCGCGCCGTCCGCCGCCTGCATCGCCTTCGCGGTGCGGGCGTACGCCTCGCGCACGCCGAGCGTGCCGTACGTCAAGTCCTGCGAGACGCGGCTCGTCCCCTCCCGTGCGGGGTACTCGCGGCCGTCGTCGTAGTCGAAGATGTCGCGCTCGCAGAAGTCGTCGAGGCGGCTGACGGCGGCGGCGTGGCCGGCCGCGGGGTAGTCCGCCTCCGGTTCGCCGAACCCCAACTCGGCGAGCGACGGCAGTTCCCCACCGGACACGTCGGCGAGCGCGTCCGCGGCGGGTGGATCCGCGGGAGCCGCCTTCTCGCGGTCTCGCCACTTCTTCCAGAAGTACGTGTACACCGAGTAGGGGTCGCCGGCGTTCGTTCGAATCGCCCCGGGTTCGTGGTGGACGGCGTCGTGAAACTGCTCGTGAGCGGTGTTCCGGGCGTCGAGCGCTTCCCGAACGACGTCGTCGCGCTCCTGCGCGAGACCGGTGTAGTCGTGGTTCCAGACGACGCGGTCGGCGTCGTGCTCGTGGGCGAGGTCGGGAATCACGCCGCTGGGGTCGCCCCGGCGGACGACGAGATCGCTCCCGCGGTCGCGGTACCACGAGCGGAGGTCGCGGAGGGCGTCGAGGAGAAAGGCGACGCGAACGGGGCTCGCGTGGGCAAGCACGTCGTCGTCGAACACGAACACGGGCAGCACGTCGTCCTCGTCGGCGGCGGCCGCGAGTCCGAGGTTGTCGTGCGCGCGGAGGTCGCGGCGGTGCCAGAAGACCTGCATGCCGGGATCGACGACCGAGACCGGGGAAAGCCTACCGGCCTAGTCGAAGATGCGGAACGACCCCCGGCCCACGGCGACCTCCTTCAGTTTCCCGTCGGGGGTCTCGGATTCGACGGTCATCTCGGCGACGCCGACGGTGCTGCCGGTGCGGACGACGTTCGCGGTGCAGACGAGGTCGTCCGCGGCGGGGCGGAGGTAGGAGATGTTGAGGTCGATGGTGGCGACCCCGGTCTGGGTCGGTTCGTCGAGCGTCGAGCGCACGGCGAGGCCGCCCGCGGTGTCCGCGATGGTGGCGGCGACGCCGCCGTGCACCTGGCCGTTCGCGCCCGGGCCGGTGTTCGTGAGCTTCTCGTCGTACGGCACCCGGAGGCGGAGCCGCCCGGGTTCGAGGTCCTCGACGGTGAGGCCGAGGAAGGAGAGGAAGCCGTGCTGGTCGATGTGGGCCTGAAGGAACGCCGCTTCGTCCATGCAGTGGGGGAGACCGCCGGCCACCTAAACCCTTGGCGTCACTTCCCGACGAAATCGGGGTCGGATTTCTCGAAGAACGCGGCGTGGCCGCGGGCGTAATCCTCGGTGTGGGTCGCGTCGGCCATCGCCTCCGTCTCGGCCGCGAGTTGCTCGGGCAGGGAGCGCTCGAAGGACTCCGTCATGAGGCGCTTGGTCGCGCCGAACGCCTTCGTCGGCCCGTCCGCGAGGCGTTCCGCGAGTTCGGTCACGCGGTCGTCGAAGTCGTCGGCGGGAACCGCTTCCGTGGCGACGTTGAGATCCACGGCTTCCTCGGGCGTGAGGTCGCCGTCGAGGAGCGCGATCTCCTTCGCCGTGCGGAGGCCGACGAGCCGCGGGAGGAAGAACGTCGAACCGCCGTCGCCGGTGAGGCCGACGCGGGGGTAGGCGTAGGAGAGCGCGGCGTCCTCGGAGACGAGGACGACGTCGCCGACGAGCGCGAGGCTGAACCCGGCCCCGGCGGCGACGCCGTTCACCGCCGTGACGACCGGCTTCGGGGCCTGGTGGAGTTGCAGGACGACATCGTGGAGCGCGGACGCGAGCCGTCGGAGTTCGGGGGCGTCGGACGCGTCGCCGTCGAACCGCGCGAGGTCGGCGCCCGCGCCGAACGCGTCGCCCGCGCCCGTGAGGACGAGACAGCGCACGTTGTCGTCCTCGACGGCGTCCGTGACCGCGGCCATGAGGCCGTCGGTGGTGGCGTCGTCGAGCGCGTTCAGGGCGTTCGCGCCCTCCATCGTGAGGTAGGCGACTCCGTTCTCGCGTCGGACTGCGACGTTCTCGTACGTCATACCGGGGGGTGGTGGGCGGGCTACGTCTAGCTTTCCGTCGGCCGCCAGGGCAAGTTTCTTGTGAGCAACCAACGTGGACTTCGGTAGCACCAATGGCAAATCTTGTGACGAATGTAAAAACAGCGGTAACGGACGACCCCGACGCGACGGCCATCGGCTTCCGAGGGAACGAAATCAGTTACGGCGCGTTCTGGCAGCGCACCGGCCAGTTCGCGGCGGCGCTCGACGAGCGCGGCCTCGGCGCGGACGACCGCGTCGCGGTGTACCTGCCGAACCTCCCGCAGTTCGTGACGACGTTCCACGGCACGCTCCGCGCGGGCGGCGTGGTGGTGCCGATGAACCCACAGTACAAGTCGCGGGAGATCAGCCACCTGCTCGACGACTCGGGGGCGAAGGTCGTCGTCGCGCTCGCGGACCTCGTGCCGTTCGTGGAGGACGTCGTGGACGACACCGACGTGGAGCACGTCGTCTCGGTGGGCGGCGAGCACGACGCCGCGACGCCCTTCGACGAGTTCCTCGCCGAGGACACGCTCGACGTGGTTCCGCGCGACGCGGACGACGACGCCTGCCAGCCGTACACGTCCGGGACGACGGGGCAGCCGAAGGGCGTCCAGCTCACGCACGAGAACCTCGGGTCGAACGCATCGCAGGCCGCGTCGCTCGCTCCGGGCGGCGTGAACAGCGACGACAAGTCGTTCGGCGCGCTCCCGCTGTTCCACATCTACGGGATGACCGTCACGATGAACTCGACGCTGTTCAACGGCGGCGCGTACTATCCGCTCCCGGAGTGGGACGCCCAGGAGGCCACCGACCTGGTCGCGGCGGAGGATATCACGCTCTTCCACGGCGTGCCCGCGATGTACAACGACCTCATCAATCAGCCGAACACCGACGAGTTCGACTTCTCGTCCGTGCGGATGTGCGGCGTCGGCGGATCCGGTATCCCCGTCGAAGTCTTGCGGAAGTTCGAGGAGTTGTTCGAGCCGAAGATCTACGAGGGGTACGGGCTCACCGAGACGAGCCCGGTCACGCACTTCAACACGCCCGAGGAGGGACGGCGTGTCGGCAGCATCGGACAGCCACTGGAGGGTATCGACTCCCGCATCGTCGACGAGGACTTCAACGCCCTCGATCCCGTCGAGGAAGGCCCCGTCGACGAGGACGACGACGCGCTGGACGACGTGACGGGCGAGCTCGTCATCTCCGGGCCGAACGTCATGAAGGGCTACTACAACCTTCCGGACGCGAACGCGGAGGCGTTCACGGAGGCGGACGGCAAGCGCTGGTTCCACACCGGCGACATCGGCTACTACGACGAGGACGGCTACTACTACATCGTCGACCGGAAGAAGCACATGATCAACACCGCGGGCTACAACGTCTACCCGCGCGAGGTCGAGGAACTCCTCTTCGAACACGAGGGGGTCGCGGACGCCGCGGTTGTGGGGATTCCGGACGACCGCCGGGGCGAGACGGTGAAGGCGTTCGTGGTGAAAGCGCCCGATAGCGAGGTGACTGCGGACGAGCTCAAGCAGTACTGTCTCGACAATCTCGCGGAGTACAAGCACCCGCGGGAGGTCGAGTTCGTGCAGGAACTCCCGCGCACCACCACCGGGAAGGTTCAGAAGTACGAACTCGTCGAGCGCGACCAATCCTAGGCTACCACTCCCACTCCGGATTCGGAGACTGGACGTTCTCGTCGGGGCGCTCGGCGTCCGCGGGTTCGACGGCGTAGTCGGACTGAATCCACGCGCCGGGTCGCTCCGGGTCGTAGATTGCGATTCCGCTCCCGCGCAGCGGAATCGCCGCCGTCTCACCCGGCGTGGCGTCGTCCGTCATGGTGTGCCACCGAACGCGCCCACGACGTCCGCGTAGCCCGTCGTTAAACCATCACTCGGAACCAATACACTCGATTCGGAGTACGAACGAGTTGTCTCTTCCGAATTTCTATTCAGTTTCGAAGTATTTTCCGCATAGTTTGTAGACGAACGTCCAGTCATTGTACAATGTCGTCTGGGAGAGGGGAGAGTAAAACATTTCCGTATAAATCGACTCGATACATTGTATTTCCTGTGGTTCTACGAATGCGTATTAGGTGTTCGTTCCCGCGTCGTGAGAACACCTGTGGATCTCGAAACCCTATTGCGGTTCGGGAGAAGATAGCAGTACATGAACGAACCCGGGATGGGCGTACTGCTCGACCAGGAGACGATGCGAGCGCGCGCCGGGGACGCGTATCCGGCGTGGGCGCGCGAGCACTGGGAGACGTTCCACGAGGGGCTCACCGGGACGTACGAGGGCGAACAGTTCCCGTGTTACTTCGGCCGGGAGTCGGTGCGCGCGGGCGACCCCCTCTACACAGTCGTACCGTCGCTCACGGACGCGGACGCCCTCCTCGACCTGCGGGACACGCTCGTCGAGTACGTCGAGCGCTACGAGGAACACAGCGACCGCGCGTCACTCGTCGCCTTCTTCGCACCGCCGGAGCGGTCGTTCTCCGAGGCGGACTACCACGACGCGCTCTGGCACGTCCTCCAGTTCCTCCACGTCCACGACCCCGAACCGTGGCCCGACGCCATCCCGACCGACCCCGACGATCCCTACTGGGAGTTCTCGTTCGCGGGCGAACCGATGTTCCCGACCTGTCGCGCGCCATTCTACGACACCTACCGGAGCCGGCACTGTCCCGTGGGCCTCGAAATCACGTTCCAGCCGCGCG
This sequence comes from Salarchaeum sp. JOR-1, assembly GCF_007833275.1. Taxonomy (GTDB): domain Archaea; phylum Halobacteriota; class Halobacteria; order Halobacteriales; family Halobacteriaceae; genus Salarchaeum. The sequence continues at coordinate 1,638,930 of NZ_CP042241.1, read as the reverse complement.
GCCTGTTCGAATCCATGGGCGTCACCGGCGACACCGAGGCCGGCCAGCGCGCCCGCGACGTGATTCAGGACAACCTCGAAGCCTACGACGGCGTCTGCCCGCACGCCGACCTGGGGGACTGGGGCGTCGAGGGCGACCGCGAGTGGCCGCAGTACATGCTCCGCGAGGACGAGACGGAGGCTCCCGACGAGTGCCCGATGGCGGTGTCGAGCGACCACCCGAAGGTCGCGCCCAGCATCGACCCCGGAATCGCGCGCGAGGTCGAGCAGTGACCGCGCTCGTCCTCGTGGACTTCCAGGTGGGGTTCGACGACCCCGCCTGGGGCGAGCGGAACAACCCCGACGCGGAGGCGAACGCCCGCCGACTCCTGGACGCGTGGCGCGAGCGCGACGACCCGGTCGTCCACGTCCGCCACGACTCCACCGACCCCGACTCGCCGCTGAAGCGCGGCGACCCCGGATTCGCGTACAAGCCCGGTCTCGAACCGCGCGCGGGGGAGGCGGAGTTCGTGAAGCGCGTGAACGGCGCGTTCGTCGACACCGGCCTCGGCGACTGGCTCCGCGAGCGCGGCGTCGAGTCGCTCGTGCTCGCCGGTCTCACCACCGACCACTGCGTCTCCACGACGGCGCGGATGGCGGAGAACCGCGGATTCGCGGTGACGGTCGCGCGGGACGCGACGGCGACGTTCGACCGATCCCTCGACGGCGAGCGATTCGACCCCGAGACCGTCCACCGGCTCGCGCTCGCGCACCTCGACGGCGAGTTCGCTCGCGTCGCGACGACCGACGGAATTCTCGGTATCAATCGTTAAGGTAACTCGGTGAAAATTTGAGGTATGGTAAATCCCGCCAGTGAGAGTCGATGACGCACCGCTCGGTTCACCTGCCCGTGGCCGCACAGCCCAGCCTCGACGCCCTCGTCGACCTCGGCGTCCGCACCGAAGAACTCGGATTCGAGCGCGCGTGGCTCCCCGAAACCTGGGGGCGTGACGCCGTCACCACGCTCTCGCTCATCGCGGAGCGCACGAGCGAAGTCGGTATCGGCACGAGCATCCTCAACACCTACTCGCGGTCGCCCGCGCTCGTCGGCCAGACCGCCGCGACGCTCCAGGAGGCCTCGAACGGCCGGTTCCGACTCGGAGTCGGCCCGAGCGGGCCCGCGGTCATCGAGAACTGGCACGGCGCCGACTTCGAGCGCCCGCTCCGCCGCACCCGCGAGTACGTCGACATCGTTCGGAAGGTCGTCGCGGGCGACCCCGTGGACTACGACGGCGACATCTTCGACCTCCGCGGGTTCCGGCTGCGCTGCGACCCGCCGGAGACCGCGCCGCCCATCGACGTGACCGGCATGGGGCCGAAAGCGGTCGAACTCGCGGGGCGGTTCGCGGACGGCTGGCACGGCCTCATGCTCACCCAGGACGGCCTCGAAGAACGCCTCTCCGACCTCGAACGCGGCGCCGACCTCGGCGACCGCGACCCGAGCGACGTGGACGTCTCACTGCTCCTCACGTGCTGCGCGCTGGAGGACGGCGCGGAAGCGCGTCGGCTCGCCACCCAGCACGTCGCCTTCTACATCGGCGGGATGGGGACGTTCTACCGGGACGCGCTCGTCCGCCAGGGCTACGAGGACGTGGCGAACGATGTGCACGACGCGTGGAACGACGACGACCGCGAGCACGCGCTCTCGCTCGTCCGTGAGGAACTCCTCGACGACCTCGTCTGCGCGGGGACGCCAGACGAGGTCGCGGAGAAACTCGCGGAGTGGGAGGCCATCGACGGCCTGAACGAGATAGACGTGGGACTGCCGCGGAGCGCGGACCGCGACCAGATAGACGAGACGCTCGCGGCGGTCGCCCCCGAGAATCGGTAGTTTTTCCGGACGGCCCTCGTGGGTTCGGGTATGCGAGCCGTACGCGTCAGCGAGTTCGGCGACAGTAGCGTCATCAGCGTCGAAGACCGCGAGACGCCCGACCCCGGGCCGGGCGAAGTCCGCATCGACGTGGAAGCGGTCGGCGTGAACTTCGCCGACGTGATGCAGCGCCGCGGCCACTACCAGGGCGGCCCTACACCGCCGTACACGCCCGGGATGGAGGCCGCGGGCGTCATCGACGCCGTCGGCGAGGGCGTGTCGCGCGAGCCCGGCGAGCGCGTCGTCGCGATGACGGGCGAGAACGCCTACGCGGAGTACGTCACCGCGAACGCGATGGCGCTGTTCGACGTGCCGGAGTCGATGTCGTTCGCCGAAGCCGCCGGGTTCCCCGTCCAGTTCCTCACCGCCCACCACTGCCTCCACGAGTGGGGCGGCCTCGAACCCGACGAGCGCGTGCTCGTGCACGCCGCGGCGGGCGGCGTCGGCACCGCCGCCGTCCAGCTCGCGAGCGACCACGGCGCCGAAGTGTTCGGCACCGCGAGCACCGAGTCGAAGCGCGACCTCGCCGAGCGCCTGGGCTGCGACCACACCATCGACTACACGGAGACCGACTTCGTCGAGGAAATCGACGGCCTGACCGACGGCGCGGGCGTCGACCTCGTGCTCGACGGCATCGGCGGGGAGACGAGCGCGAAGAGCGTCGAGGCGCTCAGCCACTTCGGGCGCGTCGTCGCGTACGGCGCCGCCTCCGGCACGCCCGGCGAAATCGACACCGCGAGCCTCCTCTTCGGGAACAAGTCCGTCATCGGCTTCCACCTCGGGCAGGCGATGGCGCGCGACCCCGAGCGCGTCTACGAGGCCGTCCCCGAACTCTCCGGCATGCTCGCCGACGGCGAACTCGAAGTCGTCGTCGGGCAGACGTTCGATCTGGAAGACGCCAAGGAAGCCCACGAGGCTCTCGAAAACCGCGAGACGCAGGGGAAGGTCGTCCTCGAACCCTAGGGAAGCTTCCGAAGAAGACGAGGGCACTCCGAAGCATATCGTAGACATGAGTGAGACGCGACGGATTCACCGCATTCTCTCGGTGGCGGTCTATTTCGCGGCGCTCACCCTCGGTTCGAGTATCCTGGTGGTGAATCCGGTTCGTCCCCTGGTTGTCGTGCCGCTCCTCTCTGTGGTCGTACTTCTCGGCCACGCTGTGAAAACCAACCATCTTGACCAGATCGGATACGCGACCATGTGGCTCTGGGTATTCGTCTTAGGTCTCAGCGTCGGTGGGCTTGCAGTCGAGGCCGTACTCGTACACCGCGAAATCCAGCCGTTAGTTGACATACCCGTGGCTCGTGTCCTCGGAACAGTCGTATTACTCGCCGTCCCAGTCACAAGCTATCTTCGTGGCGTCCAGAAATCAAGACGAAAGACGACTCCCGATCCTACGACGCGTACCGACCGATAGCAGCGTCACATCGCTCCTATCGCGACGGTAGAGAGAGACTGTCTCGGCGGCCGTCGAGTACGCCGAACGCCTCGTCTCGCCGGGTTTCGAGCCAGTAGAGCAGCCGCTCCGCCCAGCCGAGCTTCCTCGCTTTCATCGCGTCCACGGTGGGGTCGTCGAAGTCCCAGCCCGGGAAGACGAGTTCGGCCGCGCCGAGTTCGTCGGCGAGGAAGGCGGCGCGGTCGCCGTCCGTGAACCCGCCGAAGTCGTACACGGCGTCGCGGGGTTCGGCCTGCGTCGTGCACAGCACGTGGTCGGCGTCGAACGCGGGGAGCCACTCCGCGATGGCGGGGATGTTGTCCCCGTGGGCGTGCGCGACGACCGGTTCGCCGTTCAGGGTGCGGTCGCGGGCTGTGTCGGGGTTCTTGTCGAGGTCGGTGACCATCGCGTCCACCCGAATGTCGGCGTCGGCGAGGACGTCGGTGGCGGTCGAGGCGGCGAACACGCGGTCAGCGGTTCGGGCGAGCCCCAGCTCGTCGCCGAGCGACGGGCCGGCTCCCGCGATTGCGACCGTTTCACCGCGCGCGTCGAGGCGATTCATGTCGAACGGCCGTGCGTACTCGCTGATGCGGGCGCGGGCGCGTTCGTCGGCCTCGCGGCTGAAGCCGAAATCCGCGAGTATGCGTTCGTAGACGGGGTTCCAGGTATCGTAGTCCATGTGGCAGTCGCTCGTCGGTGTAGAAATTCGGGGAGTCCGAGCCGACCCCTCCGCAGTGTGTACCCCTACCCACGCGGGGGGTCAGCCTCCGCTCGCGGATTTTTCCGCCGCAGGTATAAGCTTTCTCGTTACGTCAGGGTGTTTCGGATGCCGGCGGCGACGTCGGGAAGCCGTCCAGCGCCGTCGGCGACGGCGTCCGCGACGGTTTCGAGACTGGCGGCGGTGCCCGCGAGGAAGACGGTTTCGTCCCCGGTCGCGACCGCGCCGGCGGCGGACGCGGCGGCGGTGAGAGTGTCGCGATCGGCGGCGGTGAGCCCGCGCACGCTGAACGCGCGCGACACGCTCCCCGCTGCGTCCTCCGTCGCGCCGTCGTGCTGTTCGAGGTGGCGTTTTGCCTCCCGAACGGTGGTCACGTCCAGTTCCTCGACGGTCGGCGTGCGGGCGCGCTCGCGGCTGAACGCGTCCCCGATGACGGCGGCGTCCCTCGTTTCGGCCACGTCGTGCGTCCGAATGACGTGCGCGCCGCGCTCGACGGCCATCGAGGTGGCGGCGAGGCTGACGGGGAGCGCTTCGGCCGTGCTCCGTCCGGCGAGGTCGCGGAGGAAGTTCTTCCGGTTGATGGAGACGAGGAGGGGGCGGCCGAGCGCGCGGAACTCCCGCAGGCGCTCGAACGTCTCCCGGTCGTCGTCGAGGGTTTTCTCCGCGGACCATCCGCCGAACGCGGGGTCGACGATTGTCTTATCCGTGAAGCCGTTCAGGCCGAGCGCGTCGTAGATGTCCTCGACGGACTCGACCGCGCCGGGGCGTTCGAGGTCGGGCGGACTCGCCATCTTCGCCACCGCGGCGTCGTGCGCCTCGCACACGCCGGGCATCTCGGGATCGGCGAACCCGCAGATGTCGTTCACCATGTCGAATCCGCCCGCGAGCGCCGCGTCAGCGACCTCGTGGTACCGCGTCTCGATACTGAAGACGGCGTCGCCCTCGACACGCTCGATGGTTTCGAGGGCGATGTCGAGCCGGTCGAGTTCCTGTTCTGCGCTCAACACGTCGAACTTCTTGTTCGCGGACTCCAGGCCGACGTCGATGATGTCCGCGCCCTCCGCGAGCAGTTCGTCCTCGACGTACGCCGCGGCCTCCGCGGGGTCGTCGTACACGCTCGGCGAGTACGGTGACTCCGCGGAGACGTTCAGCACGCCCATGATGCGGGGCGGGTGGTCGTCCCCGATTCCGAGGCCGGCGGCGTCGACAGTTCGCATACCGGATGGGGCGAGTGCCACCGTCAAAGAGTCGGCGCTTCCGGCGTGTCACGCGGTTTTTACGCGACCCCCGGCTACCGTGCGCCATGAAGCCGGTCGTCGCGGTCGTGGACGCGGAGACGTCGGGGAACGTCGGCACTATCGCGCGAGCGATGAAGAACTTCGGGTTCGAAGACCTCTACCTCGTCGACCCCCCGGACCTGAGTCGGGACAGCGAGGCGTACGGGTTCGCCGGGCAGGCCCGCGAGGACGTGCTGCCGAACGCCGACATCGTGGCGTTCGACTACCTCGTCGAGAACTTCCACACGGTGGGGTTCACGTCCATCACGAACGAGGACGCGCGAAAGCACACGCGCTTCCCGTTCCGCACGCCCGACGAACTCGTCGAGTCGCTCGGGGACGTGGAGACGGAGACGTGTCTGGTGTTCGGTCGGGAGCGCGTCGGCCTCGTGAACGAGGAACTCGAACGCATCGACGAGGTGGCGTCGATTCCCGCGAGCGCCGACTATCCCTCGCTCAACCTCGGGCAGGCGGCGACCGTCGCGCTGTACGAGCTCCAAGAGCTCGCGCGCGACGACACCCAGCTCCCCGACGTGTCGACACAGCGCGCGGACGAGGCGGAGATAGAGGCGTTCTACGAGCACTTCGGCGAGTTCTTGGACGACCTCGACTACCCCGAGGAGAAGAAGCCGAAGACGCTCCGGATGGTGCGGCGCATCCTCGGGCGCGCGCACCCGACCGGACGCGAGGTGAACACGCTCCGTGGTATCTTGCGCCGTGCGCAGAGGAAGTCAGATGACTAAACGTTTTTGTATATAGATACATATATACGACTGACAATGCCCTCCTCCCTCTCCCCGCAGACACAGTACATGGCGTACGTCGCCATCGCGTCGCTCGGGGCGTTCGCGCTCGGCGCGTACGTCTTCCTTCCAGACCTGAAGCTTCGGCGCGAGATACGCGAGTTCCTCCGAACGGACTGGAAGTACCTCGGCGTCGCGTGGCTGTTGACGTTCGGCGTGAACGAACTCGCGAAGTACCACGTGGAGACGGCGTTCACGGACACCGTCTACGCGATAGAGGGCGCGACGGTCGGCGTGTTCCAGACGGTGACGGCGCGCCCGCTCACGATGCTGTTCGTGTTCGCGTACCTCGTGGGCTTCCCCTTCGTCGTGCTGTTCACGTACTTCAAACTGAAGGCGCACGACCGCGAGCAGGCCTACCGGTACGCGGCGGCGTACGCGTGTCTCGTCCTGCTCGCCGCGCCCTTCTTCGTGTTCGTACCGGTGAAGGTGACAGGGTACTCGCTGGTGTCGGTGCGGCCGCTGTTGTACGACCTGAACTCCATCGTGATGGCGGGGACGTTCGCGACGGACACCCTGATGAAGTCGTTCCCCAGCCTCCACACGGGCCTCTCGACGCTCGCGGCTATTTTCGCGTGGAAGACCGGCGACCGCCTGTACGCGTGGACGGTGACGGTCGCCGCGGGCTGTATCGTGGTGTCCACGTTCTACCTCGGCATCCACTGGCTGCTCGACGCGGCGTTCGCGGTCGTGCTCGTGCTCATCGCGCACGAGATATCGCAGCGGATTCCGCTCACGTTCGACCTAGGCGCCTTGCGCGGCGCGGGTCGTGGCGCGGGCGACCGAGAGTAGTGCGCGGCGCTTGAGGAGCGCGAACCCGAAGAGTATCGCGGCGAACCCCAGAATAGTCGTTGCTTCGACGACCTGACCGAGCGCGACCCAGCTGACGAGCGTCGCGACCGCGGGTTCGGCGTACCCGACGAGGTTGATCTCGGTGGGGCTGGCGCGTTCGAGGAGGACGAAGTAGAGGAGGTAGCCGCCGGCGCCGGCGACGAGCGAGAGGTAGAGGAGGCTGCCGACGCTGGTGGCGTTCCACGCGACCCCCGCGAGGGATTCGCCGCGCAGGAATCCGACGAGCAGGAGGCCACCGGCTCCGAGGAGCATCGCCCACGCTTGGGTGGTCTGGACGGGGAGGCCGGCGTCGAGGGGGCGGGAGGCGACGCTGCCGAGCGCGAAGCTGAGCGCGCCGCAGAAGACGAGGAGGACGCCGAGGACGTTCGTGGAGCCGACGTTGGATCCGGGGAGAGCGATGACGGCGACGCCGGCGACGCCGAACGCGAGGCCGGCGGCTTCGATTAGGCCGAGGGAGTCGTCGGGGAGGAGGGCGCCCGCGAGCGGCGCGGTGAGGACGGGGGTGAGGCTGATGACGACGGCGGCGACGGCTCCGGGAACGTACTGTTCGCCGAGGTAGAGAAAGCCGTGGTACGCGCCGACGACGAGGACGGCGACGACGCCGACGTGCAGCCACTCGTCGCGGGTGCGGGGGACGCGGCGGTCGGCGGTGACGAGGGCGACGGCGAGGAGGACGCCGCCGGCGATGACGTACCGGAGACCCGCGAACAGGAGGGGCGGGACGTGATGCAGTCCGACTTCGATGGCGACGAACGACGTGCCCCAGGCGAGCGCGAGGAGGCAGAAGAGGAGCGCGGTTTCGAATCCGGCTCCCAGAATCCCTTTCATTTTCATATATAACTACATCACATCCGGAAGTCCTTAAACTCATCTACAACAGAATCCGGTATCCCGGGATGATAGTTCAGTGCAGCCCCCGGGAGTTGGAGAGAGCGCCAGGTCTCGTGGTCGGTGGTTACTTGCCGGTCACCGCCGACAGCGACGGTATGGACGAACGCGACGTTCGGCTCCTCAAGGCCATCAGCGACCTCGGCACCGGGAGCCCGGAACGCCTCCACGAGGAGACAGACATCCCCGTCTCGACGATCCACTACCGCCTCAACAACCTCCGGGAGGCCGGCGTCATCACGAACGACCTCTACGACATCGACATCGAGAAGTTCGGCCTCGACGTCACCGTCGTCGTCGAAGTGCTCGCGGACTACAACGGCCCATACGACGAACTCGGCGAGGAAATCCTCGCCATCGAGGGCGTCACGCAATGCTTCTTCACGATGGGCGAGACGGACTTCGTCGTCGTCGCCCACCTCCCGGACTCCGACGACGTGGAGCGCCTCATCGGCGAGTTCGAAGCCCTCGACGAGGTCGATAGAACCAACAGTACGTTCGTCATCAACGAACTCCGGGACGCACAGCGCGCCCTCCAGTCGTACTCCCTCGACACGCTCCTCGAAAAACTCGCGGAGGGCGATTAGGCGCGCTTCTGCACTTCCTCGCGCAGCACGTCCGAGACGAGTTCGCCGTCGGCCTTCCCGCGGAGCGCGCCCATGCACTCGCCCATCAGCGCGGAGAACGCGCCCATCCCCTGGTCTTCTATCTGGTCTTCGTTCCGCTCGACGATCTCCACGATAGTCTCGCGGACTTCTTCCTCACCGACGGAGCCGAGGCCGAGTTCGTCCGCCAGCACGGCGGGGTCGGAGTCCGGGGATTCGGCGAGCGCCGCGAGGAGTTCGGGGACGCCCTCCTGCGTGAGCTCGTCGGCGACGACGAGTTCGAAGGTGCCGCGGAAGTGGTCGGCGGTGAGGCGGTCGGTCGGCACGTCGTCCCGGCGGAGTTTCGTCACCGTGGATTCGAGCGTGCGGGCGGCGAGGTTCGCGTCCACGCCCATCTCGACGGCCTCCTCGAACAGCCGCCAGCGCCGGCCGTACGCGACCTGCTCCGCCACGTCCTCGTTCAAACCGTACTCGTTGGTGTAGCGCTCGACCTTCTCCGTGAGGAGTTCGGGCGGTTCGACCTCGCTCGGGTCGGGCGAGACCGGGGGAACGTCCGTCTCCGGATACATCCGGGCCGCGCCGGGGAGCGGGCGGAGGTACTCAGTGGTCCCGCCCTCGTTCGCGCCCCGCGTCTCCTCCGGCACGCCCTCGATGGCGACCCGGGCGCGCTCCGCGACGGCCTCGATAGCGCCCTCCGCCACGTCCGCGCCCGCCGCGACGATGGCGACCGCGTCCTCCGGGCCGGCGTCCACGGCCTCGCGGAGCGCCGCAACTTCGTCCTCGGTGACGCCGTACGCGGGCAGTTCGTCCGTGTGGAAGATGCCGCCCGCGCCGTGGCGCTTCGCGTGGTCGGAGAACTCCGTGCCGAGCCGGCGATCCGGCTGGAGTTCCGTCCCGACGAGGCCGTCGAAGCCGTAGAGGGGAACCGCGAACACGCGGCCGCCCGAATCGAGCGCGCCCCGAATCACCGAGGAGTCCGTGGCCTCGAACGTGTCCGTGACGTTCTGCACGTCGCCCACCGAGGCGTCCCGGGACTGAAGCGACTCCGCGATGTCGAGCAAGCGAACCTGGCGCTGGACTTCGAGACGCACGAGGTCCTCGATGTCGTCCAGACTCTGCACGCCCTTCATCTCGACGCGCGCGCCGTCCGCGATGGAGACGTTCACGTCCTGGCGAATCGTCCCGAGACCGCGCTTCACCTTCCCCGTCGAGCGCAACAGCATGCCGATGCGTTCGGCGGCCTCCCGGGCCTGCTCGGGCGACCGGATGTCGGGCTTCGTGCCGATTTCGACGAGCGGAATCCCGAGGCGGTCGAGTCCGTACCGAACTCCGGACTCGGTCTCCTCGACGCGCTGGGCGGACTCCTCTTCGAGCATCACGTCCTCGATACCCACGGTGCCCTCGCTCGTCTCGATCTCGCCCTCCTGGGCGAGCAGCGTGGAGCGCTGGAACCCGCTCGTGTTCGACCCGTCGATGACGACCTTCCGCATCACGTGCGCCTCGTCGACCACCGTCGCGTCCAGGAGCCGGGAGATTTCGAGCGCGGTGTCGAGCGCCTCCTCGTCCAGCCGGTGGGGCGGTTCGTCGTCCTCCTCCACGAGACACGTGGAGTCGAACGCGAGGTACTCGAACTCGCGCTCGACCTGGGACTCCTCCAGGGCGGCCTCGTCCATCTCGCCGAGCTCGCTCTTCGTCGGATGGAGGAATCGGGTGAACGAACGCACGGCCTCCTCGGGTTCGCGGCGCGTCGTCGGACACCCGCAGAACAGCTTCTCCGCGGTGTCGAGTTGCTGGTGGATTTCGAGTCCCGCGACCAGTCCGAGGGACTCGTAGTCGAACTCACTCATTACTGGGTCGTGTGCGTGCGAGCGATAAAAAAGCGTCCAGTCGAGCGCACGCCACCCGGTGACGCGAGTGTTAGCGCGCACTCAAGTCCGAGGAGCCCCCATCCGGGGTATGAGTACTCCAACGCCCACGCCGGGCATCCACCACGTGACCTGCATCGCCGGCGACCCCCAGGCGAACCTCGACTTCTGGGTGGAGACGATGGGACTCAGGCTGGTGAAGCGCTCCGTCAACCAGGACGACCCCGAGACGTACCACTTCTTCTTCGCGGACGCGGAGGGAACGCCCGGAACGAGCATGACGTTCTTCCCCTGGGCGGAGATGCGTCAGGGGAAGGTCGGGTCGGGGCAGGTGTCCCGCACGGCGTTCCGCGTGCCCGAGGGGAGCCTGGACTACTGGGAGGAACGCTTCGACGAGCACGGCGTGACGTACGAGGCGCGCGTCGAACGGTTCGGGAACGAGGCGGGAACCGCCCCGGAAAACGCGAGCGGCGACGCGCCGCAAGCAGAGACGGTGCTCCCCTTCGAGGATCCGGACGGCCTCCCGGTGGAACTCGTGGAGACCGAGATTCCGGACGACGACCCCGTCGTGCCGTGGACCGAGTTCGCGCCCGCGGAGCACGCGATTCGCGGGTTCCACTCGGTGACGCTCCGGATAGCGGACACGGAACCGACGATGGAACTCCTGGAGACGATGGGCCTCGAGAGGGCCGGGAGCGAGCAGTCGCCCGACGACACGCCCGGCGACGAGCGCACGCGGTTCGCCGCCGCCGGATCTGTTGGGAGGTACGTTGACGTGGTCTCGACCGCCGCGGGCGGCCGGCAGGGCCGGGGAACCGTCCACCACGTCGCGTTCCAGACGCCGACCGACGACGACCAGTCCGCGATGCGCGACGCCGTGCGGTCGCGCGGCCTCTCCCCGACCCGGCAGATAGACCGCCACTGGTTTCGCTCCGTCTACGTCCGCGAGCACGGCGGCGTCCTGTTCGAACTCGCGACGAACGACCCCGGGTACGACAGCGACGAACCGCGCTCCGACCTCGGCGGCCGCCTCGTCCTCCCCGGCGCATTCGAGCGTCGCCGCGACGAGATCGAGGCCGGCCTCCCCGCCGTGACGGTTCCGTCCTCGCAGACGCCCGACCGGTAAGCCGCCCCTATCCCGTTTAATCGGCAACTAACTATGCCTATAGGGTACTATAGTCGGAGTGCAGGGGCGAAGTTCCCCTACCATGATTGGGTGATGCGACTCGGGCGGTGGGACGCCAGGGTCGTATCGACGAATCACAGACCGGTCGGCCGCGCGGAGACGTCACACACCTCCGCTTCACACCGGCTGGCCGGGAGCCGCACCCCGCCCGAATACTTATAGCGACTACGTCGAGTACAGTAGACACCGTGACGGGCAGCGTGAGCGGTTTCCTCCGCAAGGAATCAGCGAAGTACGTCCTGTTCTGCCTGACGAGCGGTGGCGCCGTCGCGCTCGCCCAGTACGCCGGTCAGGGGAACACGCTCCGAACGCCGGGCCGGCTCGCGCTCGCCGTCGCCCTCATCCTCGCCGGGTCGCTCGCAGTCTTGCTCTCCGAGCGGTGCCTCGACCGGTTCCTCGAAGCCCGCCGGGAGGACGGCGACGCGCTGTACGGCTTCCTCGTCGTCGGCGTCGCGACCCTCACTGCCGTCATGCTCGTGTTCTACGTCTGCGTCTAGGTTCGGTCGACGAACGCGACGATTTCCTCCGCCACGGTCTCCCCGGCGTCCTCCTGCAGGAAGTGCGCGGCTTCCGGTATCCACGTCTCCGGCTGGTCGTCCGCGGTCGGGAACACGCCGGCGAGGTCGCCGCGGGCGGGGCGCGTGATCGGGTCGTCCGCGGAGAACAGCACGAAGACGGGTTTCTCCCAGTCCGCGAAGCGCTCGCGGGCGTCCGCGATCGGGTCGGCGGCCTCGTCGTCGGGGTCGAGCGGCACCAGGCCGGGGAGCGTGCGCGCGCCGGCGAGGTGGTCTTCGCTCGGGAACGGCGCGCGGTACGCGTCCACGACGGCGTCGTCGAGGTCGCTCGCACAGCCGCCGGCAACCACCTCGCCGACGTCGAGGGCGGGCGCGGTCTCCACGGTCTCCAGGAACTCGTGCCAGACGTCGGGCATCCCGCCGGTGCCGTCGGGGAGGCCGGTGTTCATCGGGACGAGGCGAGCGAACCGCTCGGGGTTGTTCGCGGCGACCGGCAGGCCGAGCAGGCCGCCCCAGTCCTGGCAGACGAGCGTTACATCCCGGAGGTCGAGTTCGACGAGGAAGGTTTCGAGGGCGTCGTAGAGCCGGTGGTACGTGTAGTCGTCGCGGTCGGTGAACTTCTCGGAGCGCCCGAACCCGGGGAGGTCGGGGACGACGACGCGGCCGCGTTCTTCGAGCGTGGGAATCATCGTCCGGTAGAGGAAGCCCCAGGTCGGTTCGCCGTGCAGGCAGAGGAACGTCTCCGCGCCCGCGCCCGTGTCCACGTACGCCATCTCGGCGTCCCCCGTCTCCACGTACTCGGGTTCGTAGTCGTAGTCCGGCACGTCCGCGAACCGAGAGTCGTCGGCCTGAACGGTGTCCATACGGGAGCGTCCGCACCCGCGGAGGAAAACAGTTGGGTGGCTTACGCGTCGAGGCGCGCGAGTTCGTCGTCCGTGAGATCGAGGGCGGACGCGGCGACGTTCTCCTCGAGGTGGTCGACGCTGGACGTGCCCGGGATGGGGAGCGTCACGTCCGACGTGTGGAGGAGCCACGCGAGCGCGATCTGGTAGACGGATGCGTCGTGCGCGTCGGCTATCTCCCGGACGACGGACTCCTTCTCGTCGAGGTCGCCCGCGCCGATAGGGAAGTATGGAATGAAGCCGATGTCGTACTCCTCGCAGGCGTCGAGGACGTCCTGGTGTTCGCGGTTCGCGACGTTGTAGTTGTTCTGGACGGTCGCCACGTCCACGATGTCGCGCGCGGTCTCCAGTTGCTCGACGGAGACGTTGCTGATGCCGACGTGCTCGATGACGCCGTCGTCCTTCAGTTCCGCGAGCGCGTGAATCGACTCCGCGAAGTCGACCTCGGGGTCGGGGCGGTGGTACTGGTAGAGGTCGATGGAGTCGACGCCGAGGCGGTCGAGGCTGGCGAGGTGGGCGTTCCGCAGGTAGTCCGGGTCGCCCTGCGGGAGCCAGTCGCCGTCGCGGTTCCGGAGGAGGCCGCCCTTGGTGGCGACGACCACGTCGTCGTAGGGGTGGAGGGCTTCGCGGATGAGGCGCTCGGACACGCCGGGGCCGTAGGAGTCCGCGGTGTCGATGAAGTCCACGCCGACGTCGCGGGCGTGCTGGAGGACTTCGCGCGCGGCCTGTTCGTCGTCGGGCCGGCCGATGATGTCCTCGCCGGTGACGCGCATCGCGCCGAACCCGAGTCGGTGCACGGTGAGGTCGCCGCCGATGTCGAACGTGTCGCTCTGGTTCTCGACCATACCGCGGAATCGGGTGGGAGCCGAAAAGGGCTTGCTGAGGCGGCGAGTTACTCGGCGAGTTTCCGGAGGCGTTCGATACGCTCGTCCATCGATGGATGGGTGCTGAACCAGCGCTCGTCGTCGGTCTCGTCGGTGTGGACGTAGAGCGGGCTGAGGATGCCGTCAGCGGGTTCGCTCGCGCGCGCTATCTTCCGGAGCGCGGTGGCGAGCGCGCCCGGTCGCCCGGTCACTTCGACGGCGCGTTCGTCCGCGGCGAACTCCCGGGAGCGCGAGTGCGCGCGCACGAGCAGGGTGAGCGCGAGGAAGACGGCGAGGACGAGCGCGCCGATACGGCGGTGGACGTCGAATCCGGAGGACTCGAACGGCCGGCCGCGCGCCCAGGCGAACAGCCGACTGACGCCGGTCGCGAGCAGCGTCACCGGGAGGAGTGCGACGGCGAGCAGGCTCACGACCGTTCGGGAGAGGCTGTACGCGACGGTCTGCACGAGGCTGTCCCGGCTTTCGAGGTGCGCGAGCTCGTGCGCGAGCACGCCCTCGAACTCGACGGGCGTGAGGAGGCGGAAGAGCGCGCGGTCGAACACGATAGCCCCCTCGCTGGGGCCGCCGAGGCTGATGGCGTTCGGCATCGGCATCCGCGCGACGTAGATCGTCGGCGTCCCCACGTCCATCCGGTCGACGAGGCGGTCGAGGCGGTCGTACGCCGCGGGCGACGTGTCACGGGCGAGCGGGCGGGCGTCGAGTTCTCGGAGGACGCGCCGGGTGCCGAAGCGGTAGCTCGCGTACGCGAACACGACCGTGGCGACGACGACGATTGCGAGCGTGGACGCGAGCGACACGTCGGCGCGAACGGCGCCCGCGAGCACCCAGTACGCGAGCGCCGCCGCCGCGGCGTACACCGCGAACACGAGCACGCCGACGAGCGCCATGGCGACCCGGCGACTGACTGCCATACCCGGGCTTGGAACGGCCGGCACTAACGCTTACCGGGACTCGAAGTAGCTCTCGTCGGGAGACCGGTCGAGGACGTAGTAGTCGAGGTAGCCCTTCGCGTACGTCGCGAACAGCGAGAGGTAGCCCTCGTCCTGCTCGCGGCGCGCTGAGGTTCGGACTTCGGTTTCGGTGTCGTAGACGAACTCGCCCGCGTCACGGAGGCGCATCGAGAGCTCGGTGTCTTCCATGAACGGAATGGCCTCGTCGAACCCGGCGTTCGCGTGGAACGTCGACGCGCGATAGCTGCAGTTGAACGTCGGGAGTTGCACGAACCCCACCGGCCACGAGACGCGATACCAGTAATCTGAGAGGAGTTTGAACAGCACGCGGTCGCTCGCGGAGTCTTCGAGCGGCCGCGCAGGCCCCCCAACGCCGACCACGCCCCCGTCCTCGTAGTGGCGCGCGTGAGCGGCGACCCAGCCGTCCGGGACGACGGTGTCCGCGTCCGTGAAGCAGAGCACGTCACCGCTCGCCGCCGCGGCACCGCGGTTCCGCGCCGCGCCGGCGCCGCCACCGTCGTCCCGGACGACGACGTCCACCGCGTCGTGGTCGACAGCAGCCGTGGCGTCCGCGTCCGTTCCGGCGACGACCACGACCTCCGCGTCCTGTCCGTCGAGCGAGTCGAGACAGATCGAGAGTCGCTCCCCGTCGGCGTACGCGGGGACGACGACGGAGACTGCGAGAGCCATGACCGCTCCTTCGCCCCCGCCCGACAAAACGGTTGGCGTCCGCGTCTCCGGGGGCGAATCCCCTAAGCCGATAGAACCCCAAGACCGGGTATGGAGAAAGCGACGTTCGGCGGCGGGTGTTTCTGGTGTGTGGAAGCGGCGTTCGAGCGCATCGCGGGCGTCGAGGACGTGACCTCAGGGTACGCGGGCGGGCACGTCGAAGACCCGACGTACGAGGAGGTGTGCACGGGCGACACCGGCCACGCGGAGGTCGTCCAGCTCACCTACGACCCGGACGTGGTGAGCTACCCCGAACTCCTCGAAGTGTTCTTCAAGGTTCACGACCCGACGACGCTGAACCGGCAGGGCAACGACGTGGGAACCCAGTACCGCTCCGCGGTCTTCACGCACAGCGACGACCAGCAGGAACTCGCCGAGTCCTTCATCGAGACCCTCGAAGACGAGGGGAAGTACGACGGCATCGTCACCGAGGTCGAACCGCTCGACGCGTTCTACGAGGCCGCGGCGTACCACCAGAACTACTTCGAGAAGAACCCGGACGACGCGTACTGTCAGGCGACCATCCCGCCGAAACTGGAGAAGCTCCGGGAGAACTTCGAAGCCCAGCTGAAGGCGTAGATTCCCGGAGCGTGAGAACCGCCGCGGGAAGCGGCGATTCTTTGTAGGCAGAGAGACGAGGTCGGTGTATGGCGCGGGAGTCGCAGTCCGGCGAGAGCGAGTCCGAGCTCCAGGCGATACTGGACGCGCTCGGCGACCCCGACTGCCGCCGCATCGTGCGCGCGCTCGACGAGCCGATGACGGCGGGCGAACTCGCGGAGGCCTGCGACATCCCCACGTCGACCACGTACCGCAAGCTGGAGCTCCTCTCGGAGGCGTCGCTGCTCGTCGAGGGCACGGAACTCCGGGAGGACGGCCACCACGCGACCACGTACCGGCTGGGGTTCGACGAGGTGGCCGTCGCGCTCACCGAGGAGCGCGAGTTCGAGGTGTCGCTGTCCCGGCCGGAAGGCGGGCCCGAAGATCGGCTCGCCACGCTCTGGAACGAAGTGAGAAAACAGACATGAACTCCGTCGAAACCCTGATCGTCGCCACGAAAGCACTGACGTTGCTCGCGGGCGCGGCCATCGCCCACCTCTCCTACCGCGCGTACATGCAGACGAAGAACACGGCCTTGCGCGCGCTCTGCATCGGGTTTACCGCCATCACCGTCGGCGCGGTACTCGGCGGCGTCATCGACCTCGTGACGCCGCTCGACTTCCTCTACGGCGTGCTCGCGCAGACCACACTCACTCTCCTGGGGTTCCTCGCCATTCTCTACTCGCTCTATCGATAGTCCTCGAGACGCGTCATCACCTCCCGAAAGCAGTCCTCGTCTTCGCGTCCGGGCGACGAGCACTCCGCGCAGACCGCGCCGGGCACGGAGACGACCGCCCCGCCGCACGTCGGCGTATCGAGCCAGTCGTAGTCGCGATACGCCGGTGAGCGTGCGGAACTGCGGGCTCAGTCGCCGCGGCGTCGTTCGATGACGGACTGGACGTCCTCGTACTCCGATCGGTGGCGGTGACACCGGCTCACGCGACCGTCGCCGAGTTCGTTCGCCGGATCCTGTTCCTCGCAGACGCCGCCGAACTCGTCCGCGAGCAGCGCCTCCGCCTCCGCGTACCGGGCGTCCTCGGCGAGGTCGATGGATCGCTCGATAACCGCCCACGCGTCGCCGTCGATCGCGACGCTCGAGAACAGTTCGTCCACGCTCTCAGTCACGTCCGCGTCCACGAACCCGAGTCGGCGCTTCACGTCCGCGAACGCGCCGTCCTGGCCGAGCGCCCGGCCCCGCAGGACTTCGCGGAACCCCTCGATGGCGTCCCACGCGTCCACTGAGAGGTCGTCGTATTCCGGGGGTCGGATCTTCGCGGGACACCGCGTGTTGAACGGACAGCCGCTCGGCGGGTCGCGCGGACTCGGCGGCGTCCCCGGGAGCGCGACGCGATCCACGTCCGTCCCGTGCCGGCCGGGAACCGCGGACAGCAGGCTGACCGTGTACGGGTGTTCGGGGTCGTCGAACACGTCGCGGGCGGATCCGAGTTCCGCGACGTTCCCGAGGTACATCACGGCGATGCGGTCGGCGATGTGCTGCATCACGGAGAGGTCGTGACTGATGAAGAGGTAGGTGAGTCCGAGGTCGTCCTGGAGCCGGTTCAGGAGGTTGATGATGCGAGCCTGCACGGACACGTCCAGCGCCGACGTGGGTTCGTCGAGCACGAGGAAGTCGGGTTCGAGGGCGAGCGCGCGGGCGATGCCGATGCGCTGTTTCTGCCCGCCGCTGAACTGGTGGGGGTAGCGGTAGTAGTGCTCCTCGTTCAGCCCGACCGTGTCGAGGAGGCCGCGGACGCGCTCGCGGCGCTCGTCGGGCGTGCCGACGCTGTGCGCGTCCAACGGTTCGCGGACGATTTCGCCGACGGTCATCCGGTCGTTCAGGCTCTCCTCGGGATCCTGGAACACCATGCCGGCGTTCCGCGCCCACTCGCGGCGCTCGCGGCCCGAGAGGTCGGCGACGTCCGTCCCGTCGACGAGCACGTCGCCGTCGGTCGCGGTTTCGAGCCCAAGCATCGTCCGGCCGAGCGTCGACTTCCCGCAGCCGGACTCGCCGACGAGCCCCAGCGTCTCGCCCTCGTAGATATCGAAGGAGACGCCGTCGACAGCCTTCACGGGCGGTTTCGAGGCGATGATGGAGTCGTCCGTGTAGTACGTCTTCAGGTCGCGGACCGACACGAGCGGTTCCTCGATTCCGGCGTCGCGTGCGTCGAGCGTGTTCTGCGTCATCGGTCGTCCTCCGTCTTCGACTGGTGCAGTTCGACGGCCTCCTGTCGCGGGCGGTCGTCGGGGTAGAGCAGACAGGCGGCCTCGTGTTCGGTCTCGGTCTCCTCGATGTCGATGGGTTCGGGGTGGACCTGCGTGCAGGCGTCGAAGGCTTTCGGACACCGCGGCGCGAACCGGCAGTCCGTCGCGGGTTCGGTCGGCGTCGGCACCTCGCCCGGAATCGTCGGGAGTTCCTGCCCCGGGTCGGTGCGGCCCGGGATGCTCTTCAGGAGCGCCTGCGTGTAGGGGTGTTTCGGGTTCTCGAACAGCGTCTCCGTCGACGCGTGCTCGACGACCTCGCCCGCGTAAATGACGTTCACGCGGTCGGTCGCCTCCTCGATGACGCCCATGTCGTGCGTGATGAACAGCAGCGCGAGCCCCTCCTCGCGCCGCAGGTCGTCCAGCAAATCGAGGATCTGCGCCTGAATCGTCACGTCCAGCGCCGTGGTCGGTTCGTCGCAGACGAGCACGTCCGGGTCGCAGGCGAGCGCGATGGCGATGACCGCGCGCTGCTGCATCCCCCCGGAGAGCTCGTGCGGGTACTCCTCGACGCGGCGGTCGGCGTCCGGAATGCCGACGGTTTCGAGGAGGTCGACCGCTTCCTCGCGCGCCGCCGCCCCGGAGAGATCCTGGTGGATGGAGAGCGCTTCACGAATCTGGTTTCCGACCGTGTAGACGGGGTTGAGGGCGTTACTGGGATCCTGGAAGACGATGGAGATGTCGCCGCGGTGGGCGTCCCAGCCGTCCTCCACGAGGTTGTCCCCGCGGAACTGAATCTCGCCGTCCTCGATGTGGCCGGGTTCGTCGACCAAACCGAGAATGGAGCGGGCGGTGACGGACTTCCCGCTCCCGGACTCGCCGACGAGGCCGACGGACTCGCCCTCGTAGATGTCGAAGGAGACGCCGTCGACGGCGTGGATGTCCTCGCGTTCCGTGTGGAACACCGTCCGCAGGTCGCGGACGGACAGGAGGGGTGCGTCGGTGACGCGCTGCGTCTCGCTCATGCGCCACCCCCGCGGCCGGCGGTCTCGCCGGTCGCGCTGTCGGACTGCGGGTCGATGGCGTCACGGATGCCGTCGCCGAGCGCGTTGAAGCCCGTGACGACGATGGTGATGAGGATGCCCGGGATGAGCGAGATGTGCCACGACCCCGTCGCCACGTAGTCCTGTCCGAGGTTGATTGCGCGCCCCCACTCGGGCGTGGGCGGTGCGACGCCGAGCCCGAGGTAGGAGAGGCCGGCGATGGAGATGATGGCGCCGCCGAGCGTCATCGAGCCGTAGATGAGCAGGTAGCCGGTGACGTACGGAAGCATGTGTTGTCGCATGATGGTAACTGGTGTCTGTCCGAAGCTTCTCGCGGCGTCGATCCAGGAGCGTTCCGACACCTGGAGGGCGGGTCCGCGGACGGACCGCCACATGTACGTCCAGCCCGTCCCCGCGAAGATGAGTGCGAGCACGAACCCGCCGCTGTAGATACCGCCAATCCAGGTGTCGGAGAGCACCTTGCTGAGCATGATGAGCAGGAGTAACTGTGGCATCGCCATCACCGCGTCAGAGAGGAGGACGAGGCTGAGGTCGACGCGCCCCTTGTAGTACGCTGAGAGGAGTGCGAGCGAGGTCGCGAGCAGCGCGCTCAACGCGACGGAGAGGACGCCGATGATGAGCGATATTCGCGACCCGACGACGATGAACGTGAAGAGATCCCTGCCGGTGGGCATCGTTCCGAACGGATGGTAGCGGCCGTAGTCGTCGTAGGAGAACGGGCCGACGTTCGCGGAGTTACCGGCTGACTCCGAGTCGCGGTTCGCCTGTCCGACGAGCGTCGACTGCACTTCCTGGGCGTCCGCGTCCCAGTACTTGATTTCGTGCTCGTAGGAGTTCCGCATGTTCTGGTCGACCGTCGTCGGGCCGAGCGTCGGCGCGAAGACGGCCATCGTCACGAAGAGGAAGACGACGACTAATCCGAACTTCCCCCAGGAGTGCCCGCGGAACCGGTCGACCACGTCGTCGCGCGGCGTCCAGTCGGCCGTCCGGTAGCGCCGCCGGTAGAGGCGGTAGCCCGCCACGAGCCAGCCGAGCCACGCGAACGCGTACGCGTACACGAGGGCGACGCGAATCGCCCAGGACGCGGCGGGCGAGAGGCCGAGGAAGGTGCCGACCCACTGTTCGCCGTTCCAGTACCCCTCGTTCGGCACGAGTTCGCGAGAGAGGAGTGTCGGGAGATCCGTCGCGGCGCGTTCGATGCCGACGAGGATATCGGCGGCGGTTGTCGCGTACGAGGACGGGAACGCCGCGACGGCGTCCGCGAGGAAGCCCGTGACGAACGTGACGAGCGCGGGGGCTTCGACGGCGAACAGAACGAGTCCGGCTAGCGCCCACGCGATGAATCGCGTGTCGGTGAGCGCGCGTTGCTCGCTGTCGGTGACGCCGGACGAGTCGTTGGTGGCGGTCTCCGACATGCTAGTTCCCCTCCAGTCCGACGCGCGGGTCGATGAACGTGTACAGGACGTCCTGTAGTAGGTTTACTCCGACAATCATGAGGATGAAGATGTACATCAGGGAGCCGACGAGCGGGAGGTCGCCCTGGATGGCGGCGCGGTAGAACAGCCAGCCGATGCCGTTGATGCCGAAGACGGTTTCGACGAGCACGCTCCCGCCGATGAGGAGGAACGCCTCGCTCGTGATGACGGGCACCAGGGGGATGAGGGCGTTCCGGAAGATGTGCTTCCAGACGATGGCGCGGTCGGAGACGCCCTTCGCCCGCGCGAGGTCGACGTACTCCTGGTTCTTCACTTCGAGGACGGCGGTGCGGCCGATACGCATCTCGTTCCCCATCGACGCCGACCCGAGCACGAGCGCCGCGGGAATTGTTTTCTTCGTCGCCGCGAGGAACCCCTCAACAGTCCAAATTTTCGACATATCGGGGGCGCCGGTGAGCGCGCCGAGATTCACGCCGAACGTCTGCCAGTTGAAGCCGAAGAAGTAGGCTTCCGAGTTCTGGAGGAGGACGAGGAGCATGATGGCGAGCCAGAAGTTCGGCATCGCACGCCAGACGATACCGCCCATGGACGCGACGTAGTCCATGACGGTGTTCGAGCGCATTCCCGCGTAGAACCCGAGCGGGATTCCGATGAGAACGGCGATGAGAACGCTCCAGAATCCGAGGAAGAGCGTTCGCGGGAGGAAGTCGAGGATGAGCGCGTTCACGCTCGACCCCTGGTAGAGCAACCACGTCTGTCCGAGGTCGAACGTGACGAGGTTCCACATCCAGTCCAGGTAGTGCTGGAGTGGCGGTTGGTTCAGACCGAGTTGTTCCTGCGCCCGCCGGTACGCGGCGGGGTTCCGCGTCTGGCCCTCGCTCAACAGCCGGGCCGCGGGATCTATCGGCCCCATGAAAATGATGAACCACGTCATCGACGCGCCCAGCCAGACGACTGGAATCATCATCAACACCCGCTTTCCGAGGTACTTGAGTCTACTCACGGTCTACCCTCCGTCGTGTTGTCGTATGCGGTGCTGGACCGAACTCGCGGACACCAGAGCGGCGTTCGGTCGCGCCGTATGAATGCATATAGGGTATCGAAATATTGGGGGTTCGCGTCGTTTGAAAGGCGGGGATTCGCCTCGGCCGCGCTACTCGATGGTGACGTCGTCGAAGGTCTGGTTCTCCATCACGCCGTACATCGTCACGTCGACGTTCTGGTGCCAGAAGCGCTGACTGATGGGATTGACGAGCGGGAGTTCCTGAACCGACGCCCAGTTGACCTCCTCGATGGTCTGGAACGCCTCAGCCTGCGTCTCGGCCGTGGCGTCGTCGCCGGTATACTGCTCCTCCCACGTGTTGCGGGCGAGCTGGTAGATGTCCTCGTCGTAGTAGCTGCCTTCCGCGCCCCACCGAGTGAACTGGCCGCTCGGGTTCTTTCCGTGGAGGTAGCGGAGGAAGTTCTGCGGGCCGGGATACTCCATGCCGTCACCGAGCGCGAACACCTCCATGCTGCCGTTGATGGCTTGGCTGATGATGGTTCCCATGCTCGCTTCCGTGATTTCCATGTCGACGTGGGCGGCGCGGAGCTTCGACTGGAGGGTGGTGAGGACTTGCGTGTACGCGTCGTCCCCGGACTTGGTGGTCGCGGTGAGGGAGAACATGTTGTCCTCGCTGTAGCCGGCGTCCTCCATCACCTGTGTCGCCGCGTCGAGCATGGTTTCGCCGTAGCCGTACGGATAGCCGTTCTCCGCCCACTCGGTGTTGGACTGATAGCCTTCCTCGGCGTGACGGGTGTACGTCTCGCGGGAGGTGACGCCCTCCTCGAATGTCGGGTAGGGGTCCGGGGGCGTGATGTGGTAGGCGGGCGTCGCGGTTCCCTTGTAGACGTTCTCAGCGACGTCGTGCTGGTTCAGCGCGTACGCGAACGCCTTCCGAACCGGAATCGGCACTTTGAGCGCGTTGAACACGAGGTACTCCGTCGTGAGCGCGGGAATCTGGCCGTAGTTGACCTCGGTGCCGTCGCCGAACGTGTACGTCCCGACTTTGCGGCTGCCCTTCGTCTCCTCGATGGAGACGTTGTCGGGGTTGAATGAGGCGGTCGGCATCCCTTCGAGGATGTGCGCGTTCCCGCCCTTGAAGCGGTTGAGTCGCGTGTTCCCGCTCGTGACGACGGTGAAGCGGATTTCGTCGAGTTCGGGTTCGCCGTTCCAGTAGTTCTCGAACGCGGAGAGCGTGATTTCGCTTCCCTTCGTCCAGGAGTCGACCTGGAACGCGCCGAGCCCGGCGTACTTCGGGCCGCCGTTCGCGGTGCTGAAGAACTCGTTGTAACTGTACTTGCCCTCGTAGCCCTCGATGTCGCCGACGGCGTTCTCGGGAAGGATGGCCCAGTTCCCGCCCGCAATCTGGAAGAGCGTGTACTCGAAGGGCGCTGCGAGGTCGAATTCGAACGTGTAGTCGTCGGGTGCGCGGACGGCGAGGCTCTTCGGGACGATGTCGTCGAGCGTTTCCTCGTCCTTGGGTGCCGCGATACTCGCGTCCTTCTCGTGTTCGATGGTCATCGTCTGGCCGATGATGTCGTCCTTGTTACGGGAGTTCGACGACTCGGCCATCCGGCGATACGTGTAGACGGCGTCCTGTGCGGTGAACTCCTGGCCGTCGTGGAAGGTGAGGTCTTGCTTGAGGTTGAACGTGTACGTGAGCCCGTCCTCGGACATGCTGTAGTCCTCGACGAGCGCGGCCTCCGGGGGATAGAGGCCGTTAGGGAACTGCATGAGGGGTTCGCCGTACTGGTTGTATCCGGCGCCGGATCCCTTGGCGTTGATAGGGTCGAGCGTCTGGATAGAACCAGTTGCCATCATCTCGAGCGTCCCTCCCCCGGGTGTCTGTGTACCGTCGTCCTGGGTCGTGTTATCGCCGGAACTCGAGCAGCCGGCGATGGCGGCGGCTACGCCAGTTCCTGCAGCAGTCAAGAAGCCTCGACGGGTGGTGTCTCCCGACATCGTGTAGTAGATATATAACAAACTACTTGACTCTTTCCCACGCATTATATATAAGATACTGTATGCAACGTAGGCATATTTATTTATAAATATAAATATATAGGTATGGTGTAGGTAATGACGGAAGATTCGAGTGGAGGTGACGCCACTCCGTACCTGATGGCTGACGATCCACCGGGTGCGAACGACATCCGGGAGACGAACGCCTGGGGACGAACCCTGAGCGAGGCCGAACAGCGCGCCGACGCCCTCGTCGAGGACGGGTGGGACGCGACGACGGTCCGCGCCGGCCACCTCGCCCCCGTCGGCCCCGACGTCGAGGGAACCGACACCGTGGGCCTGGCGTTCGTCGTCCCGAGCGAGGAGGGCGAGGACTTCGAGACACTCGTCGCGGAGGGCGTCACGGACTACGTCGTGTACGCGGAGTCCGCGGGCGGGACGCGCTACCTCGTCATAGAGGTGCGGAACGCCGAGGCGGCGGACGCCGTCCTCCTCGTCGGCGCGTTCCCCGAGGACGCCGCGACCGGACTCGCGGAACACGCCCGCTCGGAGGGCGTGCTTCGCGCGCACGTTCGCGCGCTCGACGAGACGCACTACGGAACAGTCGAGTTCGACAACCCCGAGCTATTCTTCGATGACTGAGACACACCCCGGCAGCCTGATGGCACGGTTCGCGCGACCACGCAGCGACGAGACGACGCGGTTCGCCGTCGTCGCCGACCCCCACCTCTCGACGGAGGCGGAGGGCACATCGAAACTCTTCGAGCACACTGAAGCGCACTTCCGCGCCGCCGTCGAGGACATGGCGGGCCGCGACCTCGACGCCGTCCTCTCCCCGGGCGACCTGACGAAGGACGGCGAGCTATGGAACTACGAGACCGTGGACGGGATTCTGGAGTCGCTCGACGTGCCGTTCTACGCGGTTCCGGGGAACCACGACGTGCGCAAAGACGGGGACGACCACGACACGCCGTCGCTCGACCGGTTCGTCGAGCAGTACACGCCGGGCAGCCTCCCGTTCCGCGCGGACGTGGGCGACGTGACCGTCGTCGGCCTCAACAGTTCGGGCGGCGACGACCGACTGCTCGACTCCCACGAGGGCGACGTGCCCCCCGAGCAACTCGACTTCCTCCGGGACGCGCTCGCCGAGGAGGGGCCCGTCTTCGTGCTTATGCACCACAACCTCCCGCCGACGTACGACCAGTTGCGCTCGCACCGTGACGAGGTCGAGGCGGAGATGGCGATACCGCCGATCACGCGGAACACGGACGACCTGGTGGACGCGCTCGCCACCGGCACCGACCCGGTCGTCCTCACCGGCCACCTCCACCTGCCCGCGGTCGCGACAATCGACGGGGTTCGCGAGGTGATGTCGCCGACGACGTGTTCGTTCCCGCAGTCCTACCTCCTCTTCGAGGTCGGCCCCGACGGCACCGAAGTCCGCCTGGTTCCCGTGGCGGACACCACCGGCATGGAACTCGCGCACAACGTCCGCGGCGGCGACTCCACGACCTCGCGCGGACTCACGTCCATCGCGGCGGCGCGGCTCGCGCGCTTCCCGCTGGTCGAGGAGTAGCGAAAGCGGCCCGGGAGCGGGCCGGACTATGTGGATGACAAACGGGAGCAGGTGCCCGCGTGCACCTACTCGTTCGGAGCGCTCGCGAGACTATAACTCTATTCGGCGTTCGCGAAAATAACTCTCGGGAGGCCTCAGTAGGTCGCGTCGACGATGTCGTCGTCCAGTTCGGGGAAGGATTCGAGGTACTCGCGGCGTTCCTGCGCGAGCGACCGGTGCGCGTCGGCGAAGTCGCTGGTGCGCTCGGGGACGGAGAACTTCGAGACGTCCATGCCGGGAACCTGGCTCGGGACGGTGAGGCCGAGGTCGTCGTCCTGGGTCCAGGAGACGGTGCCGCGCGCGACGGCTTCGAGCAATGCGACGGTCTCCTCGACGCCCACGTCGGCGGGCGTGTCCGTGCCGACGACGCCCGTGTTCAGGACGAAGCAGTCGACGCCGAGGTCGCTGATGAGGTCGCGAAAGCGGTTGCCCTCCTCGCCCGCAGAGCCCATGATGAACGGGTTGGTGCCGACGACGCGGATGGACTCGCCCGCCCGCGAGGGGTCGCCCGCGCTCGTCTCGACGGACTCGCCGAGCATGAACGCGGCCGCCGCCTGGGCCTCGTCGAGCTTCGCGACCGGCGGCATCAGGGGGTTCCGGGTGATGAAGAACACCTGGTCGACCGAAGGGAGGTCGATGTCGTCCGCGGCGCTCTCCAGTTCGTCGCGCAGGACGACGGCTCGGCTGTTCGACCCGTACCGGGGTTCGTCGAAGTGGACGGCGCCGTCGTCGTCCACCGCGACGTTCTCCAGCACGGCGGTCTCGGAGGTGGCGGCGTCGTACAGTTCGGGCTGTTCGTCGGCTTCGAGGCCGATGGTCTTGATGTAGAGGCCCGCACCCTCGCTGCCGGTGACGGTGCCGTTCGGGAGGAGCGCGCACACGTCGTCCTGCAGCATCTCCGCGCCCTCGGGGTCGTCGAGCCAGAGCCCGTGGCTCGTCAGCGTGGACTTCCCCGTCCCGGACAGGCCGAGGAAGAGCTGGCCGACGTCGCGCTCGCCCGCGTCGTCGTCGAGGTGGACGCGCTTCGATCCCGCGTGCAGGCCGAGGCCGCCCTGCTGTTTCGCGCGGTACATGTAGAGCCGGAGGAAGGACTTCTTCGCCTCGCCCGTGTAGTCGCTCCCCAGGACGGCGGTGACGCCTTCCTCGGGGAGGACGCGGATAGTCGTCTCGTCGCGCTCGGGCACCTGCACCGTCACGAAGTCGGGGTCGGCGTCCGCGGGCGCGGGTTCGAGGAGTTTCGCCCAGGCGAGCGCGATGCGGCCGTACGCCTTCGGGACGAACAGCCGGCAGACGAACGACGTGTCGGGGTGGCGGCCGACGACGCGGTCGACGGCGACCACGTCGTTCGACGCGTCCTCCACGAAGTCGAGCGCGCTCTCGAACGCGACGTAATCGTCGTCGTCGAACTCGTGGTCGACGGCGTTCCGAGTCCGCTCGGAACTCCGGGAGCGGTAGTCGCTGACGTAGGAGGGCGACCCGTATTCCGTGGTCGTTTCGAGGGGCTCGGAGAAGGCGCGGAGGTCGTCGAGGCTCGGATTGTGGGTGATGTGATCCGTCGATGCCGGGTCCGGGAAGTCGTCCGCGGTGTAGCGAGTCCGGGCTCGATTTGCCATTAGGTGTGGGGAGTAGGCGGACGAGTATAAACGCACAGGTATCCGCGGAGAGTTGTCACCGCCCGCACGAGTGGGTCGCGAGCGTCCAGTTCTCCGTCGGCTCTGGGCCGTCGAGTCGCGTCGGTTGCGCGACGAACACGACGGACACGCGAGCCAGTTCCGAGCCGTGGGTGGCGTCCCACTCCCGGCAGAGGGAGGCGGCGAACTCGTCCGCGAGCGACCGGCCGTCGAAGACGGCGACCGTGACGAGGTACTTCCGCCAGCGCGCGCTCGGGTACGTCTTCGACACGTCCGGTGGTTTCGCGTAGGAGACCGTGCCGCCGTTCCACGCGTCGACGGTCTCGCCCGCCGTCGTGACCGCGGGCGCGACGTACCAGCCGTCGACTCCCAGGGGTTCGGGCGCGAACATGTCCCAGCTGCGCTCGCTCGGCTGGACGGGCGCGCTCTCGGGGGGCTGGACGACGCCGACCGCGGCGGCGTTCCAGACGAGCACGAAGGCGAGGAGGAGGATCGAGAGGACGCGAGTGCCGCGGCGGCCGAGCGCCCAGGGCGCGCTCGGCCGGGGGAGTTCGGGCAGCCGGCGGGCGAGGCGGTCGAACCACGGCTGGGGGTCGGGCACGCGATCCCACACCCCGGGAGGCTGGAAGACGAGGAGCGCGACGACCGTGACGAGCGGGAAGACGCCGAGCGTCATCGTCGCGAGCATCCCAAGGTGGCCGGCCGAGAGCAGGGCGGCGAGCGCGCCGCGGACGCGGCCCGCGGTGAGCAGGAGGAGCGGGGACGCGAGCAAGAGCGCGACCCACGCGTAGTCCGCGGCGGTGAGGAGCGCGGGGGAGCCGGCGAGGAGTTCGCCGAGCGGGCGGAGGAACTGGTCGAGGCTGAACACGTACCGGACGGCGGTGCCGGCGAGCCAGGCGTCCCCGCGGGACTTGAGCGCGGCGTTCACGGCGTAGACGGCGACGACCTGCACGAGCAGGCCGGCGGTGGCGATGCTCGCGATTGGGCCGAACGTGCGGTTGTGGGCGCGCTCGCGGGCGGCGTCCACGCTCCACGCGCGGCCGATCGGGAGGAGGACGCTCCAGATGAGCAGGCGGCGCAGGAGGATGTCGCCGCCGTTCAGGACGACGGGGTTGCGCGCCTGCAGGGAGACGAGGAAGAGGAGGGAGAGCAGGGCCGCGAGCCGGCTGCGGTAGCCGACGAGCAGGCAGATCGCGAGGACGGCGGCGAGCGCGAACAGAACGAGTTGGAGCGCGAGGCCGCCGGAGAGCGCGTGGAGCGAGACGGCCGCGAACTTCGGGAACTCCTCGCGGAGCGCCTCGCGGGGGAGGACGCCGAAGTCGGTGTAGAACGCGCGGACGTGCCGCAGGCGGAGGAGGAGGTCGAGGAGGATTAGGCTCCCGAGGCCGATGCGGAAC
The DNA here is from genome assembly GCF_007833275.1 of Salarchaeum sp. JOR-1. Classification (GTDB taxonomy): domain Archaea; phylum Halobacteriota; class Halobacteria; order Halobacteriales; family Halobacteriaceae; genus Salarchaeum. The sequence goes on along the minus strand of NZ_CP042241.1, from coordinate 1,610,470 downwards.
GCGGCGAGCGCGCGCGCGTCGACGGCGACGCGGGCGGCGACGAATCGGCGGAGGCGGCCTGCGGCGGACACATTCGGAGTCGACGCGAGGGGGCCATAGGCGTTGTGCACGCGAGGCGGAGTGAAACGGTGTGACCGGCAGGTCTTTGCCGGCGGCCGGCGCGTTCTCCGGTATGGCTCGGGTCGCGCGGCTCACGCGGTACCCCGTGAAAGCACTCTCCGGAGCGGACGTCGAGACGGTTCGGGTGACCGAGGGCGGGACGCTCGCGGGCGACCGCGAGTACAGGCTCGTGGACGCGGACGGCGACCCCGTGAACGGCAAGCGCACGCCGCGGGTTCACGACCTCGACACCGCGTACGACAGCGATTCGGGGACGCTAGCGGTCGAGACGAGCTCGGGGGAGACGGCGACGCTCCCGCTCCGAGACCGGCCGTCGGAGGCGGCGGCGTGGCTCGGCGGCTTCTTCGACTGCGACCTCACTGTGGAGCGCGACACCGAACTCGGATTCGTGGACCGACGGTCCGCCGGTCCCTCAGTCATCAGTACGGCGACGCTCGAAGCCGTCGCGGACTGGTTCGACGACCTCACCGTCCAGAGCGTGCGGCGGCGGATGCGCGCGAACGTCGAGGTCGCGGGCGTCCCGGCGTTCTGGGAGGACCGATTCGTCGGGCCGGACGCGCCCGCGTTCCGCGCCGGCGACGTGCGCTTCGAGGGCGTTCAGCCCTGCGGGCGCTGCGTCGTCCCGGAGCGCGACCCGGACACGGGCGAGCGCGACCCCGGATTCCGCGAGCGGTTCGTGGAGCGCCGCGAGGCGACGCTCCCCGACTGGGTCGACCGCGAGGCGTTCGACCACTACTACGCGCTGATGCTCATCGCCGACGTCCCCGAGGACGCACGGGGGCGGACGCTCGCGGTCGGGGACGGGGTCGCTGTCGAGTGAGCGCCGCCGCAGAAGCGGTGACGGAGACCGTTACCGCGACGGTTCCGGGCGTCGGTCGTGGCGGGCGAGAGTCCGGGTCGGTCGACGGTGTGGGGCGGTGCTCCGTGCGACGAGAACACCCCAGTATTTCGCATACCGGGAAAATTTGTGCGCTGTTCGCCAACTCAAAGATTGTAAACGAGAATACCATCGGTGGATTTATCAAGATATCTGTTCAGTATTGATGTGATGGAGACAGCAACGGAAGGCGACACATCCGATCGCGGAGCGGCTTCGCGCGGTACGCTGACGGGCAACCGCGAGGTGGCTCACGAATGACGTGGTCCAACCAGGAGTGGTGGCCGAACCTCCTCCGACTCGACATCCTCGACGACAACGCCGCCGAACTCGACCCGTACGGCGAGGACTTCGACTACGCCGAGGAGTTCCAGAAGCTCGACTTCGACGAGGTGAAGTCCGACATCGCGGACGTGATGACGGACTCACAGGAGTGGTGGCCCGCCGACTACGGCCACTACGGCCCACTGTTCATCCGGATGGCGTGGCACAGCGCCGGCACCTACCGCACCCTCGACGGCCGCGCGGGCGCGTCCGGCGCGCTCCAGCGCCTCCCGCCGGAGAGCAGTTGGCCCGACAACGTCAACCTCGACAAGGCCCGGCGCCTCCTCCAGCCGGTCAAACACAAGTACGGTCGCGCGCTCTCCTGGGGCGACCTCATCGTGCTCGCGGGGAACGTCGCCCTCGAATCGATGGGGTTCGAGACGTACGGCTTTGCGGGCGGCCGCGTGGACGAGTACAAGTCCAACGAGGCCGTCGAGTGGGGGCCCGAGGAGGACTGGGAGACCACGTCGCCCGAGCGCTTCGAGGACGGTGACGTCGGGAACCTCAAGGACCCGCTCGCGAACACCGTGATGGGGCTCATCTACGTGAACCCCGAGGGCCCGTACGGCGAACCCGACGTCGAGGGATCCGCGGCGAACATCCGGGAGGAGTTCGAGCGCATGGCGATGGACGACGAGGAGACCGTTGCGCTCATCGCTGGCGGCCACACGTTCGGGAAGGTTCACGGTGCCGACGACGAGACGGAGATCGGCCCGGAGCCCGAAGCCGCCCCGCTAGAGCAACAGGGCCTCGGCTGGGATCACGAGTTCGAGAAGGCCGGCATGATTACGAGCGGCATCGAGGGGCCGTGGAACGACACGCCGACGATGTGGGACATGGGCTACGTCGACAACCTCCTCGATTACGAGTGGGAGCCGCACAAGGGCCCCGGCGGCGCGTGGCAGTGGCAGCCCGCGACCGAGGAAGAGCGCGAAGATATCGAGAAGGCGCCCGACGCACAGGACTTCGACGAGTCCGAGGAGCCCATGATGCTCACGACGGACGTGGCGCTGAAGCGCGACGAGGACTACCGCGCGGTGCTCGAGAACTTCCAGGAGAACCCCGACGAATTCCAGGCGGCGTTCTCGCGTGCGTGGTACAAGCTCCTCCACCGCGACATGGGGCCAAAGGAACGCTTCCTCGGGCCCGAAGTGCCGGACGAGGAGTTCGTCTGGCAGGATCCGATCCCGGACGCGGACTACGAGCTCGTCGGCGAGGACGACATCGCGGAACTCGAAACCGCGATCCTCGACGCCGATATCGAGCGCTCCGAGCTCGTGAAGACGGCGTGGGCGTCCGCGTCGACGTACCGCGACAGCGACAAGCGCGGCGGCGCGAACGGCGCGCGCATCCGCCTCGAACCCCAGCGCAACTGGGAGGTCAACGAGCCGGACGCGCTCGCGGACGTGCTCGACACGTACGAGGACATCCAGGCCGAGTTCAACGGGGCGCGCGACGACGACGTGCGCGTCTCGCTCGCCGACCTCATCGTCCTCGGTGGGAACGTCGCGATCGAGCAGGCCGCGGCGGACGCCGGCTACGACGTGGACGTGCCGTTCGAGCCGGGTCGTACTGACGCCAGCGCCGAACAGACGGACGCCGACTCCTTCGAGGCGCTCAAGCCGAAGGCGGACGGCTTCCGGAACTACATCGGGGCGGGCGACTTCGACGACTTCTACGGCTCCCTCGAGGAGCGGATGGTCGACAAGGCGGAACTCCTGAACCTCTCCGTGACCGACCTGACGGTGCTCGTCGGCGGGATGCGCGCGCTCGGCGCGACCTACGAGAACACCGACCGCGGCGTCCTCACGGACGACCCGGGAACGCTGACGAACGACTTCTTCCGGAACCTCCTCGACATGGACTACGAGTGGGAGCCCGTCGACGAGGACGAGCAAGTGTTCGAGGGCTTCGACCGCGACACCGGCGAGAAGGTGTGGGAGGCCACGCGCTTCGACCTCATCTTCGGCTCGAACGCCCGCCTCCGCGCGCACGCCGACGTGTACGCCAGCGAGGACGGCGAGGAAAAACTCGTCGAGGACTTCGTCGAGGCGTGGAGTGCGGTGATGCAGGCAGACCGCTTCGACCTCGAATAGCCCGCGATCCGAGTAACGGCAACCCCGCCGCCTTTCAGGGGCTTCTTACCTGCGGTCTACGTCTCCCTAGTCGTGTCAGAGAGTCGTCGCCGGCTCACGGAGTCCGTGCAGGGGTTGCGCGGCGACGGCCGCGGCTGGATCCTGTTGAGTATCGCGTCCGGGTGGCTGCTCACGCTCGGCCTGCGATTCCTGGTTCCGGCGGTGATTCCGCAGGTGAAGGAGACGTTCGTCGTGGACAACGCGACGGCAGGCGTCGCGGTGACGGTCGTGTGGGCGTTCTACGCGCTCACGCAGTTCCCGGCCGGCCTCATCACTGACCGCATCGGGGAGCGGACGGCGCTCGCGGGGAGTCTCGCGATGAGCGCGGCGAGCCTCGTCTTCCTCGCGAGCGCGCCGGTGTTCGCGGTGTTCCTCGTCGGCGCGGCGGCGTTCGGCATCGGCTCCGGGTTCTACGGGCCGGCGCGCGGCACCGCGCTCTCCCGGGCGTTCCCGACGCGCGCCGGTGCGGCGTTCGGCATCACGCTCGCCGCGGGGAGTTTCGGCTCCGCCGTCCTCCCGCTGATCGCGGGCGTCGCGGTGGACGAACTCGGCTGGCGCGTCCTCGTCGGCGGCGCGACCCCGCTGTTCCTCGCGGTCGCCGCGCTCGCCTATCGCGTCCTCCCCGACCCGATCGACGAGTACGCGGAGACCACCATCGACACCGGCCCGACGTTCACGCTCCGCGAAGCCATCGAACGCGTCCCGGACGCGGTGCGCGACCGCGACGTCCTGCTCGCGGTCACGGGATTGACGTTCTACCTGTTCGCGTTCCAGGGGCTGACGGCGTTCCTCCCGACGTACCTCGTGGACGTGGAGCACATCGGTCAGGGCGTCGCGTCCGGCGTGTTCGCATTGTTGTTCGTCGGCGGCGGTCTCACGCAGTTAGCGGCGGGATCGCTCTCCGACCGATACGGAACCGTTCCGGTGCTCGTCACGGCCGCCGGATTCGGGGCGCTCACGCTGTTCGCGGTGCCGTTCGTGGACTCGACCGCCGTCTGGGCGGTGCTCGCTTTCCTGCTCGGGACTCGAATGGGCATCGCGCCCGTCGCGAACTCCTCCGTCATCGCGGCGCTCCCGACGGACGCGCAGGGCGCGTCCTGGGGGTTCCTGCGGACGTGTTTCTTCCTCGTGAGCGCGACCGGATCCGCGTTCGTCGGCGCGATGGCGGACGCCGACCTGTTCGACGAGGCCTTCGTCGTCCTCGGCGTTCTCACCGCGTGCGCCGCGGTCTGCTTCCAGCGTCTCGGCGCTCGATAGGGCCGCCGAGAGGCCTGCTTGTCCGCAGTCGTGGCGCTCGGCGCGAGTTCCCGCGGGTCGAAGGGAGTAATTTTTTGTCGTGTGCGGTGCACACTCCGCTGCGGGTTCACACGCCCGCACACGGTCCGTCGACCTGTGACGGTACCGTCGCGGGGTCGGCGTACCCACGTCGGCCCCAGGACGCGCGTGTCCTCTTACTGGCGGCCGAGCGTCGCGCGGAGTCTGTCTATCGCTCGTTCGACGAGACTGCTCGCGGTGTCCTCCTCGATGTCGTGCGCGGTGGCGTCGCCGCCCGCGAGCCGTCGGCTTCCGGCGGTGTCGTAGACGACGGACGCGAGCCCCCAGCGGCGCTGGAAGACTGACTGGGATTCGATGACGGTCTGGAGGCGGTAGTAGGGGACGACGGTGGTGGAGCGCGACCAGAACCCGCTCCGGGTGACGGCGTACTCGTCGCCCTCGGCGTGTCCGAGGTGGAGCCAGCGGTAGTGGCCGCCCGCGACCGCGACCGGGAACAGGAGGAGAGAGAGCCACCAGTAGGGCAGGCCCCAGACGGCGTTCGCGCTGAACGCGCCCGCGGCGACGACGCCGGCGAGGATGGAGTACCGCCCGACGTACCGGCGGCGCGCCCGCGGCGGCGGGCGTTCGACCGCAACGTCGTCGAACGGTTCGAGGGTTCGGGCGAGCGCGAGCGCGTCCCCGCGAGGCGCGAAGGGGACGGCGGCTTCGGAACCCCCGGACGGCGTGTCGCCGGGCGCGTACCCCGCGGTCTCGACGGCGAGCGTGGCGTAGCCGACGCGACGCATCAGGAGGTTCTCGGTGAGGGAGACGGACTGGAGTTTGTCGAGCGGAATCGTGCCCGTGTAGCGCTTGAGGAGGCCGCGCTCGTACCGGAGGTCGTCGCCCTCGCGGCGCAGGCGGAAGCCGTAGAACCGCACGAACCGAATCGCCGCGCTCGCCACCCAGAGCGCGGCGACGAGCAGGAGGACGGCGACGCCGACGAGGAAGACGAGGAGCGCGGCGCCGAGGCCGTTCGCGGCGTCGGTGAACCCGAGCGTCGCGACGACCGGGCCGAGCAAGGGGAAGAGCACGGCGAGGCCGGACGCGACTCGGGGGTCGAAGGAGAGGAAACTGTACGCGAGCAGCGAGCGGTCGTCGAGTTCGTACAGCACGTCCTCCGATTCGACTCCCTCGGAGTCGGTTGTTTCACCGGCCTTGAGGCGGCGTATCTCGGACTGGAGGCGTTCCGCTTCTTCCGCGCTCACGCACTCCAGTTTCGCCTCGGTGCTCCCGCCGCCCGCGGTCTCGACGCTGACGGTGGCGATGCCGAGCGCGCGCTGGAGGACGTTCCGCGTCACGTCCACGTTCTGCACGCGACGCAGCGGTATCTCGCGCTCGCGGCGGCTGAGCACGCCGGAGTTGATGTCGAGCGTGTCGCCCGCGAGTTCGTACGCGAACCGCTGGTAGTAGGCGTACTCGTACGCCAGTCCGAGGACGGCGAGCGCGACCACGCCGGCGAGGATGAACGGCCAGAACGCCGCGAACGCGCCGCCGGAGGTCGCGGCGACGCCGATGACGGCCGCCCACCCGAACCGCAGCCCCCTGTCCACCACGCGGTACGGGACGCTGAACGGGTGAAGCCTCATACGGCGTCCTCGGGTTCGCTCTCGATTGCGAGTTCGCGCAGCGACGCCTGCAGTTCGTCGGCGCGCTCCGGCGTCAGTCCGGGTATCGACACGTCGGCTCCCCGGCTTCCGGCCGTGTAGACGACGACGGAGGAGAGGCCGACGAGGCGTTCGAGGGGGCCGCGCTGGGTGTCGACGTGCTGGACGCGGACGTACGGAACCACGGTTCTGACGCGCGTGACGACGCCGCGCTGGAGGAACAGCGTGTCCTCGCGAACCTCGAACCGGAATACTCGGTACCTGCGGACGGCGAACACCACGCCGATGATACCGACGAGGAGGGAGGCGGCGACGCCGTAGACCGGCGTGAACCACGGGAGAGCGCTGGTGTCGGCGAACAGCGCGACGCCGGCGACGATACCGCCGAGGACGAGCGCGGTGACGAGCGCGCCGACCGCCCAGACGATTCGGACGCGGGGATTCAGGCGTTCCATGTGAGGGGAGGGAACGCCTGCGGTGAAAAACCCTCTAGTCGTCGCCGAGGATGACGCGGTGCGTCATCGCCTCGGGGTCGAGCACTTCGTCCGCCTCCTCTTCGGTGAGGTAGCCGCGTTCGAGCACGACCTCCCGCACCGTCTTGTCCTCCTTGAGCGCGGCTTTCGCGACCTCGCTCGCCTTGTCGTAGCCGATTGCGGGGTTGAGCGCGGTGGCGAGCGCCATCGACTGCTCGACCTGGGTCTCGCAGTGCTCCTCGTTCGCTTCGAGTTTCGCGACGAACTTGTTCGCGAACGTCTCGCTCCCGTTCGCGACGAGGGTCGCGGAGTCGAGGAAGTTCTGCGCGAGGATGGGCTTGTAGAGGTTCAGGTCGATCTGGCCCTCCGCCGCGCCCGCGCCGACGGCGGCGTCGTTCCCGACGACCTGCTTGTGCACCTGATTCACCGCCTCCGCGACGACCGGATTGATCTTCCCGGGCATGATCGAGGACCCGGGCTGGTTCTCCGGCTGTTCGAGTTCACCGAGGCCGTTTCGCGGGCCGCTCGCGAGCAGACGGAGGTCGTTCGCGATCTTGTTCAGGCTGCCGGCGACGGTCTTGAGCGCGCCGTGCGCCTCGCTCATCGCGTCGTGGGCGGCCTGCGCCTCGAAGTGGTTGTCCGCCTCGCGGAACTGGATGCCCGTCTCCTCGCTGATGTAGTCCGCGGCCTTCGGCGGGAAGTCGGGGTGCGTGTTCAGGCCCGTTCCCACGGCGGTGCCGCCGAGGGCGAGTTCGCGCAGGTGCGGCTTCACGTTCTCCACGCGCGCCAGGCCCTTCTTTATCTGCGCGCGGTACCCGCCGAACTCCTGGCCCAGACGGACCGGCGTGGCGTCCTGCAGGTGCGTGCGGCCCGTCTTCACGATGCCGTCGAACTCGTCTTCCTTCGCCTCCAACTCGGCCGCGAGCGTTTCGAGCGCGGGCTGGACGTCCTCCACGAGCGCCGACAGGGACGCGACGTGCATCGCCGTCGGAATCACGTCGTTCGAGGACTGCCCGAAGTTCACGTGGTCGTTCGGGTGGATCTCCCGCGTGCCGATTTCGCCGCCGTAAATCTCGGTCGCGCGGTTCGCGATGACCTCGTTCGCGTTCATGTTCGAGGACGTGCCCGACCCCGTCTGGAACACGTCGACGGGGAACTGGTCGTCGTGCTCGCCGGCGATGACCTCCTCTGCGGCTTCGACGATGGCGTCCGCCTTGTCCGCGGGGATGGTTTCGAGGTCGCGGTTCGCCTGCGCCGCCGCCTTCTTCACGACGCCGAGCGCGTGCACGAACCGCGGCTTGAACGTCTCCCCGCTGATCGGGAAGTTCTCCACCGCGCGCTGGGTCTGCGCGCCCCAGTACGCGTCCGCCGGAACCTCCATCTCTCCGAGGCTGTCCTCCTCGACTCGGTAATCGTCTGCCATACGCGGGACGTCGTCGCGGACAGCGTAAAAGCCACCGGAACGACGCGCGCTCGCCGCGACCTACGGTTCGAAGAACTCGGGGCTTGCTTCCTCGTCGAGGAACGTGGTGACGTTCTTCACGAGGTCGGTCTGCTCCTCAAAGTGGTGTTCGTCAACGGAGATGGCGAGGCCTTCGCCGGACGAGATTGGGAAGTTCATCTCGACGGACTCCGTGAAGTACGTGATGCTGCACCGGAGGTCGCCGCAGCGCTCCGCGAACACGTCGTTGATGTACTCGCGGTGGAGAGTTTCGAGACGCATCTCGTCCACGGCGGCCGCCACGTCCTCGGGCGTGTATCGGTGTTCCACGTCGTCGCGGAGGTACCAGAGCGCGTACTCGTCCGTGGTGTACGCGACGACCGAACGCAGCGTCTCGCCGACCTGGTCGTGGAGGCGCGAGACGAGTTGCTCCCCGAAGTCGTCCCGGTGCACGTACGCTTCGGATGCCATGCGATACCCTATCACGCGGCGTGGAAAAGACCTGTCGGCTATCCGTCGTACTCCTCGGGCGTGTACGTCTTCAGTTCGAGCGCATGGATGTCCGTGGTCATCTTCCCCTCCAGCGCGTCGTACACGAGCTGGTGCTGGTCGACCAAGGAGAGCCCCTCGAACGCGGGCGACACCACGACCGCGCCGAGGTGGTCGTCGTCGTGCGGGCCGCGCGTGCGCGACACCTCGGCGTCCGCGTCCTCGATGTTCGACTCGATGAGGTTCTCGATTTCGGAGAGGTCCATACACGAGTGAGGGAGTGCGGCGAGGAAAAACCGCCCGGTCGGAGAACCTACGTCCACTGGTCGAGGCCGGTCTGCACCATCGACTCCTCGATGCGGTCGAACGCGGTTTCGACCTCGCTCGCGGGTATCCCCCACTCTCCGCAGACGTAGTCGCGCGCGGCGCTCACGTCCGGGTCGACCGCGAGGTCGAGCGCGTAGTCGTCGGTCACGTCCGGGTCGAGGAAGAGCGCGCGGATGCGGTCTGCGTGCTCGACGTACTCGTCGTCGGCGTCGAGGACGCCCCAGAGGTCGCCGTGCTGTTTCACCGATTTCAGCGCGGTTTTCGGGCCGTAGCCGCTGATGCCGTCGTTGAAGTCCGTGCCGCAGAGGATGGCGATGTCCACGAGCTGCTCCCACGTGATGTCGTGTTCGTCCAGCGTCGCCTGGAAGTCCATGAGTTCGGGGTCGCCCTTCGAGGTGAGCTGGCGGAGCGTGTACGGCGCGCCGAACAGCACCGTGTCGTAGTCGTCGCTCCCCGCGTAGTCGATGGCGTCGTCCACGCGCGCCATGTACGCGGCCTGCGCCTCGCCCTCCGCGGGCGCTTCGACCTGCGGCACGCCGAGGATGTCGAGGAGCTCGCGCGTCGTCTCGTGGATGGTGTCGGTGAGGCGCTGCGTCCGCGACTCCAGTCGGGCGACCGCGACCGCGTCCCCCTCCTCGCGCGCCTCTTCGAGTTGTTCCTCGTACTTCTCGCGTTGCTCGCGGCGCTCCGCGATTTCGTCGTCCTTGAGTTCGGTGACGCCGCCGTCCCAGACGAACACGGGCGTGAGGTCGTTCTCGAAGAACTTCGGGAGGCCCTTCACGACGCCGAGGAGGTTCGCGACCTCAGTGCCCTCGCTCGTGGTGTAGACGGAGTCGCTCGTCCACTTCACGGTCGTCGTGAGGTACTTGTAGAGCCAGTTGTGCGCGTCCACGGCGACCGCGTCCCCGTCGAGGTCGCTGAACGCGACCTCCTCGATGACGGCGAGCTGCCGGAGGTCCGAGAGTCCCATCACCCCGTAATTGGGCGTGTTCGACGTTAAGGCTTCGTCACGCGAGGCCGACGAAGAGGAGCGCGAGGCCGAGGAGGACGGTGGCCGCGCCCGCACCGCGCTGGACGAGGGCCGCTTCGCGGTCGGTGAGGTCGTCGTCGCCGTCGTACATCGCGTTCTCGGGGCGGAAGACGAGGCCGGGTTTCGCGAGCGCGGCGGTGCCCGTGACGAGCGCGAGCAGGCCGAGCACGACGAATACCGGGGACATGTCTGGCTGTGGGGTGAGCGCGCGCTTCAGGCTGGCGGTTCCCGGGCTGCGGGCGCGCCGGCGTCGAGTTTCTCCGCGACGAACGCTGCTTCCGCCTCAGACAGGTCGCGTTCGCGGTACCGGCCGAGGCCGGTCTCGTAGTCGGCGTCCGCGGGCGCGGGGTGGGCGAGCACGAGTTCCGCGAGACCCGTGGTGTCGCCCGTCCACCCGAATCCGGCCTTGTGGAGCGCGTGATACGCGAACGGGTTGTTGACGGCGATTTTCACGGTGTCGTAGCGTTCGTGGAGGCGGTCGGTGGCGTGCGCGCAGAGCCGCGGGCCGACGCCCTCCCCGCGGTAGTCCTCGCGGACGGTGACGTATCGCAGCCAGCCCACCGCGTCGTCGGTGCGGTCGGCGTTGAACGACACCGCGCCTACGATGTCGCCGTCGTCGCGCGCGAGCGCTTTCCCCGTGTTCGACATCACGAACTTCCCCGCGTACGCGAAGCGCGTCCAGTCGAGGCGCACGGTCGGGTCGTCGTCGGGCCAGCCGAGCACGTCGAACTCCATACCGGCATCTGGGTCGACGGAGGCTTATGTGGCACGCCCGCGACTCTTCGGGTATGCACGACGTCCCGTACTTCGACGCGTTCGCGCCCGTCTACGATTTCGTGATGCCGGCGACGGAGCGCGCGCCGCTCGCGGCTGGCCTCGGGAACGCGCAGCGGGACGTGGAGCGCGTGCTCGACCTCGGCGGCGGGACGGGACGGGCGGCCCGCGCGCTCGAGGGGGGCGCGACCGTGCTGGACGCTTCGCGGGGGATGCTCGAACGCGCCGCGGACGCCGGCCTGCCAGTGGTGCAGGGCGACGTGGGTGGGCTTCCGATCCAGTCGGCGTCCGCGGACGCCGCGGTCATCGTGGACGCGCTCCACCACTTCCCGGACGTTCCCGCGGCCCTGGACGAGGCCGCGCGCGTCCTCCGGCCGGGCGGCGTGCTCGTCGTGCGGGAGTTCGACCCGTCGACAGTTCGGGGGCGCCTGCTCGAAGCCGCCGAGCACGCGATCCGGTTCGAATCGACGTTCTACACGCCGGACGCCCTGCGAGGGCTGCTGGCGGACGCGGGGTTCGCGCCGCAGGTCGTCGAGCGCGGGTTCGCGTACACGGTCGCGGGCGTTCGAGAGCAGAGAAGCGAATAGGGAGGCGAGCGAACCCCCGGTATGTTCGAGTTCGATAGGCGGGCGGTTCGACGGTTCACCGCGGGCGACGTCGTCGCGATTCTCGCGTTCGTCACGGTGGGCGAGTACCAGCACAGTCCGTTCTTGTTCCGGCCGTCGCAGGCGGCCGACCTCGCGGTGCAGCTCGCTGGTGCGGCGGTGCCGTTCCTCGTGGGATGGCTGGTGGGGGCGTGGGCGTTCGGCGCGTACGCCGACGGCGTGAGCGACTCCTGGCTCCGCCTCGGCGGCGCGACGGTCGGCGGGTGGCTGGTCGCGGACGTTCTGGGGCAGCTACTGCGGCGTACCGCGTTCTTCCCGGGCGACGCGTCACCGGTGTTCTTCGCCGTCGCAGCGGTGTTCGGGGCGATATTCTTGCTGGCGTGGCGGACGGTCGCGACGACCACCTCGCTCCATAAGTTATGAGTTAGGTACCCTTCAGCAACCCCTCACCTTTGGGAAACACTTATATGACTATCTCGCATAGTATGTATTGTATTATGAGTGAGTATTACGACGTCATCCTCGGCATCATTCCCCTCGCATTCTTCGGTATCACCGGCGGCCTCTTCGCCACCGGTTTCTCCACGACGACTGCCGTCCTCGCCGCGGGACTCGTCGGTGTCTCACTCGTCGGCCACGCCCTCTTCGTCAACGGCCCCGTCGACCGCACGCCCGACGCGACCCCGACCGCCGCGCAGAACGTCTCCGGCGCGATGAACGCGCCCGTCGACGCGGAATAACCCGCTACGCTCCCTCAACGCTTTTCCTCTCGCCCCGCGAATCCTCGGACGTGACTGACGCACGCTACCTCGCGAGCGACGACGTCTCCGACCTCGCGACACCCGCAGACTACGTCGAGGCCGTGCGGGACGCCTACCGCCAGCGCGGCGAGGGCGCGCCCGCCGAACCGCGCACGAAGCTCGTGAACGACGACCCGCCCGGAATGTTCACGTCGTACGCCGCGATCCTCCCGGACACGGGCGCGATGGGCGGCTACATGTACAGCGCGGGGTTCGGCGGGCGCGACGCGTGGTTCATGACGCCGCTGTTCGACGCGGACTCCGGCGAACCGCTCGCGCTCATCGACGGCGCGAGCATGAACCCGTTCAAGACCGGCGCGGCGGGCGCAGTGGGCGTGGACGCCCTCGCGCGCCACGACGCCACCTCCGTGGCCGTCATCGGAAGCGGCGCGCAAGCGAGAGGCCAGTTGCGCTGCACGGCGGAGGTCCGCGACCTCGAAACCGTCTGGGTGTACTCCCCGACAAAAGGCCATCGAGAGTCGTTCGCGGGCGAGATGAACACCGCGCTCGACGCGTCCGTCGCGGCGGTCGCGTCCCCGGACGCCGCCATCGAGGACGCGGACATCGTCATCACTGCGACGAACGCCTCGGAACCGGTGTTCGACGGCGACCACCTCGAACCCGGGACGCACGTCACCGCGATGGGGCAGTACAACCCGGAGAAGCGCGAGCTCGACGCGACGACCATCGAGCGCTCCATTTACGTTCCCGACCTCCGCGCCCGCGCCACGACGGACGCCGGCTCGTTCCTGCACGCGCTCGACGAGGGCGTCGTCACCGAAGACCACATCCACGCCGAACTCGGGGACGTGCTCGTCGGCGAAGCGGCGGGACGGACGAGCGACGACGACATCACGGTGTTCGACTCCGGCGGCACCGGCATCGAGACGGCCGCCGCTGCCTACCTGCTGTACGAGCGCGCCGAAGAAGCGGGTCGCGGCACCACTATCGATATCTCGCCCGCGAGCGAGGCGCTGACGGGCGAGTAGTCACTCTTCGCTGCGGCGGCGGACGCGGTCGACGCGCTCCTTCACGCCGACGCTCTTCTCGCCGACGATAGCGCCCACGAGGCCGCCGATCGCGCCGCCCGTGCTCGCGGTGTTCCGGCCGAAGAGGCCGCCGGCCGCGGCACCGATGGCTGCGCCGATGGCTGCGTACTTCGCGCGATTCGCGGCCCTGATGAGTCGGGACTTCATACGCCTACGTAGGCGCCCCCGACACAAAAGCTTCGCCGCCGACTAGAGGTAGTCGGCGATGCCGAGCGCCACGTCGAGGGGGACGCCGGCGAACAGCGCGCCGACGAGGTACCCGAGGATGGCGCCGCCGTTGAGCAGGGGGAGGCCGGCGTGCGCTTCGCCCTTCATGACTTCGTTGAGGAGGGCGACGAGGCCGGCGAGCGTGCCGGCTGCGGCGGTGAGCGCGGGGATGGGGACGCCGAGGATGGCGTCGGCGTCGAGGAAGAACGCCGCGCTCGCGACGAGGATGGTGGGCATGACGGCGTCGCCCAGTCCGATGAAGAGCGCGTCTCGCTCGCCGTCGTCGTCGCCGGCGGCGCCGGGCGTGCTGTCGTCGCGGAAGGAGTAGTCGAGCCGAGTGGGGACGACGAAGAGTATGGGGACGTTGAGATCCATCACGCCCTCCGCGAGCGTGAGCATGTGCTTGGTGCGGTAGACGCTGATGGCGTCGTAGACGGCGAGGCCGACGAGCAGTATCAGCGCGGGGAGCACGCCGAAGCTCACGCCGAAGAGCGCGGCGGCGCCCATACCCATCACGACGCCGGCGGCGTCGATGACGTACCACTCGGGGTGGACGAGCAGACCGAGCACGACGAGCACGGCCGCGCCGCCGCCGACGACCGGCCCGCCGACGACGCTGAACACATAGTAGGTGACGACCGCACCGGTGGCGATGATGACGTACCGGATGGCCTGCTCTTTGCCGTACTTGATGACGCCGAGCATCACGGCGGTCGCGACGAGCAGCAATGCGATGTAGAGGACGCTGTTGAGGGGGTTGGTGGGATCCTCGATGGTCTGATAGCGTTCGAACGGTTCGACGAGCGCGAGCGCACCGACCTGCACGAGGAAGAAGAGGAGGACGGTGGCTGCACCCGCGAGGAGGGCACGCGTGCGCTGCTTCATGTCGGCACAGAGACGACCGGGGGTTTTCGTCGTTCCGACTTATCGCAAGTAGAGCGTCTCCCCGAGGATCGCGGGGAGGTGCACGCCGTTCTCGGGGGTGACCGCGAGGTAGGGACGACTGGTGGGGCCGAACACGTCCACGACGCGGCCGACGTCGTCCAGCGAGGAATCGACGACGGCCGCGCCGATGTCGGGATGGGTCTCGTCCTCGCAGCGGACGATGGCGAGGCCTTGCGCGGTTCGGGCGACGGTGCCTGCGCGCCGCATTACTCGCGGAGGGCCGTGACGTACGCGCCGACGGCCTGCAGGAGGTCGGACTTCCCGGCGTCGTCGGCGTTCTCGACGAGCACGCGGCCGCGCTCGCGCCAGCTCTCCCGGCTGTACGATTTGTCGCGTTCGATGACGGCGTCGTACCCGACCTGTCCGACCGCTTTCGCTATCTCGTCTACGGTCGGATCCGCGACCGCGAGGCTCTCGGGCACCCGCCGCCCCTCCGTCCGCGAGCACTCGCTGTCGAGGTAGGCGGGATAGATGACGTTCTCGACCATACGCGAAAAGAATCGACGGGACGGTTAAACCCTGTTGGACCTAGCGACGCCGCGCGACGACGAGCGCGCCGGCGAGCGCGGCGAGCGCGGCGAGCACGCCGAATCCGGGGGTGCTACCCTCGGCGCTCGTGGTGGTCGCGGCGGTCGTTGTCGTGGTGGTCGTACCGGACGCACTCGTCGTGGTGGTGGTCGTCGTGGCGTTCACGGCCGCCCACGCGTCGGGGTGGAGGGCTTTCGTGATGTTCAGGAGGGGGTAGACGAGGCGGGGCGCGGGCTGGCTGAGGTAGTTCGAGTTCACGACGACGATGTTCCCGTTCTGGTAGGCCTGCGTCTGCTTGAGTGCGTCCGTCGCGACGGATTCGAGCGCTTCGGTTCCCGACGGCGTCCCGTTCACGAGCGCGGGCGTGTAGCTCGCGAGCAGCCACTCGGGGTTCTGCTGGACGACGAACTCGCCAGATAGCTGGACGTAGCCGCCCCCGAAGTCGCCGTCGAGTACGACGTTGTGTGCGCCGGCCGTGCGCATGATGTCCGTGATGAACGTGTTCGCGCCGGGCGAGTAACTGGCGCTCATCGGGTACAGCATCGATTCGTCCTCGACGTTCGCGGTCGCGGCCTGCACCTTCTGCACCTGATTCTGCATCCACGTCACCGTCTCCTCGGCGCCCTCGCAGTTCCCCACGAGTTTGCCGGTGAGCCGGGTTTTCTCGTAGACGTCCTGAATGCTCGATGCGGCGTGGAACTTGAAGACGGTCGTGCCGTTCTGCCGGAGTTTCTCCGCGGTGGAGTTCTTCTGGATGTTCGCGAGCAGGACGAGGTCGGGGTTCTGCGCGAGCACTTCCTCGACGTTCGCGTACCCGAACTGGGTCGCGACGCCGGTGACGTTCGCCGCGCCGTCGAGATACGTCGTGGAGGGGCTCTTCCAGATGCCGACGACCTTGTCCTGTGCGCCGATCTCCCACATCGTCTGGGTGCCGCTGGCGCCGACGACGACGACGCGTTCGGGTTCGTCGGAGACGGTGACTTCGGTTCCGGTGGCGTCCGTCGCGGTGAACGGATAGCTACACGTGGCGGTTCCGGCGTCGTCCTGGGCGGCGACAGTGCCGCCGAGGGCCGGAACGCCCGCGGTTGCGAGCAGTGCGACCATCAGTACGGTGACGAGGCGTCTGTGCACGTCTCCCCGTCCACGCTTATTCAATAAATATTTACCTAACCCAACCCTGGTTGTTCCCGTATGCCCGCCGCCCGCGTCAGAGTCGTCTCTGCCACGCTCGCCCTCGCCGCCCTCACAGTGGCGAGCGTCGTCGCGAGCGCGACCCTCGGCCCCATCTCCATCCCGCCCGCCGAGGTCGCACAGGCGATTCTGAACGCGGTCGTCGTCCCCGCCGGCGTCTCTACCTCCGCCGCCTTCCCCTACCTCGACGTCGCGTGGGCGCACGTCTTCCGCTTCGACGTGCCCGCGCCCTACCCGTTCGTCGTCGTGAACCTCCGCCTCCCCCGCATCGTCCTCGGCGCGGCGGTCGGGTTCGCGCTCGCCGTCGCCGGCACCGTCATGCAGGGGTTCTTCCGGAACCCCATGGCCGACCCGTCCATCATCGGCGTCTCCTCCGGCGCGGCCGCCGCCGCCGTCGCCCTCATCGTCCTCCCCGTCACCGTCCCCGGCGGCATCCCCGCCGCGGCGTTCGTCGGCGCGCTCGCCGCCGCGTTCTTCGTCTACCTCATCGCCACCCAGAACGGCCACACGCCCGTCGCCACGCTGCTCCTCGCCGGCGTCGCCGTCCAGACCTTCCTCGGCTCCGTCGTGAGCCTCCTGATGGTGCGCTCCGACCAGCACAGCCTCCAGCGCGCCATCCACTGGCTGATGGGCAGCCTCGCCGACACCGACTGGGCGGAAGTCCAGCTCGTCCTCCCCATCGCCCTGCTCGGCGGCCTCGTCCTCTACGGGTACAGCCGCGAACTCAACCTCCTCCTCCTCAGCGAGGAGGACGCGCACGCCCTCGGCGTGGAGGTCGAACGCACCAAGCGCCTCCTGCTCGCCGTCGCCAGCGTCGTCACCGGCGCGGCCGTGATGTACGCCGGCGTCATCGGCTTTGTAGGACTTATCGTCCCGCACGTCCTCCGCCTCGTCGTCGGCCCCGACCACCGCATCCTGCTCCCGACGAGCGCGTTCGCCGGCGCGACCTTCCTCGTGCTCGCGGACACCCTCGCGCGGGTCGGCGTGGACGGCCTCCCGCTCGGCGCGCTCGGCGTCACCGGCGTGTTCGGCGGCGGCCTCCCCGTCGGCGTCATCACCTCCTTCCTCGGCGCGCCCTTTTTCCTCTACCTCCTCCGGAAACGCGAGGTGCACGACCTGTGAAACTCGACATCCGGAACCTCGAACAGTCGTTCGGCAGCCTCCGCGTGCTCGACGGCGTGAGCGCCACCGTCGAGGAGGGGTCGCTCGTCGGCCTCGTCGGCCCGAACGGCGCGGGGAAGACCACGCTCCTCCGCACCATCACGGGCGGGCTGAGTCCCGACGCCGGAACCGTGTCCGCGGGCGACGCCGCCGTCCACGACCTCTCCTCGCGGGCGGCGAGCAGGCGCATCGCCGTCGTCCCCCAGGAGACCACCATCTCCTTCGACTTCACCGTCCGCGACGTGGTGGAGATGGGGCGCCACCCCCATCAGGCGCGCTTCGGCGCCGACCCGGATCCGGACATCGTGACCGAGGCGATGGAGCGAACCGAGGTCGCGCAGTTCGCGGAGCGCTCCATCACCGCGGTGAGCGGCGGGGAGCGAAAGCGCGTGCTCCTCGCCCGCGCGCTCGCGCAGGACGCCCCGATACTCCTCTTGGACGAGCCGACAGCGGGCCTCGACGTGAACCACCAGATCCGGACGCTCGACCTCGTCCGCGACCTCGTCTCCGAGGGCCGCACCGCGCTCGCCGCCATCCACGACCTCGACCTCGCCGCGCGCTACTGCGACGCCCTGCTCGTGCTCTCCGACGGCGGCGTGCTCGCGTACGGCCCGCCCGACCAGGTGTTGACGACGAGCACGCTCCGGGAGGCGTTCGACGCCCGCACTGCGGTGAGCGAGAACCCCGTCACGGGGTCGCCGGCGGTGACGCCGCTCTCCGAGCGGGTGGACGACCGCCCCGAGACCGTGCACGTGCTCGGCGGCGGCGGAACCGCGGCGCCGCTCGTCCGACGGCTCGCGGACGGCGGGTTCCGGGTGACGGTCGGACCCGTCGTCGCGGGCGACGCCGACCATCGGGCGGCGCGCGCGCTCGCCGCCGACTGCGTGACCGCCGAACCGTTCGCGGGCGTGGACGGCGAGACGTTCGACGCCGCCCGGGCGCTCGTCGCGGACGCCGACACGACCGTCGTCGCGAGCGACGCGCTCGCCCTCGGGCGGAACCGCGAACTCCTGACTGGCCGCGTGCTCGTCGCGGGCGACCAGACGGCGCTCGACGCGCCGCACGCCCCCGCGGAGCGGGTTGCGGCCGCCGTGCACGAGGGCGAACCCAGCCGGCCCGGCGCCGCCGGCGCCAGCACGGACTAATCGCGGAGCCGGCCGGCGAGCCGTCGATACCCGGGGAAGGGAAGCACCGCTTCCGGCGGGATGCGATGCGCGAGCGCGTACGCGAGACCGGCGAGGACGATGGCCGCGGCGGCGTCCACGAGCCAGTGCATCCCGAGGTAGAACGTCGAGACGACGATGACGGCGGCGGAAACGCCCGCGGAGAGCGCGTACAGCCGGATCGTCTTCCGCGCGTACAGCGCCGCGAGCACGGAGAGGCCGGTGTGGAGGCTCGGGAACGCCTTCAGCATCGAGTCCGTCGCGAGCATCCCCGCCTCGACTTCGGGCGTGACGAACACGAGCGGGTCGACGCCAGCGGGCGGGTAGAGCGCGGGGATGGAGACCGGCGTCCGGACGAAGAAGGGAGTCGCGAGCAGGACGACGAGGACGTAGGAGACGGCGTACCGCCGAGCGTCCAGTTCAGACGCGTACGACTTCAGCGCGAAGTACGTGAGCGGAACGAGCACGGGGAAGACGACGAGGTAGAACGCCACGAACGCCCACGTGAGCGGGGGGCTGGCGACAGACTGGACGGCGGCGACGGTTCCGCCCTCGACGGCGTACACGGCGTCCGTGAACGTCTGCTCGACGTTGTTCGCCTCCGCGAGCGACGGGAGGTTCTCGGCGACCAGCCACGCGGCGCCGAGGTACTTCCAGTCCGTTCGGAGGAACTCGCGAACGTACCACGCGGGCGACCGGGGGAGGAAGACGGCCGCGGACGCGAGGAGGCCGAGGACGGTCGCGGCGGTGACGGCGAGCATGTACTCGTCAACGGGCGAGAGTGCGAGCATTCGTTACTCGTTGGAGGGGCGTCCGTGCGGTATGGGGGTTTTCATCTTCCCACAGAGTAAAGCGGTCGGCGTCCGCAGGGCGGATATGAAACGCGCTACGATTCTCGTCGCCGTGCTGTTCGTCGCGGCGGTCGCGCCCGCCGCGGTCGGTGGCGTCGCTGGTGCCGCCGGGGCGGGAGGGGCCGCGGCGGCCTCGAACGCGACCCAGCAGTCGACGGGCGACCTCGTTCGGACGACGACGCTCCGTCTGACGCCGGACGACCCCGGGGCGGTGGCGGCGGTGGTGGAGTACGACACGCCGTCGAACCTCGCGTCGCTCGCGGTTCGCGCGCGGTCGGGGACGGTCGTTTCGACGGACGGGTTCACGGAGACGGAGAACGGCCTCCAGTGGGACGAGGACACCGAGAACCCGTCGTTCACGCTCTCCGTCGAGGTGAACCAGACTATCTCGGGGTCGCGGGCGCTCCCCGGCGACGTGCACGCGACGCCGCGACCCGACGCGGCGCAGGAGTCCGGCGGGTACTCGTTCGTCGACGTGGGATCGTGGGCGATACTGCCCGTCCCCCAGTTCTCCTCGCAGTGGACGTGGTACGGGAGCGGGAGCGTGACGTTGTCCTCGGACGTGACCGTCGCGGGTGAGGGCGCTGTCGGCGGTACAATCGCCTACCTCGGACCGGGCGCGACGTACTCGGCGACCGGGAGCGGACAGGAGTTCCGGCTCGTCGTTCCGGCGGCCGCGTCGCTCGCCGAGTCGCCGGACGAGATCCTGGCTTCGCTCACGAACGCCTCGGCGTTCCTGCAGGTCGGCGCGCGCGACGAACACGTGCTGACGGTCGCCGCGCCGACGAGCGTGAACTGGGGGCCGGCGGGGCTGGAGTACGGCGGGAGTGACTCCTGGGTGCTCGCCGATAGCCGCCTCGACACGGCGGGGAACGTCTGGCTGCACGAGTACGTGCACACCCGCCAGGACTTCTCGACGACGAGCGCGACACAGTGGGTGACGGAGGCGACCGCCGAGTACTACGCGGCGCTCCTCACCCTCCAGCAAGACCGCATCGGGTTCGACGCGTTCGCCGACCACCTCCGTCGAGGGACGCGGTCGCCGTACGCGAGCGCGGTGCTCGCGAACCCCTACACGTGGACGTACGCGAACTACGTGAAGGGACCGCTCGTCTACGGGAACGTCGACCGCGCGATTCGACTCGCGTCCGACGGCGAGCACACCGCAGAGGACGTGCTCGGACGGCTGAACGTGGACACGGACGGGCGGGTGACGCAGTCGGAGTTCCTGTCCGCCGTCGCGGCGGCGGGGTCGGACGACGTGGCGTCGTACGCGCAGCGGTACACGCAGACCCCCGCCGTCCCCGACATGTGGAGCCGGGCGGCGCACGCGGCGGCGTTCGCGGGGGAGGTCGCGCGCCTGGTCGCGTCGGTGCCGCCGGAGGGCGTGCGCGTCACCGGGCCGTACCGGAACACGACGACGGGGCGCGCGCCGACGCTCGTGACGGGCGAGACCGCGAACGTGTCCGTCGCGGTGACGAATGAGGGCGGGGCGACCGGGTCGTTCGCCGCGGCGCTCACCGGGCCGGAGCGCACGCTCGACACGGCGGCGGTGTCCGTCCCGCCGGGCGAGACGCGGCGGGTGACGGTCGCCGGGACGTTCAGCGAACCGGGCGCGTACACGCTGACGTACGGCTACGAGACGCGGACGATTCGAGTTCGTGCGCCGGCGACGCCGAACGCGACCGTCGAAGTCAACGCGACCACGGCCGCGGTGGGTGACGCGGTTCGCGTCTCCCTGACGGCGTCGAACCCCGCCGAGTATCCGGCGACCGGGACGTACCCGGTGGTCGTGGACGGCGAGACCGTCGAGACGTGGACGGCCGCGCTCGGCCCCGCCGAGACCGCGTCGTTCGAGACATCGGTGACGCTCGAGGAACCGGGCGCGTACACCATCGAGGTGGGCGACCGAGCGTTCACCGTCTCGGTGGAGGAGACGCAGGCGGCGGGCGAACCGACGGGGAGCACGCCCGGGTTCGGGATCGCCGTGGCGCTGGTGAGCGTGCTGGTCGCGCTCGCTGTCGCGTCCCGACGGCGCTAAACCGTGGCGACAGCGGCGTACACGAGACCGGTGAGGACAGCCGCGGCGGCGAGGGAGATGACGGTGAGTTCGGCGGCGTGCCGCCGGTCGCGTCGCCGCGCATCCACGCGGCTCACGCTGCCGCGGTCGCCGCCGAAGGAGAACGCGCCCCGCCACGCGAGGCGCACGCAGAACGCTTCGCGGCCCTGAACGTACCACTCGACGCCGAGCGAGAGCGGTGCGAACGCGCCGATAACGAGGATCGCGGGGACGGACGCCACGGCGACGACGAGGACGTACGCGGCGGCGAGCGCGAACGCGGCGTACGCCACTCGGTAGCGGCGGCGGCGCTCGCGCTCGCCGATGTTGCACGTCCCGGGGACGTAGTCGCTCATGTGGACACGTAGGCCAGCAAGCACGTAAGCGTCTCGGGCAGGGGCGACGCCCGCCGGGTCACGGGCGGGCGGCGTCGAGTTCCGCCTGCACGACCCCCCAGTCGATCGGCGGTTCGAGATCGCGCACCCCGGACTCGAAGCGCTCGACGCGGTCGCCGTGCGCGTCCCACCAGTCGGCGGTCGCGCTCGCGTCGATTCGCTCGGCGGCCTCGACGCGGCGCTCTTCGAGGGCGTCGAGGCGGTCGGCCTCGTCGTCGTAGTCGCCGTCCCACGCCCGGAGGTCACCGAGGTCGGCGTGGAGGTCGGCGACGACGAGCGAGAGCACGCGCGCCTGAAGGGCGGCCCCAGCCCAGGTCGTCGCGTCCGCATCGTTGTCTTCGAGGCGGTCGGCGGCGGACGCGAGCGCGTCCACCGACTCCGCGGTGTCGTCGAGGTCGGCGGCGAACTCGCTGCGGCGGGTCTCGGGGTCGGTGAGCCAGTCCTCGAAGGACTCGGCGTCGTCGGCGAGTTCGTCGGCGTTCCACTGCGCGGCGCTCGCGTCCTCCCGGAGGTCGTGGAGGGAGAGCGCGACGTCGGCGAGCGCATCGCGGTCGCTGGCTTGCTCGGCGATGTCCTGAAGGCGCGTGCCGAGGTCGTCGACGGTGGCTTCGAGCGCGGCGAGGCGGTTCTCGTGTGTGCCCACGCGAGCGTCCACGGTGTCGAGGTCGGGGGCGTCCGCGGCGGCGTCGCGGGCGTTCGAGACCGCCATCGCGGCGAGTTCGACACGCGTCTCCGGGGTGGCGACGACCTTCGACGCCTCGGCGAGTTCGGCGTCCACGCCGTCCCAGGTCATGCGGCCGTCCTCGTCCGCGATACCGCCGAGCGCCGCCCGAACGACGGCCGGATCGCGGTCGACTGCGTCGACGACCGCGTCGACCGCCGCGTCGACCGCAAGCCCGTCGATACCCTCGGTGTCCGCGCGTTCACGCATACTGGAGGCCAGCGGACGCGCGAGGATATAATTTTCGACGCACACGCTCTCTATCAACTGTTTACGCCGATTGTGGCGGACGTATGGCTATATAGGTGGACGTACGAGTAATTCGGGAACGGAGCGTCCGGAGCCGTACGGGGGCGTACGGCCCCGAACAGTATACTATTATAAAGGGTCTTTATACGAAACCGCAACCACTCAGTTGATGCCTCAGGACGACACGGGCACGGGAGCGGGTGTATCACGGCGTAAGTTCATCGCGGCGACGGGCGCGGTCGGCGCGGCCGGCCTCGCGGGCTGTCAGACGGAGAGTTCGAGCGGCGAGCCGACGGAGGCGCCGGAGAGCGGCAACGCCAACCAGAACACGCAGCAGGCGACGCAGTCCGAGAGCAGCGGCCCGACGATGCTGACCGCGGAGGGGTCGTCGACGGTGTACCCCATCGCGAACACGGGCAGTGCGTATTGGAACTCGAACGCGCCGCCGACCGACGGCGAGTACTGGGGGTCGAGCGACGAGTCGACCGTCCCCGGCTGGGAGGAACTCGGAAGCCCCGACATGCGCCTCGCGGACTACTTCGCGAGCCTCTACGGCTTCGAGCCGACGGGCAAGTCGGCGACGCCGCCGTACCCGACGAGCGTCGGACTGAGCCACTCCGGCACCGGCTGTAAGGCGGTCTGGGACGGGCTCGTCGACATCGGGAACTCCTCCGGCCCCATCACGGCCGAACTCGGCTGGAGCGAGTCCCAGGCGAACCAGCGCGTCGTCGACCACGTCGTCGGCCGCGACGGCCAGCCGGTCGTCGTCAGCAGCGACATCTACGAGGCTGGCGTCACTCAGCTCACGGGCGAAGAGGTTCGCAAAATCTACCAGGACGAAATCACGAACTGGAGCGAGATCGGCGGCCCCGACCAGGAGATCTACGTCATCGGTCGCGCCGAGGGCTCGGGGACGGACACGTCGTTCCGCCTGAACATGCTCGGGAGCGCGAACGCGCCGATGCCCGGCGTGAACACCCGGTTCGGGCAGAACCAGCAGGTCGCGCAGGCCGTCCAGCAGAACGAGGGCGCGATCGCGTACATGGCGCTCGCGTTCACCGGCCCGCAGGTCAAGCCCATCGCCATCAACTTCGAGGGCACGGTGTACAAGCCCGACAAGGACGCACAGCACACCATCTACGACAGCGACTACCCGCTGAACCGCGACCTCCACCAGTACACGAAGATTACTGACGAGACGCCGAGCGGCACCGACAAGCGGGAGGCCGCGTTCGTCAACATGTTCCTGACGACGTTCGGACAGACGCTGTTCGTCGAGGGCCAGAACTACATCCCGCTCCCGACGAAGGACATCGAGGCGCAGAAGGCGAAGCTGCCCGAGCAGGCCTGACGCGGCACCCAACCAGCCCTATTTCATTCATTGATGCCATCATTACAAGACCGTTCGGCGGCCGTCTCAGCGGCGGTGTCTCGCGCGCTCCGACGCAGCCGGGAGTTCGTCGCGGACACCGACCCCGTCGCGCTGGCCGTCGTCGGTGTCATGACCGTTTCGCTGCTCGGCGCGCTCGCCGGGTTCCTCCTCGTCTCCGCGTTGACCGCGGTGCCGTTCGTCGTGTTCCTCGCGAGCGCGGCGTACGGCTGGGTGTTCCACCAGGAACTCACGGCGCGCGCGCTGACGCTCGCGATGACCGTCTCGACGATACTGATACTGCTGCTCATCATCGTGTTCATCTTCGCCGAATCGGTTCCGGTGATTCGGTACGAGAGCGCGACCGTGTTCGGCGTGAGCGTCCCCGGCCTCCGGCTGTTCATTCAGCCGAACTGGGACGCGGTTTCGCCGCCGATCCGGTACTCGATGGTGCCGATGATTCACGGCACCGTGATGGTCACGCTGATAGCCACCGCGGTCGCCGGCCCGCTCGGCGTCGCCGCGGCGCTCTTCCTCTCCGAGATCGCGCCCCCGGCCGTCCGCGAGACCGTAAAGCCCGGCGTGGAAATCCTCGCCGGCATCCCCTCTATCGTGTACGGCTTCATCGGGTTCACGCTCCTCGGGCCGTGGGCGTCCGATAAGTTCGACATCCTCGGACAAGGCACCTACCTGTTCGTCGGCATCGTCGTCGGGATGATGGCGCTCCCAACGGTCGTCTCGGTGGCCGAGGACGCGCTCGCGGCGGTTCCGGAGTCGATGAAGTCCGGGTCGCTCGCCATCGGCACGACCGACTGGCAGACCATGACCAGCATCACGCTCCCCGCGGCGATTTCCGGCGTCTCGGCGGCCGTGTTGCTCGGCGTCGGGCGCGCCATCGGCGAGACGATGGCGGCGACCGTGATGCTCCGCGGCGTCCCGCGGCTCACCGAGCCGATCTACAACGTCTTCTACGGCCAGGAGACGCTCACGTCGCTCATCGCGCGGAACTACGGGGAGGCGGACGGCCTCCAGATGGACGCGCTGTTCGTCGCGGGCGTCATCCTCTTCGTGACCGTGCTCGCCATCTCCGTCGTCTCGCAGTACATCGAGGCGCGGATGCGGCACGAGCTCGGGGGTGACGCCTGATGGCGGCCGAATCCCGGACGGCGCTCGTCGCGGGCGACACCTCGCGCACGGACGCCGTCGCCGGGCTCGCTGTCGGCATCGCCGCCGTGGTGTTCGCGACCGCCGCGGCCGCGATGTTCGGCGTCGTTAGCCTCACTGACACCGTTCTCGGGATCGACGTCCTCGTCGTTCTCGGCGGCCTGCTCGTCGCGCTCGGCGTCGCGGTTATCGCGTTCGGCGTCGGCTCCCGACTCGGGTACGTCGAGACCCAGCCGCGGCCGAGCGCGGGCCTCGTCGCCGGCATCGCGTTCACCGTCATCTGGTTCGTCACGGGCGGCCTCGTCGCCTCCCAGACGCTCGGCCTCGGCACCGTCGGGTGGCTGCTCGTCGCGGTCGGCGTCGGCGCGGTCGCGTTCGCCGTCACCACCCTCACTCGGGAGGACATCGGGTCGACGCTCCCCGCCGGTGCGATAACCCTCCTCGCGGGCGTCGTGTTCCTCCTCGGCGTCATCGACGCCTCGTGGGCGTGGAACCTCCAGTGGGAGCAGAAGGCGTCCTTCACCGCGGCGGTCGTGATTCCCGGGCTGACGCTGTTCTGCGCGCTCGTCTCCGGCTGGGCGTCCGCGAAAGCCTACGGCGGGTTCGGTGCGCGCGGCCGGCACGCCGGCGCCTACCTCCTCATCTACCTGAACGCACTCGCCATCATCGCCGTCCTGTTCGGCCTCGTCGCGTTCACCGCGTTCAAGGGCTTCCCCGGGCTCGCGCGCGGGTTCGAGGTCGGACTCGGCGTCGGGCCGACGACGACCATCGCGTTCTTCCTCCACCTCCCGTTCGTCGACGTCGCGCCCGGGTTCTCGTTCAGTTTCGACTGGCCGTTCTACCTCCCGTTCGCGATGAACGGCGTCGGACTCCTCAACGACTTCAACGGCGTCCTCCCCGCCATCGTCGGCACGGTCTGGCTGGTGGTCGGCGCCTCGTTGTTCGCCATCCCGCTCGGCGTCGGCGCCGCCGTCTTCCTCACCGAGTACGCGGAACGCGGCCGGTTCACCCAGGTAGTGGAGATAGCGACGAACGGCCTCTGGAGCACGCCCAGCATCGTGTTCGGCCTGTTCGGGTTCGCGTTCCTCGTCCCGCGGTTCGGCGGGAACAAGAGCCTGCTCGCGGGCATGCTCACGCTCGGGTTCATGCTCCTCCCGCTCGTCCTCATCACGAGCCGCGAGGCGATGCTCGCCGTCCCGGACGAGTACCGGGACGCGAGCGCCGCGCTCGGCGTCTCCCAGTGGCAGACCATCAAGAGCGTCGTCATCCCGGCCTCGATACCCGGCATCGTCACCGGCGTCATCCTCGGCGTCGGCCGCATCGCCGGCGAGACCGCACCCCTGCTGTTGACGATGGCGGGGGGCACGTTCGTCCCCGGCGGCCAGACCGTCGACGTCATCGGCGGGTTCGCGTTCCAGGCGACGCCGCCGTTCGTCACGAACCCCGAACTCCTGCAGGCGACGAGCGCGCTCCCCTACCAGCTCTGGGCGCTCATCGCCG
Organism: Salarchaeum sp. JOR-1; assembly: GCF_007833275.1. Taxonomy (GTDB): domain Archaea; phylum Halobacteriota; class Halobacteria; order Halobacteriales; family Halobacteriaceae; genus Salarchaeum. The sequence goes on along the minus strand of NZ_CP042241.1, from coordinate 1,583,605 downwards.
CGGGCGTCGGCGTCTCCAGTAACGTCGGCGACGGCGAGGCGTTCAAGTGGGCGACCGCGCTGATACTTCTCGTCGTCGTCCTCGGCTTCTACGCGATCGGCATCGCGATGCGACAGTACTTCCGGCGGAAAATCAACGCATGAGCGAAACCACACAGACCACGACCGACCAGTCCCTCGAAACCACGAGCGGCGAAACCACCGAATCAGTACAGGACGAGTGGCGCAACCACAGTTTCGACGGCGCGGCCAAGCTCGCCGTCGAAGACCTCGACGTCCACTACGGCGAGGAGCACGCGCTCACGGACATCTCCATCGACATCCCCGAACAGTCCGTCACCGCCCTCATCGGGCCGTCGGGCTGCGGGAAGTCGACGTTCCTCCGGTGTCTCAACCGAATGAACGACCGCATTAGGGTGGCTGACATCGACGGGTCGGTCGAACTCGACGGCGAGGAGATCTACCAGGACGGCGTCAACCTGGTCGAGCTCCGTAAGCGCGTCGGGATGGTGTTCCAGCAACCGAACCCGTTCCCGAAATCCATCCGCGACAACGTCAGCTACGGCCCCCGCAAACACGGCGACCTGGACACGAGCCTGTTCTCCCGGTTACTCGGGCGGAGCGACGAGGAGACGGAGGCGGAGCTGGTGGAGCGCGCGCTCCGGCAGGCGGCGCTCTGGGACGAGGTGAACGACCGCCTCGACGACAACGCGCTCGGCCTCTCGGGCGGCCAACAACAGCGCCTCTGCATCGCGCGGACGCTGGCGACCGACCCGGAGGTGATTCTGATGGACGAGCCGGCGAGCGCCCTCGACCCCATCGCCACCGCCAAAATCGAAGACCTCATCGACGAACTCGCGGAGGACTACACGGTCGTCATCGTTACCCACAACATGCAGCAGGCGGCGCGGATCTCGGATCAGACCGCGGTCTTCCTCACGGGCGGCGAGCTCGTGGAGTACGGCGACACCGACCAGATCTTCGAGAACCCCGAGAGCCAGCGCGTCGAAGACTACATCAGCGGAAAGTTCGGATGACGCGGGAGAACTACCAGGACGACCTCGCCGACCTCCGGCGGGACGTGCGGGAGATGGGCGACCTCGTCCTCGGGCGGTTGGACGACGGGCTGGCGTGTCTCGCGGGGGACGCTGACGACGGCCTGGCGCGCGAGGTCATCGCGGGCGACGACGAGGTGAACGAGCGCTACCTCGCGCTGGAAGACGACTGCGTCGACCTCATCGCGCTCCAGCAGCCCGTCGCCGGCGACCTCCGGTTCGTGGTCGCGTCGTTCAAGATACTCACCGACCTCGAGCGCGTCGCCGACCTCGCCGTGAACCTCGCGGAGTACTCGCTCGCCGCGTCGAGCGCGGCGGTTCCGACGGGCGACCTGGAGGCAATCGGCGAGCGGGCGCGCGGTCTCGTGGAGCGAGCGCTCGACGCGTACGCCGACGCCGATCCGGACGAGTGCCGCGCCATCGGGGACGCGGACGACGAAATCGACGCGCTGTGCGCGCGGGCGAACGAGACCGTCGTCCGCGACCTCATCGAGCGGGAGGCCGACGCGGACGCGTGGACGGTCGAGAGCCTGCTGGACGACGTGTCCCGCGTCCTGCTCACCGTCCGGGATCTCGAACGCGTCGGCGACCACGCCGTGAACGTCGCGGCGCGCACGCTGTACATGACCGAGAACGACCCCGCGCTCATCTACTGATGGAGTCCCGGAAAGTCCAGTCCGTCGGCGGCGGCACGCTTACCGTCTCGCTTCCCCGGGAGTGGGCGGACGCGACCGGGGTGTCCGCGGGCGACTCCGTCGACCTGCACGCGCACCTCGACGGCGTGCTCGTCCTCCAACAGGGCGCGAGCGAGGACGACGACACCAGTCACGTCACCGTTCGCGCGGTCGGCGAAGACCGCATCGGGACGGTCGTGCGCGCGGCGTACACCGCCGGGTATCGGTCGATAGCGCTCGACGCGCCCGGGGGCGTGACGACGGGCCAGCGGCGCGCGCTCGACCGCGCGGTGCGCGGCCTCCCCGGCCTGAACGTCGTGGAGGAGGGCGGCGACGAGGTTCGGTTGCGGTACGTGCTCGACCCGGCGGAGGTGTCGGTGCCGCAGTCGGTTCGCCAGCTGGCGTTCGTCGCGCGGAGCGTAGGGCGGGACGCCGCGGACGCGCTCGCGGACGGCCGCGAGGTCGCGTTCGACGACCAGGCGAGTCAGGCGAGTCGGTTGCGCGCGATGGTCGACCGGCACTTCTCGCGCGCGCTCTCCCGGCTGGACGAGGTGGACGCGCTCGGCCTGACGCGGCCGCGGCTGGCGGCGCTCCGGACGGCCGCGCACGAACTCCGCGCGGCCACTGGGGACGCCGCCCGACTCGCGTCCGTCGCCGGCGACGTGGACGCGGAGAGCGAGTTCGCAGACGAGGTCGCGGCGCTCGCGGGGACGGCGCGCGAGGCGGTGGACGGCGCGACCCGGAGCGTGCTCGGGGACGCGGGCGTGGACGGCGCGCACGACGCGCTCACGGCCGTTCGCGGCCTGCGGGACAGCCTCGACGACCTCGACCGGCGGTTGTTCGAGGCGTCGGACGCGGACTACCGGCTCGTCCGCGCGGCGGACGCCGTCCGGGCGATGGCGGGCCGCGCGGAGCGCATCGCGACGGTCGGCGTGCAGCGCGGCCTCCGGAACGGCGCGTACGTCGCCGCAGAGGACGGCCCCGAGACGCCGCAGTAGCCGCCGGTATTTTTGCCGGAATTCGTGGGCTTACCTGTACGCCCCCTGTCGGATTCATCACGAATGAAGAAACAGTTACTCGTGACCGACTTCCTCGATCGCGCACGCGACTACTACGGCGACTGCGAGGGCGTCGTCGGCGCGGACGGGACGCGGTTCACGTACGGTGAGTTCGGCGAGCGCGTCGACGCGTTCGCCGCCGCGCTCCAAGACCGCGGCGTCGAGTCTGGCGACCGGGTCGCCGTCGTCGACCCGAACACGCACTACCACCTCGAAGCCGCCTACGGCGCGATGAGCGCGGGCGCGATTCACGTCCCCCTGAACTACCGCCTCACGCCCGACGACTACGAGTACCTCCTCACTGATTCGGGCGCGGACGTGGTGTTCGCGGACTACGAGTACGCGGAGAAGGTCGAGGCCGTGCGCGACGACGTGCCCGCCGAAACCTTCGTGACGAACGACCCGGACGCGGTCGACGGCGAGTGGCTGGACTTCGAGGCGTTCCTCGGCGACCCCGACGACTACGAGCGCCCCGAACTGCACGAGGACGACCTCGCGACGATCAACTACACCTCGGGCACGACGGGCGACCCGAAGGGCGTCTGTCGCACCCACCGCACGGAGTCCCTGCACGCGCAGTTGGCGACGATTCACCACCACCTCGCGGACGACGACACCTACCTGTGGACGCTCCCGATGTTCCACGTCAACGGCTGGGGGCACATCTACGCCGTCACGGGCCGGGGCGCGACGCACGTCTGCACGCGCGGCGTGGACGCCGAGACGGTGTTCGACGCCATCGCGACGGAGGACGTGTCCTTCCTCTGCTGTGCGCCGACCGTCCTCACCCTCCTCCAGGAGTACGCCGAGGAGAACGACCCCGACTTCACGGGCGCGAATCCGGTTCGCGTGACTGCGGCGGGGAGCGCGCCGCCGACCGCGACGATTCGCGCCGTGCAGGAGGAGTTCGGCTGGGAGTTCCTCCAGCTGTACGGCGCGACCGAGACCGGGCCGCTCATCGCCACCTCGGACGCCGAACGCCTCCTGCCCGAGTCGGGCGAGGCGCGCTACGATGCCCAGCAGCGCCAGGGCGTCGCGCCGCTCGCGACCGACCTCCGTGTCGTGGACGAGGACGGCGAGCGCGTCCCCCGGGACGACAGCACCATCGGCGAAGTGGTGGTGCGCGGGAACCAGGTGATGGAGCGCTACTGGAACAAGCCAGAACAGACCGAGGAGGCGTTCAGCGGTCGGTTGGAGGGGTTCTTCCACACGGGCGACCTCGCGACCGTGGACGAGAACGGCCTCATCTCCATCAAAGACCGGAAGAAGGACATCATCATCTCGGGCGGCGAGAACATTTCCTCCGTGGAGCTGGAGGACACGCTGTTCGGTCACGACGCGGTGGGCGAGGTGGCGGTGATTCCGTCGCCCTCGGAGAAGTGGGGGGAGACGCCGAAGGCGTTCGTCGTACCCGCGGACGGCACGCCCGAAGACCCGGGCGTCACCGCGGAGGAACTCACCGAGTACACGAGAGAGAACCTCGCGAGCTACAAGACCGTCCGCGAGGTGGAGTTCGTGGAGTCGATTCCGATGACGGCGACCGGAAAGATTCAGAAGTACGAACTCAGGGAGCGCGAGTGGGACGACGAGGACGGCATGGTTGGCGAGGGCTAGCGAGCTAGAGGAGGTCGGCGAGGAGTTCGTGCGAGCGCAGCCCGGTCTCGTGGTCGGGGACCGTGTGCTGAATCATGATTTCTTCGACGCCGAGACGCTCGGTGAGCTGGGAGAAGACGGCGTCGAGGCGGTCGGGGGTACCGGCGAGCGCGCGCGGCCACTCGTCCTCGGGGAGCGTCTCGGGCGTCGGGTCAGGGAGGCCGCCGAGTTCGTCGATGGCGTCGGGGACGGTCGGCGTGGCCGTGAGGTCGCCGCGGCGCAGGCGTTTGCGGGCGGCCATCGACACGGCGCGCAGGCGGGCGGCCTCGTCGTTCGTGTCGGCGGCGACGGCGTTCACGGCGACCATCGACCGCGGGCTGTCGATACCGGCGGCGAGCGACGAGGGCTCGAAGTTCTCGCGGTAGGCGTCGAGCGCATCGGGCGCCCACTGCGGACGGATGAAGGACGCGAAGCAGAAGGGAAGGCCGAGTTCGCCCGCGATGGTCGCGCTCGCGGTGCTCGAGCCGAGCACCCACGGCTCCGGCGGTCGTTCGCCCGAGCGCGGCACCTGGAGATCGGCGTACGCGTGACCCGGCGGGTAGTCGTCGTAGAGGTGGCTGAGGACGGCCTCGATCTTCTCGCGGTGGTCGTCGTCGGGGTTCTCGACGTGGCGCTCGGTGCCGAGCGCGCGGTCGGCGGCCGGCGACCCGTTCGCGCGACCGAGGCCGATATCGACCCGGCCGGGGGCGAGCGCGTCGATGGCGCCGAACTCTTCTGCGACCTTGAACGGACTGTAGTGGTTCAAGAGCACGGCGCCCGACCCGAGGCGGATGCGGTCGGTGTGCGCGGCGAGGTGGCCGAGGAGGACTTCGGGCGTCGTGCCCGCGAGCCGGTCGGCGCGCCCGTGGTGTTCCGCCACCCAGAACCGCTCGAAGCCCAGCTCCTCGGCCTGCTGGGCGGCCTCGATGGTGTTCGCGTAGGCGTCGGTCGCGGTGCCGCCGCGCGGGACGGGCGAGAGGTCGACGACGGAGAGCTTCATACCCGCAGTCGGGCCTTCGCGGGAATAACGGTTCGGCAAGGGGCGAACACGACTTAGGTTCGGTTCATCCCGGAGTCCACGCCGGACTGCATGAACCGCGCGAGGATGCGGCCGATGCTGCTGTGCTCGGTCCACATCGCCTCCTCGCCGCTCCCGCCGTCGGTGGCGGCGGCGAGCAGGACGGTTTCGTCGTCCACCATCAGCGCGCGCCCCGCGAAGTCGGCGGGGTGGTCGTCGTCCATCACGAGCACGCGAATCGGGGCGTTCGCGAACCGCTCGCGCGCGCTCGGTTCCGCGCTCAACACGGTGACGGCGAGGCCGTCGGCGGCGCGGTCGCGGAGCGCGGCCGCGATGCCGTCGGTGATGGAGCGTTCGGCGGGCGCGACGAGGAACACGCTCTCCGCGGCGTCCGCGACGAGGTCGGCGATGCGGTCGCTGATGGGTTGGCGGCCGCGGAGGGTGGCGACCGCACCGGTCGTCTCGCGGTTCGTCGCGGTGGTGCGGAGGTCTTCGAGGTGGTCGAAGGCCGCGTCGCGTTCGCGTTCGAGGCGCTCCGTGAGTTGGGTGCGGGCGGCGTCGAGGCTCACCGCGCGGTACTGTTTCGGCGAGGACTCGACGAGTTCCGCGAGGCCGCGTTCGACGAGGGCGTCGGCCGCGCCGTACACCTGCGAGCGCGGCACCTCGGAGGCGTCGCTCACTTCTTGAGCGGTGGCCGTGCCGAGTTCCTGGAGGGCGACGAACACCCGCGCCTGGTAGTTCGGGAGGCCGAGTCGTTTCAGGGCGGCGACCGCGTCTCGTGTGCTCATTGTGTCTCGCGGCAGGTACCGGGTGTTCGCCGGGCGGGTTCTTCAGTACCCCGCTCCGCGATCGACATATGTTGTAGTATAATACAAAATTTATATCGTAGGTGAGAGTAGACGGCGGTATGTCACCGGCATCGCGGTTCGCGGGGTTCGTCACGACCCACAGCAAGGTCGTCGTCGCCGTCCTCCTCGTCGCCACGCTCGCGGTCGGCGCGGGCGCGGCGAACGTCGACGGCGGCCTCACCATCGCGGGGTTCACCAGCGACTCCCCGGAGGCCGACGCGTACGACTACGCCCAGGAGAACTTCCGAACCGGCGGCGAGAACACGACCGTCGCACAGGTCGTCGTGCGCGGCGAGAACGCGCTCTCGAAAGAGAGTCTGCTCGCCAGCCTCCGCTTCCAGCGGGAGGCGAGAGCCACCGCGAGCGTGAACCAGACCCTCCGCGACGACCGGGCGTTCGTCGACCTCGCCTCGGTCGTCGCGACCGCCGCAATCCGCGCGGAGGACGGCGCGAACGCCACCGCAACGCCCCCGCTCGACGCCCAGATCGCCCAGCTGGAGGCGATGACTGCGAGCGAAGTCGAGACCACGGTCGCGCGCGTGCTCGACCCCGACGCCTCGATCCACGGAATCGACCCGTACTCGCTCCTCCCGACCGACTACACGCCGGGCGCGACGACCGCCGACGCCCGGGTCGTCTACGTCTTCCAGGACACCACCGGCGCGACGGGCGACGGCCTCCCCGACGCCGTCGCCGCCGCCCAACTCGACCTCAAGGCTATCGCCGCCGACACCCTCCCCGGCGAGAGCTTCGTGTTCGGCGCGGGCATCGTGAGCGAGGAGAGCACGCAGGCTACCGGCGAGAGCTTCGCCATCATCTCGCCCGTCGCGTTCCTCCTCATCATCGCCGTCCTCGGGTTCGCGTACCGCGACGTGGCGGACGTGCTGTACGGCCTGCTCGGCGTCGCGCTCACGCTCGTCTGGATGTTCGGGTTCATGGGCTGGGCGGGCATCGGCCTCACCCAGATCCTCATCGCCGTCCCGTTCCTCCTCGTCGGCCTCTCCATCGACTACGCGCTCCACGTCGTGATGCGCTACCGGGAAGCCCGCGCGGACGACCCCTCGCGCTCCCGCCGCGAGGCGATGCGCCGCGGCCTCGCCGGCGTCGTCGTCGCCATCGGCGCGGCGACGTTCACCACCGCCGTCGGCTTCCTCTCGAACGCCGTCAGCCCCGTCGGGTCGATCCGGGACTTCGGCCTCGTGAGCGCCGCCGGTATCGCCGCCGCCTTCATCGTGTTCGCCCTGCTCCTGCCCGCGCTCAAACTCGAACTCGACGGCCTCCTCGCCCGCGTGGGCCTCGACCGCAGGGCGTCCCCGTTCGGCCGCGGCGGCCTCGCGGGCCGACTGCTCGGCGTCGGCGCGACCGCCGCGCGGCGCTCCCCGCGCGCGATTCTCTCCGTCGCGCTCGTCCTCACCGTCGCCGGCGGCGCGGTGGTCACGGACATCGACACCTCCACCGACCGAACCGACTTCCTCCCCCGTGACTCCCCCGAGTGGATGGATTCTCTGCCTGAGGCGTTCCAGCCGAGCGACTACAGCCTCGTCGAGCACGCCCAGTACCTCCAGAACGCGTTCGTTCAAGATCGCGCGCAGTCCACGGCCATCCTGCTCTTACGGGGAGACGTGACGAAGCCGGGAACGCTCGACGCGATCGCGGCGGGCCGCGCCGACCTCCGGGACGCCAGGGCCACCGTCACGCTCGCTGACGGACGTCTCGCCGCGACCGGCCCGCTCGAAACCATCGAGGCCGTCGCCGCCCGCAACGACACCGTCGCCGCCGTCGTCGCGGACGCCGACACCGACGGCGACGGCGTTCCCGACCGGAACCTCGCCTCGGTCTACGACGCCATCTACAGCGCAGCACCGGACGACGCGGCCGCCGTGATCGCCCGCGAAAACGGCGACTACCGCGCGCTCCGCGTCGCCGTCTCCGTCTCCGGGAGCGCCGAACCCGAGACAGTGGCGGGCGGCCTGCGCGCGGTCGCCGAAACCGTCGAGTCCGAGAGCGGCGTCTCGACCATCGCGACCGGCCAGCCCATCGTGAGCTACGTCGTCCAGCAGAGCGTGCTCCGGACGCTCGTCGAGGGATTCCTCATCACCGCGGGCGTCATCCTCGCGTTCCTCACCGTCATCTTCTGGACGCGCTATCGCTCGTTGACGCTCGGCGCGGTCGTGCTCGCACCCGTCGTCGCCGCGCAGGCGTGGCTGTTCGGCACGATGTACCTCGCCGGACTCGCGTACACCACCGAGACCGCCATCATCGCCGCCATCGGCATCGGCATCGGCGTGGACTACGCCATCCACATCGGCGAGCGGTTCGTGGACGAGTACGACGGCGAGAACGCCCCGGACGCGCTCTCCCGAACCCTGACGGGAACGGGCGGCGCGCTCCTCGCCAGCGCGGCCACCACCGTCGCCGGGTTCGGCGTGCTCGCGCTCGCGCTCGTCCCCTCGCTCCAGCGCTTCGGGTTCGTGACGAGCGTCGCCATCGCGTACGCGTTCCTCGCGAGCGTGCTCGTCCTCCCAAGCCTCCTCGTCGCCTGGACGCGGTACACGGACGCCGCGGTCGCCGAGTGAGCGCTACCCTATCGAGAATTGGTCGAAGCGGCGGCCGGTGAGCGTCTCCGGTTCCAGCCAGAACAGTCGGCGGGCGGGGCGACGATCCATACCCACCAGTTCGGGAACGCGCCGTTGAGGGGTTGCGTCGCTACCGGCCGCGGCCGGGCGTCCACTCGCCGTCGAACTCCTCGTGCGTGAACTGGCGGGCGTCCTCGCCGGAGTACGTGGCGACGAGGTGGCCGTCGCCCTCCAGGTAGTACTTGTAGGTGGTGAGGCCGTCCAGACCGACGGGGCCGCGGGCGTGGGTCTTCCCGGTGCTGATGCCGACCTCCGCGCCGAGGCCGTACCGGTAGCCGTCCGCGAACCGCGTGGAGGCGTTGTGGAAGACGCTCGCCGCGTCGATGCCCTGCATGAACACCGCGGCGTGCTCGTCGTTCTCCGTGAGGATGGACTCGGTGTGCTTCGACCCGTGCGCGTTCACGTGGTCGACGGCGTCGTACACGTCCGCGACGACCTTAACGGCGAGTTCGAGGTCGCCGTACTCGCTGTCCCAGTCGTCCGCCGTCACGGGATCGACGTCCACGATGTCGCGCGTCTGTTCGTCGCCGCGGAGCGTCACGCCCGCCTCCCGGTAGCGCTCCACCATCCCGGGCAGGAACTCGGGGGCGATCGACTCGTGGACGAGCAGGGTCTCGACGGCGTTACACACCGCGGGGTACTGGACTTTCGCGTCGAACGCCACGTCCGCGGCCATGTCGAGGTCGGCGTCGTCGTCCACGAACACGTGACAGACGCCCTCGGTGTGGCCGAGCACGGGAATCTGGGTGTTGTCCTGGATGTAGGAGACGAACTCCGAGGAGCCGCGCGGCATCACGAGGTCGACGCTGTCGTCCATGTCGAGGAGTCTGTCCACGTCCTCGCGGGCCTCGATGAGCTGCGCCCAGCCCGGGGACACGTCGTCGGCGACCTCGGTGATGATGTCGTAGAGGACGCGGTTCGACTCGCTCGCCTCGCTCCCGCCCTTCAGGATGACGGCGTTCCCGGATTTGAGGGCGAGCGCCGCGATCTGGACGAGCGCGTCCGGCCGCGACTCGAAGACGGTGGCGACGACGCCGATGGGCACGGAGACCTTGTAGAGGTCGAGGCCGTCGTCGAGTTCCCGCGCGGAGAGCGTGCGACCGAGCGGGTCGTCCTGGCCCGCGACGGACTCCACCATCCCCGCGATGTCCTCGACCTTCGACTCGTCGAGGCGGAGGCGGTCGACGAGCGCCGCGGAGTACTCGCCGCGCTCGTGCGCCGCCTCGGCCGCGTCCACGTCGAGTTCGTTCGCGTCCAGTATCTCGTCGGTGCGCTCGCGGAGCGCGTCCGCGAGGTCGTAGAGGGCGTCGTTGCGTTCCGCTTCAGAGACGTTCGCGAGGTCGAGCGCCGCGCGCTCCGCCGCGTCGACCTTCTCGCGTGTGCTCTCAGTCATCGTTCTCGATGGGGACGAATACGGTGCCCGCGGGCTTCCCGGTGGCGATTCTGTCGAGGACGTCCGGCGTCGCCGAGCCCGCGATGACCGCGGGGATGCCGTGCTCGGCGGCGGCGCGCGCCCGTTCGACCTTCGTCAGGATGCCGCCGAACGACCCGGTCGCCGTCTCCTCGATGACGCGCTGAACCTCGTCGTAGTTCTCGCCGACCGCCTCGATGCGGTGGGCGTCCGCGTCGTGCTTCGGATTCCCCGTGTACACCCCGTCCACGTCGGTCAGCGTGACGAGGAGGTCGACGCCGACGCCGATAGCGACGGACGAAGAGAGCATGTCGTTGTCGCCGATGCGGATCTCCTCGGTGGCGACCGCGTCGTTCTCGTTGATGATGGGGACGACGCCCCAGTCGAGCAGCGTGTCGACGGTGTTCCGGACGTTCGTGAACCGCTCGGGGTTCGAGAGGTCGTGCTCGGTGAGGAGGAGCTGGGCTATCTTCTGGTCGTAGCGCTCGAAACTCCGCGTGTAGTGCCGCATCAGGTGGCTCTGCCCCACCGTCGAGAGCGCCTGGCTCTCCTCCAGCGTGTGACTCTCCCGGTCGAGGTCTTCGATGGCGTCGATGCGGCCGATACCCGCGCCGACCGCGCCCGACGACACCAGGAGGACGTCCCTCCCGCGCTCGCGGAGGTCGACGATGTCGTCCACGAGCTTGTCGAGCTTCTCGCGGTCGAGCCGCGAGCGCTCGTCCGTGAGCGAGTTCGTGCCCGCCTTCACGACGACGCGCTCGGCGCTCGCCGCCCGCTCGCGCGCCCGCTCGACGCGCTCGGGGCTGACGCGCGCGACGGTTCGTTCCTCACTCATCGTAGTCGTCTGCGAGTTCCCGAGAGCGCTTCTCGGCCGCGTCGACCGCCGCCCGGACGGCCGCGTCGGCGTCGCTGTCCCAGAGGACGTCCATCCCCTCGATGGTGGTGCCGTTCGGCGAGCAGACGGCGTCGATGAGTTCGTCGACGGTCCGGTCGTCGCGCAGCACGGTCTCCGCCGCGCCCTTGAACGTCTGCGCCGCCAGCACCTCGGCCTGCTCGGGGTCGAGGCCGCCGTCCACGCCCGCGTCCTTCACCGCCTCGATGAGGTAGAACGCGAACGCCGGCCCGCTCCCGTTCACCGCGGTCGCCGTGTCCATCTGTTCCTCGGGCACCTCGACGTACTCGCCGAGCGCGTCCAGGATGTCGCGGACATCGTCCGTCACGCCTTCCTCGGTGACCGCCGCGGCCATGTCGCGGCTGGCGGCCGCGAGGTTCGGCATCACCCGCACCACGTCCGCGTCCGTTCGCGCGTCCACGAACCCGCGGGAGACGCCCGCGGCGACCGTGACGAGCGTCTGGCCCGCGCGGAGGTCGAGGTCGTCGAGGACGTGCGGGACGACGTCGGGCTTCACCGCGATAACCACGACGTCCGCGTCCCGGGCCGCCTCGATGTCGGTGGTCGTCTCGGCCGCGAACGGCGCGACCTCGGCGAGCGCGTCCTCGTCGAGGTCGATAGCCGTCACGTGGTAGCCGTCCGTCCGTGCGAGTCCGCGGACGAACGCCCCGCCCATGTTCCCGCAGCCGATCACACTCACGCGTGTCATACGTGGGGAGACGGGATAGACGAGTATAGGGACTGCGCTTAGCGCAAGCGCGTGACGGCCTGCCTAGAGGATGCGTTTGCCGAGCGCGCTCGCCGCGAGTTCGGCCGCCATCTCCGCGGTCTGGTTGCGCTCGTCCAGAATCGGGTTCACTTCCACGAGTTCGAGGCTGCGCAGCACGCCGTCCGCCCGGTCGCGGTCGGCGAGGCGTTCGAGCGCCGCGTGCGCCTCCCGGTACGTGACGCCGCCGCGGACGGGCGTTCCGACGCCGGGCGCTTCGTTCGGGTCGAGCCAGTCGAGGTCGAGGCTGACGTGCACGCCCTCGACCCCCCGGCTGGCGATGTCGATGGCTTCGTCCACGACGGTGAGCAGGCCGCGCTCGTCGATGTCGCTCATCGTGAACGCCGTCATCTCGCTGTCCCGGATGTCCGCGCGCTCGTCCGCGTCGAGCGACCGCAGGCCGACGAGCGCGACGTTCTCCTCGCGCAATCCGGTGGCGTTCGCCCACTCCATGTCCGCGAACCCGTCCTTGCCGAGCGCGGCCGCGAGCGGCATCCCGTGGACGTTCCCGGACGGACTGGTCTCGGGCGTGTTGAAGTCGCCGTGCGCGTCGAACCAGATGGCGCCGACCTCGGCGTCGCGCGCGCTCCCGACGAGGCTGCCGATGGCGATGGAGTGGTCGCCGCCGAGCGCGAGCGGGAGGTCGCCGTCCGCGATGGAGTCCGCGACCTCGTCCGCGAGTTCCTCCGCGACCTCCCGGGTCTCCCGGAGGAACTTCGCGCGGCCCGAGGCGGGGCGTTCCCGGTCGGGGTCGCGCTCCTCGGCCCGCGGGACGGCGAGGTCGCCCGCGTCGGTCGTTCTCGCGCCGGTCGACGCTATCTGGTCGGCGAGTCCCGCGTACCGGATGGCGGACGGGCCCATGTCGACGCCGCGTCGGTTCGCGCCGTAGTCGGAGGGCGCGCCGATGATGCGAACTGAACGAGACATACGGCAAAAAACGCCGGGCGCGGGTTTAGTCGTTCTTGTACGGCTCGCACACCAGCCCCACGCCCTCGGTGAAGTCGACCTCGGGCTCCCAGCCCGTGGCGTGCTTGAACTTCGAGGGGTCGGCCTTCGTGTGGTAGACGTAGTTCTCGATTGGGACGGGTTCGTACTCGGGTTCGACGTCCGTGCCGAGCGCGTCGTTGATCAGCTCCACCATCTCGTTGAACGAGTAGGCGTCGCCGGTGCCGAGGTTGTAGACGCCGTCGAGTTCGTTCTCCGCGGCGAGTTCGAGGCCGCGCACGATGTCACGGACGTGCGTGAAGTCGCGGGTCTGGCTGCCGTCGCCCCAGAGAACCGGGGATTCGCCGTCCGCAATCTTGTCCGCGAACTGGCTGATGGTGTTCGCGTACTCGCCCTTGTGCGCCTCGTTCCCGCCGTAGCCCTGATAGACCGAGAAGAAGCGCATGCCGGCGAGCGTGAGGTCGTGGAAGTTCGAGAAGTACTCGGCGTAGCGCTCCCGGCCGAGCATCGACGCGTCGTAGCCCGTGGAGGCCTCGATCTCCATGTCTTCGGGACACGGCTCCTGCTGGCTGCCGTAGATGGAGGACGTGGAGGCGTAGACGAACGTCTCGCAGCCGTCGTCGCGCGCCTGCTCTATGGTGTTCACGAACCCCTCGATGTTCACGCGAGCGCCCTCGCGGGGGTTCTCCTCGAGCATCTGTCGGCTGGAGAGCGCCGCGAGGAAGAACACGACGTCCACGTCGGTCGGGAGGTCGTCGTCGAGCACGTCCGCCTCGACGTACTCCACGTCGTCGGTGAGATTCTCGGGCGTCCCGAGGTACTCGTTGTCGAGCGCGACCACGTCGTTGTTCTCGGCGAGGTGGTTCGCGAGGTTCGACCCGATGAAGCCCGCGCCACCCGTCACGAGAACCCGCTTTCCCTGCATACGCGAAGCCACCCGACCGGGCGGATAAAGCCCGTCGATTTCCGGACGTACGTGGGTCGCGGGTTTTATGCGCGGGCTGTGCGAAACAGTTTCCATGTCGAGTATCGAACTGACACCCAGCCAGAAAACCATCCTGACGGCGCTCGTGAACCTCTACTCGGAGCGCGAGGAAGCCATCAAGGGGGAGGCCATCGCCGAGGAGGTAAACCGGAACGCGGGCACCATCCGGAACCAGATGCAGTCCCTGAAAGCCCTCCAGCTCGTCGAGGGCGTCCCCGGTCCGAAGGGCGGCTACAAGCCGACGTCGAACGCGTACAACGCGCTCGACGTACAGGAGATAGAGAGCGCGGCCGAAGTCCCCGTCACGCACGAGGGCGAGAGCGTCGCGGACGCGAACGTCCAGGAAATCGACTTATCGAGCGTTCACCACCCCGACCTCTGCCGGGCGGAAATCCACATGCGCGGCAGTCTCCGCGAGTTCCACGAGGGCGACCGCGTCGTCGTCGGTCCTACCCCGCTCTCCAAACTCGTCATCGAAGGCGTCGTCGACGGCGTCGACGACACGAACAACGTGCTCATCCTCAAAATCGAGTCGATGGAAGCGCCCGCGGAGACGCCCGACCACTAATCAAAGGCTTTGTATCGGTGGGTGCCGGAGTCTCCGACATGTCACCGACTGTCGCTGTTCTCGGTGCCGGGTACGCCGGCGCCGGCGCGATCCCCGAACTCGAAGACCGCCTCGGGGACGATGCCGACATCGTCTGGATCTCCGACACCGACTACCACCTCGTGCTCCACGAGGCCCACCGCTGCATCCGCGACCCCGGAGTCCGGGAGAAGATAACGATTCCCGTCACGGACATCAAGTCGCCGCGCACGCAGTTCGTGCAGGCCGAAGTCACCGGCCTCGACACGGACGACCGGGTCGTCGAACTCGACGGCGCGGACGACGTGGCGTACGATTACGTGCTCGTCGCGCTCGGCTCCCAGACCGCGTACTACGGCATCGAGGGGATGGCTGAGAACGCGCTCACCCTGAAGAGCCTCGACGACGCGCTCGACATCCACGAACGCGTGAAGGACGCCGCGCGCGAAGCGACGCGCGAGGACCCCGCGACGGTCGTCATCGGCGGCGCGGGCCTCTCCGGCATTCAGAGCGCCGGCGAAGTCGCCGAGTTCCGCGACAAACACAACGCACCCGTCGAGGTCTACCTCGTCGAAGCCCTCCCCGAAATCTTCCCGCCCGGGGACGCCGAAGTCCAGGGCGCGCTCCGCCACCACCTCGAAGAAGCCGACGTGAACATCCTCACCGACGACCCCATCACCTCGGCGGACGACGAGGAAATCCACTTCGACGAGCGCGACAGCCTCGACTACGACGTGTTCGTCTGGACCGGCGGCATCACCGGCCGCGACGCCCTCGACGACACCAGCCTGGAGAACGAACACAACCGCCTCAACACCGGCCAGGACTTCCAGACCAGCGACGACCGCGTGTTCGCCATCGGCGACTCCGCCATCATAGAGCAGCCCGGCGAGAACCCCGCACCCCCCACCGCGCTCGCCGCCTGGCAGGCCGCCGAAGTCGCGGCGAAGAACGTCGCGAACGCCATCGACGACCACCCCCTCGAAACCTGGACGTACCACGACGAAGGCACCCTCATCAGCATCGGCGACACCGCCGTCGCCCACGAGGTCACCGTCTACGGCATCGACGCCCCCGTCCGCACCTTCAACGGCCTCTCCGCCAAGATGCTGAAGAAAGGCGCCGCCGCCCGCTGGATCGCCAAAATCACGAGTCCCACCCGCGCCATCAAAGCCTGGGACGCGCTCTAGGACTTTTTTCCGACTCGGGTGAGCGCTTCGCGCTCACCGCTCGCCGCAAAAACCTCCACTAATCGCGAGAAGCGTTGCTTCTCGCTATACAGCCAGAACGCCGTGCGTTCTGGCGATAAAAAGGCCGCGAGCGCCGCCGGCGCTCGCGGTAGAGTCTCGGTGTGACTTCCGCCCCGCCTCCGCGCCGACTCCCGTCAGTTCGGGAGGCGTCGCCACGTCACGACAGCAGTGGCGAGTCCGACGAGCACGCCGACCGCTATGCCGTACAGCATTCCCTGTTCGCCGGCCCACCAGTAGCCACCGAGCATGAAACAGGCGTACACGACGCCACCTGCGGCCATCGACAGGCCGAGTTTGAAGTCGTAGACGGCTATTTTCTCGAACAGTCCCATGGCGGAACGAGACTGTTTAGAAGACGAAAACTACCGCCGAGGGGTTACTCGTCGTCGCTGGGCGTGTAGACGTCGACCGAGGCGACGTGGTCGCCGTCGTCGAGATCCATGATTTTCACGCCCTTGGTGTTCCGGCCGACGGTGGAGACTTCGCCGGCGACGGTGCGGAGGATTTGGCCGCTCTGGCTCATGGCGATGAGGTGGTCGTCGTCGGTGACCGCTTTGACGGTGACGACGTTTCCGTTGCGTTCCTCGGTCTTGATGTCGGTGAGGCCGTAGCCGTACCGGGACTGCGGCCGGTACTCCGTGAGCGGCGTGCGTTTCCCGTAGCCGTTCTCGGTGACGGTGAAGAGCGCGCGGTCGTCGCCCTCGTGGGTCGCGACCAACCCGGCGACTGTGTCGCCCTCCCGGAGTTTGATGCCGTTCACGCCCTTCGTGGCGCGGCCGGTCGAGCGCGCTTCGGATTCGTCGAATCGGATGGCCATGCCGTGCGCGCTCGCGATGACGAGGTCGCTGTCGCCGTCCGTGACCTCCACGTCCACGAGTTCGTCGCCGTGTTCGAGGCGGATGCCGATGATTCCCGTGGAGAGCACGTCCTCGTACTCGCCGGCGGGCGTGCGCTTCACCGTCCCGTTCCGCGTGACCATCGTGAGGTACTCGTCCTCGCCGAAGTCGTCGGTGTTGACGACGGCGGTGAGTTCCTCGCCGTCGTCGAGGTCGAGGAGGTTCACGGCGGACTTCCCGCGGGCCGTGCGGGACATCTCGGGTATCTCGTAGGTCTTCAACTGGTAGACCTGGCCCTGGTTCGTGAAGCAGAGGAGGTAGTCGTGGGTGTTCGCGGTGAACACCGTCGACACCCTGTCCCCCTCCTTCAGGTCGGAGCCGATGACGCCCTTCCCACCCCGGTGCTGGCTGCTGAAGGTGTCCGTGGGGACGCGCTTGATGTAGTCCTCCTCGCTGAGGACGACGACCACGTCCTCGCGTGGAATGAGATCCTCGTCCGTCACCGTGCCCGCGTCCTCGATGATGGACGTGCGGCGGTCGTCCGCGTACTCCTCCTTGAGGTCGCGGAGCTCCTCGACGATCACCGAATCGAGTTCCTCCTGCGAGCCGAGAATCGTTTCGAGGCGTTCGATTTCGGCCTGCACGTCCTCGTACTCCTCCTCGATTTCCGCGGCCTCCATCGACGTGAGACTCCCGAGCTGCATCCGGACGATGTGGTTCGACTGGTCTTCCGAGAAGTCGAACTGGGCTTCGAGCGCCTCGCGCGCGGCGTCCCGGTCTTCGGCGTTCCGGATGGTCTCGACCACGTCCTCGGCGTTGTCGAGCGCTTTCAGGCGGCCTTCGAGGATGTGCGCGCGGTCTTCGGCCTCCGCGAGGTCGTGTTCGCTCCGGCGGCGCACGACCTCCCGGCGGTGACTGAGGTACTCCGCGAGCATCTCCTTCAGCGTGAGCACCTTCGGTTCGCCGTCCACGAGCGCGAGGTTGATGACGCCGAACGTGCGTTCGAGGCGGGATTCGAGGAGACGGTTCTCCACGATGTCCGTGTTCGCGTTCGACTTCAGTTCGATGACGACGCGCACGCCGTTTCTGTCCGATTCGTCCCGGAGGTCGCGCACGCCCTCGAGCGTGCCGTCGTTCACGTCGTCCGCGATGCGCTCGACGAGCCGGCTCTTGTTCTGCTGGAACGGAATCTCCGTGATGACGATGCTGTCGCCGCGCTCGCCCTCCTCGATTTCGTACTCGGCGCGCACGCGGATGCGGCCGCGGCCCGTCGTGTACGCCTGCTTGATAGCGTTCCGGCCGACGATGTTCGCGCCCGTCGGGAAGTCCGGGCCCTTCACGTGCTCCATCAGGTCGAGGCTGGAGAGGGAGTCGTCCTCGATGAGCGCGATAGTCGCGTCGACGACCTCGCCGAGGTTGTGCGGCGGGATGTTGGTGCTCATCCCGACCGCGATACCCGAACTGCCGTTCACCAGGAGGTTCGGGAACGCCGCGGGGAGGACGGTGGGTTCCGTGGTGCGGTCGTCGTAGTTCGACTCGAAGTCCACCGTGTCCTTCCCCAGATCTGCGAGCAGTTCCTCCGCGATAGGAGACATCCGGGACTCCGTGTACCGCATCGCCGCGGCGGGATCGCCGTCGATACTCCCGAAGTTCCCCTGCCCGTCCACGAGCGGGTACCGCATCGAGAAGTCCTGCGCCATCCGCACGAGCGTGTCGTAGATGGCGGAGTCGCCGTGGGGATGGTAGTCACCCATCGTCTCGCCGACGACGCTCGAACTCTTGCGGTGGCCGGCGTTGCTCGTGACGCCGGCCTCGTGCATCGCGTACAGGATGCGGCGGTGCACGGGCTTTAGGCCGTCACGGACGTCCGGGAGCGCGCGACCCGCGATGACGCTCATCGCGTAGTCGATGTAGGACTGCTCCATCTCGTCCTCGACTCGCACGTTCTTCACGCGATCCGCCACCTGGTCCGGGATATCAGACGTGTCCGAGCTCATATATCCACCCACTCCGCGTCGGTCGCGTGCTCCTGGATGAACCGCTTGCGGGGTTCGACGGCGTCACCCATCAGCACGGAGAACATCTTGTCCGCCTGCGCCGCGTCCTCGACCGTGAACTGCTTCAGAATCCGATTCTCCGGGTTCATCGACGTGTCCCAGAGCTGCTGGGGGTTCATCTCCCCGAGGCCCTTGAACCGCTGAACCTGCGTCGGGTTCCCGTTGCACTTCTCCGCAATGATGCGGTCGCGTTCCTCCTCCGTCATCGCGTCGTAGGTCTCGCCGCGGTACCGGACGCGGTAGAGCGGCGGCTGAATGGCGTACACGTGTCCGCCCTCCAGGAGCGGCCGCATGTGCCGGTAGAAGAACGTGAGGAGGAGCGTGCGGATGTGCGCGCCGTCAACGTCGGCGTCCGTCGCGAGCAGTATCTTGTCGTACCGGAGGTCGTCGATGTCGAACTCCTCGCCGATCCCGGTGCCCGCGGCAGTGATGAGCGCGCGCACCTCCTCGTTTTCGAGGATGCGGTCGAGGCGGTGCTTCTCGACGTTCAGAATCTTCCCCTTGATCGGGAGGACGGCCTGGAACTCGGGGTTCCGCGCCTGCTTCGCGCTCCCGCCGGCTGAGTCGCCTTCCACGATGAACAGTTCGGCGTCGTTCGGGTCTTTCGTCTGGCAGTCCGCGAGCTTTCCGGGGAGCGCGCTCGACTCCAGCGCGCTCTTCCGGCGCGTGAGTTCCTCGGCCTTCTTCGCGGCCTTCCGCGCCTTCGCGGCCTCGACGGCCTTCCGGACGACCGCGCGGGCGGTGTCCGGGTTCTCCTCGAAGTACGTGCTCACGCCCTCGTGAACCGCGGACTCGACGATCCCCCGGACTTCGGAGTTCCCGAGCTTCGTCTTCGTCTGCCCCTCGAACTGGGGGTCGGGGTGCTTCACGGAGATGACGGCAGTGAGGCCCTCGCGGATGTCCTCGCCCTTGAGGTTCTCGCCGTCCAGCTCGGAGAGCAAGCCCTCGCTGCTCGCGTAGTCGTTCACCACGCGGGTGAGCGCGGTCTTGAACCCGGTGAGGTGCGTGCCGCCCTCGCGGGTGTTGATGTTGTTCGCGAACGCGTGCGTCGAGGACTGGAGGTCGTCGGTCGCCTGCATCGCGATCTCGACCTGGACGCCTTCCGCCTCGCTCTCGAGGTAGATGACGTCGTCGTGGAGCGCGTCGCGGGTCTCGTTGAGGTAGCGGACGAACTCGCGGATGCCGCCCTCGTACTCGAAGGAGACCTTGCGTTCCTCGTCGGTTCGCTCGTCGGTGAGCGTGATTTCGACGCCGCTGTTGAGGAAGGCGAGTTCGCGGAGGCGGGATTCGAGGGTGGAGAAGTCGAACTCCGTCGTCTCGAAGATGTCCGCGTCCGGTCGGAATCGGATGAGGGTGCCCGTCTGGTCGTCGGGGACGTCGTCCAGTTTTTCGAGGTCGGTGACGGGTTCGCCGTGCTCGAACTTCTCCTGCCAGCGCGCGCCGTCGCGCTCGACGACGACGGCGAGGCGCTCGGAGAGCGCGTTCACGACGGAGACGCCGACGCCGTGCAGTCCGCCGGAGACCTGGTAGGACTTGGAGTCGAACTTCCCGCCCGCGTGGAGGACGGTGAGGATGACTTCGACGGCGGGGCGGTCGTACTCCTCGTGGGTGTCGATGGGGATGCCGCGCCCGTCGTCGTGCACGCTCACGGAGCCGTCCTCGTGGAGCGTCACGTCGATGGAGTCACAGTGCCCCGCGAGCGCTTCGTCGATGGCGTTGTCGACGACCTCGTAGACGAGGTGGTGGAGGCCGCGGGAGTCGGTGGAACCGATGTACATCGCCGGACGCTTCTGCACCGCTTCCAGGCCCTCTAAGACCTGGATCTGTCCGGCGCTGTACTCGTTTTGATCGCTCATGTGAACTTGCCCCCGCCTAGTACTTCCGCACTTATGAAGTCTCGCACACGCACGCGCGCGAGCCATCCCAGCTTTAACACGGCCGACCGTGTACGTCGTCGCCGTCGTCGTCTACCTCCTCCCCGTCGTTCTCGTTGTTGACGCGGCCTTCCGAGTCTTCCATCTCTGATCGACACCGCCCCGGTTTCACTTTCACCGTGCCACCGGGAGTGTTTTATCCGCGAAGGGGATAGGGTCGGGCACTGAATGACGTCCTTCCAGTCTACGCTCGGCGAGGAGGAGGGCATCGCGGAGGAGCTGGCGGAGAGCCAGCGGGAGATCTCCATCGCCGAGTTCTTCGAGAAGAACAAACACATGCTCGGGTTCGACTCGGGCGCTCGCGGGCTGGTCACGGCCGTGAAGGAGGCCGTGGACAACGCGCTCGACGCGACCGAGGAGGCCGGCATCCTCCCCGACATCTACGTCGAAATCCAGGAGTCCGGGGACTACTATCGGCTCGTCGTGGAGGACAACGGCCCCGGCATCACGAAGGAACAGGTGCCGAAAGTGTTCGGAAAACTCCTCTACGGGAGTCGGTTTCACGCGCGCGAGCAGTCGCGCGGCCAGCAGGGTATCGGTATCTCCGCAGCCGTTCTCTACAGCCAGCTCACGTCCGGGACGCCCGCGAAAATCACGAGTCGGACGAAGGGGAGCGAGACGGCGAAGTACTTCGAACTCACCATCGACACGGACTCGAACGAGCCCGTGATTCAGGACGAGGCGGAGACGACGTGGGAGCGCTCGCAGGGGACGCGCATCGAGCTGGAGATGGAGGCGAACATGCGTGCGCGCAGCCAGCTCCACGACTACGTGCAGCACACGGCGGTCGTGAACCCGCACGCCCGCCTGGAGCTGCGGGAGCCGAACGGCCACTTCAAGTACGAGCGCGCGGAGGGAGCGACGCTCCCCGCGGAGACCGAAGAGATCCGGCCGCACCCGCACGGCGTGGAACTCGGCGCGCTCATCAAGATGCTGAACGCGACGGACTCGCACAGCCTACGGGGGTTTCTGCAGGAGGAGTTCACACGGGTCGGCGCGAAGACCGCGGACTCGATATTGGACGCGTTCCGCGACCGCTACTACGGCCGCGAGATGACGTGGAGCGTCGCGACGACGGAGGCGTCGCGTGACGGAGGCGGCGACGCCGCCGGAGCGAGCGGTCTGCGGGACGCGGTCACGGACGCCGTTTCGAACAAGTCGGGCGCTGACACCGAGGCGTTCGCGGACGCGCTGAGCGAGGAACTCGCGGAGTTCGACCGCGTCTCCTTTACCGACATCGAGAACGCGGTCGCGGCGGCCGCTGAGGACGCGAGCGAAGAGACGGGCACGACGTTCGGCGATACCGTCCGAGAGAACGTCGTGGACGCGGTCTGGACTGTCGTGACGGCAGACCGGGACGGCGACCTGTACGGGTTCGTGGACGACGCGACGAGCGTCCAGAAGGACGACGCCACGGTTACCGGGCTGGCGCGACGAATCGGGGAGAAGTTCGGCGACGAGACGCCGCGGGACAGGCTCGTCCGCGGCGACCTCCGGCGGTTCGTCGTTCGGGCCGCCGAGACCACCGAGGACGTCGACGACGCCACCGTCGGCGAGACCTCGCGAGAGAACATCACCGAGCGGCTGTGGGACGCGATGCGGCGCGTCGAAGACGACGTGCCGCTCGCGCGCGAAGTCGCGTCGAACCGGGACGCCGCGCGCGACCTCCTCGACGCGATGACCGCGGTGGACGTCATCGCGCCGCCGACGAACTGCCTCGCGCCCATCACGCCCGACCTCATCGAAGCCGGCCTCCGAAAGGAGGTGGATGCGGACTTCTACGCGGCGGCGACGCGGGACGCGGACGTACACGGCGGCGACCCGTTCGTCGTCGAGGCCGGTATCGCGTACGGCGGCGACATCCCCGCGGACGGCACCGTAGACCTGATGCGGTTCGCGAACCGCGTGCCGCTCGTCTACCAGCGCGGCGCGTGCGCGACGACCCAGACGCTCAAGCAGATCGGCTGGCGGAACTACGGGCTCGACCAGCCCGGGGGGAGCGGCCTGCCGAGCGGGCCGTGCGTGATTCTGGTGCACGTCGCGTCCACGAACGTGCCATTTACGAGCGAGTCGAAGGACGCGCTCGCGTCCGTCCCCGAAATCGAGGACGAAATCGAACTCGCGGTTCGGGAGGCCGCCCGCGACCTCAAGTCCTACCTGAACAAGAAGCGCTCGATGCAGAAGCGCCGGGAGAAGCAGAACGTCATCGCCGACATCCTCCCGAAGATGGCGCAGAAGGTGAGCGAGATGACCGAGCGCGACGACCTCGTCATCGAGGACTCGCTCGCGCGCATCATGAACAACGTCCTCGTCGAGTCCGAAGTCGAGGACGGCACGCTGACGGTGTCGGTGGAGAACCACGCGGACGCGAACGCCGACCTCGACGTGACCGCCATCGTGGACGCCGAACCCACCGACCTCTCGGCGGGGAGCGTCGTGGAGATGGACGGCGAGTACTTCGTGACGTGGGAGCCGACGGTGTCGGGCGGCGAGGACGCGACGTTGACGGCGAGCGTTCCCGACGGAGCCGACTGTGAACTGAGCGTCGACGGCATGGAGGCGGAGAAACTCACGGTGAATCAATGAGCGACATCACTGACGCGAAGGCGCGAGAGCGCCTCATCGACATGGCGGCGGAGTTCTACGACCAGTTCGCGGACGGCGACATCCCCCACATGGACGTGCCGACGCGCTCGAAGTCGAACATCGTGTTCGACGAGGACGCCGGCGTCTGGGTGTACGGCGACCGCACGAGCACGCGCAGCGCGAACAGCGTGCGGGGCGCGCGGAAACTCCTCAAAGCGGTGTACACGATGGAGTTCCTCGCCCAGCAGCTAGAGGAGAACCGGTCGTCGACGCTGCGTGAACTCTACTACCTCAGCGAGTCCTGGGACGAAGAGGAGGCGCAGTTCAGCACGCAGTCGGAGTCGAACAAGCTCGTCGAAGACCTCGAAATCGTTTCGGGCGTGAAGCGCGAGGACTTCCACATGCGGCCGGAGGAGTCCGGCGCGAAGGTGATGGGTCCGCTCCGCCTCCGCGAGCAGACCCGGCGGGGCGACCGCGACATCCACTGTCAGGAGGACGTGGGCCAGGGCGGCTACCAGATTCCGAACGACCCGGACACCATCGAGTTCCTCGACAACGACGCCGAGTTCGTGCTGTGCGTGGAGACCGGCGGGATGCGCGACCGCCTCGTGGAGAACGGGTTCGACGACGAGTACGACGCGCTCGTCGTCCACCTCGGCGGCCAGCCGGCGCGCGCGACCCGCCGGCTCACGAAGCGCCTGCACGACGAACTCGACCTCCCCGTCGTGGTGTTCACTGACGGCGACCCCTGGAGTTACCGCATCTTCGGGTCTGTAGCATATGGATCCATCAAGTCCGCGCACCTCTCCGAGTACCTCGCGACGCCGGACGCGCAGTTCGTCGGCATCCGCCCCGAGGACATCGTGGAGTACGACCTCCCGACCGACCCGCTCAGCGACTCGGACGTGAACGCCCTGGAGAGCGAGCTCGAAGACCCCCGATTCCAGACGGAGTACTGGACCGAACAGATCGAACTCCAGCTCGACATCGACAAGAAGGCCGAACAGCAGGCGCTCGCCTCCCGCGGCCTGGACTTCGTCACCGACACCTACCTCCCCGAGCGCCTGAACACGATGGGCGTCATCTAGCACGTTTTGCTGGGCGCGGCCTCCGGCCGCGCTCTGTAAAACCTGCACTACTGCGGGAAATCTTCGATTTCCCGCCGTTCAGCCAGAAAGCTCTGCTTTCTGGCGATAAAAGCACTCCTCCTTCGGTTCGCTCACTACGTTCGCTCCCCTCAGTCGTCGGCCTCGCCTACGGCGAGTGAACCGGCGACCCACCGAACCCTACGGGCCGCTCGGTCCTCGGACGCTACCCTCGTGGTTTTTCGATTGAAACGCTGTGTGAATACGACGGTAGGTCCATGTACAAATTGGCCGGCTCGGTTTAGAAATAGTCGGCTTTGTTGAAATTTTCAGGGAGTTGCAGGATCGAACAGTACGTTAACCGGATGCAGGCCCTCTCGAAGTCGCGGTTGCTCCGGTTTGTTGAGCAGACGTATCACTTGGCTGGACGAGCTGTCGCTCGCTACGCCTCGAAGCACTACACGAAGCGGACGAAGCTAACGATTCGGCAGTTGAAGATCACACTTCTCGTAGACACGAAAACACGACTCCAAGATTGCGCCATCGCTCATCAAGCGGAATACCAGCAAAGTAGCGATTCTGCTTGGCGACAAGGGATACGACGACCAGAAAATACGTGCATTAGCTCGTAATTCGGACGTTCGCTCACTCAGCAAACCCAGAGAGTTTTCATCGCTCCACAAGGCGTGGAATGCTCGACTGGATGGTGATCTCTATGGCCAGCGTAGTCAGAATGAGACGATTAACTCTCGGCTCAAACGCAAGTGTGGTGCGTTTGTCCGATCACGGCACTGGTGGAAACAGTTTCGAGAGCTCACTATCGCCTGCCTCACTCACAATCTCGACCGATCACTCTAATCGGTAGATACAGTGAACTCATGGAATGCTCTCCGATACTCCTGCAGCCACGCAGTTACCTGATGTAGCCGTATCCTGCTTGAAGTAAATTAGCAAACTTTAGAGATAGTAAGTAAAAAATTCATATAGAGGGATTTATAATTAGGTGGTTGAATTTCATAGATGATGTCAGAAGATAACATCCCAACGCGAAGAAACGTACTACGAGGTATAGGCGCAGGACTAGCCGTCGCTATTGGTGGTAGCGGGCTTGCAGCCGCAGAAAAAGGAGGATCTAATCAGGCGGGGACAGCGGCTAACTGGATCGCGGTTGAGAACGACCGATTTGTTCTTAATACTACTGCAGAGGAGATTGGTGAATCGGAGTACCAAATGTATCGCGAGGGAATTGAAAAGTTCAACAAAGAAATCGAAGCAGGGCGTCTTCGTCTCGTGAAGACTGCCAGCCAGCTGGCCGCTTCTGAGGATAGTATGAGGGGTGGACAGGCAAAGTCGATGGTCGATAGGGCCAGCCAGTACGTGCTCTTATCCAGTGAGAAGACAGCTCCCTCCGCTAAACCCGACAATAGGGGGATATCCATATCCGCAACTTCGTGTAACCGGCAGGATATGGTCATCACAGACCCCGGTACTATCGTACCTGGTGAGTATTGGGTGGACTTTTACCTGAGCGACGGTTTCATCAACGATGTCAGTGCTCTTGCTTTCGGTGGAGGCGTGACTGGACCGCATCTGAAAAGGCTCCTCGTCAGCCGAGGAATTCTGGCCGCCGGAGCACTTTCCGCCTCTGCTGTCGTAGCAATTACGGTTGCAATGGCGGCCGAATGGACCTGGATTATGCTGGAGAACAATGGCTGTGGTGTGAAGATCGAAACTGGATACAGCCCTGTCAACCCTACGTACGTCTTACCAACGGTAGAGCCGCAGTAAGCCACACTCTACGTGACTGTATCTTTAGAAAAATATATATGACTGCACGTAGGACATAGTTTAATGAAAAAATTATTGCATAAAAATTCGGCGATCCTAACACTTCTCAGCACAGTTGCGATTCTTGTCTATATCTATCCGGAGTTAGCACAGGTTATTGAGGGTGAATCGATCGGAGACGGTATATCGATAGTCGCTTTCGGAGCTCTCGCGTTGGCCCTCATATTCGGCATACAGACCATTAGTTGGGCACGGGAACGCGGACGGCTCAATGACGTACAGAGCAATTTTGCCCTATTATCGTTGACTACTATTGTTATCGTAGGGAATCTGGTAGTACTCTACTATGTCCCCGACACTCCTGAAGCAATCGGAGTTCTCGTCGTCACCGTGCTTACGGCACTCCTCGTCCTCCGCGATACCCTGTCGGAGTCGGACCCATCAAAAAATTGATTTCTTTGTCGAGCGAAGTGAGCTGTATGAACCAAAGAGTCCTGTACAACTTCCCACGAGTATGTCTAGAGAGCGTGCAAGATCCCGAATTAAAGCTGAGTTCTCAGATAAAAGTGAGAGCCCCGACGCTAGCGGCAGTAAGACCGTGACGTGCATATCCCGAGTGCGGGTTTAGAAATTGAAGATATCCTAGAAATTGACTACGTAGAGGAAGCGCTTCCAGAAGGTGGTAAATTTCACGTCTACGTATCAGCTGACTCTGGTGTCCACTTCACGGTGAGCTGAGTTAACGCAAAACAGCCTCTTGCATTATTGTGGAACTCACTCTCTGCACTTAGCAGATCTTCCGTTCTCTTCCGGTCGGTACTCTGGATGAATAAATCGTATTCTCAGCTATTGCTGGCGAGCTACCGTAGTCGTCCGTCAAGGGTGAGGGGCACGCGGGCCGAACGGACGTCTACTGGTCGCGAGAGTCGTTGAGCGCGACGCCGATTCCGCGTCGCGCCACGTCGGTGACGAACGCGTCCGCGTCGGTTTCGAGCGCGGCGAACGTGTCGTAGTGGACGGGTACGACGAGGTCGGGTTTCATGCGTTCGGCGAGCGCGGCGGCGTCCTCGCGGTTCATCGTGAACGACCCGCCGACGGGCGGACAGAGCACGTCGACGTCGAGGTCGTCGTGGTGTGGGAGCGCGTCCGAGTCGCCCGTCCAGAGCACGCGCGCGTCGCCCACGGTGACGAGGTAGCCGACGCCGAACCCTGGCGGGTGGGTGTCGCGGGGGCCGTCGGGCCGGTTGTAGACGGGCAGCGACCGCACGCGCACGCCGTCCACCGTGACGGTCGCGTCCTCGCCGACGCGCACCACGTCGTAGTCGAGGTCGGCGACGGGCGTCACGTCCCGGTCGATGTTCGCGGCGTCCACGCCCTCGTAGACGACGATTGTCGCGTCCGGCTCGGCGACCCGTCGGATGCCGTCCGGATCGTAGTGGTGGTCGTGGGTGACGCAGACCACGTCGCCGTCCCGCGCGTCGTAGCCGTCGAGCACGCCGTACCGGCCGGGGTCGAGGTAGACCGTTCGGTCGCCGGCGAGCCGTATCGTCGCGTACCCGAGCCACGAGAGGTCGCTGTCGCGGTAGCGAACCATACCCGGGACTGGGGGCGACTGTCGGAAAAAGTTAGAGGAGGTCGCGGGCGTCCGCGAGCGAGTCCCGGACGTAGTCGGGCTGAACGGTGCTCGCGGCGAGCGTCTCGTCGTCGGTGACGCCGGTCCGGACGAGCACTGTCGTCATCCCCACCCGGTTCCCCATCGCGATGTCGGTGTCGAGGCGGTCGCCGACGAGCACGCACTCGGCGGGCGAGCGGTCGAGGCGGTCGAGCGCGAGGCGCGCGGTCACGTCCGATGGCTTCCCGAGGACGGCGTCGGGGTCGCGTTCCACGACGTTCGCGACGGCGTCGATGATGGCTCCCGACCCGGGGACGGGGCCGTCGGGCGTCGGCACCGTGATGTCGGGGTCGGTGCCGACGAGCGCGTCAGCGCCTGCGCCGAACGCGCGGAGGGCCGCGACCATGTCGGCGTACGCGAACTCGCGGTCGTAGCCGACGACGACGGTGTCGGCCCTGCGTGCGTCCGCGACGAGTGAGACGCCGGCGTCCCGGAGCTGGTCGGTCACGGACTCCTCGGCGATGGCGAACACGGACTCGTCGAGGTGGTGCTCGCGGAGGTAGTCGACGGTCGCGCTCGTCGCCGTGAGCACCTCCTCGGGCCGGGCGTCCACGCCGAGGCGCGCGAGGCGCTGGGCGTACTCGGCCGGGGAGCGCGTGGGGTTGTTCGTCAGGAAGAGCACGTCCCGGCCCGCGTCGCGGACGTCGGCGAGCGCGTCCGCCGCGCCGTCGAGCAGCGCGTCCCCGGAGACGACGGTTCCGTCGAGGTCGACGACGACGCCCCGAGTCATCGCTCGCCCTCCATCGACACGTCGAGGCGGCCGTCGACGCGCTGGGCGCTCGCGGGCGCGAGCGACACGTCGGCCGCCTGTAGCCGGCGTTTCACGCGGGTCGCGAACGCGCTGTCCACGTTCGGGACGTCCGCGGTGCGGGGGTCGTCAACCCAGACGCGCGCCGAGAGCTCTATCGCGTTCTCGCCGAGCGACGTGACGTGCACGACCGGTTCGGGGTCGCTGGCGAGGCGGTCGTCCGCGTCGGCGGCGTCGAGCAGAACCTCGGTGGCGGTGTCGAGGTCGGTGTCGTACCCGACGAGCACGCGTTCGGTGAGCCGGTACTTCCCCCGAGAGAAGGGGGTGCGGATGGCGTTCGTCGATAACTGGGTGTTCGGGACGGTGAGGACTTCGTCGGCGGGCGTGCGGACGCGGGTGACGCGGAGGTCGATGCGTTCGACAGTCCCTGCCTCGCCGTTCCACTCGATGTAGTCGCCGACGTTGAAGTCGGGGTCGGCGACGAGGAACAGTCCGCTGACGAGGTTCCCGATGACGTCCTGGCCGGCGACGCCGACGGCGAGCGTGCCGGCGGCGACGATCATCGTGGAGCCGGCGACGAGTCCGCCGAACCCGGCGGCGGTGGTGGCCAACGGGATCGCGACGATGACGAAGAGGACGGTCGTGTACTGTTCGAGCGCGTTGACGAGCGTGGGGTTGTTCGGGTTGCGCGCGGTGAGGACGCGGCTCACGGCTGGCCGGACGGTCAGGTGGCCGAGGAGGGAGACGGCGAGCAGCGTCACGAGGAAGACGCCGACGCTCTCGAACCACGCGCCGTACTGCGCGAGCAGGGACTCGAACGTCACCACTCGCGCTCACTTCCGTTCATACGAGCACGTCGGGAGCCGCCCGGGTAACTCTCCCGGCTACTGGGTCTGCGCGAGTCGGCGGACGCGCTCGATGGTGTCCGCGTCCGCGGGATCCTTGTCGCCGCGCACGCCGAGAAAGCGGGGGAAGCGCAGCGCGTAGCCCGCGGAGTACGTCGGGGATTCCTGAATCTCCTCGTATCCGACCTCGAAGACGACCGCGGGTTCGAGGTCGACGTCCTGGCCGTCCTGACTCCGGATGTGGGGTTCGAGGCGGTCGGTGAGATCCGCGAGTTCCGCGTCCGTGATGCCGGTCGCGACCTTCCCGAGCGTCTCGTACGCCTCGGTCTCGCTGTTCCACGCGGACAGCAGGAAGGTTCCGAGGAAGGAGGCCCTGCGGCCTTCACCCCACTCCGCGCCGGTGACGACGAGGTCGAGGGTCTCCACGTCGGGCTTGCGCTTCAGCCAGTTCTTCCCGCGTTTTCCGGGCGAGTACGCGGAGTCGGGGTTCTTGAGCATGATGCCCTCGTGGCCGGCTTCGAGCGCGCGGGCTTCGATGTCGCCGATTTCGTCGGGGTCGTCGGTGAGCGAGAGGGCGGAGACGCCGGTCGAGAGCACGTCCGCGAGTCGGTCGTGGCGCTCGGTGAGCGGCTTATCGAGCAGGTCGACGCCGTCGTGGTGGAGGCAGTCGAACGCCCGCAGTTCGACCTCGACCTCCTCGCGCATCCGGTCGACGTCGTGCTTCCGGCGGAACCGCCGCAGTATCTCCTGGAACGGCAGGGGATCGCCGTCCTCGTCGGTGGCGATGACTTCGCCGTCCAGAATGGCGGGCGCGGCGAGTTCGTCCTCGGCGAACTCCACGACCTCGGGGAGCGCGTCGGTCACGTCCTCCATGTTCCGCGAGTAGAGCGCCACCTCCTCGTCGTAGTGGAGTTGGACGCGCGCGCCGTCGAACTTCGTCTCCACCGCGACCGTCCCCCACTCCGCGACGGCGTCGGTGACGGTGCCGGCCTGCGCGAGCATCGCCTGCACGGGCCGCCCGACTTCCAGGTGGCTGTCGTCCAACCCCGCCTCGCCGTCGTCGCGCGCGGTCTCCGCGACGAGGCCGTAGTCGTTCGACACCTGGAGCGCGCGCTCCACCGACTCGACGGGCACGTCGAACGCCTCGGCGATGCCGTCCCGCACGGTTCCTTCGCCGACGCCGATACGCATCTCGGAGAGCACGAGGCGGGCGAGGTAGCGCGCCTCCTCGCTCGAACACCGATTGAAGAGGCCGAAGAGGACGGTTATCTTCTCGTCCTGACTGCCCGCGCCCGCGGCCGCCGCGAGCGCCGCGAGTTCGTCGTACACCTCGCGGACGGTCAGCGCGTCGCGGCCGCCTCCGCTCGTGAACGCGCCCAGTCCCTGCTGGCCGCCGAGGTCGTAGGACGCCGCGACAGCGCCGATGTCGCCCTCCTCGGCGAGCGCGGCCTCCACGTCCTCGCTGTCGGTGTTCGGGCCGGCGGCGCGCGCGATGGCCGCGTAGCAGTAGTTCGGGCCGATGTCGAGTTTCGTCTCGCTGTACGCGGGGAAGACGCGCCCCTGCACGAACCGCGCGACCACCGCGAGGTCGTCGCCCGCCGCCGCGAACAGGTCGGCGACGAGGGAGACCACGTCGAGGTCTGCGGGTTCGGCCTCGATGGCGGACGCGCGCTCGGCGAACTCCGCGAACTCCATTACGCGTTCGTTCACGGGGTTCGTGCTTAAACCGACCGAAGGCCCACCGCCTTTTATACGCTCGCTCACGAACCCTCGCTCATGACTCGCTCGAACCTCGCAGCCGCGGTGGACGACGTCCTCGACGTGGACGCCGAGGCGTTCCAGTCGCACGTCCGGGAGGACGCGGACGTCATCAAGGAGGAACTCGCGGCCGGGACGTTCGACAACCCCCAGGCAATCGTCGGCCTGGAGTACGAGTTCTACGCGGTGAGCGACGAGGGGTCGCTCGCCCGCCTCCCCCGAAGGCTCCTCGAGTTCGTTGGGTTCGAGAAGGAACTCGGCCTGCACAACGCGGAGATGACGACCAGCCCCCAGCCCCTGAACGAGTACGGACTCGACGCGCAGGAGTCCGAGGTGCAGGCGCGCCTGAAGGCCGCCTACGAGCCGATGGACGCCGAGGGATTGCATCTCGTCAGCGACGGGATGTGGACGATTCCGCCGGAGGGCGAGACCGCGGAGCAGTACCTCACGGACAGCGTCTCGGACGCCGGCATCGACCTCGCGACGAACATGAGCGCGTCGACGCGGTACCACGCGATGGCGAACACCGCCCAGCCGGCGGGGATGACGCTCGACGCGCCCCACGTCTCGCTCGAAGCGGACACGGTGATGCCGGAGGCGCTCATCACGTCGATCCAGCCGCACTACCAGGTGCCGCAGGCCGTCGACCTCCCGACCTACTTCCGGTACGCGCTCCGGTTCGCCGGCCCGCTGGTCGCGCTCGGCGTGAACTCACCCTTCTATCCGCCTGACCTCTACGACGACGACGCGACGCCCGAGGAGATACTCGCGGACGGCCACGACGAGCACCGCGTCGGCGTGTTCGAGTCCGTCCTGAACGTTCCCGGCGAACAGGAGAAGGTGCGGTTCCCGCGGGACGTCGAGAGCATCGAGGCGGCGGTGGATCGCATCGTCGAGGACAACACTATCGTCCCGATGCCCGTCGAGAAGAGCGGGCGGTTCGACGACGAGTTCGCGCACTTCCGGATGAAACACGGGACGTACTGGCGGTGGGTGCGCCCCGTGCTCGGCGGGAGCAGTAAAGAATCCGCGAACGCCCGCATCGAGTTCCGGCCGCTCCCCGGGCAGCCGACCGTCCGGGACACCGTCGCGTTCCAGGCGATGTTCGCGGGGCTCCTGCAGTCGATGGTGCGCCGCGACCACGACCTCTACACGCTCGACTGGCAGGACGCTCAGGACAACTTCTACGCCGCCGTCGAGGACGGACTGGACGCCGACTTCACGTACGTCACCGCCGACGGCGACGAAACCACGGACTCCCGCGCCATCTACGAGGATCTGTTCACGCACGCCGAGCGCGGCCTGCTGGACTGCGGCCTCGACGAGGAAGCCGCCGCGAAGTACCTCTGGCCGCTCCGCCAGCGCGCGCGCCACGGCGTCACCCCCGCCGCGTGGAAGCGAGACCGCGTCCGCGACCAGCTCGGCGACGGCGACACCTTCCAGAACGCCGTCTACGCGATGCAGTGCGAGTACATCGAGAACCAGCGCGAAACCATCCTTGAAGGCAGTTTCGCGGACTGGGTCGGCCGCGGCGACGGCCTCAACTGAACAGTCACGCGGTGCTGTCAGTATAGGGTGTTGCAGAATGCATCCTCGCGCGAAGCGCGAGGTTCCCCGGTCGGCTTCGCCGACCGGCGTTTTTCCCTCCAGGTTTTTGCTCAAGCGGTCGCCGGAGGCGACCCGCAGAGGAAAAAGGTGGGCTTAGAGTAGCGCGTCGAAGTCTTCGTGGCCGACGATGTCGACGTTGTTCTCGGTGATGCGGGTGATGTGGATGCCGTTTCCGGAGGCGGCGTCGCGTTCGCTGGCGGCCTTGACGGCCTTGGCGGCGACGGTTTCGGCTTCGTCCATGGTGAGGCCGTCCTCGTAGTTGTTCTCGAGGCTGCCGAGGGCGTACGGCATGCCGCTGCCCTGTGCGGTGTAGTCGTCCTGCATGCTGCTTCCGCCGGGGTCGAGGCTGTAGACGTGGGAGCCCTCTTCGTCGACGCCGCCGAGGATGGGGACGACGACGAAGAAGGGGCCGCCGCGGAGCATGTTCGCGGAGATGGTGGCGAGCGCGCTGATGCTCATCTTCTCGCCGCGGCGGGCCTCGTAGAGGTTCGCTTCCGCGCGGAGGCTGCGGATGAAGGACTGCGCGCCGCCGACGCTCCCGGAGATGGCGAGCGCGGCGTTCTCCTGGATCTCCTCGACCTTCTGGACGTCCTTGTTGTAGATGACGCGGCCGCCCAGGCTCGCGCGCTGGTCGGACGCCATGATGACGCCGTCGTCGGCGGCGATGCCGACGATGGTGGTCTCGGATTCGATCTGGTTGACCTCTTTTTCGGTCATGTCGTTCTGGGGGAGTTCCCCGACCTGGGGTTCGTAGGGGTTCTGGATGGCGTCCTCGAATTTCGCGTTGTTCTGCGCGAAGTCGGAGCCTCTGCTCGGGTTATACATTACCAGTTTGTAGACGCGGGCGACTTATAAAACCAGTCTTTGCGGTGGTCTGTTAGCGCGCGTTCTCGTAGGCGTGTTCGGTGCGGGCGACGAGCCGGTGGATCGGGAGGGTGAAGCCGAGTCTGCTGGTGAGCACCGCGAGCGGGAGGAGCGCGATGCCGAGGGCGAGCGTCGTCTGGTACGCGGCGGCGGTCGTGATGCGCGTGAGCGCTGTCATCTCGATACCCGTTCCGAACGCCGCCCCATATATATGTGTTACTCACGGGCGGCGCGGGGGAAGTCGCTGCCGTACTGCGATTAAACTGGGGTAGTGTGGGGGACAACTGTGGTTGCGTTCGCGTGACAGGACGTGATAGGCGGGAGCTGGCTTCGGCGGTGGTGAGCGCTAAGTTATGCGGATACTCGGGGTAACGTCCGCGGCGGCGGGCGAACCACAAGACACGACTACCCGGCGCGATAGGGTCACGTATGAGCAACTACGTCGTGGCGATGGAGGCCGCGTGGCTGGTTCGTGACGTCGACAACTCGGACGACGCCATCGGTGTCGCCGTGAGCGAAGCCGGGAAGCGACTGAACCAACAAGACCTCGATTACGTCGAGGTGGAAGCCGGGTTGACCAGCTGTCCCGCCTGCGGCGAGCCGCTGGACGCCTCGTTCCTCGCGGCGAGCACCGCGCTCGTCGGTCTCGTGCTGGAGCTCACCGTGTTCAACGCGGACTCGGAGGAGCACGCCTCGCGCATCGCGAAGTCCGAGGTCGGCGGCGCGCTCCGCGACGTGCCGCTCGAAGTCATCGAGGTCGTCGAGGAGAGCGAGGAGACCGAAGAGGAGGCGTAAGGCCGCCGGCCGACTCCGGTATCGAGCGGACAGCCAAACCTTTATTGATAACCTCAAGTAATTACGGGTATGCACCTGCCGACCCCCCAGGATCTCCGGGAGCGTCGGAACGCCCTGGAACTCACGCAGAGCGAACTCGCGGACCGCGCCGGCGTCTCCCAGCCGCTCATCGCCCGGATCGAAGGCGGTGACGTGGATCCACGCCTCTCGACCTTACGGCGTATCGTCGACGCCCTGAACGAGGCGGAAGGCGACGTGGTGCGCGCGCGCACCCTCATGCACGACGAGGTCGTGCACGTCGACTCCGACGACCCGGTGAAGCGCGCCGTCGAGAAGATGCAGGACGCCGGGTACAGCCAGCTTCCCGTCATCACGAACGGCGTCCCCGTTGGCAGCATCAGCGAGAGCGACATTGTGCACGCGGGCGAGGACGTGGGCGACCGGCCCGTCCGGGACGTGATGAGCGAGAGCTTCCCGACCGTCTCCCCGGACGCGACCCTCGAAGAGGTGTCGAGCCTCCTCGACCACTACACGGCCGTCATCGTCACTGAGGGAGGTTCCACGGTGGGGATCATCACGCAGGCCGACGTGGCGGCGCGCGTCTCGTAGGAATGCGGTCGCTCCGCCTGTTCCGCTCGCACGAGACCCGGCGGAGCGCGGTCGTCGCACTCGCCACACTGCTCGCCGCGCTCGTCGTGCTTACGGCAGTGTTCTCTCGGCTCGGCGTGTTCTCGACGCCCGCGGAGCTCCGCGCGTTCCTCGGCTCGTTCGGCCGCGCGACCCCGGTCGCGTTCGTCCTCCTGCAGGCGATGCAGGTCGTGGCCGCGCCCGTCCCGGGTCAAGTGCTGTCGTTCGTCTCCGGCTACCTCTTCGGGCCGGTCTGGGGAACCGCGTACAGCGTGCTCGGCGCGAGCATCGGGAGTTACGCGGCGTTCTGGCTCTCCCGAACGTACGGCCGGCCGTACGCCGAGCGCGTCGTCGCGGAAGACGCCTTCGCGTGGTTCGAAACCGTCACGGACGACAACGGCTTGCTGGCGCTCTTTCTCGTCTTCCTGATTCCCGGCCTCCCGGACGACGTGGTGTGTTTCGTCGCCGGACTCACCGACCTCGACCTGACGGAGATGACGGTGGTCGCCGCGCTCGGCCGACTTCCGGGGTTCTTCCTCGCGGCGCTCGCCGGGTCGAACGCCGCTGCGGGCGACTACGCGAGCGCCGTCGTCATCGCCACCGCGCTCGGCCTCGTCGGCCTCGTCTGCTGGGTGTACCGCGAGCGGGTTCGAGCGGCGCTCAGTCGAGTGTGAGGCCGCGCACCGCCACGCCCTCGCCCTCCTCGACGGAGCCGATGACGCGGCCGTCCGTCGCGTCCGCGAGCGACTCCGCCTCTTCGGGCGGGAGCGCGACGACGAAGCCCGTGCCCATGTTGAACGTACGATGCATCTCCGCATCGGAGACGTTCCCGCGTTCCTGCACGAACGCGAAGACGTCCTGCGCGTCGAACGGGTCGAGAATCGAGTACCGGTAGTCGCCCATGCGGGAGAGGTTCGTCCAGCCGCCGCCGGTGACGTGCGCGGCGGCGTGCACGTCGTGTTCGTGGAGGTCGTCGAGGAGGTACGTGTAGAGCCGCGTGGGTTCGAGGAGCGCCTCCCCCACCGTCTCGTAGCCGTCGTAGGGGTAGGGGTCGGTGTAGTCGCCGTCGCGGGTCGCGGCCTCCCGGGCGAGCGTGAGGCCGTTCGAGTGGATGCCCGAGGACGCGAAGCCGACGAGCACGTCCCCGGCCTCGGCCTCGCCGGGGAACACTTCGTCCTCGGTGGCGAGGCCGGCGGCGGTGCCAGCGAGGTCCAGCCCGGAGACGACTTCGGGCATCACGGCCGTTTCGCCGCCGACGAGCGCGACACCGGCGTCCTCCGCGCCCCGGGAGAGCCCCGCACCTATCTGTTCGGAGAAGGTCTCGCTGGGTTCGTCGACGGCGAGGTAGTCGACGAACGCGACGGGGGTGACGCCGGCGGCGACGAGGTCGTTGACGTTCATCGCGATGCAGTCGATTCCGACCGTGCTGTAGTCGCCGAGCGCCTCGGCGACGAGGAGCTTGGTGCCGACGCCGTCGGTGGCGAGCGCGAGGTACGTATCGCCGATGTCGATGAGGCCGGCGTACTCGGTGGTGTCGTTCCCGCCGACGGCGGAGACGAGCGCAGCGGTCGCGGCCTCGCTTGCGTCGATGTCGACTCCGGCGTCGGCGTACGTGAGTTCCTCCTCGTCAGTCATACACGGCGATGGGTAGGACGTGGCGAAAAACCCACCGGTGTATGCACGAGCGCGCGTGGTCGCCACAACGGTTTACCGGCGCACGGCCGAACGACCGAGTATGCCGAACGACGACCGCTACCGCGACCTGGGGATCGAGGGACGCGAGAAGGAACGCCTGGAGTGGCTCGGCACGACGAGTCCGGGAGACGGCGCGGCGGTCCCGGTCTACCTCGACCCGCGGACGGACGAGGTGTTCCGGACGGAGGTCGTCGAGGACGAAGACCACATGCGGGTCGTGCCGGAGTCAGTCCGAAGCACAGAGGAGTCGAGTCTCGCCGACGTGATTCGGGACATCGGTGACGAACTCGGCTGGGAGCGACTGAGCGAGTTCGGCGAGGAGCACAACTAGACGAATCCGAGCAGGCGGAGCGCGAGCAGTATCGACGGAACGGCGACGGCGACGTACACGCCGAGACTCCACTTTCTGACGGTGTTGCCGTCGAGCGGGCCGAACGGGAGCATGTTGAAGCCCGCGAGCAGGACGTTGATCAGGACGCCGTAGGACGCGATCGCCGAAATCGGAGTGAGCGCCCAGAACACGCCCGCCATCGCGAGGTTCGCGACGGGGCCGGCGAGCGCGACGAGGCCGCGCTGGCGGTTCGTGATGCGGCCGGCGTGGTGGACCGCGCCGGGCGCGGCGAACAGGAAGCCGGCGAGCCCGCCCGCGATGGCGAGCAACAGCATGCCGTAGTCCGCGCGGAACTCGGCGTGCTGGCCGAAGTGAACGGCGACGGCCTTGTGCGCGAGCTCGTGCCCGAGGAACCCGACGCCCGCCGTCACGAGACTCACGGCGAACAGCACGGCGAATTCGGGGGAGACGACCACGTCGAGGCGGGTGGCGCTGATGGGGGAGAGCAGGAGGCCGAACGCGAGGCCGAGCGCCAGCCAGGCGACGGCGAGGTCCTTGAGTTCGCGTCGGCTGTAGTTCATAGGAGGGAGATGATGAGGTCGATGCTGTTCGCGATGCCCGCTTTCATCGCGGCGGTGAGTTCGCCGAGGGAGTCGAAGGGCCCGCCGAGGTAGGGGAGGACGACGAACGGGAACGCGAAGCTCGCTATCATGCTTCCGAGGTTCGTGAGCGCGACGACAGCGATGAGCTTGAACAGCGGCACCTCACGCATTCGCCGGACGAGGTCGCCGATGGGGGCGTCCTCGTCGGCCATGATTTCGTTGAGGGTGCTGATGTCGCTGATGGAGACGGGCGTGTACCGGAGCTCGACGTAGCCCGCGAACCAGCCGGGCGCGAGCAGGGGGTTGAGGCTGGTGAGCCACGCGACGAGACCGCCGACGGTGGCGCTCTGGAGGCGTGCGCCGCCGGCGAGCGCGAGCGTGAACGCGAACACGCCGTTGAAGGCGACCCACGCGAGGAACACCCGGAGGAGGTCTTGGTTGCTGATGCCGCTCATCAGCAGGAGGACGAAGAAGAGGAGGAAGCCGACGGTGAGCAGGAACCCGAACAGTTTCGCGACGGAGAATCGTTTTTCCTCCCGGCCCTGCAGGCTCTCCATCGGCGGCAGGGTCTCGGGGTTCTCGAGGTAGCCCTGGACGCCCTGGACGTGGCCGGCGCCGATGACGGCGAGTACGTCCTTGCCCTGCTGGCGGAGCGCGAGGATGTTGTGCGCGAGGTAGGCGTCGCGTTCGTCGATGAGGGCTTCCGCGCCCCGCGGGCTGAACCGCCGGAACTCCTCCATCATCGCGCTCACCACGTCCGTGTCGGTGAGGTCTTCCATGTCGAGTTCCTCGTAGTCCTCCTCGCCGCCGGTGCGCGCGAACAGCAGTCCGAGGACGGTGCCGACGCCGAGCGCGACGGCGGCGGCGATGGCGACGACCTCGGCGAGCATCGCGAGCACGCCGAGCAGGCCGCCGCCCGCGAGCACGAACGGCCCCGCGAGCAGTTCGAGGACGAGGCCGAGGAACCCGCCGCCCGTGAACCCCAGTGCGAGGCCGAGCGTCCACGGATCCGCGAGGCCGAACGCGAGGCCGCCGACCATCCGGAGTTTCTCCACGATTCCCATGCGCGTCCAGAACCGCTGAATCGTCACCTGGATGTTTCGATCGACGAGCGCCACGTCGATGCCGAGCGCTTCCGCGGTGTCCACGGCGGCGAGCATGTCCGCGCCCGGGCTCACGTCGAACTTCTCGCCGAGGCGCTGCTGGACGTAGGAGAGCAGCCAGTACGCGAGGAACTGGAACGCCATGCTCCCGCGGAGGAGGTCTTTCGGGTCGATGTCGTCGGGCGCGTCGCCCTTCATCTGCCGGTACCGCCCCTCGTCCAGCTCGACGGCGACCACGTCCGGGTCGCGCTCCTCGATCTCGCGCTCGACGGTTTCGACGGATTCGGAGGAGACGTGCGCCGTGCCGACGAGGTGAACCGACCCCTCGCGGGACTCGTCGCTCATTAGCGTGGAGTAGTCGGTCGGCGGGCCTTACAGGTGTCGGTCGGGGGTCGGCACGTTCTTCCCGCCGACGCCAGTACGTCGGAGTATGCCTTCGGTGATGGAAACGTACGTGGAGAACCGGGAGATGGTGCAGCCGAACCACGCGAACACGCACGGCACCGCGCACGGCGGGAACGTCATGAAGTGGATGGACGAGATCGGCGCGATGAGCGCGATGCGCTTCGCGGGCGAGGAGGTCGTGACCGCGCGGATGAACCAGGTGAACTTCGGTCTCCCCATCCCCGTCGGAGACACGGCGCTCATCGAGGCGTACGTGTACGCGGCCGGCGAGACGAGCATGCGCGTCCGGCTGCGGGCGTTCCGGGAGAACCCGCGGACGGGCGAGCGCGAGCAGACGACCGAGTCCTTCTTCGTGTACGTCGCGGTGGACGACGACGGCAAGCCGACGACGGTTCCCGAGGTCACCGTCGAGAGCGACCAGGGCGAGGAGTACCGACGCATCGCCCTGGAGGGCGAGGACGAATGAGTCTCGACATCCCGACGGGCGAGGTGCCGGATCCGCCCGAACTCGACACGGAGGCGGACGTGGACGACTACGATGACCTCGACGTGGGCGGGAACGACTACCACCGCGAGGACCTCGAAGCCTTCCTCCGGGAGGGCGCGTGGGAGGAGGCGTTCGCCGAGTGGGCCGAGCACACCGACCTCACCGAGGAGGACTACCAGATCGTGTTCGACCTCGACCTCCTCTCGAACTTCGACTTCTTCTGGGACGACTTCGCAGACCGCGTCGGCTACCACGCGCCCGGCCTCCCCGAGGACTGGAAGCAGCGCGACCTCCACCCCGACCTCGACTCCTGGAGTACCGTCTCCGCGATCAACGCCTCACTCACCGAACTCGGCCGGACGGTCTCCGACCGGCTGAAGGCGGACTACGTGGACTGGGACGCGGAGTACGAGGCGCCGGACGACCTCCCGGACTTCGACTGACGGGGCTACGCAATCTGTTCAAACGCGCCCGGAAGAGGGCGCGAATGTACCAATGGTTAACGGGTGCGAGACGCCCCGGGGGAGGCGGTCTCGCACGCCGTATCGGAAAACACGCCCGTCAACAGTAAGCGTCTTATCCATATATGGGCGCATCAAATCCAGCTACCTTTGAGTTCCTTAAGGGCTATCGGTCGCCCAGTCGCGCGACCGTTCGACGGCGTCGCCCCAGCGGTCGTATTTTGTACGCCAGTCGCCGTCCCGCGGGCTGAACGCGCGGTCGGTGCGGCGGTTCTCGCGGAGGTCGTCGAGGCCGCTCCAGTAGTCGACGGCCAATCCGGCGGCGTATGCGGCGCCGAGCGCGGTCGTCTCGTCCACGACGGGGCGGTCGATGTCGGCGTTCATCACGTCCGCGATGAGCTGGCAGAGGAAGTCGTTCTTCACCGCGCCGCCGTCCACGCGGAGGGTGGAGAGGGAGACGTCGCTGTCGGCGAGCATCGCCTCGGCCACGTCCCGCGTCTGGTAGGCGATGGCTTCGAGGGTGGCGCGCACGACGTGTTCGCGACGGGTGCCGCGGGTGAGACCGACGATGGTGCCGCGGGCGCGCGGGTCCCAGTGCGGCGCGCCCAGCCCCGTGAACGCGGGGACGACGTAGACGCCGTCCGTGCCGTCGACGGCGCGTGCGAGCGACTCCGTCTCGCCCGCGTCCTCGACGAGGGAGACGTCGTTCAGCCACTCGATTGCCGCGCCGGTCGCGAAGATGGAGCCTTCGAGCGCGTACTGGACGGGTTCGCCGCGGCGCTGGAAGCCGATGGTGGTGAGGAGGCCGTGCGTGGACTCGACGGGCGTCTCGCCGGTGTTGAGGAGGAAGAAGGAGCCCGTGCCGTAGGTGTTCTTCGCGTCGCCGGCGTCGAAGCACGCCTGCCCGAAGAGGGCGGCCTGCTGGTCGCCGAGCGCGCCCGCGACGGGGACGCGCGCGCCGAGGAAGCCGTCGGAGTCGGTGTGGCCGTAGTACTCGTCGTCGGAGGACGGCCGAACCTCGGGGAGGCAGGCGCGCGGCACGTCGAACTCCGCGAGCAATCGGTCGTCCCACGCGCAGTCGTGGATGTCGTACAGCATCGTCCGACTCGCGTTCGTCACGTCGGTGACGTGCTCGCCGGTGAGGTTGTAGACGAGCCAGGAATCGATTGTACCGAACAACACGTCGCCGGATTCGGCGCGCTCCCGGACGCTCCGCGTGGCCGAACGCGTCGGTTCGATTGGGTCTGCGTTCTCCAGGAGCCACTCCAGTTTCGACGCGGAGAAGTACGCGTCCGGCTCCAGGCCCGTCGTCTCCCGCGCGTAGGCGTCGAGGTCGTCGCGCAGTCCCTCGATGCGTTCGGTGGTGCGGCGGTCCTGCCAGACGATGGCGTCGTGAACGGGCTCGCCCGTCTCCGCGTCCCAGAGCACGGTGGTCTCGCGCTGGTTCGTCACGCCGATGGCCGCGAGGTCGCCGGGCGCGATACCGGCGTCCGCGAGCGCCGCCTCCACCACGGACTTCGTGTTCGCCCAGAGTTCGGCGGGGTCGTGCTCCACCCAGCCCGGCTCCGGATAATACTGCTCGTGGGCCTCGTACGCGCTCGCGACCACGGACGCGTCCCGGTCGAACACCAGAAAGCGCGTGCCCGTCGTCCCCTGGTCTATCGCCCCGACGTACATACTCCGAAACGCACGCCGAACCCCCATAAGCGCGAAGGAAGAGGAAGCAGACTTGTATCGCCCCCGCCAGGGTCGCGTATGGAGACGTTCAGCGCGGAAGTCATGCACGTCGTCGGCCCCGACGAGCGCGACGACCACGACCTCACCCCCTACCTCGAACGAATCAGCGAGGGCCGCTACGTCCTCGTCGTTCGCAAGGGCGGGTCTCCGTCCTGGCTCGACCGCGTCGTCGCGTTCCTCCGCCGCGACTCCATCGAAGCCGTCACCGTCGTCGCGGACGACGCCTACGAGGAGGGCGACGAACTCCACGTCACCGCCACGAAAACCGAAATGGCGGGCGTATTCGACGCGACCGAGATTCGAGAAGCATAGAGGCGGCGAAGACGGGCAGTCCGCAGGACGGGAGCGTGCGTTCCGGACGAGTACGCCTATCAGGTTCGCGTTCGAATCCGTGTTCGAATGAGCGACGAGGGCGATATCGCGGACGCCGCGTTCGGCGTGCAGGCCGGGTTCGGGTTCGCGGGGAAGGCCGCGACGGCGGTCGTGGGGTTCGTCGGGTCGGTGGTGCTGGCGCGCGCCCTGGGGCCGACCGACTACGGCCTGTTCTACGTCGCGCTCTCCGCCGCCGCGTTCTTCGTGAACCCCGTGACGGGGTGGGCGACGGCGTGCAAGAAGCGGTTGACGGAACCCGGCTTCGCGGTGGGCGAGGCGGTGGGGTCGCTCGCGGTCGCGGTCGCCGCGCTCGCCGTCGTCGGCGTGCCGGTGGGGTACGTCGTGGTGGACGCGGTGACGGCGAACCCGGTGCTGCCGCTCGCGGTGCCCGTGCTGTTCGTGCCGCTCGCGGCGTACCGGGCGTCGACAACCCTGCTCTCGGGGCGTGCGAACTTCGCGCTCGCGGACTGGGCGCTCGTCGTCGAGACCGCCGTAACGACGATAGCGCAAGTCATGTTCGTCCTGCTCGGGTTCGGCCTCTGGGGAATGATTGGGGGTGCCGTCACGGGCGCGCTGGTCGTTCTTCCCGTGGTGTACCGCTGGCTCGGCGTCCGCGCGCGTCTTCCCTCTCGGGAGTCGCTGCGGTCGGTCGCGGCGTTCTCGAAGTGGTCGATTCCGCGCGGGTTCGTCGGCACCGGTCTCTCCCAGATGGACGTCCTGCTCTTGGGGTGGTTGGCGGCGGCGAGCGCGGCGGGGAACTACCAGGTCGCGCTCAAGGCGTCGATGCCGGCGACGTTCGTCTCCAGCGCGATCACGGCGGGGTTGATGGGGCGGGTGTCGGCGCTCGCGGGCCGGTCGGGCGGCGACTGGACGCCGGACTTCCGGAACGCGCTCTCGACGGGGAGCGTGCTCGCCGTCCCGGTCTTCGTCGGAAGCCTCGTGCTCGCAGAGTCTGTTGTCGTGACGGCGTTCGGCGGCGCGTACGCGGGCGCCGGCGCGTTCCTCGTCGGTCTCGCGGCGTACCGATTGCTCGAAACGCAGACCGCGCCCCGCGGGGCCGTGCTCGGCGGTCTCGACCGCCCCGACCTCGGGTTCTGGGTGTCGGCCGCCGAACTCGCGATCAACGTCGCGCTCGGTCTCGCGCTCTGGTACGCGTACGGCCCGCTCGGCATCGTCGCCGCGACGGTGGTGACGCAGGCGTTCGCGTACGCCGCGAACACCCTGCTCGTCCGCCGGCTCACCGACGTGCAGGTCGTCGTGACGCGGCCGTTCCTCGCGCAGCTCGGCGCCGGCGCGGTGATGGGTGGTGTCGTGTTCGCGGCGAAATCCAGTGTC
Source organism: Salarchaeum sp. JOR-1 (assembly GCF_007833275.1). GTDB lineage: Archaea > Halobacteriota > Halobacteria > Halobacteriales > Halobacteriaceae > Salarchaeum. Next base: position 1,540,119 of record NZ_CP042241.1, on the reverse strand, counting down.
GGCCTCGGCGGCTGGCCCGCGGTCGTCGGCGTCGTCGCGCTCGGCGCGGCCGTCTACTTCCTCGTGCTGTTCGCGGTCTCAGCCTACCACCGCGAGACCGTGCGCGGCATCTACGCCGACCTCGCCGGGTCGCGTGACGGCGGCCTCTAAGGTGCTGGCAGTTCCAGCAGTCGGTATGGACACCGAAGTACTGGTCGTGGGCGGCGGTGCGACCGGCGTGGGGGTGGCGCGCGACCTCGCGATGCGCGGCGTGGACGTGGTGCTCGCGGAGCGCGGCGGACTGAACGCGGGGACGAGCGGGCGGTCGCACGGCCTCCTGCACTCGGGCGCGCGGTACGCCGAGCACGACCCGGACGGCGCGCAGGAGTGCATCCGGGAGAACCGCGTGCTGAAAGATATCGCGGGCGACGCGGTGCGGGACACGCGGGGGTTGTTCGTCCAGCTCGACGGGGACGACCCCGGGTTTTTCGACGAGAAGCTCGCGGCGTGTCGCGACCTCTCGATTCCCGCGACCGTCTACGACGGCGACGCCGCCCGCGACCTCGTGCCGGGTCTTCCCGAGAGCGTCGAACGTACGATGGACGTGCCAGACGCGGTCATCTATCCGTCGCGTCTCGTGGCCGCGACCGCCGCGAGCGCGCGCGAGCACGGCGCGACGGTTCTGACGCACACGCCAATCGAAGGCTTGCTCACGACGGAGGACGGCGTCGTCGGCGCGTCCACCGCGGAGGGAGAGATTCGCGCTGAGCACGTGGTGAACGCGACGGGCGCGTGGGCGGGCCGCCTCGCGCGAACGGCGGGCATCGACCTGGAGATGACGCCGACAAAGGGCGCGATGGTGACCGTCGAGTACGACGGCCTCGATACCGTTCTGAATCGGTGTCGACCGCCCGCGGACGGCGACATCGTCGTCCCGCACGAGGAGGCGGTGGTGTTGGGGACGACGAGCGTCGAGGTGGACGACCCCGACGACTTCCCGGAGGGCTCTGAGGAAGTGGAGCGGATGCGCGCGGAGTGTGCGGACCTCCTGCCCGCGGTCGCGGACGCTCCGCTGGATCACGCGTACTGGGGGGTGCGGCCGCTCTACGAGCCGAGCGGCGTCGCCAAGGGACGCGGAATCAGCCGCGGGTTCTTCGTGCTCGACCACGCGGAACGCGACGGCGTCCCCGGACTGACGAGCGTCGTCGGCGGGAAGCTCACCACGTATCGGTTGATGGCGGAAGCGACCGCCGACCACGTCACGAACCTCTTGGGTGTCGACGCGGCGTGTCGGACCGCCGAAGAGCGGTTACCGGGCGCGGACGACGCAGAGAAACTGGATTCGTTCGTCCGGGAGTTCGACGCGGGCGGGCCGGCGGACGCGGACGTGCTCAGTACGTGATGTCGCCGGTGGCGCGTTCGAGGCCGAGCACGGCGAGCGCGCCGACGGCGGCGACCGCGAGGAGCGCGAGCGCGGTTTCGGGCGTCCACGCGGTGGTTTCGTCGACGATGACTTGGCCGGGGGCGCGGAGCGCGCCCGCCATGAGTGCGACGAGGAACGTCAGGGTGGCGGCGCGGTAGGTGTCGAGCGCCCACGCGACGACGCGCGCGAACGAGACGATGCCGACCGCGGCACCCAGCGAGAACGCGGCGAGCGTCGTCACGGGGGCGGTGGCGTTCCCGAGGTTCGCGTTCAGGACGGCGTCGGTCGCGGTTTCGACGGCACTCGTGATGACGTGGTACTGGCCGAGCGTGAGGAGGAGGAGGCTGCCGGAGACGCCGGGGAGCACCATCGCGCAGATGGCGATCGCGCCCGCGACGAACATCGTGGCGAGGCCCGCGGGGAGCGTGGCGGACGCCTGGCCGCTCACGGCGAACGCGAGCGCGAACCCGAGCACGGCGACGAATTTCCGGTTCGGTGTGGTGAGGTCGAGTTCGCTCCACAGGACGACGACCGAGGCGGCGATAAGCCCGAAGAAAAACGCGTACGTGAGCGCGGGATAGGTCGTTCGGGCGGCCTCGACGAGGTTCGCGACCGTCACGGCGGCGGAGACGACACCGAGGCCGAGGACGACGAGGAACGGGACGTCGAGCACGCCGAGGGCGGCGCGGAGTTCCGCGCGGGCGTCGTCCTGGTGGACGCGCGCCAAAAACGGCAGGAGCGCCCACGCCTCACGCGGGTCGAGGCCCGCGAGCGCCGTGATGAATCGGTCGTAAATACCCGTGATGAGCGCGATCGTGCCGCCGGAGACGCCGGGCACCGCGTCCGCAGCCCCCATCGCAGCGCCCTTCAGGTAGACGGCGACCCACTCGCGCACGGACATCTAGACGGGGCGTGCGACGAACGCGGTTGTATCGACGGACGCGACCGCGGTCGTGGTCGATGCGTCGCCGTCGGTCTCGACCGCGTCGAGCGTGGACGGCGAGACGAGGCTGGACGTGTTCGTGTCGTTCGTCGTGTTCGTCTCGCTGTCGTTCTGCGCGCCACCGGGCACGTCGAGGACTTCCTTCGTGAGTTCGACCGCGACCGCGGATTCGGTCTCACCGATGACGGCGGCCTCGGAGACGTGTGCGGTCGCGTTATAGGTCACGGTGAACGCGGAGTCGTTCACCACCGCCGGCGTGCTGAACGTGTACGGGCCGCTCGCGCGCACGCTGACGTTCGTGTGGCCGTTTTGGGGCCCCCAGTTGTCGTAGCCCGTGGTGGAGTACGGGAGCGTCATCGTGAACTCGCCGTCCGGCCCCGTCCGCACCTGCTGGGTGTACGTCGTCTGATTCCCGATGAGCTGGTTGCCCTGATAGGTCGTCGCCTCCAGCGTCACGGACGCCGTCACCGTCGTGTTCGCGGGCCCGGTGCCGTGGACGGTCGCGCCCGGCACGCGCTCGAACAGCTTCACCGCGCTCGGAAGGTTCCGGAACTGCGACCCCCGCAGAATCTGCTGGAAGCTCACCGACGCCTCGCTCGTGCCGACGAGCCGGTAGTGCTGGAGGGCGTTCACGTCCTCGACGGGCGTCCCGCCGAGCCCGCCGATCTGACTCGTGGGCTGACCCTGGCTCGTCGTGTCGTTCGCGACGAACGCCTTCGCGGCGGCGCGCGTCTCAAATGACTTCGTCACCGAATCGTTCTCGCCGCTCGGCTGATAGACGCGGAGATAGCCCCCATCCGACAGCGCGATGTTCCGATCCCAGTCGAGGACCGTCGTGCCCGTCGCTTCGACGCGGCTGCCGTGGTAGCGGTAGAGCCGCACCATCATGCTCTCGTAGTACGCCTGACTCCGCAACTGCACTTGCTGTTGAACTTGGTTCTGGGAGTTCAGGACGTAGAGCGGACTGTAGAAGTCGTACGCGCTGACGTTGTTCGCGAACACCGTCGGCGCGCTGAACTTCGCGTTCAACGACGCCATCTGCCAGTCCACCGCGACATACCGCGTCTCCTCACCCGGACTCCCGAGCTCTTGGAGGATGTTGTTCGCGACCGTCTCGTTCTGACTGAGGAGGTAGTTCGCGGCGGTGGTCGCGCCCTGCTGGAAGGGGTTCGCGTTCGGAATCCGCTCGCCCTCGACCGTAATCCAGTGGCCGTAGTCCCACCAGCTCATCACGCCGTAGCTCCCGTTCGGATACTGGAAGTCATCCGTCTTCCCGTAGGTTCCGTAGTAATCAAGCTGGTCGGCGTTCCCGGCGTTATTGAAGTTCCCCTCCGCGGGCGTGTTCTCGTTCATCCAGTCCAGCATCGAATCCCACGCCAAGACGGACGAACTCGGCCCCGTGTTTCCGGTGTCGACCGCGGTGCTGCTGGAGATGTTTCCGTACTGCGTGCTCTGGAACGTGAACGGCACCGCGAGCGGCACAATCAGGACGAGCACGACGAGCGCCACCGCGAACACCTGACTCGCGTCCACGTCTTCGAGCCGCTGGGCGGCACTCGCGCCCGTGCCGACCATCCGGAGGAGTTCGACCGCCGCGAACCCGCTCAACACCGCGACCGGGACGGCGAGGTAGTAGTTGAACCGCACCTGCGTGAACGCCGCGGACGTGAGGAACACACCCCAGACGACGATGAGGAGGTGTTCGGCCGGCCGGTCGTCCATAATCGCGGAGACGGCGATAATGAGACCGACGATAGCGACGCCGATGAGCTGGGACTGCACGCCCACGAACTCGCCCACGCCCTGCATCAGCCCCGGGAACGCGAGCATCACGAGCACGACGAGCGCAGACGCGGCGACGAACCCGACGCGACGGAGGTTCCGGCTGCGGAGCGTCGGCCGCCACAGCAGCCACGCGCCCGCAAACACCGCAATGAAGAACGTCAGCCCGTAATCGAGGAAGATGACCGCGAAATCACTGATGCCGTACCGGCTGGCTTGAGCGAGGAACGGCTGCGCCTCGCTGATGGTGCGCTGGGCTGCTCCCGCGCTGAATCCGACGAACCGCAGGAGGTTCGACTGCACCATCGAGAACAGGCTCGGAATCGCAACGGCGACGACGCCCGCGCCCGCGAGGATGACGCCGCCGACCGTCACGGGGTAGAGCGCGGTGTCGAGGTTCTTGGTGTCCCACTGGCGGGCGAGCCACGCCATGAACGCCGCGCCGAACGCGACTGCGAACGCGAACAAGGGCTGTAGCGGGCCAGGCTGTGACGCCGAGAAGGACGTGACACCAAAGGGGAGCAGCGCGAGGAGTCCGGTCGTCGTCATGCTCACCGCGCCGACGAACGCGACGTGATCCGGGCTCGTATCGTTGTAGTAATCGGAGGAGAGCTGGACGACGAAGAACACGCCGAAGATACCGACGAGAAGGACGCCCGGCGGCCAGACGTAGAGATAGAGTGCAGTCGCAATCCCTGCGAGCACGCTCCATCCGAGCGGCTTCCGGAGCGCGGCGAACTCCCGTTCCGCGACCTGCTCCCAGACGGGTCGTTCACGTTCCGCGACGGACAGCGCAACCATCATCGCGAGCACCGCCAGCGACATGAACAGCGGCTCCGCGATGTTGTGATCCGCCGACCCGACGAGAGAGCGTGAGAGGAAGAGGCCGGGCAGAAGGCCGAGTACGACGGCGGCGATGACGCCGCCGAGCCGGCCGCTGAGGCGCTTCCCGATGAAGTAGGTGGGGATGGTGATGAGCGTCCCGAACACCGGCGGCGCGAACAACACACTGAGGGCGACCGTCTTCTCACTCGGGCTCCCCAACCCGACGATCAGGGCGGCCGTTGCGATGAGCTGGTCGAACAGCGTGCCGAACTGCCCCACGGACGTCCCGAACGGGAAGCCCGTCCACGGATCGAACGGCATCGTCGCCGGCCAATGCCCGACCGTGTACTGCACCATTCGATAGTGATACCACGCGTCGTTCCCCGAGAAGAACACCTCACCACCCCGGGTGAACGCCTCCCAGGACTTCGCCCGCACCCAGAACATGAACGCAAGCACCAGTGCGAGCGTGGGATACTGATAATACTGTTTGAGCCAGTCCCCAGCGCGCTGGAGGGCCTCGCCGGACTGGTCGCCGTCATCGCTCATTGCATTGAGGGTTGAGGAAGACGCCGATAAGGTTTGTGAAAGCCAGAGACGTTCAACGAACCTGCGGAGCGAAGTAGCAGGTGCGTTCTAGAACGGCCCGAACTCGCCGTATACGTATTCTCAGTGCGGTATTAAAGATGTTTTGCGCATGTATTTCGCCACGGAGAGTTTGCGGACTCCTTAACTTTGTGAATTGGGGGGATAACCGGAAAACGATTTATCAGAATGTATTATTCGGATCGGTTTGAACTGTTCGCACATCGTACTCGGCTGTTGACTCTTCTTTTCTGTTCGATTCAAATGCGACTAAAGCCACATTTCCGTGTTCCGGGTTTGTGACGTAGCTCAGTACGGTGTATTCCCTCGTAAGTTTCGGCAATACATGCGTTCTGACTAGTGCATATTCCGTCGATATATTCTCTATCGAGGAGATTTCGATTTCAGGGGCCGCGTAGAACGCGAACGGGAAGAGGGGTTCTGATTCGGCAAGGGCGTTCTGGAGAGTGATCTCCTCGTTTATCACGTCATCATGATAGTTGATTGTGATAGCTAGTTGTTCCTGCTGAGCGTCCCAGCTTGCTCCAGCCCCTCCACCAGGCCATACTATTGCGGTCGGTGCCGCCAACCCGGGAAGAAGAATGAGCAAAACCCCCGCACGAAGCAAGTGGTCTTTACTGGAGGATAATTTGCGTACAAATCCTCGAGTCTTTGGATCACCTGCCCCCAACACAATGACAGTACCACACAGGACAGTTAAAACGTAACCAATGCCAGATGGAACTGTCCCGCCAATGACGAACGTTTCGAGAGTGTCTATCGGATACCCAACATCGATACGCGATAGAATCAGTCCCGGAACTCGATAGGAAAACAGAAGTATGCCGACGCTGCCGAGAACGGCGGATAAGCGGGCTAGACCATCCCCGTTGATGAGTCTTTGTGCGAAACGGGCGACTAAAATTGCGACCGCGGGATACATCGGGAAGAGATAGTGATGGTGGTTTCCAGCGAACGCGAAGAATACGGGGACACACGTGGCCCACCACACAAGAAAGACTGCGCGTCCAACGTCCTCTCCTGCTTTATATACTCTGTAGAGTTCGACGACGACGGCTTGGGGGAGAAAGTAAATTAACGGGTCAAGAGCGACGGGAAGTAGTTTGACGAACGGATAGTCCATGAAGCTAAAGAGTGCGTTTCCTGCGGAGTACCCTTGGCCAGCAGCCCGACCCAATACTTGTTCGAAAAAGATCTCTTGAACGAATTCCCAGCCAAACCGACTGTACATATATACCGGCCAGGGAAGAACGATAGCCGTCGCGACTACCGCAGCTCGCAGGGTTTCTTTCGTTAGGAACGTGCGGAACCGTGCAATGACTAGTGGTGCCAAGATAATTGCATAAATGCCAGCCGCGAATCCCTTCACGAGGACGGCAAATGCGAGCGCGAGACCTGCTGGTATCAGAGTTCGACTGTGACCGTCAATGAAACTGAGTACCCAGTAAACAAATAGGGTTCCGAAACAGACGAATAACAGATCGACCGCGGCAGTCCGGCTCGCGTTCTGACCCGCGAACAAGTGGGGAATAATGAGGAAAAAGAATCCAGCGAGTAATCCCGTTGTTTCCCCATAGTTCCGTTGAACAAACAGATATGTCGCGAGTGCGATAACCAGAGTCGCGAGTGCAGACGGGAGACGAACAGCTACGACCGAGTGCCCGAGGCCCCAGAGAAAGATTTCTTGAATCCAGAAGGCCAACGGTGGTTTCTCTAGAAATGGGCCGAGTGTTCCACTCCAGAGACCGGTCGGGACAATCCACTGACCGTGTCGAACACCGTATTCTGCAATGTATGCATACACTCCCTCATCCCACGAGAGTAGGGGAAATTCCCCGAGACCGATGAGATACACGAACCCCCACGTGAGACAGAGGACACCTATGGAAACGCTCGTCTCACGAAACGCCGTGAACGATGAGTCATCCGCCATATCCTACGAGATTTTTCACACTCGTATGAAAATTCGGAATTCAAGCTAATATCTCCTCCCCCTCCCTCCCTACTGTGCACCTCAGAACGGCCCGAACTCGCTGTATACGAATTTACGGAGTTTACTTGAGGACGCTTCCCACGTGTACTTCTCCGCTGCGAGTTCGCGTCCGGCCTGTCCAATCTCTCGACGTTGTTCGAGGTTGGTGGCGAACGCCTCGATGGCTGCCGGAAAGTCATCGATTTCGGAGATGACTAACTCGCGGCCATCGGTCGCGTCAAGTCCGCGCGCGCCGAACGGCGTCGACACGACTGGAAGGCTCCGTGCGAAGTAATCGATGAGTTTGATGTTCGTCCCGCCACCGGAGAGCATCGGATTGAGCGCGATGTCCGCGGCATCGAAGTGCGCCTCGAAATCCTCCTCCACGTAGCCCGTCGTCGTCACGTTTTCCGGAAGATTTCCCTCACTCAGTGCGTTCCCGACGCTTCCCATAATCAGAAAGTGAACCGGCGGCGATTCTCCAAGGAGTTCGTGAGCCACGTCGAGAGTCGCGTTCGCGGCCTCGACGTTCGGCTTGTAGTCACTCCCCATGAAGAGACAGACCGTCGCGTCTTCGGCAATCCCGTATCGCTCACGGACGCGCTCGGCAGACTCGGATTTGGGGCGGTGTTCGCGAAGACTCTCTTCGTACGTGCCGTTCGGCGCCACGAGAATCGGGCCACCTGGGTCGTACTTTTCTCGATACACGTCCGCGTCTCGCTCACTCGTGCACACGATGGCATCCGCACCCTCCACGGACTCCCGCTCAAGAGCATCGACCCGATGTTCCACCCAGTCACTAAACACCGGTTGAGAGATGTCCCCAAACCGCTCCGTCTCTACGTTGTGACTCGAAAACACAACAGGAGTGTCATCGTTCACATGGTCGAGGACGTACGGCGTCTGCCACGGCTCACGCGCCAGCACGACATCCGCGTCCTCAAGCATTCGACCAAGACCGGCACTCGCTATCCCGAGCGCTTCGCTCTGGAAAACGTTCGGATACCCCAAGAGCATCGGCGCCTTGAGGAGTTCGTGAAGCGGATGGAGATGCCGGTACTCCGTATAGTTTTCCGCTATCTCGACTTCTCTGCGGAGGTCGAGTGACTTGTACATCGCCGGCGACCCACCCTGACAGAACCGCTCCACTACGTCGTCGAATTCCGGGAACTCCTTCACCAGGCCGTGCGTCCGATGATCCCCACCTAAGCGAGGCGGATAGGTGACGTACGGAGCGACCTGCGTGAGGTGCATGGTCTAGAAGGCGAGTAGTCTGTTTTTAGGGCTGCCGATTCAGAACCAAATCCCCTATAGCTATGTGTCAGATTCCTCGAATCGCTGGCTCCCATCAAGTACGACCTCACGTAAACCGTCCTCGAATTCCTCGTAACTGTAGCGCTCAGCGAATTCCTGGATTTCGTCGCTATCGAACTGGGTCGGATCGAACGACCGAACTGTGTCGCGAAGTGATTCTACGTTCGCCTCGAATGTGAGTCCCGTAATTCCTTTCTCGATTTGGTATCGTGTGAATCCTTCGTTCACACCGATGAGTGGCTTACCCGCGCTCAGGGCTTCTGCACCGACCAGCCCGAAGTCCTCTTGACGGGGGGCGTAGACGACGGCGGTTGCCCGTGCGGCGAGCGACTCAATGTCCTCAACGAACCCACGAATTTCGATGTTATCGTGTCCGTTCGCCATTCGTTCGAGCTTCTGGCGTTGCTCCCCATCTCCCGCGACTATCAGCCGCTCATCCAGATCCTGGAATCCCTCAACGATAAGATCGATTCGTTTCTCCGGATCGAGCCTTGACCACGTGAGGAAGTATCCATCGTCACCTTCGTTTCGCCAGTCACCAGTTATCGGAGGATACACGACCTCGGCATCACGTGCGTAGTAGCGACGGATCCGGTCACGGATTAGTTCGCTGTTTCCCACGAACGTATCGACGTAGTCAACGGCCTCCTTATCGAGCGCTCGCCAGATCTTCGCGTACACACGAGCACCGAACGCGATCCCCGGATAGTCCAGTCGCTTCATTCGGTTACGGAATAGATCGTAAAGCCACCGCGGAGGACTGTGTGGATAGTGAACTATCCGCTGATTGGTGTCTGGGACGTAGTATTTTGAGAGCGGGCCACTTTCTAATAAAACGTCGTATTCGCTGAGTTCGTCAACCCCTTCAGTCATGTCGAACGCGACACTCGCTGACTCAAATGGATTCATACCTCCGTTTCGCCATTTCAGCAACCGACCACTTACACCGCCCATGTACTTCGACTGGCGAATAGTCCGGACCTCGACAGTATCAGGGATTTGAACGCTGTCGTCAATGTACATCGTGTAAACTGGGGAGTCAAGTACTTTTGCTGCCTCAATCGCGAACGTCTCGCTCCCACCGATTGTCGGAAAACGGTCGTGTAGAATGGCAACGTTTTCAGTAGACATCTCGGGATCTACAGTAAATCAGCAATTGAGAAACGCACTTCGATCCAATTACGGCTGTGATCGGTCATTATAACAGTACCACTAAGCCACGCCATAAAGATGTTTGCCGTATCGTACGACATACTTCAAGAGTGGTACTGAATCACTATAAGGCGGTGGAATCGCCTATTTCACAGCACACTCGATTGTAGACGGTACATATCAGGGCGGTTTCTTGGCCGTATCGCAAAATGGATAGAGTTCAGTGGCAACTGACACCCATAGGGGGTTCTCTGGTTTCCTGGCCACGAGGTAACCTACGCACACTGAACTTAACGTACAGTTCGAACTGAACATTGACGGGAAGAAAGATTACTGGGCGCATTCACCGGGTTTGTCACTGACTATGACGTCAAATCTTTGCTGTTCGAATCGTTCGGCCTCACCGTCGCAGAATCTTTATCCACAGGAACACCCCCCCTCCCCCTGCGTCCTGAAATCTGCGACAGCACTGCAGGACTGGTGCGGTCAAGATAATGTTGAGTGTGTTACGGATGTTGGCGCTAATTCGGTCGCGTCAGCAATTCATTCTGTACCGAGAAGGGGTCTCCCTCTAAATCAGTACTGACTTGGGAGAGCGTCACCTACAAGTACGAAGCAGTATATCAGTCGGTAAAGCAAACAGATAAGGGACTCTATCCTTAATTTGCAGTATCTTCAATGGGTATCGCCCGGTCTGGAATCGCATATACGGGAGCGAAAACGTTCAGTCTCCTGGCCTCGTTTCTCGCAGTAATCTACTTTACTCGAACACTGGATCAGGCGACAGTCGTACTCGGGAAGTACTATATGTTCGAGACAGTGGTTTCATTTCTCACACTCATCGGAGGGGCTGGTCTTAGCGGGGCACTTACGAAACGAATGAGTGAGGGGGAGGAACGTAGCGCATACTTCAGTTCAGCAGTTTTAGGGTCTATTATGCTTTTGAGTGGGGCTTCAGCTGTGGTTCTGTTGTTCCGGTCTGACCTGGCCGAACTAATTGGTTTCAGTGAGCAGGTGCTCGTATTCATAGTTATATATCTGTGGGCTCGCCAAGGCCGATACGTTGCAGACGGTGTCTTACAAGGAGAAGGACGAGTCGGGTGGGCTGGCGTGATGGAGTTCATCGATATTGGCGTGCGTACCTCCGTTCAAGTTACTCTTATCGCCACTGGACACACTTTGTTTGGACTAATTATTGGGGCAGTTGTCGGAGCAAGTGGAGCAGCAATTGTCGCGTTCTGGATTAGTCACACAAGCCTTGGGAGCCCCTCCATTCGCCATCTTGAACATCTCGTATCGTTCGCGAAGTACGCTGTGATAAATTCCTTCGCGGGGAAGTTCTACGACAATATCGATCGACTCGTCATCTGGTTTGTGCTCGGGAGCAGTGCAGTGGGAATATACACGGTGGCATTCAGATTCGCTCTACCATTCATCGTATTTATAAACGGCATGACCGCCGCTTCGTTCCCGCAAATCAGTCGAAACATGGTTAAAGAGAATACGGATCGTGTTCGGACCATTCTCTCCGAGAGTATCGCCCTCTCAACCGTGTTCTCAATACCTGCAGCAGTTGCTATGTCATTTCTTGCATACCCAATTATTGTCACTTTATATACCCCAGAACTAGCTGCTGGAGCCTCTGTCGCACTTATTGCTGTAATCATAAAAATTCCCGAAGGATATCGGTGGATTCTGACTGCGACGGCAGATGGACTAGATCGCCCTGACTTATCCACCTATACAGGAATTATCCTCGTATTCACGAACGGAATTCTAGACCTTATTCTAGTTCCGACCTTCGGAATTATAGGAGCAGCAATCGCTAGCCTGGTCGCAATGTGTGCCAGCGTACTCTACATCGCCACCGTCCTATCGGATATCCTTGAGTTATCCGTGGAAAAGATTCCGCTACGTTCTATTCTCGATCAGTGTCTGGCGGCAAGTGGGATGGGAGCGTCCGTATGGATTCTCTACACCTCAATCGATATCGATAGTACTCTTTCGCTATTCGTCCTTATAGCGGCGGGAGCTTTGTGGTATTTCGTCATCCTCCTCACTATCAGTACTCCGATGCGTCGGCGATTAATCGGGATTGCCGGTGACATAGTCCCTATACGCCCATCGTGAAATCACCCGTTTAATCTATGTTAACTCTGAGGTTCTTCGAGGAGTTGTGCGTAGAGGCTCCGATAGTCAGCTGCTATTTCACGCCTCGAGAACTGCCCGGCAGTCTCTTGAGCACGGGTTCCAAGTGCATCAACGAACGAAGAACACGAACAAAGCTGACGAAGACGATCGGCCAGTGCATCCGCGTCACCAGGGGGGAAAAGCAATCCACTCTCACCGTCGTCGATAACTTCAGCTATTCCACCGACATCACTGCCGACGACTGGTGTTCCAAGAGCCATCGATTCGACAGTCACTCGACCGAACGGCTCCTCCCAGATGGACGGGAATATGGTCGCAGTTGCCCCCGCCATTACGCGATACACTTCTTCGGGTGGGACACGTCCACGGAACTCGACCCGCCCCTGTGCAACCTCGCCTGCAAGGGCCCTTAATGTCTCGCGCTCAGGTCCATCCCCGAACACGATAAGCTCTGCATCTGGGTACTCCTCGAGTCGACCGAGGGCTTGAATCGCCACATCTACTCCCTTCTGTGATGTAAGAGTGCTCGCCGTAACAAATCGTGGAGTATCGCTTTCATCCGGTGGCCCGTCAAATCCGACATCAATCGGATTGTAGATGACTTCGGTAGTCGGGGCGACCCCGGTAGACTCGTCGATTGTACGGCGAATATGATTGGAGATGAATACGTTACAGTCGAGTTGTTCGATAAGTCCCCGGTTGTGTTTGCGTTTTGCCAGCAGGTACTTCTCGATTGCTGGAGAGGCCAGTCCGTCCCAGTCTTGATGCTGAATACAAGCGTCAAGATCTTTCTCACATCCTCGACACTGACGGCCGTCGACCGTATAGATGCTAATCGGGCAAATTGGCCAGAAATCACGAATCGTAGCCGCAGTCGGTACGTCCGTATCCAAGTGGTTCAACGCAAACGTAGCTCGGCGGTGATGAGCGTGGAGAATATCCGCCGTTTCGAGATGTTTTCGTGCCTGTTTGGCGAGTCGACGAGATACGACGATATCAGAAGCATAATCGGGAAGTCCGTCGATAAGTCCTGAAACCTCAACTGGTATTACTTCAACACCCGGAAAGTCGAGTAGCTCGACACCGGGGACATCCGCCCCGATGACGGTAACAGCGTCCACATCCTTCCGGTCAGCTAGCCCTACAAGAATCTCTCGTGTGCTTATCTCTGCACCGCCGATATTACCGAGATGATCGGTGAGAGCGAGAACGTCCATCTATTTGACTTTACGAATGTAGGGGTTTATCCGTTCTGGAGGAATTGAGACGGGAGGAAGTTCCCGCACGAGTGTCAGAACCCCGGCGCCGAGATCGTCGTGCAGTAAATCTACCTGAGTTTGTCACTCCTGGTTTTCCGAGGATAGCCACAGAACAGTGACAACTGCGATTCAGACGTTGGAACGTATACCGGTAATTTCAAAATCTTCCGCGGTAATTTTCGTCTCATGGATATCGTTATCCCGACAATACGGGATCTTGACTTTCTCGACGAATGGCGATTCGCACTTGAGAACCACCATCTCATCATTGTACAAGACGGTGACCCATCTCGGGACATCGAAGTTCCAGCGGGATACGAATACGACCTCTACAACTGGAACGACATCGAGGAAGAACTCGGGGACGACCGCTGGATCATCTCCAAGCGGGACAGTGCGTGCCGGTGTTTCGGTTTCTTGATGGCAGAAAGCGAGTACGTATTCACGATTGACGACGATTGCTTCCCGGCGAAGAATCCTAGCGGTGAACGTGTCGATGCGCTTGCACAACACCTCGAGAACCTCGAAGAACCCGCTCATCCAGAGTTCTTCAACACCCTCTACGATCAAGAGTTCGTACGTGGGTATCCGTTCAGCCGTCGAGAAGGAGTTCCAACCGCGATATCGCACGGTTTGTGGCTCAACATCCCTGACTTCGACGCGCCCACCCAGATGGTGAAGCCGAATTGGCGAAACGAAAAATACGTCGACATCGTCCAGACGATCCCAGAAGGAACGCTGTTCCCGATGTGCGGGATGAATCTCGCATTCAACCGGGAACTGATCGGCCCCGCGATGTACTTCGGGCTCATGGGAGAAGGTTATCCATGGGGCCGATACGATGACATGTGGGCAGGCTGGTGTGCGAAGACGATTTGTGATCACCTCGGGTACGGCGTCAAAACTGGAAAGCCATACATCCGACACGAAAAGGCATCCCACTGGAAGAGCAACTTCGAGAAAGAGAAGGAAGGAATCGTCTGGCAAGAGGAAATCATCCCGTTCTTCGAGAGCGTTGAGTTCTCCGAGGACGCGGACACCACAGTCGCGTGTTATCGAGAGCTCGCAGACGCCGTCGAAAAGGAACTCACGGAACTAGACGATTACTTTGGAGAGATGGCCGAAGCAATGCGGATTTGGGCTGACAAATGGGAGGCACGACAATAGGGGATCGCTTCCATTCAGACCCTGCTTCTATACTAAGAGAAGGGTGAGCCACTCGAATAATCCTGTTCTTAATGTCGAAATCGGTACTTTCCAACCGGCGTGAACGGCAGAACTGAAGCGTCGCTCTGATTAAGAAATATATCCAGTCTGGAAGTGTGTTAGACCCCCAAACCAGACGGGATTCATTCGAGAGCAGACGTGAAAGAGTAGAGGCCGACATAATTGGACAGCCTCTATGGATGGAGAAGGCGTGCCTCTCAATTCCGATACCATCTGGCCAGTCGCCACACTGGCTAACGTCAATCAGTCGTCCGTCTGGGAGCTGACGTCCCAGACGGACGACAATCCTGAGACGATACTTTCATGGACTAGCTGAAGTCTACAGCTATCCACCGCCCGATCTTGGGGCGATTTCACTCAGGGAACATTTAATCAACCGCCCTCAAGCCAGACAATGTTCGGAGAGAAGTGAGTAGCGCGCTGTCCAGTGGTTTGTTCGCTTAACCGAAGATTGATGGAATCGAGTTGTTTCTCGTGGATTTCACTGTCTACTTGCTGCTGTTTGATAGATGCATCCGTAGTAATCAGACATCTCAACTAACTGCCTATGGGATTCTGACATCCGGTCTGCATGCCGGCCGGATCGTCGTTATCGTGTCGGGCGGTGCTCCCAGCTAGGACGAGGGGGTTTGCTCACAGTGCTCCTTCATGGCGCTGCGGCCACCAACCCTCTCCATGATTCTCTTTATCATGATTTCGGTCGCCGTGGCTCTTAGCGCCATATTTTACCCCTTTAGGGCTGTTTTCTATCTTTCAGAGAGTTTGTAACATATTCGGAAAGGGTGAAATAGCAGCGATACAAATTTTCTGGAGGCCAATGGAGGAACCACTTATCTCATTCGTAATTCCCGTACATAATAGCTCTGACTGTATTGGTGAATGTTTAGAAGCGATTTCGAATCAATCTTACTCGAATAAGGAAGTGATCATCGTAGACAATGGATCTGAGGATGAGACCACAGATATCGTGCGAGAAAAGTGCCCCTCTGCCAAACTGATTGAACTAGAAGAAAATAAAGGGCACTCGGAGGCAGCCAATATTGGATTCGAATCTGCCGAAGGCAAGTACATCGCGAAGCTCGACGACGATGGTATAATCGGAGTGGGTTGGCTTCGGACAGTTGTCGATCGTATTCAGACATCATCAGACGATATTGCAGCGATACAGCCGAAAGTTGTCGAATATAAATCGAATGGTGGCACTGTGGAGAAATTCACGGAAGGCGGAGAAATCCATGGGATGATAAGCTGCGGTGTATTATATGACCGCAAAAAATAAAAGAGGTCGGATATTATGACGAACGCTACTTTGTCTACTACGATGATGGGGAATTAGCACTCAATTTGATAAATCATGGCTATCGAATAATTGCAGAACCAGCGGCGACAACGCACCATAAGGCGTATTCTCCCGAACGAACCGACTCGGCCTTCAGGACTTTCTACGAGATCCGGAACCATATCTGGACAATCTGGAAGCATTATGACCGATACAATGCCATTATTCACTCACTGAACTTGATTCTCTTCGGCCACCGTCTCAAAGATGCAGTAAAGACGGGCAATTTGAGAGCGTATATTAAAGGTGTAATTGCCTCACTATCCGGGATAGACTATCTACTTTCAAACCACACCTCCGATGTCCGGATAGACCACTATCGTTCGGCGACACCGATGAATATCGTCATGCATCTCCTTGGAAAGTAGTCTCCAACAACAGTCATCCCCCGCTTGGTGTAACATTGGCCCGCTATACCGCTAAACAAAGATACTATACCAATCCAAGCAGATTTGGATTATATGTTCGTAACCCTCAAGCAGAAAGCTATCGACGACCTTTTCGGAAAGAAATCGGATCACGATATTTTGGTTTCCGTACGCACTATTACGTTCCTTTACTGGGCCGTTAACCGATTTGTGCAAAACTAATGGATCGAGACAAGCCCACAGTCTCATTCATTGTCCCGACCTACAACGGAGCAGATACAATTGAGGAAACTCTTGACAGCCTCCTGGCCCAAGAGTATCCTCATACCGAGATAATCGCAGTTGATGACGGGTCCACGGACGACACTGAGGAGATCCTCAATTCCTATACGGACGAGGGAGTTACTGTTCTCTCCCTGCTCGAAAACGAAGGGCACTCGTTGGCATCAAACCTTGCAATCGCCAACGCCGAGGGTGACGTACTCGGTCTGATGGACGACGATATCGAGATTGATCCAACTTGGACGCACGATCTCGTCGAAAAGATAGCCGAGTTGCCCGACGAGGTGGCCCTCATACAACCAAAGGTAATTGAGAAGGACACAGTATCGAAAGATAAGGCCGGGTATACCCAGGTAGTTCAGACCTGTGGAGTTTTAGCGAAGGCCGATGCAGTTCGCGAGGTGGGCGGCTTTGACGAGCGATATTTTGCGTGGGTGAACGATATGGAGCTAGCAGCAAACCTCATCAACCATGGCTATCGGATTTACTGCCATCCCGATGTCGAAGTCCGACACAAATCCGATAGCTGGAGTGGCGGATCCCTCTCCCCAATCAAGACCTTTCACTTCACGAAGAATTACGCTTGGTATTACTGGAAGCATTACGATCGCCAAAGTGCACTACTCCACACGATCCGACACTTTGTTCGGACGGCGAAATGGTCTATCGGTCAAGACACGTTTTCAAGCTATCTGAAAGGTGTGTTCTACTCAGCCATATTCTTCAAGACATATTTCGTTGACGAGCATGTTTCTGACTCGGAACTCGAATATCCTAAATCACCGTATAGCATTTTAAAGCAAATTTTCGAATGAAACACCACATGCCTATATAATAATTTCGTCACGTAGTGTTAAGATTAGTTGGCCCCATACAGGCGGTGTTCAGATAAGGATTGAAAGGTGAGGCGGGACGAGTTTCGGCTGGTTCATGGACGAAATCACCCGCCTCATCGGTGATAGCGACTGCTTCGAGTTAGAGTTTCTGGAGCGAGAAGCGACACCCGAGCCCGCGATGAAACTCGGTATCCACCTCCATCTGGCCGGATCATCACTTTCGGATACCGTCTCTATTCTCGATAGGTTGGGTGTCGACCACTGTCGCTCAACTGTTCACAACTGGGTGCAGAAAGCCGATCTACAGCCGACATCCGGAGCAGACCCGGATTACGTCGCCGTCGACGAGACCGTAATCCAACTCAACGACCAGCGCTACTGGCTGTACGCCGCCGTCGATCCCGCGACCAACCGCCTGCTGCACGTCCGGCTCTACCCGACGAGAACACAGGCACTCACTGAGATGTTCCTCGAAGAACTCCGCGAATAATATCTCGTCGACGACGCGATCTTTCTCGTCGACGGAGCGCCGTGGCTGCAGGCGGCTTGCCACCGCCACGGCCTCCGATTCCAGCATGAAACCCATGGGAATCGGAATAGCGTCGAACGTGTCTTCCGCGAAGTAAAACGACGAACCAACCAATTCTCAAACTGTTTCAGCCACGCCGAAGCAGACACCGTCGAAAATTGGCTTCGAGCGTTCGCCTTCGTATGGAATCAGCTAATCTGAACACTACACCCATACAAAAGTGAACAATTTTGGGCGCTCATCGGCGGTTTCTGCTTCGGCCTTGCTGAAACAGTTTGAGAAGCAGAGATTCGTGTTCTCTGTTTTATTTCTCTAAAGACAGGTTCAACACTAATCCGACTCCTTGGCGTTCGTATCTGAAACCGAGGCCGTGTTGAGAGCATGCGCCTTGGAAAATAGCATTTTGTCGGAAAGAACAGTCATTAAGATCGTGTTTCTTGAGTAGTTAGGCGAAGAACGCATGAGCAAAAGCGTCATTCCCAACCTATTCAAATCTGGTATGGAGTGAATCGTTTCACTCGAGGTTGACAGCAGCGATGTGATAGTTATACATGATAGAGTCGAATACCGACCTTCATCGACAGCAGCGCTGTTGCTTCTGGCCCCACAAAACATAATTCTATCCACTATTCTGACCGAAGTGTACTGAGAACCTCCGGTTGAGAGCGATACCATTCTATGGTATTGGCTAGTCCCTTATCTAATTCTGTATCCATTCTGATGTCTAGGGCGGCTTCTGTCTTCGACGTATCGGCTACGTATCGTTCTACGTCGCCTTTCCGATCGTTGGAGATCATCCAGGTGCTGTCGCTGTCCACAGCTGTGGTGATGGTTTCTGCGATATCGGATAATTGAACCCCTCTTCCGGATCCGATATTGAATATCTCCCCGTTTACGGCCTCGATGCGGTTGATAGCGGCACAAAACGCCTCACAAACATCGCCTACGTGAACGAAGTCTAATAATTTCCCTTCTCCATACACGGTTAAATCTTCACCTGCGTCTGCGAGTGCGATAAATATCGGAATCACTCGCGGGTTCAAATCACGAGGCCCATAGACGTTAGCGAGTCGGAGCGAGGTTACTGAAACATCGCGCGTATGTCTATATGCGTTCACAAAGGCCTCAGAACTGAGCTTACTTGCGGCATACCCATTAGGACTGTCAGGAGTTACTTCGTCTTCGGTCGGTTGAATCTCGGCACCGTAGACATCGCGACTTGATGCATTAATTACGGCTGCATCCATACGCTCCGCCTCATTGAGGACGTGCTGAGTCATTTTGACGTTCTCCAAGGCCAATGACGGGTCAGCTACTACCGGTTGAACCTGCGAGTGAGCAGCGAGGTGAACGATTACATCTAGGTCGGGTAGTTCTGGTTCGTTAGTGAGGTCTGCCTGGAAGGTATTGACTGATTCTGGAAGATCAAATTCTGGTGGGTCGATATCAACACCGTGAACCTCGTGGCCACGCCGAACCAGCTCCTGACAAAGATTACTCCCGATGAATCCGCTGCTTCCAGTAACGAGCACTCGTCCCATATCACGTGATAGTATAGGTACTGTAAATCAACTATGAAAGAGTCCAAGGCCGCCAGTAAATTGCCACCCGTTATCAGCTGTTCAACTGTTTTAGGTAGAGTTCTTCTAGTTGTTCGGCGACTACCTGTTTTGAATGGTTCTCTTCGACGAATTCACGACCGTTCCGCGCCATTTCGGTCCACGTCTCTGGAGTGGAGAGGAATCGGTCGAGTGCGTTTGTGAGCTTCTCTGGGTCGCTTTCGGGAACCAGAATCCCGGTTTCCCCATCGCGGACGATTTCTGGGATTCCTGCGTGATACGTTGAGAGAACAGGAACCCCAGCAGCTTGAGCCTCAAGTAAAACTGTCGGTGTTCCTTCTTTATCACCTTCTGAGCTCGTCTTGCTTGGGAGTATGAACAGGTGTGCGTCGTGCAGTAATTCGTTGATTCGTTCTTGCGTTACCCAGCCGAGCATCTCAACTGTCGTTTCGAGGCCACGTTCTTGGATCTCTGTCTCGAACGTATCGCGGAGAGGGCCCCCCCCGGCGATTGTCCACGTTATATCGTGAGTTCCGGCAACAGAATCGATCGCTTCGAGCGCGTCGTCCAATCCCTTTTTTTCAGTAAACCTAGCGACCGTGAGTATTCGAGTAGGCTCTGTTTTAGCAGGGTTGGTCGGGGAATAAGAAAATTGGTTGAGGTCAACTGGAAGCGGTTGGATAGTTGTTTTCTCGGCCGGACATCCTGATCCGACAACGTCCTCACGCATGTCTTCACTCAAAACCGTTACACAGTCTGTGACATTGAAGGTATGTTCATAAGTTTCTGGCCGTTCTGAGAGATCGACACTTGCGTCTTTGCCATAGAATGAAACAACGTATGGAGCATCGGTTTCATCAGGGAGAAAGTCCCATCGTTTCCCAACCTGTCCGAAGTGCGCATGATACACATCGAATCCCCCACAGTCAAATTTCTTGAATTGATAGAGAGTTGAGAGTCGAACTCCTCCTTCAACTCCTCGACGGAAAGAAGGGAGAACCTGAGAAATTGAGGCCGGATAGTTGACTATAAGTTGTCCGACTCTACTAAGTCCGTGGAAATAATTTTCAGGAGACGGGAAATAGGTTGTTCGTTCAAGGAGGTCGTACTCGTCGATTACTTCGTGTGTAACGTCTTCATCTGGTGATTCGAGTGCAAAAATCTGAACGGAATGCCCTCGTTCTAAAAGTCCAATAACTTGATTTATTATAAATGTCTCCGAAATTTTCGGAAAATAATTCGTGAGGAATGCAATTTCCATATTATGAGATATAATTACGCGGCGGGTATTGAAACTATCCATCCGCTATATCCAGAAAGTAATCGCGGACGGGAAAGTGAAAACCCTAATCGAAAGAATATGCGAGATACAGAAAGCCTTTACCCCCTCTCTCACTCATTTAATTGAGATGAAGGCTGTCATTCCGGCCGCTGGACAGGGAACCCGCCTCTATCCCCAGACTCACACGAAGCCGAAGGCGATGGTTCGGATCGCTGGGAAGCCGATTCTCGGCCACATTCTCTCCAGCCTCACGGAAACTCGAGTCGACAAAGTTGTCATCGTCGTCGGCGGTCCGATGCAGGATCAGATTGTCGAGTACGCTGAGGAGTCGTTCGGCGACGAGTTCACGTTTCAGTTCGTCGAACAGGAGAGTGCGGAGGGACTCGGTCATAGCATCTACCAGACTGAGGAAGCCGTCCGTGGCGAACCCGCACTCATCGCGCTCGGTGATATGCTGTTCGAGAACGGGTACGGGACGTTCCTCGACGCGCACGATTCGCTCAATGATCCGGACGCGAGCGTCGGCGTGAAGACCGTCGACGAACCTCAGCACTACGGCGTCGCTGAACTCGCGGAAGAAAGTCGAGTCGAGCGCCTCGTCGAGAAGCCGAACAATCCTCAGTCGAACTACGCGATTAGTGGCGTGTACATCGTGGAGAACACGAACCTCCTGTTCGACACGCTCAATCACCTGGTCGAGAACAACATTCGCGGGGCTGGCAATGAGTACCAGCTCACAGACGCGCTCCAGCGAATGATTGAGTCCGACGCCCGCATCGACGTCTTCGAGGTCGAGGACTGGTACGACTGCGGGCGGCCCGAGACGCTTCTCGAAGCGAACCGCGTCCTCCTGTCGAAGGGCGAGACGAACGGCGCGGACTCGGTCGATAACGCAGTCGTCGTTCCGCCAGTCGACTTCGGAGATAACGTCGTCGTCGAAGAAGGAATCGTCGGACCGAACGTGAGTGTCGACGATAACGCTCGTATTACGGACAGCATCGTACGCAACAGCATCGTCGGCGAGAACGCCACCCTGGAGAGCGTGAACCTCGAAGGCAGCATCGTCGGCGACGGCGCGACCGTCCGAAGCGAGGCGAACCACCTGAACGTCGGGGACAACAGCACCATCGAACTGTGAAATCGAAACCCCACGCAGTCGTCACAGGTGGCGCGGGATTCGTCGGTAGTCACCTCGTCGACTCTCTTCTCGACGACGGATTCCAGGTCACGTCCCTCGACAACTTCGGAAGCGGCCGTCCAACCAACCTCGCCCATATCGAGTCAGAACGGTTCGCCTCCATTGAACACGATGTCCGCGAACCGTTTCCCGACCTCGGAGACGTGGATTACGTCTTTCACTTTGCGTCCCGTGCGAGCCCGAAGGACTTCGAATCGCACGCCGTCGAAATCGCGTTGACGAACAGTGAAGGAACGCACAACGCACTCCGGTACGCTCGCGACAACGACGCTCGCGCGATCCTAGCGTCAACGAGCGAGATCTATGGCGACCCGGAGGTTCATCCTCAGCACGAGGAGTACAACGGAAACGTGAACGTACGCGGCCCGCGAGCACCCTACGACGAGAGTAAGCGGTTCTCGGAAGCGCTCGCAGTTGCTTTCCAGCAGCAGTACGACGTCGATATCCGAACCGTCCGCATCTTCAATACGTACGGGCCGCGGATGCGTCCCGACGACGGCCGCGTCATCCCGAACTTCCTCTCACAGGCGTTACGGGGAGAAGGTCTCACAGTGTACGGTGACGGAACGCAGACGCGGAGTTTCTGTTACGTGAGCGACCTGATCCGAGGTATCCGAGCGTTCGCCGACGCGCCACCCGAAGTCGCTGCAGGAGACGTTATCAACCTCGGAAGCACGGACGAAATCAAGATTCGAACACTCGCAAAAACTATCCTCGATGTTCTGGACGCCGATTCCGATATCGTTCATCAGAACCTCCCGGAGGACGACCCACAGGTCCGCCAACCGGACATCACTCGCGCAAAGCAACTACTCGGATGGGAACCGACAGTCTCTCTCGAAGCTGGCCTCGAACGAACGATTCCCCACTTCGCGGACGAACTCGACACGACCGTCGACAGCAGCCAGTAGCCGAGAAAACGAGCAAGCGAACGGTGTCTCGCGAGCGGGAGACCAACTCGACTGGGAACCGGAGGTAGACTTCGACGACGGTATCGAACGGTTCGTCGACTGGTACGAAAATCGGTAGCCCGGACGTTTCTTATACACCTCCCGTTTACGAAGGGGTATGGACATCTCCGTCATCGGCAGTGGATACGTCGGCACTACTATCGCTGCGTGTTTCGCTGATATCGGTCATGAGGTCGTGAACGTCGACATCGATGAGTCCATTGTCGAGACGATTAACTCCGGGGAGGCGCCGATTCACGAGGACGGCCTCCCCGAGCTGGTGCGCGAGCACACGCAGGAGACCGGTCGTCTTCGCGCGACCACCGAGTACGAGGCCGTGCTCGACACGGACGTTACGTTCCTCTGTCTCCCGACTCCACAGCACGACGACGGAAGTATCGATCTCTCGATCATGAAATCTGGGGCCGAGCAACTCGGCGACACGCTCGCGGAGAAGAACGATTGGCATACGGTCGTCGTGAAGAGTACAGTCGTGCCGCGTTCGACGGAGGACATCATCACCGCAGTACTAGAAGGCGCTTCAGGAAAAACCGCAGGCGAAGACTTCGGTGTCGGCATGAACCCCGAGTTCCTCCGGGAGGGGACTGCGGTTCACGACTTCCTCGATCCGGACAAGGTCGTGCTCGGAGCGGACGACGAGCGTGCACTCGCCGACATGCACGATGTCTTTGACCCACTCGTCGAGCGAACTGGTGCACCAGTGGTCGAGACAGACACGAAGACGGCGGAGATGATTAAGTACGCGAACAACGGCTTCCTCGCCGCGAAAGTTTCGCTCATCAACGACATCGGAAACATCTGCAAGGAGTTCGATATCGACGCGTACGAGGTCGCGGACGCCATGGGGTTGGACGACCGGATCGGCGAGCAGTTCCTCCGGAGCGGCCTGGGCTGGGGCGGGAGCTGCTTCCCGAAAGACACGAACGCCATCATCGCTGCGGCCCGTAACCAGGACTACGACCCCGCAGTGCTCGAAGCCGCCGTTGAAGTGAACGACCGACAGCCCGAGCGCCTCCTTTCCCTGCTTGACGACCACATCGATGTCTCCGGAAATCGCGTCGCAGTGTTGGGACTGGCGTTCAAACCCGGCACAGACGACGTTCGGAACTCGCGTGCAATTCCCGTCATCGAGGGACTCCAAGAACGCGGGGCGACTGTAGCCGCCTACGACCCGGTTGCGACCGAGAACATGCGTGAACACCTCCCAGATATCGAGTACGAAGACTCCGCCGAAGCCGCTCTCACCGACGCCTCTGCCTGCCTCGTCTGTACCGACTGGGACGAATTCGAAGCTCTCGACGAAGAGTTCGACACGATGACCCAGCAAATCGTCGTGGATGGCCGCCGCTGTATCGCACCCCGAGACGGAATGACATATGACGGATTAACCTGGTAGTCGGCCCCGCCAGCGGTCTAGTTGCAAGCCCTCTTGACTACCGCTCTGTCCAAGCCCCCTTGACTACCGCTCTGCATCACTCCTTGGTATCGGCAGTACATATTCGTCCTGTAGCCATTTGCGCCCCGTTTCAGAGAGCTGGTAGATACCGCGTTCCTCGTCGTAGTACTCGACTAGCCCACGCTCACGATGCGTAATTAAGTGTTCTCGAATACGTGTCCGCGTCTAGTCAGTGTTCGGCGATCATTCGCGGAGAGCGGACAAGGTCGTCGTTACCCGGGTTCTGGAGTCGTTCGAGAATATCGCTGTCCATGGGCGTCATTCACGATGTGCGCTCCGGGGGCGGTGGCGTGTCGGTGAGTCGGGGGGCGACTCGTACAGCAGATATTCGAGCGCGGTACTGAGAACCACGACTGACGTTCGTCGAGCGGTGGGCCATCACGCATTTCCCTTCCTGGGCACATATCCAACTGACGCGTCGGTTACTGCAAGGGAGAGTCGTCGTGTAGTGAGTGTTCGATTGTCGTTTTCGACCAACTATGAGTGTTAGACAAGCGATAGACGGTGCGTCAATTCCCTCGGTCTCGGAGTTCTTCGAACGGTATGGACTCGCGCTCGTAATGGTCGCGAGCTATTTCGGGTCGGGGTCAGTATTCATCGCAAGTTCCGCCGGAGTCAGGTTCGGCTACGCACTACTGTGGGCTGTCGTCGGTGCGGTGCTCCTCGGCTTCGTGGCACAGGACATGAGCGCCCGACTCGGTATTCACGGTGACTCATTGGGCGCGTTCGCCCGGGAGAAACTCGGGTCGACGCTCGCGACCGTCGTGATGGTCTTGCTCTCAATCGGCTGTGTCGCCTGGACGCTCGAACTCACTGCCGCTGTCGGGAAGGGCATCGTCGTCCTCCTCGACCTACAGGCGATCGGGTGGATGCCATTCGCCTATCTGACTGGACTCCTCGCCATTGTGATCGGCGTCCTCAGTTACGACGCCGTCGAGAAGATCATGGTCGCGATGATGTTCGCGCTCCTGCTCACGTACGTCGTCGTCGCCGGGGCGAGTAGTCCGGATCTCACCGCCGTCGTCGCCGGGTTCGCCCCGACAGGGCTATCGCCGAGCTCGATGGCGCTCACCGTGAGCATCCTCGGGACGACCGCACTCTGGCCGAACTTCTTCCTCGAGTCGCGACTCGTCGAGGAGAAGGGCTGGACCGACCGCTCGGACATCCCGACGATGCGCCGCGACCTCGCGATCGGCTACACCATCGGTGGTATCACGACCATCGCGATCGTCATTGCCGCCGCAGCGGTCCTCCGCCCGGCGGGCTACGAACAACTCGAGACGTTCCTCACGCCCGGGAAAGCGCTCGCGTCCGTCCTCGGTGAGTGGGCGATGGTCGTCTTCCTCGCCGGGACGCTCGCAGCCGCGTTCAACAGCATCATCCCGATCATGTGGGCGCCCGCCTACATGATCCCCGAGGCCGTCGGCGGTGAGGTCGCTGACAGCACCCGCGTGTTCAAGGCGATCTACGTCGGCGGCGTCGCGCTCGGCAGCCTCTCGCCGCTCGTCCATCAGTACCTCGGGCTCAGCGTCATCGACATGATCATCCTCTTCCCGGCGTACAACGGCGTCGTCGGCCTGCCCATCACCGCCGTCCTCCTGTTCTGGGCGGTCAACGACAGCGACATGATGGGCGCGTACACGAACGGCTGGAAGCTGAACGTCATCAACAGCGCGCTCATCCTCCTCGCCATCTACTCGGCGTGGAGTGCCGGCCAGTTCGTCATCAACGCCATCTTCACGGGCGGGCTCTGAGTCGAGTGATCGCTGGCATCCCCACGGCGACGCTCGCCGTCCTCGTCGTGCTCTCGCTGCTCGCCGGCGTCGGCATCACCGCCGTCGGTCCGGGTGGAATCTTCATCACCATCGCGCTCGTCGCGCTGACCGACCTCCCACCGGCGGTCGTTGTCGGCACGGCCAGCGCCACGTTTGTCGCGACGGGCCTCGTCGGCGCCGAGAGCTATCGGCGCTCCGGCGAGCTCGGTTCGCGGGACGGCAAGCGGATGGCGCTCGCGTTGAGCCTCACTGGGCTCGCAGGTGCACTCGTCGGTGTCCGGCTGAACGCGCTCATCGACGAATCGACGTTCAGCGTCCTGCTCGGTGTGTTCGTCTCCCTGACCGGCGTCCTCGTCTTCTACCGAACCCGCTACGGAACGTCCGAGAGCAACTTCGACGTGATGACGCCCCGCGGCACGCTCGGCGTCGCCGGTATCGGGGCGTTCGTCGGCATTTCGGGCGGGCTCCTCGGCGTCGGGGGTCCAGTCCTCGCCGTTCCGCTGTTGGTGGCTATCGGCGTCCCACTGCTGATCGCAGTCGGCGTCGCACAAGTCCAGTCAGTGTTTGTCGCCGCATTCGCGACGGCCGGCTACCTCGCCCAGGATGCAGTCTCGTGGCCGCTCGCCATCGCGATTGGGATCCCCGAACTCGTCGGCGTCGTCGCCGGCTGGAAGATCGCTCAATCCATCGATGCCGAAACACTCACCCGCGTACTCGCGATGCTCTTACTCGTCGTCGGGCCATATATCGCACTCCGGTGACATCGCACTTCGGTGACGTCCGTTCGCGTGAACCGTACTCGACTTCGAGGGCTGCGTGAACCGCCTCGGGGTCAAGCCCCGAGGCTTCCCGATCTCGAGACGCATCTCGTGACGTGCTGGATCGCCCTCGGCCACCTGATAGGACTCGGACGGCTGTCGACCCCTGATCCCGCCGTCGAGGAATCCGTGCTGGACGTCACTGCGCTGGCAGTGTGGGGGGCGACGCGTATGTGCGGTGCGCGATCTGCGGCGGAGGGTCGGAGAGTGGATTTCGTCTGTCCTCGGGTGGCTGTGTCGGGGCGGTGCGTGGGGTTGCTAGGCGCCGGTACGGCGCGAATCCCGTCGTCTACGGCGAGGGGCTGTGCGGGCTGACCGGAGGGCGAGCGCGAGAGGAGTCGGGAACAGAACAGATAGGGGGGTCGAGGGAGAGAGGGCGTTTCGTTTGTCTTGGGACTGGAGTGGGTCTGGGTCGGTGGGTGTGTCGACGCGTGAAGACACTCGAATCAGACGAAAGAAGGTTTTAAGTATATCGTTCGTGTTGGAGTGGATAGACGATGGGTGGGCCGTTCAGCGACATCGAACAGACGATCTTCGAGGAGAAGAAAGTACTCGCGGAGAGCTACCAGCCGAGTGAAATCCTCGAACGGGACGAGGAGATCGACGAGTACCGGTTCGCCCTCCAGGACGTCCTGTTCGGGCGGAACCCCCAGAACATCATGCTGTACGGGAAAGCCGGACTGGGGAAGACAGCCGTCACGACCTACATGATGGACGCGCTCCGAGCGGAGGTCGCGACGCGGCCGGAAGCCGACGAACTTCACGTCCACGAGTGCAACTGCAACGGGAAGACGGTGTACACGGTCGTTCGCGGCCTCGTGAACGATCTCCTCCCCGACAGCGCGAGTGACTTCCCGAAGCGCGGACTCGGCGTGGGAGACGCGTTCGAAGAGCTGTACGCCCAGCTCGACCGGCTCGGCGGCACCCACCTGGTCGTGTTCGACGAAATCGACCACCTCGACGATGTCGACACGCTCCTCTACGAGTTCCCGCGCGCGAAGTCGAACGGCCACATCACCGACTCGAAGATCGGCGTCATCGGCATCAGCAACAACTACACGTTCCGGCAGTCGCTCTCCCCGAAAGTCAAGGACACCCTGATGGAGGCGGAGATATCGTTCAGTCCCTACGACGCGTCCGAGCTCCGCACCATCCTCCGAGACCGTGCAGACCGCGCGTTCGTCGAGGACGGCTGTGCGGATTCGGCGATCGCGAAGGCCGCAGCCATCGCGGCGAAAGACCGAGGGAACGCCCGGCAGGCCATCGACCTCCTCCGCGTGGGCGCGGAGGTCGCGGAGAAAAACGGTGACACCCAGGTGACCGACGCCCACATCACGGACGCTCAGGAGCTCGTGCAGCGCGGCCGGCTGAGCAACCGCATCCGCGATCAGACCCAGCACGCACAGTACATCCTCGAAACGCTCGCGTACCTCGACCGGGAGGGCGAGACGCCCGCGCGTTCGAAGACGATCAAGACCCGTTACGAGCAGGTCGCTCAGTCCCACGCGTCTGACCCGTTGACGACGTTGAAGAGTATTCAGAACCACCTCGCAGACCTCCACATGCTCGGGTTCTTCCGGCGGAACGGCCAGAACCACGGCGAACGCGGCGGCCGCTACTACGAGTACGACCTCGACCTCGACGCAGACATCATCCTCGATGTCCGCGACGACATCGAAACCGAACACGCACCTTGACATCCTCCCCGCCCTGAAGGGCGAAGATTCCCGCGTTGGGATATTGTGGTTTACGACGTGACCTGTTCTTGAGGCGCGAATGCGCCAGTGTCCTTGTCAAACAGGAACGTCGATGGCTGTGCCAACCAGCCGTTACTCCTATCCTCTGGACGAGGACTCGGAGATACTTTCTGTCGAATGTTCTCAGCACCGTTCACATCAGCGTTCGCCACCGTACCACACTCGTCACAGACGTACAACCCGCGCTCAACACGGTTCGCCTTTCGCTTCCGACCACAACACGAACACGACTTCGATGTATCGCACTCAGACACTTCATTGACCGCGATTCCTGCCATCTCGGCCTTGTATTCGAGCAGGTCGGTGAAGCGGTCGAACGCCCACGAGTGCAGGTCAAGATTGCCATGCTTGCCCCAGTTCTTCGACTCGCCGTTCTCCTCCTTATCACGGATGCCAGAGAGGTCGCCAACCAAAATCGTTCCAACACCCTCCTCAACACATCGCTGGACGATGTGCTTGGAGAGCGTGTGGAAGTAGTGGGTGCGCCGTCGAGACTTCTTCTGATTTAACCGCGTGGCTTGCTCGGAATCGGAGTTGTCACAGCGAGCAATCCGCTTGCTGAAGAAGTAGTCGTCTTGCTTCAGACAGTTCAGCGGGTACAGCTCGCCGTAGCCGTCTTCGTAGGCGAGGGCGGCGAAGTTGTTGATGCCGAGGTCAACACCAACCGTCTTCTGACCGGGTGCCTCTGACACTTCGATTTCGACTTTGCACACGAAGTGTAGTTCCCACTCGCTTCCCGTCCAAACTGCCCGCGCCTGCTGGACGCTCTCCACGGTGGAGAGGTCAACGTCAGGGCGGGTCTGGTACTCGCAGAGGATGAAGTCCGACCAGTAGTCCTTGAGGTTCGAGCCTTTGGAGAGTCGGACGCGGTTGTACTGGGTGTCGAGTTTGAAGCCATCGGCTTTGAACGTGACCGTACTTCGTGGGTGGTCGTCGCCGTGTTTGCGGTAGCCGGGCGGGTTCGCTCGTGTGTCTCCGTTGCGTTGTTTGCCGTACCAGCCTTTGAACGCCTCAGCGAGTTCTTGCAGGACTCGCTGACTTGACTGCGAATGCAGGTCATCGTAGCGTTCGTGATTCTTGAGGTACGCGGTGAGTTCGTTGTGACCGGGAATATGGCCGACTTCGCCCCACACTCGGTCACAAGTCCACCGTCCGACGTTCCAGAGTTTTGAAGCGGCGAACCCGAGCGAATCGAGGTCGTCTTGCACCTGTGGCTGGTTCCGGATGGAAGCAGTGTAGGTGCGAGTGACGACCTGTTCCGCCATACGTAACCTATGTAGGTATAGTTACTTGAAGGCGTGGATTGGAGCGTGGAATATCCTGCCGTGCCATCGAACGGTGGCTGGTGTCGGGGTTGTCGGATTCATCCCCGCGCTAAAGCACGGGGCTTTCTCCTCGCACTTCCGTAGCCCCCCGGACACACGAAACGTACTCTCCCTCCCCGGACACCACCCCAACAAAACTCTCACCTCCACGTAGAATCATTTCCAACAGAACGCTCGCCTCACCCCGAGCTCGCGTACTGCGGGACACACGAAACGTACTCTCTCTCCCATCTCGCCCGTCCGGTCAACCGTCCGACGTGCCCTGGAGAACACAATTCTTATTCGCGGAGTCCGAATACCGGGTAGCGTGACGGTTGGTTTGGTCCTCCCTGCGTACGAGCCGGACACCGGAAAACTCCGGTCGTACGTGGACGCCCTCCTCGATGTCCTCCAGCCCGCTGTGGTCCGCATCGAACTGGACGCGCCCGGCGGCTCCAGCCTGTCGTTTCCCGGCCGCGACGCCGTCGAGGTGAACGTCGTCGGGGAGCGCCGGGGAAAGGGCCTCGCGATCACGCAGGGGTTCGAGTCCGTGGACACGGACGTGCTCGCGTTCGCGGACGCGGACGGCAGCACGCCCGCCGACTCCATCACGGACGTAGTCGGGGCGCTCGACGACGCGGATCTGGCGGCCGGGTCTCGCCGCCATCCCGAATCCCGGATTCAGACCCATCAGAGCGTGCTCCGGCGGAAGCTCGGTGACGCGTTCGCGTGGGGCAGCCGCGCCCTCCTCCCCGTCTCGCTCTCGGACTACCAGTGCGGGGCGAAAGCACTCACACAGGAAGCCTGGCAGGCAGTCCGCGACTACCTCTACGAACCCGGGTTCGCGTGGGACGTGGAGCTCGTGACGGTCGCGGACGCCCGCGGCCTCCAACTCACGGAGGTGCCGGTGGCGTGGGAGGACGACCCGCGTTCGACCGTGAACACCCGGGAGACGGTGCAAGAGCTGGCGCGGACAGTGTTCTCGCTCCGCCGGCGCTATCCGAGTATCGCGGACGGAACCGAACACCGCTCTCGAACGCGGTTGGTGGAGCGATGACGCTCACCGAAGACATCCAAGCGCTGGTTCGTGGCGTGCGCGCGGGCCAGTTCCTCTCCGTCGGCATCGTGGGCGCGCTCTTCGACACGCTCGTCCTGACGCTCGTCGTCGAAGGCACCGGGATTGCGCCGTTCTGGGCGAAGTTCGTGAGCGCGGAAGCCGCCATCGTGTTGATGTTCGTCGTGAACGACCGCTGGACGTTCTCCGGGGAGGCGGGCGGCGGGCTGGTTCCGACGGGGAAGCGGTTCGCGCGCTCGAACGTCGTGCGCGCCGGCGGCGTCGCGGTCGCGCTGTCCGTGCTCTACGTGCTCAACGGCCAGTTCGGCGTCTGGTACGCGCTCGCGAACGTCATCGGCATCGGCGTCGGGTTCGTCGTGAACTACGTCGCGGAAAGCCTGTTTACCTGGCGCGTCCACGTCGAGTAGTCAGTCGTCGTCAGCGGTGTACGCGCCGCTACGGCGCTTGGTTCGGGCGACAAGGAGTACCTGCTCGTCGCGGCGGAACGCGACGGA
The DNA here is from genome assembly GCF_007833275.1 of Salarchaeum sp. JOR-1. GTDB lineage: Archaea > Halobacteriota > Halobacteria > Halobacteriales > Halobacteriaceae > Salarchaeum. The sequence continues at coordinate 1,508,443 of NZ_CP042241.1, read as the reverse complement.
ACGTCGAAACTCACCGATCCGAACCTTCCGATACGGACTGTTCTGTAGCGGTTCGCCGTAGTCCGGCGTGTCACGCCGTGCTCGTCGACGATCGCGTCCAGTTTCTCCAGAATTCGATCCGGTTCGGCCGGCGAGAGAGCGTCGAGTTCGTCGCGGTCGAACGTCGGGAACTCGACGGCGTCGCGGAGCGTGTACCGAATGAACTCGCTCCGGCTGTTGAACCCGCGTCCCTGCCACGTCTCGTCGATTTCGTCGAGAAACGTCTGTGTCGTCTTGAAGTTCACCGTGACGATATCCGTGTCCTCGTCCCCGTTCGTAGCTGCGTCAGACATACTGTAGTAATACATATGTGTTACTATGGTGGTTTTGTCGCGTCGAACCGGACGGCGATGCGTTGAAGCGGGCGGCCGCTAAGTTCCTACGTATGCCGGAGCCGTTCACGCACGAGATCGACGTGCAGTTCCGCGACCTCGACACCCGGAGTCACGTGAATCACGTGGTGTACGCGTCCTACTTCGAGCACGCGAAGGAACGCCTCTACGAGGAAGTGCTCGGTGTGTCGCTTGCGGACTCCCCGACGGTGGTTCGGTCGCTGAACGTCGAGTACCGGGACTCGATTCCGCCGGACAGTACGGTGACCGCCGAGCTCTCCCCGATTTCGGTGGGGAAGAGCAGTCTCACCATCGACTACGAACTCCGCGTCGAGGGCGACGTGGTGGCGACCGGGCAGACGGTCTCGGTCTACTTGAACGAGGACGGTCGGCCGACGGCGATTCCGGACGACTGGCGGGACGCCCTCGCCGACTACGAGTAGAACGGCAATCCTTTTCCACGCGCCACCGAGAGTACGGATAGATGTACGGGGACGTGTGCGTGCTCATCCCGACCTTGAACGAGGCCGAGACCATCGGGAGCGTCATCGACGGCCTGCGCGAGGAAGGCCTGGAGAACGTCCTCGTCGTGGACGGTCACTCGACGGACGAAACGCGCGAGATAGCGCGAGAGCACGGCGCGGACGTCTTCGAGCAGTCCGGCTCCGGGAAGGGCCAGGCAGTCCGGGAGGCCGTGCGGCACGTCGACGCCGCCTACGTCCTCATGTTGGACGGTGACGGCACGTACCGTACCGAGGACGCCCCGAAAGTGCTGGAGCCGGTGGTGTCGGGGGACGCAGACCACGTGGTCGGCGACCGGTTCGCGAACATGGAGTCGGGCGCGATGACGCGGCTCAACAGGGTCGGGAACTCCCTCATCAATCGGGCGTTCGCCCGCATCCACGGCCACGACTACGCGGACATCCTCTCCGGCTACCGCGCGTTCACCCGGACGTCGTTCGAGAAGATGAGTCTCACCGCGGACGGGTTCGGTATCGAGACGGAGATGGCGGTCGAGTGCGCGCGCCACAACCAGACGGTTCGCGTCGTAGACATCACGTACAAGCCGCGGCCCGAGGATTCGGAGACGAACCTCAACCCCGTGACGGACGGCGCGCGCATCATCTACACGCTCTACCGGCTCGCGAAGACGAACAACCCCCTCTTCTACTTCGGGAGCGTCGGCGGCGGCGCGCTCCTCCTCAGCGTCGCGCTCGGCGCCTACGTCGCCTACGAGTGGTTCGCGAAGGGCGTCTCCCACAACGTCATCGCCGTCGCCGCCGGCGTCGCATTACTGTTCGGCGTGCAACTCCTCATGTTCGGCGTGCTCTCCGACCTCTTCGTCACGCTCCACCGCGAACAACTCCATCGCATCGAACAGGTCCGCGAGCGCTCAGAGGAGTGATTTCAGGCTGTTTGCCATCACTCGCGGAATGTTCCGCCGGGCTGTGCGGTAGGCGTCGTCGAGCGCGCTCGCCGCGCCGGTGAGGACGCCGGGGCCGTGCCCCGAGAGGATGCGCGCGGGTTCGAGTCCCCGCAAGGAGTTCGGCGGGAACGCGCGCAGCATGGGATGGACGCCGATGCGCTCGTCGCCGGCCGTGAAGTACGCGGTGTCTCCGACGGCGTCCGCGACGACGAGCGTCTCCCCGTCGTATAACGCGGCCTCCCGCCAGCCCGGCACGTCCACCGCCCGCAACACCTCGAACCCCGTGTCTTCGAGTTCGTCGGAGAACGGCGTGCTCGGCCCGGAGAGTTCGGGCGTGACGAAGCTCGGAACGTAGACGGGCGCGTCGTGCCGCTCGCCGAACGCGTCCGCGTCCCGGGCGTGCCGGTCGCTCAACACGACGACGCCTGCGACCTCCTCCCCGAACTCCGCGACGAGATCGTCCACGTCGGGCGCGTCCACGGGGTCGATAACCCACGCGTCGCCGTCGATCTCGAGGACGTGGCTCGCACGCTGCATCGCCTCGTCCGGATGCGCGATCCAGCCGACACCGCCGTCGAACCGGTCTATCTCGCGGTACTCGTCCGCCGGCCCGTCAGCACGGATAACCATACAGGGGGTTCGCGCGCATCCCGGATACGTCTTCGTCCCGCCACGGGGGTTTAGGTCGTCGCGCGCGACGCCATCGATATGGATCTGAGCGACCACGAGTACGCGCGCGTCCACGTCCCCGACATCGAGAGCGCGCCGAACCCGACCCGGGAGAAGAAGGAAGTCGACGAGGCCGTCGGCGCGTCCGCGTTCGGCTTCAACGTCTACACCGCCGACCCCGGCGAACGCCTGCCGTGGGGCTACCACCGCCACCCAGACCACGAGGAGCTGTTCTACGTCCTCGCGGGGGAACTCCGCGTCGACACCGCGAACGGCACCCAGCACCTGCACGCGGAGGACGCCTTCTTCGTCCCCGAGAACGCGCCCGTCTCGGCGGAAGCCGTCGGTGAGACCGCGGCGCGCGTCGTCGCCGTCGGCGCGCCGAAGGACGCTGACGATGCGATAATCGAAGAGGAGTGTCCCGCGTGCGGCGAGGTCACGGGGCGAACGCACGAAGTCGAGGGCGACGAGTACGTGCTGTTCTGCGAGGCGTGTGGCGCGGAAGTCACGCGCTTCGACTAATCGGCTGTCTCCGTCGTCTGGAACGACCCCGGTTTCCGGATGTGGCCGCCGAGCACGCCGAGCGCGTGCAGCGCGTACGGGGGACGCGACGAACGCGAGGGAGTCCCCACGATCCGTGTCCTCGTAGTAGGAGAGGCCGACGGCGATACGGACGAACAGAACCCGACGAGCGCTGGTAGGTGTCCGGGCCTACTCAAGCGCAGTTAGGGTGTCGACGTCCGGGATGTCCGCGCTCGCGTTCGTAATCTGCTGCATTCGCTGGGTGTGCTTGTCGACCGCGTACTCGACGAGACCGAGCGGGTCGTCCGCGACCGCACCGCCGCTCCCCGCGTCCGGCGTGACGCTCTCCTGCACCAGCGGGAGGAGGTCGTCGACGGTGTCCCGAATGAATTCGGGATCGACCTCGCCGGCCTCGACGGATTCCTTGAGCTGATGCATGCCGAACCCGACGTGACGGCCCTCGTCACCCCGAATACGGGTGAGGCCGGCGACCAGCCCGGGAAGCTCGGGGAGGTCGACCGCCAGGTCGTTTGTTCCGCCGTACGCGTTCGTCAGCCCGTAGTAGCCCGTCTGCGCGAGGATTCCCTCGATGGTGAGGTGGTAGTGACAGTACGCGTTGGCGCGGGTCTCCGGCGTGTCCTCGACGAGCAACTGGTTCATCGCGTCCGCCATTCGGTCGAACAGTTCGACGTACGCCGCGGAGAACCAGCGGTCGTCGGTCGGACTCGTCGGCGTCATGCCGCGTCGTTCCTCCTCGGGCGTGACGACCGTCCGCCAGTAGCGGTCGAAGAAGTCCGCGTGCTTCGACTCCTCGTAGAGCTGCGTCGTCACGAACAGTTCGTCGCTGATGTCGTCGAGGACGACGGCGAGCGGCGCGAGGTCCTCCGTGACGGACTCCTCGCCCGCGCCGAACGCCGCGAGCGACCCGCGGAGGTTCGTGAACGTCGCGTCGTCCAGGTCGGCGACGGCGTCCGCGTCCGCTTCGAGGTCGATGTCGTGTGGATCCCAGTGGTTCTCGACGGCGTGCCGGTAGTAGCGGTACGTCTGCGCTGTCGGGTCGAGTAAGCCGGGTTCGTCAGCCATACTACACGTATCGGCGAGAAGTCGCTTAAAGCTATGCTACAGTCGGTCGGTGTCCACGTCCACGCCCGGCGGCGTCACCACGAGGAACGACCGGAAGTGCATCAGCGTCCCGCCCGCGTCCTTCACCGGCCCCGCGAACCCGCCCGCGAGGTCGTCGAGTTCGCCGTCCACCGCGAGCACCAGCACGTTCCCCGCGTCCAGCTCGCCCAGCCACTCCTCGTTCCCCGTCTGGCCGTCGAGCACGCCGAGGACGACCCGCCCCTCGAAGTCCGAATCGAGCTCGGGCGAGAGGTGTTCCTCCGCGCTCCGCAGATCCAGTTCGAAGTCACTCATAGACGGGGCGACGCACCGCAGGGGCAAAAGTCGCCCCCTCCACTTATCACCGCTCGACTACACAGAGTACGTATGCCGAAAGTCCACCTGAGCGAGGAGACGATCGAGCGACTCGACCAGATTCGCGACGACGAGGAGTCCTACGACGAGATCGTCGAAGAGCTCATCAACATTTACGAGACGGAGGAGTTCACGCTCCACCACGGCGGCGACGGCGTCTAGACCGCGGCCTCCCGGATCTCGTCCCAGCGACCGTTCTCCTCGAGCTTTTCCTGCAGGGCGTCCGCGTACTCCTGCGCGAGCGCCGCGGCCTCCGACGCCCGCTCCTCGTCGCTCCCGGAGTCCCCGCTGTCGCCGATGCCGAGCATGCGCTTCACGTCGCCGAGAATTCCGCCGCTGTCGTCGTCGCGCTGCTGGCCGCCCGCCATCGCCGCCATGCCCGCCTCGACGTTGTCGAGTTCGTCCATCACGTGCGTGAGGTTCGACGTGTCCGCGACCAGCCGCGCGCGCTCCGGGTCCTCGGGGTGCTCGATGTCGAACTCCACCGCGGTCATCACGAGCCCCCACTGCTGGTTCGAGAAGGACGACGCCTCCACGCGGTGCTGGAACTCGTCGTCCACCCGCATCCGCTCACCGACGATTCGATCCTGCCAGTCACTCATACCCGATAGGTGGACGGCCGGGGGCTTGAACGCCCGGGTTCCCGGGAACCAGCACCCGCGTTTTTCCGCGCGGCCCGCGAGACGACGGTATGGTCACTGTCGCCGCCTGCCAGCTCGCCCTCTCAGACCTCGACCCGGACGCGAACCTCGCCGCCATAACCGACCGACTGCGCGGCCTCCCCGACGACACCAGAGTCGCCGTGTTCCCGGAGTACGCGCTCACCGGGTTCGTCGCCGACGACCGAATCGAATCCGTCGCCCTCGACCGGGAGAGCGACCGGCTCGCCCGCCTCGACGCGCTCGCCCGCGAGCACGACACCGCGATTCTCGCGGGGTTCGTGGAGGACGCGAGCGACGCGTACTACAACACCGCGGTGTACGTCACGCCGGAGGGCGACCGGACGTACTACCGGAAACGCCACCTCTGGGCGGACGAAGCGGACGCGCTCGCGCCCGGCGACGAGCGCGTCGTCGTCGACTCGCCGCTCGGCCGAACCGGCCTCGTGACGTGCTACGACCTGAACTTCGTCGCGGAGAGCGCGGCGTTCACCGGCGACCGAGTGGACGCGTTGTTCGTCGTCGGCGCGTGGCCCGCGCCCTACGCGCAGAACTGGAACCTCCTCCTGCGAGCGCGGGCGCTCGACGGCGTGCGCTGGGTCGTCGGCGCCGGGCGGACGGGCCGCCGCGACCTCCCGGACGCGCCCGTCACCGACTACGCCGGCCAGTCCCGCGTGATCCGCCCCGACGGAAGCGTGCAGGCCGCGCTCAACCGCCGCGAAACAGACCTCGTCGCCGACATCGACCCCGACGACATCGCCGCGCACCGCGAGTTCATCCCCGTCGTCTGACGGCCGCACGGTTTTTTCCGGCCGCGCCCGCACCCACCGCGTATGTCAGACGACATCGACGTCGAAGTCGAGGTGGAGGTCGAAGTCGACTCCGAAGAACTCGAATTCGAGGGCAGTTCGACGGCGTACGAGGCCGAACTCGACGCCGACGGCATCGAAATCGAAGTCGAAGCCGACATCGAAACCGAGGACGGTGAAACGGACGAGGCCGACGACGATGAGGCGGACGCAGACGACGAAGAGGCGGAGTCGGACGACGCGGAGACCGACGAGTCAGAGGGAGCGTTGGACGAGAGCGACGTGACGGAGGACGCCGTGGAGCGCCACCTGGAGCGCGAGGGCGAGGGCGACCGCGACGAGATGGACATGGCCTAAGGCCGGTTAGAGCCCGCAGCCGGAGATGGTGGTGCAGTCGACGCCGGCGTCCTCGAGGGCGTCGATGTACTCGTTCAGGCCGATTGCGTCGCTGGCGATGTGGCCGGTGACGACGAGGTTCTTGTCGTCGTACTCCTCGCGGAGTTCGGCGGCGTCGCTCGCGGAGACGTGGATGTAGATGACGGTGTCGACGCCGTTCTCGAAGTACGCGCGCGCCACGTCGGCGCCGCCGTTCGTGCCGGCGGCGTGGTGGACGGCGACCTCGCCGAGTTCGTTGTCGTCGCTCCCGACGCGGGTCTCGATGTCGGTCTTGGCGTCTCGAAGCTCCGCGAACTCGGCGTTGAAGGCGTCCCTGAGGTCGGCGACGGTGTCGGACTCGTCGAGCGTGTCGACCACGTCGACGAACGCGCGGCGGCCCAGTTCGTCGGGCGCGAGGTGGACGTTCATGTACGGCTGGTCGAGGTACTCCGCGACGCTCGGGTTGTGGCGGTAGTTCGCGGCGTGCGCGCCGTACTCCGCGCCCTCCCGGATGCTGTCCGCGGCCTCCTCCGCCTCGTCCTCGGGGACGCCGTGCGCGGTCATGAACTCGACCTGCTTATCGAGCACGTCCGTGAAGTCGAGGCGGGCGTCGTCGCCCGCGGGATGGTGGGCGAGCGCGAGGTCGAACCCCTCGCGGTGCGCGAGCTGTACTTCGGGGCTTTCGAGGTCGATGCCGACGAGCGCCGTCTCGATGTCGTCGCCGGACACGTAGGTGGTGCTGTCGCCGGGCACGTCGTCCCAGCCGACGAGGTCGAGGCTGAGCCGCATGATTTCCTCGGTACTGAGTCCCATACCCGTGCGTGGGGTGTCGAATACGTGTATGGTCGGGAAGCGGCAAACGAACTCGGGAATACGCGTGCCTCTGCTTCGATACGCCCGACAATACCGATCCGCTACGAGGGATCGACCGCCTCAGAGGTGGAACAAGACCGCCCAATTAAGTGGACTGCGGGCGCAGGAGGACTCGACCGATGGCTGGGGAACTCCTCTTCGAAGCCGGCGTGATGTTCGCGGCGATTGCGGCGGTGAGCATCGTCGCCGCGCGTGCCGGACTCTCACCGATTCCGTTCTACATCCTCGTGGGAATGGCGCTCAACGAGTACGTCGTCGGGAGCGTGGGCCTGCCGTACGTCTCGGAGACGGCGTTCATCGAGGTCGGCGCGGAACTCGGCATCGTCTTCCTCCTCTTCTTCCTCGGCCTGGAGTTCAACCTGGAGACGCTGCTCCGCGACCGCGAACGCATCGGGAAGGCGGGCGTCGCGGACTTCGTCGTGAACTTCGCCGTCGGCCTCCTCTTCGGGGTGTGGTTGTTCGACAGCGTCGTCGCCGCGCTGGTCGTCGCGGGCATCGTCTACATCTCCTCGAGCGCAGTCATCACGAAGACAATGCTCGACGTAGGATGGATCGCGAACCCGGAGAGCGCGCCGATCCTCGGCACTCTCGTCTTCGAAGACCTCGCCATCGCCGTCTACCTCGCCGTACTCGGTGCGGCCGTACTCGGCGGCGGGTCGCTCGCCACGGCGGCCGAATCCGTCGGCATCGCAGTGGGCTTTCTCTTCTTACTCGTCGTCCTCGTCTACGCGGGCACGGGCTGGCTCGAACGCCTGCTCGATACGCCCTCGAGCGAGTACTTCGTCCTGCGAACGGTCGGCACGACCGTCCTCATCGCCGGCGCGGCGCTCGCGCTCGGCGTGAGCGAAGCCGTCGCCGCGTTCTTCGTCGGGATGGCGTTCAGCTCCACGTCGTTCGTCCACGCCATCGAGGAATCCCTCACGCCGATCCGGGACACGTTCGCTGCGGTGTTCTTCTTCTGGATCGGCCTCGTCACCGACCCGTTCTCCTTCCTCGGCGTCCTCGACCTCATCGCACTCGCCGTCCTCGTCACGCTGCCATCGAAACTTCTCAGCGGCTACTACAGCGGCCGCCTGTACGAACTGACCGACCAGCGCTCGCTCCGCGTCGGCCTCGCGATGGTCACTCGGGGCGAGTTCTCACTCATCATCGCCGCGACAGCGCTCGCCGGCGCCGGCGCGACTCTGCCCACGGCGACCGCCGAAACTATCTACGCGTTCACCGTCGGCTACGTCCTCGTCATGAGCATCCTCGGCACCACCCTCATCCAGTTCGCCCCTAGCATCGAACGCCACCTCCCGACCACGTAGGGGGAGGCCACCGGTATTTTTGCCGTCGCCCGGCGAACGCCCGCGTATGAGGGTTTACGAGACGGACATTCCGGGCGTCGGCCGCCGCTTCGAACTCCCGCTCGCGGGCGACGCCAGCGTCGTCGTCGTCCTCCATCACGACGGGCGCTGCGAACTCTACCGGCGAGACAACCCGGACGCCGACGGCGAGAAAATCCTGGATCTCTCAGGCGAACAGGCGAACACGCTCGGCTCCATCCTCGAAGGCGCGTACTTCGAGTCCGTGGACGTGGACGAACTCACCGTCCCCCTCGGCGACGCCATCATCGAGTGGGTCGAGGTCACCGCGGACTCCCCGATCACCGGCGAAACGCTCTCGAGCGCGGGCATCCGGGAAGGAACTGGCGTCACAATTATCGCGATACAGCGCGGCGACGACACAGTCTCAAACCCCGGCCCCGACTTCGAACTCACCGAGGGCGACATCCTCGTCGGCGTCGGCACCCGCGAGGAACACACCGCGTTCTCCGACACAGTCACCCCCGACGAGTAGTCGTCTCACGCGAGCACAGACACACCGCCGCGCGTTCGCACCGGGGCTGTCGAGTCCGGCGGCCGGTGTCGCTCGCTCCCAGCTGCGCGGCCGGGGCTGGCCAGCCACGTACCGCGGGCGGAACCCCGTCTAATACTGGTCAGTAAGCCCTCCCTGTATACCGGGGCAGCCTCGCAGCCTGGCTGTTTTGGCGGGACGGCCCCCGCCACGCACGTACTGCCTGGACAGCCATCAGGACACCGCCTCTGTGTCGGCAATGTGAACTACCCCTGCCTACTCGCCGTCTTCGGCGGCTCCTTGAGGCAGGGGGCTTAGCGCCTGAAATTAGCTAAACCGTACAGGGGTGCTTTTGTGGTACTATAGGCGCGGCGAATAACCGTGTTCGTCCTGGGGGGTGTGGAGTCCGATAGAGCCGGCAAACCCGTTTCCGGCAAGCCGACCCGCTGACGGCACGGCTTTAGGACGCGCGCGGATAGAGGGGCGCGATGACGGATCTGTTCACGCCGCTCGAACTCAGGGGGACGGAGATTCCGAACCGACTGATGCTGTCGCCGATGTGCCAGTACTCCTGCGACGGCCTCGACGGCCTCGCGACGGAGTGGCACAACGTCCACCTCGGCACGCGCGCCGTCGGCGGCGCCGGCCTCGTGATGGCCGAAGCGACCGCCGTCGAACCGCGTGGTCGCATCACGCCCCACGACCTCGGCATCTGGAGCGAGGAGCACGCGGACGCCCTCAAGCGCACAACTGACTTCATCGAGTCCCAGGGCGCGGTCTCCGGCATCCAGCTCGCGCACGCCGGCCGGAAAGCCTCCACGCACCGCCCGTGGGCGGACGAGGAGGGCTACGTCCCCACCGAGGAGGGCGGCTGGGAAGTCGTCTCCGCGACGGACGAACCCTATCCCCACGAGACCGACCACCCCACGCACGCGCTCACCACCGAAGAAGTCGAGGCGGTCGTGGAGTCCTTCCGCGAGGCCGCCGAACACGCGCTCGACGCCGGGTTCGACGTGCCCGAAGTCCACGCCGCTCACGGCTACCTCCTCCACCAGTTCCTCAGCCCCGTCACGAACGACCGCGACGACGAGTACGGCGGGAGCTTCGAGAACCGAACCCGCATCGTTCGCGAAGTCGTCGAGGCCGTCCGCGACGTGTACCCCGACGACAAACCCGTGTTCGTCCGCATCAGCGCGACGGACTGGATAGACGACGAACCGAGCTGGGACGTCGAACAATCCACCCGTCTCGCCGACCAACTCAGCGAGGCCGGCGCCGACCTCATCGACGTCTCCACCGGCGGTATCTCTCCAAAGCAGAACATCGAATGGGTCGGCCCCAACTACCAACTCCGCTTCGCCGAACAGATCCGCGAGAACAAGACCGCCGACATCAAAATCGGGAGCGTCGGCGGCATCACCAGCCCCGAGCAGGCCGACGCTCTCATCCGCAACGACCGCGTCGACCTCACTATCGTCGGCCGGAAGTTCCTCCGCGACCCCTACTTCGGGCTCCACGCCGCCCAGGAGCTCGGTCGGGAAGACGCCAACCGCCCGCCCTCCCAGTACCTCCGGGGCTTCTGAACGCACCGTTTTCCGGCTCGGGTCGGCAACGCCGACCACTCGCCGCAAAAATCTGTTCTGCGAAGCGAATCTTCGCGGAAGTCGCAAGACGCGAAGCGTCTTGCTCACCACCACAAAATGCGGGTCGCCGGAGTCGACCGGCGGCGCGGCGACGGACTGTGCGGCCCGAGCGTGACGCAGTCAGGCGGCTCCTCTGACGCGAAATCGCGGTGCGTTGTGCCGCGAATCCCTACTCTTGTGCGGTTTCACGCATTGGACGAACGTTCAAGTAGGAAGCCGCGACCAGCGGGCGGTATCTACTGAAAGTCGTCGCGCGTCGGGCCGCGAAACCCGGCGACCAGTCGGCGCGCGAACCGCGGGGTCGTCGTGTCAGCCCCGAAGCCCGGATTTAAGGGTGCGGCGGGCGTTCAGTCCGACGAGACGTGACTCGTTCGCCCACCCCCGAGAGACTGCCGGCCGCGAGTAGCGCCCGATGAGTCTGCGCGTCCGCTGGCGCGCGAGCCTGAAGCTCATCGGCGTCGTCCTCAAGTGGCTCTGGGTGCCGCTCACAGCGCCACTCCTCCTCGCGCTGTACGACGGGACACAAGTCGTGCCGTTCCTCGCGCCGATGGTCGTCACCGTAACCGTCGGCCTCGCGCTCGAACGAATTTCGTCGAACGCGGACGTGCACGTCCGCGAGGCGTTCCTCATGGTCGCGCTCACGTGGCTGAGCGTCGCGCTCGTCGGGTCGATCCCGTTCGCCTTGGCGCAGAACGGCGTGCTCGCGCATCCCGTGAACGCGCTGTTCGAGTCGATGAGCGGCGTTACCACGACGGGCGCGACCGTTATCGTGGACTTCGACGCGCACTCGCGCGCTATCTTCCTGTGGCGGTCGCTCCTCCAGTGGCTCGGCGGCCTCGGCGTGCTCGTGCTCGCGACCGCGGTGCTCTCCCGCGTCTCCGTCGGCGGCGCGCAGCTCATGGAGACCGAGACGCAGACGAAGGACGTCAAGCTCACCCCACAGATTTCCGACACCGCGCGACTGCTCTGGAGTATCTACATCACGCTCACGGCGCTCGCCGTCGTCGTCCTCTACAGTCTGAACGTCGCCGGCGTCGCGCCCGAGATGACGCTGTTCGACGCGGTCGCGCACGCCCTCACGTCCGTCTCGACGAGCGGGTTCTCGCCGCGCGCGAACAGCATCGCGGCGTTCTCCCCGGCGGTGCAGTGGGCGCTCGTGGTGTTCATGGTCGCAGGCGCGACCAGCTTCGTCCTCATCTACCACGCCGCCACCGGAGACACGAAGCGGGCGCGGAACAGCAGCGAGTTCCGGTTCTACATCGGAGCGCTCGCCGCGTTCTCACTCACCGCCATCGTCCTCCTCAGCCTCGACGCGGGACTCGAGCTCTCCGGTATGGCGACGATTCGTCACGCGGTCTTCCAGGTCGTCTCTATCGTGACGACGACCGGGTACGCGAGCACGGACTTCAACGTCTGGTCGTCGAGCGCGAAAGCCCTCCTGTTCGCGGGGATGTTCGTCGGCGGGATGGCGGGCAGTACGACGTGTTCGATCAAGGCCGTGCGGTGGCTGGTCGTCCTGAAGTCGCTCCGCCGCAACCTCTACACGTCAGCGCTCCCGGACGCCGTCCGCCCGGTACGATTGGGTGAAAGCGTCGTCGCGGAGGACACCATCCGAGACATCTACGCGTACGTTCTCCTGACCCTCGTGATCTTCGCGGCGGCGGCCGCGTTCGTCGCCGTCGACGCCGCTCGCGTCGCGCTTCCAGTGAGCGAGTTCGAGGCGATGGGCGCGGCGGCGTCCACCTTCCTGAACATCGGGCCGGCGTTCGGGCTCGCGGGCCCGCTCGCGAACTACGAGTCCTTCCCGGCGTCGACGAAGCTCGTGATGACGGCGCTGATGTGGATCGGCCGCATCGAAATCATGCCCGTGCTCGTGCTGTTGACGCCGACGTTCTGGCGATCCTGAGCCCGTCCCTCCGTGAGCGCCCGCGCGTACAGTCAGCGGTCGAACGTCACGCCCAGAAGGTGGGTCGGCGGGCGAGAACGCGGTTGCGGTCGGTCGTCGGTGAAAGCGCGGCGCTTATCCCGCGGGCGTCTGTGCGCTCTACTCGAAATGAGTTCGGACGAGACGCCCCCCGAGGGGATGGCGGGCGAACCGGGGACGGAGCGCGTGGAGTCGTCTCTGGTGGAGTACGGTATCGAAGACGAACCGCCGCTGGGTCGCGCGGCGGCGCTCGGCCTCCAGCACTACCTGACGATGGTCGGCGCGAACATCGCCGTGCCGCTCATCCTCGCGTCCGCGATAGGGATGCCGGCGGGCGCGACCGCCCAGTTGGTAGGGACGTTCTTCGTCGTCTCCGGGGTGGCGACGCTCGCGCAGACGACGCTCGGGAACCGCTACCCGATCGTGCAGGGGGCGTCGTTCGCGCTGCTCGCGCCCGCGCTCGCCATCGTCGGCGTGATGGCGAGCCAGCCGAACCCGCCGAGCTGGGAGGTCATGTTGCGCCAGCTCCAGGGCGCCATCATCGTCGCCGCGCTCGCGGAGACCCTCATCGGGTACGTCGGGCTGGTCGGCTGGCTCAAGCGGTATATCTCGCCGGTGAGCATCGCGCCGACCATCGCGCTCATCGGTCTCGCGTTGTTCAACGCCCCCCAGATTATCGACGTGAACGCACAGATGGCGGGCGCCCAGCAGAACTGGTACCTGCTCGGCCTCACCGTCCTCCTCATCGTCGGGTTCAGCCAGTACCTCTCGACGGTCAGCACGGCGTTCCGGCTCTACCCCGTCCTCATCGGCATCGTTGCGGCCTGGGGCGTCGCCGCCGTGCTCTCCGTCGCCGGCGTCATCGGGCCGAACGCGTACGGCTACGTCGACCTCTCGCAGGTCACGTCCGCGCCCGCGCTCACCGTGCCGTCGCCGTTCCAGTGGGGGACGCCGCTGTTCACGCCCGCCTACGTCGTCGGGATGTTCGCGGGCTTCCTCGCGTCGGTGTTCGAGTCGTTCGGCGACTACCACGCGGTCGCGCGGCTCTCGGGGACGGGCGCGCCCTCCGCGAAACGCATCGACCACGGCATCGGCATGGAGGGCCTGATGAGCGCGTTCGCGGGCGTCATGGGCACCGGGAACGGCTCCACGTCGTACTCGGAGAACGTCGGCGCCATCGGCCTCACCGGCGTCGCGTCCCGGTACGTCGTCCAGATCGGCGCGCTGTTCATGCTCGTCGTCGGGTTCGTCGGGTACGTCGGCGGCCTCGTCACGACTATCCCCGACCCCATCGTCGGCGGCCTGTTCGTCGCGATGTTCGGCCAGATCGTCGCGGTCGGCCTCTCGAACCTCACGTACGTCGACCTCGACTCCTCGCGGAACATCTACGTGCTCGGGTTCTCGCTGTTCGTCGGCCTCGCCGTCCCGGCCTACATGGGCGGCGTGGCGGACGCGGGCGTGCTGCAGGCCGGGTTCGCTGACGTGCCCGTGCTCGGCGTCGTCCTCGGAACCGACGTCGTCGCGCAGACGGTGTACGTGGTCGGCGGCACGGGGATGGCGGTCGGCGGGCTGACCGCGTTCGTGCTCGACAACACGATCCCGGGGAGCCGCGAGGAGCGCGGCCTCGACGAGTGGTCGTCGCTCACGGAGGACGAGGGTGCGTTCGAGTCGGCGTGGGAGCGCCTGCGTCAGTAGAGGACGAGGGGAAGCATCGAGACGGTGCCGACGACGAGGCCGGCGGCGAGTTCGGGGACGCCGTCGTTGTCGAGGGCCTGGCCGGTTTCGCGGGCCTCCGGGATGAACTCCGTGAGGACGAGGTAGGTCATCGCGCCGGCGGCGAACCCGAAGCCGTACGGGAGGAAGATGCGCGCCCACCGCACGAAGATGAACGCGAGGCCCGCGCCGATGGGCTGCGGGAGACTGCTGAAGACGGCGGCGCCGACCATCCGCCACTTGCTCATCCCGAGGTTTTTGAGGGGGATCGAGACGGCGAGGCCCTCGGGAACGTTGTGAACGGAGATAGCGACGGTCATGAACGCGGCGAGGAGGGGGACGGAGAACCCTAGGACCATGAGCGTGTTCTCGGCGGTTGCGAGGCCGAGATTGGCGAAGCTGACGCCGACGGCGACGCCCTCGGGGAAGGAGTGGACGGTGAGGACGCCGAGGATGAGGACGAGTTTCCGGAAGTCGGCTTCCGCGAACTCGCGGGGGTCTACCTCGGCGTCCGTGATGACGCGGTGGGAGACGACGACGAGGACGACGCCGGCGAGCGCGCCGACGCCGACTTCGGTGGGGGTGCCGTGGTTGAGTCCTTGGAGAACCAGGCCGAACCCGGACGCGGAGAGCATGATGCCGGACGCGAGCCCCCAGAGCGCGACCGTCCACCGGTCGCTCACGTCGTCTACGATGAAGAACGGGAGCGCTCCCAGTCCGGTCGCGAGACACGTGACGAGGCCGGCGAGGACGACGAACGCGAGCGCGGAGAGCGAGACCATACGAACGGTTTGTAGTAAACGCTTTTTCCATTTTCGGAATTATTTTTGGCCTTCCTAAAACTCGGTGGGTGGTTTTATCGGCCGACCGCCCCACCGGCTAGGCGATGACAGGTGTAGGAGTCGGCGGCCTCTTCGACCCCGAGCGCGTCGCCGTCGTCGGCGCGACGGACCGCGAGGGATCGGTGGGGCGTGCCGTACTGGAGAACCTCGACTCGTTCGACGGCGAGGTCGTCGCGGTGAACCCGAGTCGAGACGCCGTGCTTGGCCATGTGTGTCACGACTCGCTCTCCGCGGTAGCGAACGCGGATCTCGCGGTGGTCGTGGTGCCGCCGTCGGTCGCCGTCGACGTGGTACGGGAGGCCGGCGAGTCGGGCATCGAGAACGTCGTCGTCATCACGGCAGGATTCGGGGAAGCTGGGAGCGAAGGCGCGGCGCGCGAGCGCGACCTCGCCGCCACGGCCGAGGAGTACGACCTCACGCTCGTCGGCCCCAACAGCCTCGGAATCATGAGCACGCCGTCGTCGATGAACGCGACGTTCGGCCCCGCGGACGCGCTCCCGGGGTCGATGAGCTTCATGAGTCAGTCCGGCGCGTTCATCACCGCCGCGCTGGACTGGGCGAGCGACCAAGAAATCGGGTTCCGGCACGTCGTCAGCCTCGGAAACGAAGCCGTGCTCGACGAGACCGACTTCGTCGAGGCGTGGGGGGACGACGAGACGAGCGTCGTCCTCGGCTACCTCGAAGGCATCAGCGACGGCCGCGCGTTCATCGACACCGCGCGCGACGTGACCGACGAGACGCCGGTCGTGCTCGTGAAGTCCGGGCGGACGGAGGCGGGCGCGCAGGCCGCGTCCAGCCACACCGGCACCATCGCGGGAAGCGACGCCGCGTACGAGGCCGGCCTCGACCAGGCGGGCGTCGTGCGCGCGGAGAACGTCCAACAGCTGTTCGACTACGCCCGCGCGCTCGACGGCCTTCCGCTCCCCGACGCGGATTCGGTGGCCGTGGTGACGAACGCGGGCGGCCCGGGCGTGATGGCGACCGACGCCGTCGGCGACTCCTCGCTCTCGATGGCGTCCTTCACCGACGAGACGCTGGACGCGCTCGCCGAGTCGCTCCCCGAGAACGCGAACCGCTACAACCCCGTGGACGTCATCGGGGACGCGGGCGTCGAGCGGTTCCGAACCGCGATCGACACGGTGCTCGACGACCCGAGCGTCGGCGCGGCCGTCGTCGTCGCCGCCCCCACCGCCGTCCTCGACTACGCCGACCTCGCAGCGGTGGTGGGCGACGCGCAGGACGCACACGACCTCCCGGTCGCCGCGGTGCTGATGGGCGGGCGGCGCGCCGAGGAGGCGTCGGCCCGCCTCCGGGAGTCGGGCGTCCCGAACTACTTCGACCCGGCGCGGGCGGTGGACAGCCTCGACGCGCTCGCGCGCCAGCGCCGCATCTCGGAGCGGCAATACGAACCGCCGCGGGAGTTCGACGTGGACGAGGCGGCGGCGCGCGACATCCTCGACGCCGCGGCCGACCGCGGGGAGACCCGTCTCGGCGTGGAGGCGATGGAGTTACTGGACGCGTACGGCATCCCGACGCCCGCGGGCGGTATCGCGGAGACGCCCGAGGACGCCGTGTCGCTCGCGCACGACATCGAGGGCGACGTGGTGATGAAAATCGTCAGCCCGGACATTTTACACAAGTCCGATATCGGCGGCGTGAAGGTCGGCGTGCCGAACGAGGGCGTGTACGACGCGTACGAAGACCTCGTCTCGCGCGCCCGGAACTACCAGCCCGACGCGACGCTGCTCGGCGTGCAAGTGCAGGAACTCGTGGACACGGATCGAGGGACGGAGACGATTCTCGGCGTGAACCGCGACCCCCAGTTCGGCCCGCTCGTCCTCTTCGGCCTCGGGGGGATTTTCGTGGAAGTGATGGAGGACACGACCGTGCGGGTCGCGCCCGTGAGCGAGCGGGAGGCCGACGGAATGCTCTCCGACATCCAGGCCGCACCACTCCTCCGCGGGGCGCGCGGCCGCGAGCCCGCCGACCTCGACGCGCTCCGCGAGAGCATCGAACGCCTCAGCCAGCTCGCGAGCGACTTCCCGGCGATACTCGAACTGGACATCAACCCACTCGTGGCGACGGCCGACGGCGTGCAGGCCGTGGACGTCCGCCTCACCATCGACCCAGACGACCTATGACGACGACACTACTCGCATCGACGGCGGACAGCACCGGAAAGACCGCGGTCGCACTCGCACTCGCACGCGCCGCACAAGACCGCGAGCGAACCGTGGGATACATGAAGCCGCTTGGCACTCACCTCCAGAGCAACGTCGGGAAGACGCTCGACCCCGACCCGTTGCTCGCGCGGGACGTGCTCGGCCTCGACACCGAAGTCCACGACATGGAGCCGGTCGTGTACTCGCCGACGTTCGTGGACGGCGTGCTCCGCGGGACGGAAGACCCCGACGAACTCCGCGAGCGCGTCCGGGAGGCGTACGACGACATCAGCGCGAACGCGGACGACGTGTTCGCGGAGGCGGCGGGCAGGCCGAGAACGGGCCGCGCCGCCGGCCTCGCGTCGCCCGCGCTCGCCGACCTCCTGGACGCCCGCGTCGTCCTCGTTTCCGACTACGCGGAATCCCGGGACGTCGACGACGTGCTGGACGCCGCGGACCGCTACGGCGACCGGCTCGCGGGCGTGCTCTTCAACCGCGTTCCGGACGCCGTCCTCGACGACCTCGACGCGGACGCGGCCGCGTTCCTCGAATCCCGGGACGTGCCGGTGCTCGGCGCGGTGCCACGCGTCCCCGAACTCGCGGGCGTCACCGTCGCGGACCTCGCAGCCGAACTCGGCGCGCGAACCGTCACGGACGCCGACGCCGGCGCGCTCGTGGAGCGATTCCTCGTCGGCGCGATGAGCGGGGAGTCCGCGCTCCGACACTTCCGGCGCGCCACGAACGCCGCCGTCGTCACGGGCGGCGACCGCGCGGACGTGCAGACCGCCGCGTTGGACGCGCCCGGCGTCGAGTGCCTCGTCCTCACGGGCGGCCACGAACCATCCGGCGCGGTGCTCGGGAAGGCCGCGGACGCGGGCGTTCCCGTGCTCGTCGTCGCGACCGACACGCTCCGCACCATCGAACGGCTCGAAGCCGTGCTCGGCGGCGGTCACGTCCGTAACCGCGACACTGTCGCGCGAATGCAGGGCTTGCTCGCCGAGCACGCCGACCTCGACGCCCTCCTCGGGTAGGTTTGTTCGACGGGGTCGGGGAACTCCCCCATCACGGCGGCGAACGCGTCCGTCGGCGTCACCCTCCCGACGACCTCGCCTTCGTCGACGACGAACGCGAGTTCCTGCTGGCGCGCCTGGAAGGCGTCGATGACCTGGCTGACGGGGGCGTCGGCCTGCACGGTCATCGTGTCGTGGGCGAGTTCGGAGAGCGCGATGTCGTCGTTCCGGAGGTGGTCGAACTCCCGGAGGACGACCGGCGTGTAGACGATGCCGTGGAAGTCCTCCAGGCTCTCCCCGACCAGGGGGAAGCGGACGTGGGGATGGGTCTCCATCACGGCGAGGTTCTCGTCGAACGACTGGTCGGTGCTGAGCGCGACGATCTCGTCGCGGTCGATGGCGATCTCGCGGACGGGCGTCTGCCCGATCTCAAGGGCGGCGAGGACTTCCTGGCGGCGTTCCTCGGTGAGGACGTCGGTGGCGAGCACGTCGCCTATCTCGCGGCGGAGTTCGGCGCGCGACGTCGGGACGTCCTCCTCCTCGGTCCACGACCGCGTCATCTCGACGCCGGCGAGACTGAGCACGCGTTTCGCGACCCAGTCAGCGAACCTGATGACGGGCGCGAGGAGGCGCGTCCAGTAGTAGAGGCCGGGCGCGCCGTACCGCGCGACCTGTTTCGTGCGTTCGACGCCGAGATACGTGGGGATCTGTTCGCCAACGACGACGTGAAAGAAGTTGATGACGGCGAGCGCGAGTACCGCGGAGACGGCGTGCGAGACGCCCGCGGGGATCGCGAACAGCGCGGCGACCGCGGGTTCGGCGACGACGCCGAGGCTGACCGAGGAGACGGTGATGCCGACCTGGCAGCCGGAGAGGTAGATTTCGAGTTCCTCCGTCATCTCCCACGCTCGCCGCAGTCCGGGTTCGTCGAACTCGGACTCGGAGAACTGGCGGACGCGCGTCAGCGCGAACTCCGTCACCACGAAGAAGCCGTTCATGCCGAGGAGGATAACGCCCCCGACGAGGCGGAGGACGAGCGCGAGTGTATCCATCGCCAGGGCGTGGTTCGCGACCGGGCAGAAAACGGCCGGCCGCTCCCCTCCAAAAACGAGAGGTGAGTTGTCGGAAACTATATGTCCTGGAGAGTGAATATCACGAACGATGGTAGAACATACCAGGCGAGAGTTCCTCACGCTCAGCGGGGCAGCGCTCGGCGGCATCGCGGTCGGATCCACCGTCACGGCCGCCGAATCGACGGAACGGTTCATCGTCAAGGCGAAGGGGAAGAAACTGGAGAAGAGCGACGTCACCGTCGTCCACGACCTCAGCGAGATCGGGTTCGCCGTCGTCGAGGGCGCGGAGAGCGAGGTGAAACGCCTCGGGAAGTACGCGCCCGACGTCGTCTACGAACTCGACCTCCCGACCGACCCCATCACGACCGAGGACGCCGAGGAAGCCACCGACGAACCGCTGTATCCGCTCCAGTGGGACAAGCAGACGCAGAACATCCCGGAGGCCCACGAGGTGACGCGGGGGGAGGGGACGCGCGTCGCCATCGTCGACACCGGCGTCGCCGCCTGCCATCCCGACCTCAAACACGCCGTCAACGTGGACCTCTCCCGGAACTTCACGGGAGACGGCTACGGGGCGGGCGGCCCGTACGGCGGCTACCACGGCACGCACGTCGCCGGCATCGTCGCCGCGAACGACCAGAACGACGCGGGCGTCGTCGGCACCGCGCCCGGCACCGAGATCGTCGACTGCCGCGTGTTCTCGCCCGACGCGCTCGCGTCGTTCGCGGACATCCTCGCGGCCGTCGTCTACAGCGCGAATATCGGCTGTGACGCCGCGAACCTCAGCATCGGCGCGTACCCCGTCTCCCGGCGCGGGTTCGGGTCGTTCTACGGGAAAGTCGTGAACAAGACGATGTCGTACGCGCGCCGCCAGGGCACGCTCGTCGTCGTCTCCGCCGGCAACGACGCCGCCGACCTCCAGCACGACGGCCCCGTCATCAGCCTCCCGAACGAGGCGGCGAACGTCCTCTCCATCAGCGCCACCGGCCCCATCGGGTTCGCGCACGGGGAGGCCGGACTCGAGTCCCCGTACGACACCCCGGCGAACTACACGAACTACGGCACGAACGCCATTAACATCGCCGCACCCGGCGGGAACTACGACCTCTCCCAGCCGGCCGGATGGTACTACGACATGGTGCTGAACACAGTCGCGCTTCCGACGTTCGCGGACGGCGAGTATCAGGGCGCGGAGTACACGTACTCCTGGGTCGCCGGGACGTCGATGGCCGCGCCGCAGGTCGCGGGCGCGGCGGCGCTCGTGAAGAGTACCGACCCGGGACTGAACGCGAATCAGGTGCGTGGACGGCTCGAACGCACCGCTGACGGCGACTATCCGGCGGACAAGACGTACTACGGTAAGGGCGTTCTCGACCCGTACGCCGCCGTCACGGAGTAGCGGCCCGCCTCTTTTATTTCGGCGAGGAAAGTACGGGGAGTATGAGCTACTACGCGGTGGAGTTGCTGGACGACGCGCTGGACGAGGCGCGGACGCTCCTGATGCCGTTCTCGGTGTCTGTGTGGCTGCGGCTCGCGGTGGTGTCGCTGTTCGCCGGCGGGTCCGTGGGGACGCGGACGCCGTCGCTGTCGGTGAACGTCACGCCGACGTGGCTGGGGCCGCGGGCACTCGAGTACCTGCCCCGCCTGGTGCTCGTGGTCGGGGCGGCGCTCGTCCTGGGAGTCGTCGTCCTCTGGCTGGGGTCGGTGCTGGAATTCGTGCTCGTGCACGCGCTCCGGTCGCGCACGGTCCGCCTGTGGGGTCCGTTCAAGCGGTCGCTGGGGTGGGGGACGCGGTTGTTCGCGTTCCGCGCGGCCCTCGGCGTCCTGGTACTGCTCCCGCTCGCGGTCGTCGCGGCGTTCCTGTTCGCCGCACTCACGCGGGAGTCCGTGGTGTTCGCGCTCGGCGGCGTCTTCCTCGTTCCAGTCGTCGCGGTGGTCGCGGTCGGCGCGGTCGTAGCGAGCGCGGCGACGACGGCGTTCGTCGTTCCGCTGATGGCGGACCGCGACCTCGAGGTGATAGAGGGATGGCGGGCGTTCTGGCCGACGCTCCGCGCGGAGCTCCCGCAGTTCGTCGTGTACGCGGTGGTGCGGTTCACGCTCACCGTGCTCGCCGGCCTCCTGACGAGCATCGTCGCGGGCGCGTTCGCCGTGCCCGTGGCGCTCGCGTTCTCCGGGCTCGCACTCACCGGCGTCGCCACCGCCGTTCTGGCGGCGGTGGGCGTGCTCGCCCTGCTGGTCGCACTCGCCCTCCTCGTCGCCGTGCAGGTGCCGGTGACGACCTACCTCCGGTATCACTCCCTGCTCGTATTGGACGCCTCGGGTGCCGAGTTCCGGGTTCGGTAACGCCTATCAGCGCGCGGAGAGAACGCCCGGTGTGTTCCCCGACATCGACTACCTGACGTGGAAGACCGGCCGGCCGGAGGTCGCGATGTACGACCTCGGAACGAGCGACCTCCGCGGCGACCGCGACCGCGGCGGCGAAGTCGTCCCCGCGCCCCTGGAGGGCCTGGACGACCCGCCGACGGGCGCGAGCCTGGAGATGCAGATTGCGGGCGAGTACGGCGTCGAACCCGAGCAAGTCCTCGTGACCGGCGGCGCGACGCAGGCGAACTTCCTCGCCGCGGCGGCCGCACTCGACGCCAGCGACGCGGACGGGCCGCGAGCGCTCGTGGAGAAACCGGGGTACGAACCGCTGGTGGCGTCGCCGCGCGCGCTCGGCGCGCACGTCGACCGGTTCCGCCGCGACGAGGACGACGCTCTCTCCCCGAGCCGGGTCAGGAAGGCGCTCACGCCCGACACCGCACTGGTGACGGTGACGAACCGCCACAATCCGTCGGGCCGGCTCGCGGCGCGGGAGACGCTCGCCGAGACCGCGACGGTCGCGCGGGACGGCGGCGCACGCCTGCTCGTAGACGAGGTGTACGCGCCCTACCTCCCCGAGGCGGAAGACGGGCCGTTCGGCGGCCCGAGCGCAGTGGAGTTCGAGAACGCCGCGGTGACGGGGTCGCTGACGAAGTTCTTCGGACTGGGCGACCTCCGCATCGGCTGGCTCGTCGCGGACGAGGCGTTCGTGGAGCGCGCGCGGGCGGTCAGTCATCACGTCCGCGCCGTCGCCGGGCCGAGCCGGACGCTCGCGATGCGCGCGCTCCACAACCGAGACCCGCTCGCCGAGCGCTCGCGGACGCTGCTCGCGGAGAACGCCGAATTGCTCTCGTCGTTCGTCGCAGAGCGCGACGACCTCGCGGGGTCGGTCGCGCCCGGGAGCACGTTCGCGTTCCTCGACCCCGCGAACGCGGACGGGAACGCGGTCGCGGAGCGCGCGTGGGAGAACGGACTGCTCGTCGTTCCCGGCCGGTTCTTCGGCGATAGCGAACGGGTGCGCGTGAGCCTCGGGCTCGCGCCGAACGAGATGGCGGCCGCGCTCGACACGTTCGGGGACGTGCTCGACCGCTTCCGCTGAGCCTACAAGAGTTAAGGGCCGCGGACGCATCGCCGGGGACATGGACGAGACTCCGCAGGAGATCACGACCCTCGTCGGCCGCGAGGTCTACTCCAACAACGGTGTGTTCGTCGGTGAAATCGAAGACCTCCGCCTCGACCTCGACGCAGAGGTCGTGAACGGGCTCGCGCTCGGACAGCTGAACGGCGACCTGTTCACGGATCACGCGACCGGGAACAAGGGCGTCATCATCCCCTACCGGTGGGTTCGCGCCGTCGGCGATATCGTGCTCGTGAACGACATCGTCGAGCGCATGAAGGGAACCGAGGACGAGACCGAACTGGCGATTTAATCCGACAGGACTTTTCTCCCCCGGGACGCGCGTTCGGTCATGTTCGTTCTCGTGAACCTGAAGGCCTACCCCTGTGATCCCGTGGAAATCGGGACGGCCGCCGAAGCGGTCGCCGCGGAGACTGGTGCGCGAATCGCGGTCGCACCGCAGGCCGCCGACCTGCGCGCGGTCGCCGAGACGGGCGTGGAGACGTGGGCGCAGCACGTCAGTCCAGTCGACCACGGCAGTCACACCGGAAGCACGCTCGCGGAGCGCGCCGCCGCCGCGGGTGCTGCGGGCACGCTCCTGAACCACAGCGAGAAACGCCTCCGCCTCGCGGACATCGACGACGCGGTCGCGGCCGCGGAGCGCGCCGACCTCGACACCGTCGTGTGCGCGAACAACCCCGCGCAGGTCGGTGCGGCCGCCCAGCTCTCGCCGGACGCGGTCGCCGTCGAACCCCCGGAACTCATCGGGACGGGAACGCCGGTGAGTCAGGCCGACCCGGACGTGGTGCGCGCCGCCGTCGACGCCGCGGGCGAGGTCGGGGACGTGCCAGTCTACTGCGGCGCGGGCATCTCCACCGGCGACGACGTGACCGCCGCGCGCGACCTCGGCGCGGAGGGCGTGCTCCTCGCGTCAGGCGTCGCGAAGGCCGACGACCCCGAGGCCGCGCTCCGCGACCTCGTCACCGACCTCTAGGCGCGCACCACGTAGTGCGACGCCGCCTGCGCCTCCAACACCGCTTTCTCCCGCATGTCCACCAGGTAGCCGGTCGGCGCGCGGCGAAGCGCGTGGTCGGCGTCGATTCGGACGAGGTTTCCGCGCACCTGCGCCGACGGCGGTTTCTGCGCGGCCGCGCAGTCGTAGACGGTGAGGAGTTCGTTTCCGTCCTCGGCCTCGTAGACGACGATGCGCGTGTGCCGGTCTAGCTGCCACTCGCCCTCCGATACTCGCGGGAGTTTGTTCACTCGAACTCACCCAGGCTCGCCTGACCGTCGATCCCGTTCGCCGTATCCGGGTCGGACTCCCGTTCTCGGACGCCCGGCGGTTCCGAACTCCCCGCCCACGACTCGAGTTTCGCCTGATCCGCGTCGGAGAAGGAGAGGTTGGAGACGCGGACGCCGACCTTTCTGACGTCCTCGTCCGCGAACTCCGCGAGCAACTCTCGCGTCACGTCGTGCACGAGCGCTGGTTCGTCCACCGGCCCGGGGAGGCTCTTCGCGCGCGTGTTCACGTCGAACGGCGGCGTCACGACCTTGATTCCGATGGTTCGGTAGAGCGCGTCCGTCCGGGTCGCGCGCTCCGCGACCGCCTCCGCGAGCGCGTCCGCTCGCTCCCGAACCCGGTCGAAGTCGTCGGTCGCGCCGTCGAACGCCGACTCCCGGCTCAGGCTCTTCGGCTTCCCGCGCGGCTCCACCGGCCGCGCGTCCCGGCCGTTCGCGCGCTCGTGAAGCTCGCGGCCGCGGTCGCCGAACCAGCCCGACACCTCGTGTTTCGGCGTCTCGGCGAGGTCGCCGATTGTGTGCACGCCCTCCGCGCGCAGGTCGCGCGCTCGCACCGGCCCGACGCCGTGCAACCGCGCCACGTCCAGCGGCGCGAGAAACTCGTTCACGTCGTCCGGCGGGACGACGGTGAGGCCGTCGGGCTTGTCGTGGTCGCTCGCGATCTTCGCCGTGCTCATGTTCGGCGCGACGCCCACGGACGCCGGCACCCCGACCTCGCGCGCGATCCGCTGTTTCACGTGCCGCCCGAACCCCGCCGCGACCGACCACGCCGTCCGCTCCGTGATGTCGAGGTACGCCTCGTCGATGGACACCTCCCGAACGGTGTCCCCGAGGTCGTGCAGGATCTCCTTCACCTCGTCCGCGACCGACTGGTAGTACTCCATGTCCACGGGCCGATAGTGGCCCGCGTCCGGATCCCCGGGGTTCGCGGCCTTCCGCGGGAGCCGGTCGAGCGCGCTCGTGATCGCTTGCGCGCTCTCCACGCCGTACGCCCGCGCCTCGTAGGACGCGGTCGCGACGGCGCCCGTCGTCTCGCCGTCCTCGTACCCCATCCCCACCACGACCGGCTCGCCTCGAAGCTCGGGCTCCCGGCGGCGCTCACAGCTCGCGTAAAAGCAGTCCATGTCGACGTGAAGCACTACCCGACTCTCGCGCGTCGTGCTCGCGTCGTGTGCGTATTCGTCCAATGTCACGGCGAGTCACCCCGAGTTCCGGGAGTCCGCCCGAATGAATCCACTCGCGGTCGGTGTCGGCCCGTCTCGAACCGACCCGCGTGCGGGCCGCGTCGGATACACCGAGCCGAACTGGAACCCGGCACACTAAACGAGACGTTGGGACTGTACGGTGAAGACGTTGACGGGGAGGTATCAACTCCCGGTGGCCGCGGAGCGCTTTTCGGAGTAGGAGATGTGGAGTGCGCGTTAGCGCAGTACGACGGCTTCCTCGCCCTGAATGGCTTGTGGAATCGCGAATCTGGCGTGCGTGACCGCTCCCGAGGCGGTGACGATTTTGATGGTGATTTCTTCACCGGGTTCCAG
Organism: Salarchaeum sp. JOR-1; assembly: GCF_007833275.1. Classification (GTDB taxonomy): domain Archaea; phylum Halobacteriota; class Halobacteria; order Halobacteriales; family Halobacteriaceae; genus Salarchaeum. Next base: position 1,482,742 of record NZ_CP042241.1, on the reverse strand, counting down.
ACGCCCATCGAAGCCCGTGGTGCAGAGTTCGCCTTCTGTAAGTGCGTAGCAGTCTTCGTCTTCGCTCGCCAATACAATGTCGTCGCTGTTGAACTCTGTCCACCGACTCCACTCGTCCGTTTTCGTGTAGACTACTGCTTGTGAGAGATTCACCGTTCCTGAACCCGGAGACAGCCCGATCAATACTCGAACGTGCTCGACGTAGTTCCCGCTCTCGGAGACGTTTCCGACAATGCTGACCAGGGAGACCCGGTCGGTGACCATCGATTGGCTCTCCTGGCCGGTACTCGTGGACGCCTGTTGCAGGACGCCTGCCGTATTGACGAGGAGACCTGCGGCTAACGCCGCGACGAGAACCATCGCGACGAAGACGACGATGGTCTCGATTCCGAGTTGGCCACGGTCGGCGGACTGGATTCCCATCCGGTAGGTGATATGTCGAGCGGGCAGGTCAAAGTAGTACCGGGAGGCGCGCTGGCCTACACGGGGGTAGCGGCCGGCCCGCGGTCGCTCGCGGGCTCGGCGTTCCGAGGAGCGAGGCCTATTCGTACTCGACGACGGTGCCGTCGTCGCGGCAGACTTCGAGGGCGTGTTTCGCGCCCATGCCGGCGTCGTGGGCGGTGGCGCCGCGGGCGACGCCGACCTTGAGGTCGACGCCGGTGTCGTCGCGGACGGCGTCGATGGCGTCGCGGTACGCGGGTTCGCCCATCGCGGGGCAGACGGCGATGATGTTGTCGCCGCCGACGAAGAAGGAGAGGGAGTCGTGTTCTTCGTGCATGTGCCGCATGAGGCTGGCGTACGCTTGCTCGATGTGGATGAACGTGGAGTAGGCGTCGAGTTCGTCGGTGTACTCGCCGGTGGCGTCGTTCACGTCGAAGTGCGCGATCTGCACGTCGTCGTCGCTGCGCTCGTCGTCCTCCAGGGGAGCGCCGAGCAGGGCTTCCGTGCGGTCTTCGTCCTGCGCGCTCCCTTCCTCCTGGAGGCGGGCGGTGGCGTGGCCGAGCGCGTCCGCGGGGCTGGCCGCGGCGGCGGTGGAGAGGCTGATAGTGACCGGGTAGCGGTTCCGGATGGACTCCTGGATGCGCGCGTGGTCTTCGGCGTCGACGCCGTTCGTCACGGCGACCATGTTGTCGAAGCGCGTGAAGAAGACGTAGCCGTCCCGCGTGCCGAACAGCTGGGAGAGGTCGGCGTACAGCCGCGACTGGAGGGTCTGGAGGTCGACCTCTCGCCGGGGGTTCGGGGTGACGGTCCACGGGCCGTAGTTGTCGAGTTGGACGAGCGTGAGCTGCGTGTTCGTCACGATACGCGGAGTTCAGCGCGCCCCGCGTTTATCGGTTTTGGGTTGCGTCTCACGTATGATGGTGGAGGCGGGCGTCCGCTCACGGCGGACTACACGACCGCGACCGCGCCGCCGTCCACGACGCGCTTGCCGTCGCCGTTCGTCACCACGAGGTCCGCCTCGACGCGCGTGCCGTCCGCGGTTTCGGCGACGCCGGTGACTTCGAGCGTCGTCGTGAGCGTGTCGCCCGGCCACACCTGCGCGACGAACCGCGTGTCGTACTCGCGGAGGCCCGCGAGCCCGAACGTCTCCCGGACGAGACCGGACGCGACGCCCGCGGTGAACATCCCCTGTCCGAACACGGACGGGTAGCCCGCGTCCCGGGCGTGCGGGTCGTCGTAGTGAATCGGATTGAAGTCGCCGCTCGCGCCCGCGTACCGCACGAAGTCCTCGCGGGACACGTCCTCCGTGACGCGCTCGAACGTATCACCGACCGCGAACGAGTCCGTCATTCTCCGTCACCCCGGATGGCCCGCCCGGTCTCGATGCGGGTGTTGTAGTCGGAGAGCACGTGACTGCCGGACTCGTCGCTGAAGTCAGTGCGGAGGACTGCGAACGTCATCGTTCCGCCGCCCCGCCCCTCGCGCTGGTAGACCTCCGTGAGCGTGGTGTCGCCGGTGAGCGTGTCGCCGACGTAGAGCGGGCGCTCGTACTCGTAGCGCTGCTCACCGTGGACGACCCGCGAGCGGTCGAACCCCAGCTCGAATCCGAGGGTGTGGTCGATGCCGTCCGGGCGGTACCGGGGGAAAAAGGAGGTGCGGGCGAACGTCGGCGGCGCGGGAATCGCGTCGTGGCCCGCGTCGCGCGCGGCCCGCTCGTCCAGATACACGTCGTCGGGGTCGCCGACGGCGCGCGCGAACTCCGCGACCTTCCCCCGTTCGACACTGAACCCCTCGACTGTCCGGTGCGTGTCGCCGACCTGGGCTTCGAGGTCGGCGAGCGGAAGCGATGGCACGCGCCGAACTCCGCAGACCCCCAGCAAAAAAGATGGGGTTAGAACGGGTACTCGCGCTCGTCGCGCTGGAGGCTGATCCACTTCGCCTCGGTTATCTCGTCGAGGAACGCGTCGCTGTTGTACGTCCCGATACCCGAGGCGCCGATGCCGCTGAAGGGCACGTGCGCCTCGTCGTTGATCGGCTGGTCGTTCACGTGCACGTTCCCGGTCTCGACGCGCTCCGCGATCTCCGTGCCCGTCTGGAGGTCGCCCGCGTGTACGCTGCCGGAGAGGCCGTACTCGGTGTCGTTCGCGAGTGCGACGGCCTCGTCGATGTCGCTGAACGGGATGACGGGCGCGATCGGGCCGAAGTGCTCGTTCGCCGCGACGGGCATGTCGTTCGTCACGCCGGAGAGGACGGTCGGCTTCACGACGAGCGAGTCCTCGATGCCGTCGATATCGGCGGTTTCGCCGCCCGTTTCGAGCGTCGCGCCCTCCGCCACGGACTCGTTCACGTACCCGAGCATCTCGTCGCGCTGGCTCTCGTCGATGATGGGGCCGACGACGGTGTCGTCGGCGTGCGCGCTCCCGACCGGCAGGTCTTCAGCGCGCTCGGTGAGCCGTTCGACGTACTCGTCGTACACGTCCTCGTGGACGAGGTGGCGGTTGATGGAGATGCAGACCTGGCCCTGGTGGACGAACGTCCCGAACGTCCCGCCGTCGAGCGCGCGGTCGAGGTCGGCGTCCGCGGTGACGATGTGGGCGTTGTTCCCGCCGAGTTCCATCGCGGGGACGGCGAGGTTCTCCGCGGCGGTCGCGGCGACGCGCCGCCCCACCGACGTCGACCCGGTGAACGCGACCGCGTCGCTGGCGGGGTGGCCGGCGACTCGGTCGCCGATCTCGGAGCCCTCGCCGACGACGACGTTCAGCACGCCGTCCGGCAGACCGGCCTCCTCGAACAGTTTTGCGAACAGGAGGCCGCCCGTGATGGGCGTGTTCGTCGCGGGCTTCAGGACGACCGTGTTCCCGGACGCGATGGCGGGCGCAACGGCGCGCATCGAGAGGTTCAGCGGGAAGTTCCACGGACTGATGACCGTCACCGTCCCCTTCGGCTCCCGGCGCACGATGTTCTCCTTCCCGGGAATGTTGGAGTCCGCGTGCTCGCCCTTCGTCCGCCGCGGGAGCGTCGCCGCTTCCGCCGCGTGGTCGGACGCGATCTGCACCGAGGTCTCGCCCATGATGGTCGACCCGCCGGCCTCGTGCGCCAGGAGGTCGATGATCTCGTCCTCGTGTTCGTGCAGGGCGTCGAGGAAGTCCTGCACGACCTGCTCGCGTCGCGCGGGCGGCGCGTCCGCCCACTCATCCTGCGCGGCTTCGGCGGCGTCGTAGGCGGCGTCGACGTCCGCCTCGACCGCCGCGGGCACCTCCGTGACCGTCTCGCGCGTCGAGGGGTCTTCGACCGCGATGGTGTCGCCGCTCTCGCTCGCCACCCACTCCCCGTCGATGAAGAGGTCGCTCCAGTCGGCGTCGATGGTGTACTCGGGCATCCGTACCCGACGCTTGACGCGTCGAACACATAGGCGGGCGTCAACGGGCGAGGAGGACTGAAACCCCCATGTTCAAACGGGAAACAGACAGTCGCGGCGAAGAGTGTTGTGGCCGTTCGGCTCGCACGGGCCGCCGCGTCGTCCGCCGCACACGACCGCGGAACACCGAGCTCCCACCCGCCGGGAACGACCGTTTTTTTGATACGGCTGTCGAACGAACTGCCGCGTATGAGCACGTACGGAGCCGTTCGGCGAACCCGCCGCGTACGCGCGGAGGGGTGTCCGTAATGGTCGATCCGGTGCTCGCGAGCAGGCTTCAGTTCGCGCTGACGACGATCGTCCACATCATCTTCCCCGTGATGAGCATGGGGCTCGCGCCCTTCATCGTCTACTTCACGTACAAGGACATCCGCACGGGCCGCCCGCGATACGAGCAGCTACGGCGGTTCTGGACGAAGATATTCGCGGTGAGTTTCGTCGTCGGCACCGTCACCGGACTCGTCCTCGAATTCGAGTTCGGGACGAACTTCGCGGCGTTCGCGACGATGGCGGGCGAACTGTTCGGCGGCCCGCTGGCGACCGAAGGCATGATGGCGTTCATGCTGGAGGCGACCTTCCTCGGCGTGTTCCTGTTCGGCCGCGAACGCGTCGGCGACGCCGTCTACTTCCTCTCCAGCGTCGCCGTCGGTCTCGGAACGTGGCTGTCGGCGGTGTGGATCCTCATCGCGAACTCGTGGATGCAGACGCCGCGCGGGTTCGAGGTCGTCGTGGAGGACGGCCGGCGCGTCGTCCACCTCACCGACCCGCTCGCCGCCTACTTCACGCCGCGCTTCACGTACATGTTCGTCCACATGCAGAACGCGGCCGTGCTCTCCGTCGCGCTCTTCATGGCCGGCGTCGCCGCCTACTACGTGTTCAAACACCACGTGCGCGGCAACGACATCGACAGCGTCGAGTTCTGGGAGGCGACGCTGAAGATAGCGCTCGGCGTCGTCATCATCACCGCGCCGCTGCAGGTCCTCCACGGGGACGCGTACGCCCGGCACGTCTACGAGACCCAGCCGCAGAAGTTCGCCGCGATGGAAGCCGTCTGGCACACCGAAGCGTACGTCCCCGAGTACATCGTCGCGTTCCCGACGAGCGTCGACGCCATCTTCGAACCCGGACCGAAAGACCTCGTCGGCATCGCAATCCCGGGGATGGCGTCCTGGCTCGCGAGCGGGGGGAACGCGAGCGCCGTCATCACCGGCCTCGAAGCCATTCCCGCCGAAAACCCGCCCGTCGCAATCGTCTTCTGGGCGTTCCGCATCATGGTCGCGCTCGGCTTCTGGTTCATCCTCCTCGGGTTCTGGGGCGGGGTTCGGTGGCGGCGCGGCGAGCTGATGGAGGACGACCTCCTCCACAAGGCGCTGATGGGGACGTCGCTGCTCGGGTTCGTCGCCGTCGAGGTCGGCTGGATCGTCACCGAAGTCGGGCGTCAACCCTGGCTGATTTACGGCGTCCTCAAGACCGCCGCGGGCGTCTCCCAGTCGCTCACGGGCACCGAAGCGTTGTTCACGCTCCTCGGGTTCGCGGGCGGGTACGCCCTCCTCCTCACGCTCTACGTCTACGTCGTCCGCCGCATCATCACGCAGGGGCCGCCGACCGGCGACGACCTCCGAAACACCGCAGGCGGCGCGAACGCGGAGGTGGCGGCCGATGAGTAGTCTCTCCGCCGGCCCCCTGCTCGGCCTGCCGCTGCCCGACATCTGGTTCGCGGCCGTGTTCTTGGTTCTCGGGACGTTCCTCCTGCTGGACGGGTTCGACTTCGGCGTCGGCGTCCTGTTCGCGCTCGCGGACGACCACGACCGAGAGCAGTACCTCTCCGCAATCGGGCCGTTCTGGGACGGTAACGAGGTGTGGCTCGTCGTCTTCGGCGGCCTGCTGTTCGCCGTCTTCCCCGAGGTGTACGCCGCCCTGTTCAGCCGGTACTACCTCCTGATGTTCGCCATCCTCGCCGGCCTCGGCCTCCGCGGCCTCGCGCCCGAGCTGTACGAACAGCGCGAGGACGACCAGTGGCGGCGGTTCTGGAGCGCGTCCTTCGTCGTCGGAAGCACAGTCACGCCGTTCCTGCTCGGCGTGTTCGTCGTGAACTGGCTCGTCGGCGCGCCCGCTATCGTCACGCTCCCCGGCGTCGTCGGCGGGCTCGCGGTGCTCGCGCTCTGCGTCGTCGACGCCGTCGCCTTCCTCGGACTGAAACTCCCCGCCGATACCGACGACGCCACCCGGTACGGCCCGCCCGCGCTCGCCGCGTACCTCGCGCTCGCCGTCGCGCTCGTCGCCGCGATGTACGTCACGGAACCCGGTCTCCGGACGGCGCTCACGTCGCTCCCGGTTCTCGGACTGCTCGCCCTCTCGGTCGTGCTCGGCGCGGCCTACGTCGTCTCGATCCGCCGCGAGACCTACCTCGCGGCGTTCGCGGCCGTCGCCGGGCTGGTGTTCGGTCTCGTCGCGCTCGTCGCGGTCGTGATGTACCCGGTTATCGATCGAGCGAGCGGGCTCACGGTCTCCGAGACCGTCGTCTCCACGCTCCCACTGAACCTCGTCACGCTGATGATGGCGGTCTTCCTGCCGCTCGTGCTCGGGTACTTCGTCGTGCTCTACAATACGTTCAGCGGGCCGATAGAAGCGGGAGAGACCTACTAGAGGCCGCTGTACGGGCCGCCCTTCGCTTCGGTCAGTCGGTCGACCTGGTCGTCGCTGAGGTCGATGGCGGCCGCACCGAGGTTCTCCTCCAGCTGGTCGACGGTGCGCGCGCCGACGATTGGCGCGGTGACGCCGTCGCGGTGGCTGAGCCACGCGAGCGCGGTCTGCGCGGGCGTCGCGTCGACCTCCTCGGCGACCGCTTCGAGTTCGTCGTGCACGTCGAAGTTCTCCTCGGTGAGGTAGGCGTCCTCGAACCGACTGGACTCCGCCGCGCGCGACTCGCCGGTCAGGCCGTCCTCGCGCGTGTACTTCCCCGTGAGGAAGCCCTGGCCGAGCGGGCTCCACGGACACACCGCGAGGTCTTCGCTCCGCGCGAACTCCAGGTAGTCTCCCTCGATTTCGCGGTCGACGAGGTTGTACCGCGGCTGGAGCACCGAGAACGGCTCCCAGCCCTCGGCGCGCGCGAGTTCGTTCGCCTTCGCGACCTTCCACGCGTTCGGCCGCAGCGTGGACGCGCCGAGGTAGTGGACTTTCCCGTCCTCGACGAGTCGGTTCAGCGTCTTCATCATCTCCCGCGTCGGCGTCTGGTCGTCCCAGCGGTGGATGTAGAGCACGTCCACGTAGTCCGTGCCGAGCCGTTCGAGGAGCGCGTCGATGCGGTCGCGGACGTTCTTCCGGTTCGTCCCTCGACTGTTCGGGTCGTTCTCCCGGATCTGCCAGTAGATCTTGGAGGCGATGGTGTATCGCTCCCGGTCGCGGTCGCTGAGCCAGTCGCCGATCCACTCCTCGCTCGCGCCGCCGCCGTACACGTCCGCGGTGTCGATGTATCGGCCGCCGGCGTCCGCGTACGCGGTGAGGAGTTCCTTCGCGCGCTCCTCGCCGATTTCGACGTTCCCCTCCTCGGTCTGCTTGCCGAACCGCCACGTCCCGAACTGGAGTTCGCTCGATTTGAGGCCGGTTCCGCCGAAGGACACGAAGTCGAGGTCGAGGTCACTGACTGCCATCACCGGCCCTTGGACGACCGCCGTGAAAACAGTTCAGTAATCGGCCACGTCGTCGCGGGGGCGTACCGTTTTAGGGTTCCGCCACGCACGCCGGGTATGGCAGAGACTGCTCTCGTCACCGGCGCCGGCGCCGGAATCGGCCGCGCAATCGCTCGACAACTCGCGGACGACGGCTACCACGTCGTCGTCACCGACATCGACCCCGACGGCGGACAGGAAACCGTCGACATCGTCGAGGACGACGGCGGACGCGCGACGTTCACCGAACTCGACGTGACCGACCACGACGCCGTCGAAGCCACCATCGACGCCACCGTCGAAGAGTACAGCGGCCTCGACGTGCTCGTGAACAACGCCGGCGTCGGCCACGAACCCGCGCTCGTCGAAGACGTCTCCGTCGCCGACCGCGACCGCCTCATCTCCGTCAACGTCGACGGCGTCTGGAACGGCTGTCACGCTGCAATCCCCCACATGAAACGGGCCGGCGAGGGACGCATCGTCAACATCTCTTCTCTCGCCGGCGTCGTCGGTTCCCCCCGCATCGCCACCTACTCCCTCACCAAGGGCGCCGTCCTGAACTTCACGCGCGCCATCGCCGCCGAACTCGGCCCCGCCGGCGTCCGCGCGAACGCCGTCTGCCCCGGGTTCGTCGAAACCAGCATGGCCGACGAGTTCTTCGCGGGCAGCGACGACCCCGAGAAAGCCCGCGAACGCATGGAACGCCAGTATCCCCTCCGCCGACTCGGCCACCCCGACGAAGTCGCTGACGCCGTCTCCTTCCTCGCCAGCGAGAACTCCTCCTACATCACCGGCCACGGCCTCCTCGTCGACGGCGGGTTCAACGCGACCTAGGCCGAATCCTGGAGCGCGTTCCTGGCGGACTTCCGAACCATCGACGCTGTGACCGTCTCCGAGGGATAGACCAGTTGGCTGTTGATCCAGCAGGCGTGGTGGTCGCGGTTCGCGACATCTACGATTTCGTCAGTCGAATACACGCCGGGTTCGCGGAAGTCGACTCCCGTAAGGCGGTAGACCTCGGCCGAAAAATCGTCTGTATTTCGAGTGCTCCCGCCCAGGGGCCGGTCGTCGGACGGATTGACACGGTATCGTAGTATGTGCTCTGTTGTGCTTTGAGAATCGACTAGCCCAACCGCCGGAACGTAGCCGGCCGGCTGAACAACCGGCGTATAGTTCGGACGGCCGACAACCACAGCGTCATTGACTTCGCCGTAGTCGGCGACGCTCGCGGGGGGATGGCCGTCCGCGAGCAGTTCGAGTGTGCCGGTCGCCACGTCGGTTGCGGGGCGGTCGGGGAGCGCGAGCGCCGCGACCGAGCGCGCGCGGACGAGTTCGAGCGCGGTGTCACCCGCCGCGTCCCCGGTGGTGACCGCGACTGTCGGTTCGTCTCCGCGGGCAGGGGTCGCGGTTCCGTCTCGGGTGTCGTCGTAGTAGAGGTCGACGGCGGTGGGAACGGACGCCCCGGGGCGGCCAACGGTGACGTTGTCTGGGTCGAGGGCGGTCGTGTCGAGGCGGTTGCGGAAGGCGGCGGCGCGGTCGGGGTCGTCGGTGGCGACGGCTACGGTGGCGGTGTCGGGCGTCGCTCGGCTCTCGACCCGCTCGGGGTCGAACGCCTCGCGGACGAGGCGGCCGGTGTCGGCGTCCGGCGAACCGCGCGTCGCCATGGTGGCGATGGTCGGCGACGGCGTGGGAGCGCTGTCGTCGATGCGGACGCGCCAGAGGCCGTTCAGGGCGTGCGGGAGGAGGGGGGCGTCCTCGATTGACGGGGCGAGAACGGCGGTCGCGGGCCACCGCGGGACGACGGGTGCGAGCGTCTCCCAGGACACCTCGAAGTACTCAAGGAGTTGGTCGGGTATCGGGCGGTCGTAGAGTTTCGGCGGGTAGAACGGGAGGGCGGCGGCGATTTCGTCGTACTCGTACCGGGGGAAGGAGTAGTAGCCGTTCGTTCGCACGAGCGTGTCGAGGAGGAGACAGCGCGCAAGCGCGCGGTCGACAGCGGGTTCGAGCGGGCGGCTGAGGGCGTGCGTATAGCCGTTGTCGAGGCGGATGGCGGGCTCGCCGGGTTCGACGGTCGCGCCGAGGTAGAACGCGAGCGGCGCGATCCGATACACGTCCGCGTACGTCTCCGGGACGGTGATTGTAACGCCGGTGTCCGGCACGGAAAGGCCGTCGGGAATCGCGAGTTCGTCCCCGCGTTCGATGGCGGGCGGGTGGCCGCGGAGCGTCGGCCACGACCGCTCGGCCGACCACTCCTTCACGGACGCGCCGAGCGCGCCGACGGCGGACATGAGCGCGCGCGGGTCGTCCGGCACGGTGATAGTGGCGTGCGGGCGGTTGTGCCTGGAGCGCGCGCCGACGACGACGCGAGTGCGCTCGGGGAACGACACGCGGAGCGACCCGCCGTCCGCGTGGGGCGCGTCGTACCCGGCGGTCGCGGACGTTCGCGGGAGGACGACGTACGTCTTCACGATTCGGCCGAGTTCGATGTAGTGGGTTCCCTCGGGGATCTCACGGGGCGTCGTGGAGAATTCGCCGCGGTACTCACCGGTCTCGTCGCGGAGGCGGGCGTTCGCGTCTGGCGGAATCACGAGTTCGTCGGTCGTGAGCGCCACGGCGTCATCGACGGGAAACAGGAGCGACTGCGGCGCGGCCGTGAGCGTTCCCGGGTCGGCGAGGGTGACCGAGAAGGAGAGCCCGGCGAGGTCGTCGCTTATGGTGAGTTCGCCGGTGTCGGCGTCGAGGGAGAACGAGACGAGTGAGGAGACGTCTCGGGAGGTCATCGCGTTCAGTCAGGATGCCGAATGGTTTGAGCGTGTCGTCTCTACGCGACGGTTCGCACGGCGTCGACGAGGAAGAGGACGCCGAATCCGGCGAGGAGGAGGGCGGAGAGCGCGCTGACGGCGGGCGCGAGGGCTTCGACGCGTCGTTCGGCGGCGGCCAACGCGAGCGGGAACGCGACCACCCAGCCGAGCACGCCCGTGAAGAACCCGGCGACGAGGGCGGGGCTGCCGGTGTGGACGACGAGCGCGCCCGCGAGCGAGTCGCCGAGGTAGGGCGTGTAGCTGAGGAGGTCGAGCGTGCCGGGTTCGACGAGTGCGACGCCGGCGGACAGCCAGAACGCGAGCTGGTAGGGGTTGGTGATAGCGAGGACGAACGCGCGCTGGAAGCCCGTCCCCGCGACTCGGCCCGTGCCGGCCTCACGGAACGACTCGGAGACGCCGCGGTACGCGCCGTACGCGAAGTACAGCATGAGGACGCCGCCGACGGCGAGCAGGCCCGCGTGGAGGAGCGGGAGGTCGGTGACGACGGCGACCACGCCCACCAGCGCGAGCAGGAAGAAACAGAAGTCGGCGGTCGCCGCGCCGAGACCGGCGCGCGCGCCCTTCCGCCAGCCGCGCTGCACGGCTTCCTCGGCGATGACGGCGTTCATCGGCCCCGGCGGCGCTGCGAGCGCGAGGCCGAACGCGACGCCCGCGGCGACTGACGCGAACATGGTTCGAGTGGGCGGCGTGCCGTGAAAAACACCGCGTTCTTTGCGCCGCGGTGTCGTACGGCGCGCCATGTCGGACACGACCGTAGTCGAGGGCTGGCAGGGACGGTTCTACGAGGACTTCGAGACGGGCGACGTGTACAAGCACCCGTACGGGCGGACCGTCACCGAGACGGACAACGTCTGGTTCACGAACCTCACCATGAACGTGAATCCGATGCACTTCAACGAGGCCTACGCGTCGGAGACGGAGTTCGGCGAACGCCTCGTGGACGGGACGTTCGTCATCGCGCTCGCGGTGGGAATGAGCGTCGTGGACGTGTCGATGAACGCCACCGCGAACCTCGGATACGACGGCGTCCAGCACCACGCGCCCGTCTTCCACGGGGACACCATCTTCGCGGAGTCGGAGGTCCTCTCGAAGCGCGAACTCGACAGCAGAGACCACGTCGGCGTCGTCACCACGGAACTGCGGGCGTACAATCAGGACGGGACGAAGGTGCTGTCGCTTGAGCGAACGCCGATGGTGCGCAAGCGCGAGCACGCGAGCGTGTCGCCCGAACAGCCGCCCGGGTGGCCCGAGGGCGTCGGCACGCAGCCCGAAGATTAGTCGCGCATGTGGACGCTCGCCTGCGGTTCGGCCGGGTCGGTCGGCACCTCGACGAGCGTCGGGCCGTCCCGGTCGAACGCCGCGTCGACGGCCTCGCGAATCTCGTCGGGCGTCTCGGCGCGCGCGGTCGTCACGCCCATTCCCTCCGCAATCGTCGAGAGCGAGAGCGGGGTTTCCGGCCAGTCGTAGGCGTCGAGGCCGTACGAGCGCTCGGCCTCCTCGGAGATGATGGCGTAGTCGCTGTTGTTGAACGCGACGAGCACCACCGGAAGGTCTTCGACGGCGGCGGTGTGGAGTTCGTGAACGCACATCATGAGGCCGCCGTCGCCGGAGAGCGCGAGCACGCCCTCGCCGGGGTTCGCGCGCGCCGCGCCGATGGCCGCGGGGAGGCCGGTTCCCATCGTCGCCCACGACCCCGGATTGACGTACGAGCGCGGGCCGTACGCGGGGAAGGAGACGAGCGTCCAGATGCGGAAGCCGCCGGCGTCCGCGGAGACGGGCGCGTCGCGGGGGGTGGCGTCGCGGACGGCCGAGAGCGCGGCGACCGACGTGAGCGGCGCCTGTGCGGTGTCGCGGAGGTCGGCCATCCGGTCGGCGTCCGCCTCCCGCACGGCCTGCGCGCGCGCCGCGCCGTCCCGGGTCTCGGTGTGTTCGAGGCGACCCGCGAGACCGGCGAGCGCCGCGCCCGCGTCCGCGACGAGCGCCACCGACGGCTCGTATCCCGTCCCCACGTCCTCGGGGTCGAGCGTGACGTGCACCAGGGTGTCCGGAACGTCGACCGTCCACGAGCGGGTGGCGACCGCGTCGAAGTCCGTGCCGACCGCGAGCATGGCGTCCGACTCCGAGAGCAGGGCGAGGAGGTCGGGGCTCGCGCCGCCGCAGAGCACGCCCGCGGAGAGGTCGTGGTCTTCCGGAATCGTCCCCTTTCCCTTGTACGTGGTGACGACGGGCGCGTCGAGGGCCTCCGCGACGCCGACGAGCGCGCCGGACGCGTCCGCGGAGCGCACGCCGCCGCCCGCGAGCACCACGGGGTTCTCGGCCTCGTTCAGGTGCTCGGCGGCGTCGCCGAGCGCGGCCTCGTCCACGCCGCGCACGGACTCCGTCGCGTAGTCTCCGGGTTCGGCGAGCGTCACGTCCATCGGGAGGAAGTTCTTCGGGATGCCCACGCGGACGGGGCCCTTCGGCGCGGTCTGGGCGATCGCGATGGCGCGCTCGATTTCCGCGAGCGCGGCCTCGGGGTTCTCCACGAGGACGTTCTCCTTCACGACGTTGTCGTACGTGTCGGGCGGCGTCTCGTGGATGCCGTCGCCGCCCCGAACCTCGGGTTCGGTCTCCACGGCGAGGTGGAGGAGGGGCGTGCAGTCGTTCAGCGCGTTCTTCAGGCCGTTCATCGCGTTCATGTCGCCGGGACCGGGGACGACGCATGTCGCCGCCATCTCACCGGACGTCTCGGCGTACCCCCACGCCTCGTGCGTGACGGCGGTCTCGTGGCGGGCGACGACGAAGTCGATGCCGTCACGCGACCCGATGCCGTCGTTCAGGGGGAGGGTTTGCTTTCCGGGAATGCCGAACACCGTATCGATGCCGTGTGCGACCAATCGGTCGACGACGGCCTCGCTCACGCGCATACCGAGTGAGTCGCGGGGAGCGCAATAACTGTTGGCGATGCCCGGGCGAACCTTTAGGGACACGTACACGAACGACCGTGTATGACCGACCACGACGTCTCGTTCCTCCGAGACCTCGACGCCGAGTGCTCGTTCACCGAATCGCGGCGCGAGCAGTACGCCCGGGACGCCAGCCCACACCACCCGTCGACGCCCGACGCGGTCGTGTGGCCGGAGACCACCGACGAGGTCTCGGACGTGCTCGCGGCGGCGTACGAGCGGGACGTTCCGGTGACGCCGTGGAGCGGCGGGAGCGGCCTCGAAGGGAACGCCATCCCGGTCGAGGGCGGGATCGTCCTCTCGACGAAGGAGATGACGTGGGTGGACGCCGACCCGGACACGCTCACCGCGCGCGTCGGCCCCGGCGTCGTCTACGACGACCTGAACGAGGCGCTCGCCGGCGACGGCCTCCGCTTCCCGCCCGGCATCTCCAGCGGCGACGTGGCGACCATCGGCGGGATGATCGCGACGAACGCGAGCGGGTTCAACGCCGTCCGGTACGGCGAGACCCGCGACCACGTCCGCCGCATCGAAGCCGTCCTCCCCGACGGCGAGGTCGTGGAGGCCGGCCGGAACGTCGTGAAGACCTCGTCGGGGTACAGCATCACGGACTTGCTCGTCGGGAGCGAGGGCACGCTCGGCGTGGTGACGGACGCGACCGTCGAACTCGCCGGCATCCCCGCGGAGAAGCGGGCGGCGCTCGTCGCGTTCGAGAGCGCGCGCGACGCCTGCCGCGCCGTCAGCGACGTCATCGGCGCGGGCGTGAAACCCGGCGCGATCGAGTTCATGGACGCGCAGTCCATCGAACTCCTGAACGAGAACCGCGACGACCTCACGCTCGCCGAGCGCCCGACCCTCCTGGTCGAACTCCACGGAAACACCAGCGGCATCGACGAGGACTACGCGTTCGTCGAGGACCTCTGCCGCGACCACGGGGTCGTCGAGTGGATCGAGCCCGGCGACGAGATGGCGGACGTCTGGGAGGCCCGCCGCGAGGCCCTGCCCGCGGCGCGCGCGTACGACCCCGACCTCGACGTGGCCGTCATCGGCGACGTGGTCGTCCCGATCACGAACTACCCCGACATCGTGGAGCGCGCGCACGAACTCGCCGACGAGTACGACCTGCTCGTCCCGCTCGTCGGGCACGCGGGAGACGGCAACCTCCACTACACGCCGCTCGTCGACCGGGACGACGAAGACCACGTGGTTCGCGCGATGGCGTACAACAACGAGGTCGTGCAGGCCGCCATCGAGATGGGCGGCACCGCGACCGGCGAACACGGCGTCGGCATCGGAAAACGCGGCTTCATGAGCGACGAGCACGCGAACACCGTGGACGTGATGCGGGCCGTGAAGGACGCCATCGACCCGAAGGGCTTGCTCAACCCCGGAAAAGTCATCCCCGAAGAATAAGCACTGTAAAGCGAACTAGCGAAGATTCCTAACAGCTCTGGGGAAGGTTTTTCGGGGTTCGCGGTGTGGGTCGCGGTATGAGTGACGCAGTCACGCTCGACGTGGAGGACGGTGTCGCGACCATCACGCTCGACCAGCCCGAGCGCCGGAACGCGCTCTCCCGCGAGCTAACCGCGGGCCTGCGCGACCGCCTCGAACACGTCCGCGACGAGGTCGACGACGCCCGCGCCGTCGTCGTGCAGGGGTCGGGCGGCGCGTTCAGCGCCGGCGGCGACATCGCCGCGATGAAGAACCGACTCGACTCCGACGAATCCCTGGAGGAGGCCGTGAAGACCCTGGAGCGCACGACGAGCGAGACGCTCGCGCTCCTCGTCGAGTTCCCGCTCCCCACCATCGCGAAGGTGGACGGCCCCGCCGTGGGCGCGGGCGCGAACCTCGCCATCGCGTGCGACGTCCAGCTCGCGACCGAGGACGCGAGCATCGGGTTCGTGTTCCGGCAGGTCGGCCTCTCCGTGGACGCCGGCACGTCCTACCTCCTGCCGCGCGTGGTGGGGACGAACGTCGCGAAGGAACTCGTCTACACCGGCGAGATCATGGGCGCGGAGCGCGCGCACGACCTCGGGCTGTTCAACCACGTCTACGGGAGCGAGGAGTTCGACGCGAAGGCGGACGCGATGGTCGAACGAATCGCGTCCGGCCCGACGGCGGCGTTCCGGCACGCGAAACGCCTCATCGACGAAGGGTTCGAGAAGACCATCGACCAGGCGATGACGGACGAGGCCGTCGCGCAGGGCGTCGTCTTCGACACGCACGACCACGAAGAAGGCGTCCGGGCGTTCCTCGAAGACAGAGATCCCGAGTTCGAGGGGCGCTAGGCGTCGGGGTTCCGCCGCTCGTAGAACGCTTTTCCGCGCATCGTCATCACGACCTCGTCGTCCTGGTTGAACATCGCGGTGTCCGTGGTGAGCAATCCCCGCGAGGGGTCGCTCTCCAGCGGGCGTTTCTCCGCGACTTCGAGGCGGACGGAGAGCGTGTCACCGGGCCGAACGGGTTCGGTCCACTGAATCTCCTCCACGCCCGGCGATCCGAGGCTCGCCGCGTCGTCGTAGTGGTGTTCGACCATGAGCTTCATCCAGAGCGACGCCGTGTGCCAGCCGGACGCGATGAGCCCGCCAAAGGGCGACTCCGCCGCCGCCTCCTCGTCCACGTGGAACGGCTGCGGGTCGAACTGCTCCGCGAACTCCACGATTTCCTCCTTCGACACCGTGTACGACCCGAACTCCTCAACGTCGCCCACGTCGAAGTCCTCGTAGTACGTCACAGCGGCTCCTCCCCCTCGATGATGCGGACGGCGCGGTCTGCGAGCGCGGGCACGCGTTCCTCCATCAGCGGATACATCGGGTCGTCCGAGTTCCCCTCGAGGTAGCGCCGGTAGAACATCTCGCCGAGTCCGGCGAGCTTGTAGACGGCGAGCGCGCGGTAGAACCGCTCGTGTTCGAAGTCGAAGCCAGTCTGGTTCTCCCAGCGCGCCACGAGTTCGACCCGGGTCGGATACCCCTCTCGCTGCATGAACGTCGCCTCCAGTTCGGGGACGGCGGGCTCGGGGTCTTTCGCGTCCCGCCAGTAGGAGAGCATCCACCCGAGGTCGGCCCGCGGGTCTCCGAGCGTGCTCATCTCCCAGTCGAACACGCCCGTCAGTTCGGGGGGCGTACCCGGCGCGTACAGGACGTTGTCGAGCTTGTAATCGCCGTGGACGAGTGTCTTCGGGTGGTCTTCGGGGCAGTGCTCGTCCAGCCAGTCGCCGACGCGCTTCAGCTTCGGAACCTCGCGGTCGTCCGCGGTGACCTCGAACGCCCACGAGAGCTGTTTTCCCCAGCGGTCGACCTGTCGGCGCGTGTAGCCCGCGGGCCGCCCGAGTTCGCCGAGCCCGACCGCCTCGTAGTCCACGCCGTGGATGGCCGCGAGCGTGTCCGCGAGCTCCTCGCCGATTCGCTGCCGGGAGTCGAGGTTCGCGAACCGCTCGGGCTCGTCGTCGCGCAGCACGTCGCCGGGCACGCGCTCCATCACGTAGAAGTCGCTCCCGATGACGGCGTGGTCGTCACACGCCGCGACCGTCGGCGGCACCGGCACGTCCGTGTCTTGGAGGGCGTCGATGACGCGGTACTCTCGGAGCACGTCGTGCGCGGTGTCCGCCGTCTCGCCCGGCGGCGGTCGCCGGATTACGAGATCGTCGTCGCCCCACTGGACGAACAGCGTCTCGTTCGAGTGTCCTTCCGCGTGCCGCTCGACATCGTAGGCGTCCGTCGGCCCGAGTTCCGCTTCGAGGAACGCCCGCAACGCGTCCTCGTCCACGAGCCGAGCGAAGTAGGCCTCGCTCGTATCGTCTGCCATACCCGGGGGTTCTAGCTCCTCGTACGAATAGGTATGGATAGGAATTACCGATCGATGCCAACTAGGACGAATCTTTTTACATTGTATTCACCAAGAGAGCGTATGGAGTACGACGATTCCGAGCGTGCGGTCGAGTTCGCCGAGAAGACCCGTGAGTTCGTCGACGAGGTCGTCATCCCCGTCGAGCGCGACGTGCTGGGCGGTGACCCCATCAGCGACGACCAACTGGACGCACTCCGCGAGGAAGCGCGCGACTACGGCGTGTACGCGCCCCACCTTCCGGAGGAGTACGGGGGTCACGGCCTCAGCTACCGCGACATGCTCCCCGTGTTCGAGGAAGCCGGCCGCAGCCTCCTCGGCGCGCCCGCGATCAAAGTCGAAGCCCCCGACGAGGGCAACATGCACACCCTCGAAACATTCGGCACGGAAGCCCAGAAGGAGGAGTACCTCCGTCCACTCGTCCAGGGCGAAATCCGGAGCGCGTTCTCGATGACCGAACCGATTCAGGGCGGCGGGAGCGACCCGAAGATGATGGCGACCACCGCCGAAAAAGACGGCGACGAATGGGTCATCAACGGCCACAAGTGGTGGACGACGCAGGGCACCGAAGCCGACGTGCTCATCGTCATGGCCGTCACCGACCCCGACGCCCACCCCTACAACGGCTGCTCGCTCTTCCTCGTCGATGCGGACACCGACGGCGTGAACGTCGTTCGCGACATCCCCCACACCGGCGGGAACGTCACCGGCATCGGCCACGCCGAAATCGAATACGACGACGTGCGCGTCCCCGAGGACGCGCTGCTCGGCGAGCGCAACGAAGGCTTCAGTCACGCACAAGCCCGCCTCGGCCCCGCCCGCCTCACCCACTGCATGCGGTACTCCGGGATGGCCCAGCGCGCGCTCGACATCGCGAAAGCCTACATCTCGGAACGCGAAGCCTTCGGCGAGCCGCTCAGCGAGAAACAAGCCCTCCGATTCGAAATCGCGGACGCCGAAATCAACCTCCACGCCGCCCGCACCATGGTCCGGCACGCCGCCCGCCAGATCAATCAGGGCAACGAGGCCCGCATCCCCGTCGCCATGACGAAAGTGTTCGCCGCGAACACCTGCCAGAACGTCATCGACCAGACCATTCAGATGTGTGGCGGGAACGGCATCGGCAAAGACCTCCCGCTCGCCGATTTCTACGAGAGCGTCCGCCAGTTCCGCATCGTCGACGGCGCGGACGAAGTCCACAAACGCGTCATCGCCCGCGACGCACTCAGCGACGCAGACCAACACGAGTTCGAACTCGAAGCCCTCACGCGCTTCTAGCCCACCTTTTTACTGTGAGGGGGTCGCTTCGCGACCCCCTCACCCAAAAAACCTGGAGGGAAAAAGACGCGAGCGCTCCGCGCTCGCGAGAACAGCGCGCCAGAGGCGCGCTGACGGCTCCGCTTCCGCGCCGCCCCACACAGAGGTGAACGTTCAAATAGGAGGGCGCGGCCAGCGGCGGGTGATGTACTGACGAGCGGCGTGCGGGAGTCCGGTTCGGTGACGGCGACACACTCCCGTGCGCGACTGGCCGTGTCGCCTGCACGCCACTTTTCCGCGAGAACGCCCACCCACAGGTATGGACGACGAAGCGATAGCGCGCGTCGCGGCGCTGGTGCGGGACGCGGAGACCGTGAGTGTGCTCACTGGGGCGGGCGTCTCCACCGCGTCCGGCATCCCAAGTTTCCGCGGCGAGGACGGCATCTGGGGCGAAAAGTTCGACCCGCAGGACTTCCACCGGCGGCGGTTCGACCGCGACCCCGCGGGGTTCTGGCGCGACCGGCTCGACCTCTACGACGCGATGCGGCCAGACGGCGTCGAACCGAACGCCGCCCACCGCGCGCTCGCAGACCTCGAAGCCACGGGTGCCATCGACGGCGTCATCACCCAGAACACGGACGGCCTCCACCAAGACGCGGGGAGCGACCGCGTCATCGAACTCCACGGGAACGCCGAGCGCGTCGCCTGCGAGGAGTGCGGTCGGCGGAGCGACGCGGCCGACGCGCGACGGCGCGCAGCGGACGGCGAGCTCCCGCCGACCTGCGAGTGCGGCGGCGTTCTCAAACCCGACGTGGTGTTGTTCGGCGAGCAACTCCCGGCGAATGCGCTGCACGACGCCCGCGACCTCGCGGAGCGCAGCGGCGCCTTCCTCGCCGTCGGATCCTCGCTGACGGTCGACCCCGCGGCCTCGCTCCCGGCGACCGCCGCGCGCGACGGCAGTCTGGTCGTGGTGAACCTCGACGAGACGCGGGCGGACGAACTCGCGTCTGTCGTGCTCCAGGCGGACGTGACGGACGCGCTACCGGCGATAGCGGAACGCGTTCACGAGGCGTAAGGTAGCCGCGACGAACCCGTACACGACCGCGTAGAGCGCTGCCGGGACGACAACAAGCGCCGCGGCGAGTGTCGTAACCGCGAACGCGACCAGCCCCGCGAGGAGAGCGAGGACGACGTGACTCACTGGGTCGCCGCGTTCCACGGTCTCGTGGAGGAACGGCCGGAGGTCGCGCCGCACTGGTCGAAGCAGGCGTTCGTGGAGCGCGGCGGCGACCGTGGACGGTTCGGGGAGCGTCATCGGTCACCCCGCGGGACGCCGACGATGTCGAGTACGTCGCGGAGATCGTGGATTCGGTGACTCGCGTCCGGGCCGTGTGCGTCGGGGCCGAACGCGACGCCGCTGATTCCGTGGCGGGCGGCCCCGGCCACGTCGTGGTCGTAGCGATCCCCGACCATCACCGTTCGCTCGGGCGCGGCGCGGCTCTTCGCGAGCGCGGTCTCGAACATCGCGTCGTCGGGTTTCGTACGGCCGACGGCCTCGCTCGTCGTCACGTCGTCAACGTGGTCGAGAACGCCGAACAAGGAGAGGATGAACTCGCCCTCATCAGTGTCAACGTCGCTCACGATTCCCTGATAGACGCCGGCGTCGGCGAGCGCGGCGACGACCTCGCGTGCGTGCGGGGTCGGTCGGAGGTACCGCCGGGAGGTCGCGCGGAAGAGCGAGACCCACTCGCTGTCGTCGAGGTCGCGGCCGACGACCTCGGAGAGCGCGAGCGCGTACGCCTCGTACGCGGACTGGTACGTGTTCCCGTCTCGTTCGCGGAACTGGCGGCCGACGACGCCGCGCCACTCCTCGAGCGCCGCTCGCGGGTCGGCGTCGAGACCGTGCGCGGCGACGAAGCGCTCCATGAACCGCGTGTGGGCTTCGCGCACCGAGTCCACGTCGAGCAGCACGCCACCGATGTCCCAGAAGACCGCGTCGTACTCCATCTAGTACCACGTCATGCCCGCGTCCACGTTAACGTCTTGGGCGGTGACGTGTCGGTGCTGGACGGCGAGGCGGTACGCGACGTCGGCGACTTCCGCGGGCGTCACCATCTCGTCCAGCATGAGATCCCCGAGGTACTCCTGGCGTTTCACGTCCTCGGGCGTGGTGTCGCGCGCTTCGGCCTGCTTCTCGATGACGTTCTCGATGCGGTCGCCGGCGACCGGACCGGGACAGATGGTGTTCACGGTGACTCCGTCCTCGCCGAACTCGGCGGCGAGCGTACGGCCGAGTCCGACGAGGCCGAGTTTCGAGGCGGCGTACGGGCTTCGGTTCGGGTAGGGGCGCTTCCCGCCCACCGAGGAGACGTTGACGATGCTCCCCTCGTCGCTGTCGCGGAGCGCGCTCGCCGCGTGTTTCGCGCAGAGGAAGGGGCCGGTGAGGTTCGTCTCGAGGGTCGCAGCCCACTCCTCGCGCTCGACGTCTTCGACCGGCTGCGTCGGGCCGGCGATTCCGGCGTTGTTCACGAGCACGTCCAGTCCGCCGTACTCCGCGACGGTCGCGTCGATGGCTGATTCGACGCTCGCTTCGTCGGTCACGTCGCACTCGACGGCGAGCGCGTCCCCGAGTTCGTCGGCGAGGGTCGTGGTGTCGCTGCGCGCGGCGAGCGCGACCGCGAAATCGCCCTCCGCGAACCGCCGCGCGATGGCCTCGCCGATGCCCTGGCTCGCGCCGGTGACGAACGCGACGCCCTCACGCATCGTCGGTCACCAGTTTGAACTTCTGCACCTTCCCGCTCGCCGTCCGCGGCAGGTCGTCGACGAACTCGACCTCCCGGGGGTGTTTGTACTCCGCGAGGTTGTCGAGGCAGAACTCCCGGATGTCGTCCGCGGTCACGTCCGCGTCGGCTGTTCGGACGACGAACGCCTTCACGGTCTCGTTCCGGCGGTCGTCCGGGATGCCGACGACGGCGGCGTCGGCCACGGCGGGGTGTTCGTAGAGGAGGGATTCGACCTCGCTCGGGTAGACGTTGTAGCCCGCGGTGTTGATCATGTGCTTCTTTCGGTCGACGATCTCGTAGTAGTTCTCGGCGTCCCGGCGCGCGATGTCGCCGGTGCGGAAGTAGCCTTCGTCGGTGAACGCTTCGTCGGTCGCGTCCGGGAGGTCGTGGTAGCCCTTCATCACCTGGGGGCCGCGCACGAGGAGTTCTCCGGTCTCGCCGGGTTCGACCTCGTTCCCCGAGGCGTCCACGATTTTCGCGTCCGTCATGCGGAGCGGCTGACCGATGGTGCCGGGCTTGTACCCGAACGACGACCCGACGCCGGTGTGGGTGGCGGCGGTGGTCTCGGTGAGCCCGTAGCCTTCGCTCATCGCGACGCCCGTGCTGTCCTCGAATCGCTCCTGGACGGCGACGGGCATCTTCGCGCCGCCCTCGTTGACGGTGTCGAGCGAGGAGAGGTCGTACTCGCCGAAGGACTCGTCGTTCACCATGTCCACGAACATCGTCGCGACGCCGATGAAGCTCGTGATCTCGTGGTCTTCGATTTCCCGCATGCAGCGTTCGGCGCTCCACTCCGCGGGGTTCCGGACGAACGCCGTACCGCCGCGAATCAGGGTCTGCCACGTGGAGTGCGTGAACCCCGTGATGTGGTAGAGCGGGAGGAAGACGAGTTCGCGCTGCTCCTCGGGCGGGAGGGTGGTGAACTGGAACCCCGAGAACGCCTGTGCGCGGAGGTTGCCGTGCGTGAGCAGCACGCCCTTCGGCTGTCCGGTGGTTCCGGAGGTGTAGGGCTGCATCGCGGTCGTGTCCGCGGCCACGTCCACCGTCGTCGGGTCGCCGGACACCCCGTGGAGCGCGGTCGTGTCCGCGGTGGATTCGCTGACGGTGAGCACGTCGGGATCCGCGCCGATGTCGGTGGCGGCCTCGTGGACGAATTCGACGAGGGCGGGGTGGGTGACGACGGCGCTCGCGTCGGTGTCGTCGAGCTGGTGTGCGAGTTCGCGGGCCTTGTACTGGGGGTTGACGGGGGAGACGACGACGCCGGCGCGGAGGCCCCCGAGGATGGTGGTGACGTACTCGGGGCAGTTCGGGAGGTAGAGGAGGAGGCGGTCGCCCTCGGTGTGGCCGCGGTCGTGGAGGCCGCCGGCGAGCGCGCGCGAGCGCTCGCGGAGGTCGCTGAACGTGAACGAGCGGTTCTCGCCCTCGATTGCTGTGGCGTCGGGTCGCTGGTCGGCCGTCGCGTCGAACAGCGCGGCGGCGTTCGTTCGCTCGGCGTTCTGTAGGTATGCCGGAACGTCCATACCATGACATTCTGTAACATTTGCCATTATCTTACCGGTCGCTCCGGCGGACGCGGATTTATTACCGATGAACCGAAAACGGGTAATTGTCTTAACAATGGTAAGCAGATTCAGCGTGGCGGGCGACACCGCCATCGTCACCGGCGCGTCGTCGGGCATCGGCCGAGCAATCGCGGAACGGTTCGCCGACGACGGCGCGAACGTCGTCGTCTGCTCGCGCGAACAGGAGAACGTCGACCCCGTCAGCGACCACATCAACGACGGCGACTACGACGGAACCGCCCTCGCGGTCGAGTGCGACGTGACCGACCGGGACGCCGTCGACGCGCTCGTTCAGGCGACCGTCGAGGAGTTCGGGTCGGTGGACGTGCTCGTGAACAACGCGGGCGCGTCCTTCATGGCGCCCTTCGAGGACATCAGCGAGAACGGCTGGGAGACGATAGTGGACATCAACCTCACCGGCACCTACCACTGCACGCAGGCCGCCGGCGAGCACATGCGGGAGAACGGCGGCGGCCGCGTCGTCAACCTCGCGTCCGTCGCGGGCCAGCGCGGCAGTCCGATGATGAGTCACTACGGCGCGGCGAAAGCCGGCGTCATCAACCTCACCAAGACGCTGTCCTACGAGTGGTCGGGCGACGACGTGCGCGTGAACTGCATCGCGCCCGGGTTCGTCGCCACGCCCGGCGTCGAGTCCCAGATGGGCGTCAGCGCGGACAACATCGAGCGCGACGACGTCGAGCGCCGCATCGGCACGAGCGAGGAGATCGCCGACCTCGCGCAGTTCCTCGCCAGCCCCGCCTCCTCGTACATCGTCGGCGAGACGGTGACCGCGGCGGGCGTCCCGCGCATCGAGGAGTCCCCCGAAATCTGATGGGGTACTCGGGCGCGGACCTCTTCGTCGACGCCCTCGAACAGTACGGCGTCCAGCACGTCTTCGGGAACCCCGGCACCACCGAGCTTCCCGTGATGAACGCGCTCGCGGGCAGCGACCTCGACTACGTGCTCGGCCTGCACGAGGACGTGGCGGTCGGGATGGCGGCGGGGTACGCGAGCACGCGGCGCTATCACGCGGACGACGACGAGTCCGTGCTCCCCGTGGGGGTGGCGAACCTCCACGTCGCGCCCGGACTCGCGCACGGACTCGGCAACATCTACGGCGCGAGCGTCGCGGGCGCGCCGCTCGTCGTCACCGCGGGCAACCACTCCACCGAGTTCCGTCACGAGGAGCCGATTCTCTCCGGCGACCTCGTGGAGATGACCCAGCAGTTCACGAAGTGGAGCGCGGACGTCCTCGACGTCGAGGCGCTCCCGTCGATGCTCCGCCGGGCGTTCCGCGTCGCGCTGACGCCGCCGACCGGCCCCGTCTTCCTCGGCCTCCCGCTGGACGTGATGATGGCGGAGACGGACGCCGCGCCCGAGCGCCTGGGCGCGGTTCCGAGCGGCGGCCGCGGCGACCGCAGTCAGGTCGAGCGGGCGGCCGACGCGTTCGCGGACGCGGAGAACCCCGTGCTCGTCGTCGGTGACGGCGTCGCGCGCGCCGGGACGGACGCCGTGGACGCCGCGGTCGAGTTGGCGGAGGCGGCGGGGGCGCGCGTGCACGCCGAAATTCTCGCCTGCGAGGTGGACTTCCCGGCGAGCCACGACCAGTGGGTGTCCTACATCCCGCCGGACGAGGACACCGCGCGCACGCTCCTCGACACCGACACGGTCGCGTTCGTCGGGTGTTCGACGAACACGACGCTCACCGCGCACTCGGGCGACCTCGTGCCGGACGCGACGTTCGTCCACGTCGGCGACGACGCGTGGCAGCTCGGGAAGAACCAGCCCGCTGACGTGGCCGTGCTCGGCGACCCCGGCGAGACGATGGCCGAGATCGCCGCTGCGGTCGAGTCCCGCGTGAGCGACGGCGAACGCCAGAGCCGCCTGGAGCGCGTCGCCGCGATGAAGCAGATGGCGCAGGCGGAGATGGCGGGCGACGACGACGTCGACGACCCGCGGCGGTCGAAGGGCGAACTCGTGGACGCGCTCCGGGACGCCGCGCCCGACGCGTACATCGTGGACGAGGGCGTGACCGCGAAGTACGAACTGCTCACGCGGTGGCCGCTCGAACCCGAGCAAGCCATCTCGAACAAGGGCGGCGGCCTGGGGTACGGCCTGCCCGCGTCCGTGGGTGCGGCGCTCGCCGAGTCGATGCGCGACGACCCCCGGCAGGTCGTCGGGCACGTCGGTGACGGCTCCTACCTCTACTACCCGCAGAGCCTCTACTCGGCGGCCCGCTACGACCTCGACCTCACCGTCGTCGTTCCCGACAACCGGAACTACCGCATCCTCAAGAACAACATGCAGGGGCTGTTCGGCGAGGGGGACTACGAGTACGTCGGGATGGACTTCGACCCGCCCGTGGACATCCCGAAGAACGCCGAGAGCCACGGCGCGACCGGCGTTCGCGTCGACCCCGAGGACGACCTCGACGCCGCGCTCGACGACGCGCTCGCCCAGTCAGGCCCCACCGTTGTCGACGTACTCGTCCACGACGAGTAGCGAACCAAACGTTTATTTGCTGTCACTGTGACGTCTTATCCGATGTATAGAGCGGGGCGAACGGACGGGGAGTTCGAGGAGATCCTCGAACGGCTGAAGGAGGAGGGGAGTTCACTCCTCGTCGTCGGGGACGTCCCCGGAGAGGCGTACGCCCGCGCGTCCCGCCGAATGTTCGGTGACGGCGATCACGCCCCCAGGCAGCGCGTGCTCGTGGTCGGCAGTAGCGCCGGCAGCACGCTCCCCACGCGCGTCGGAGAAACGCGCTGTGGCGACAGCGACACCGTCATCACGCACGGCACGAACGCCCGCACTGCCGTCGCGTCGGCGAGCGTCACGCCGCCGGTGACGCCCCACGAGCACGTCCCCGCCGGTGACGCGAACGCGCTCGGCCGCGCGGTTCTCGACCGCATCGACGCGTTCGACGGCGCGTTCGAACCGGGCGAACTCCGCCTCGGCGTCGACACCCTCCAGCCCCTCCTCGACACCGCGGGCGAGTTCCAGACGTTCCGCACCGTCGACCTGCTCTCCGAGCGCGTCCGCCGGGAGCGCGGAATGGCGCACTTCCGCCTCCCGCAACCACGCGAGAACCGGCACGTCCGCCTGCTCGAACCGCTGTTCGACGCCGTCGTCGAACTCCGCGTGACCGACAGCGTGGAACAGCGCTGGAGTCTCCGGGACGAGAACGTGGTCTCTGAGTGGGTTTCTCTCGACGCCTGAGACGACAACACTCTTTTGACGGGTTCGCCGCGTAAGGCGATTCGTATGGAGGAGCGAACCGGGGATACGTTCGACGCCGCCGGAATCGGCGCGCGAATCGACACGCCCCCGCACGGAGGGCTGTCGGTGTACGACCCGATAGCTCGCACGCGGATTCGCGTCGAGACCGACGCGGAGAACGTCCGAGAGCAGGGTGCCGAAGACCGGTTCCCGATGCCGCTCGACGCGGCGGTTTCGTTCCGAACGGACGCGATCACGTTTCCGGTGGTGGTCGCGGTTCACGTCCGGCAGGCCGACGGGACGCACGTCACGCAGACCGACCACTTCGCGTTCGAGGAGTTCCCCGCGGGCGAGTACGTGCTCGACCTCGCGGCCCCGATAAAGCTCTACGTCCGCGCGTCGGGACCGATGACGGTTCGGTCGGACGCGGACACCACGGTCATCGAGTTCGACCGCGAGACGCGGGTGGCGGTCGGCGCGCGGTCGTTCCACGACTCGCCGGCTGGGACGGTGACGACGACCGACGACCCCCGGGACGTGATGGAGGCCGTGAACGCGTTCGGGCACGCGCTGAAGACGCAGGAGCCCGCGCGGTCGTACCCGACGCTCCGCGGCCACCCGCCGCGGCTGGAGCGCGGGGACGAACTCGTGATTCCGCCGGGCCTGGAAGCCCCCGAGACGGACGTCCGGATGGCCGTGCCGCCGCGTTTCGAGTACATTTATCCGGCGGTGTCGCTCGCGTACTACCTCGGCGCGCGACTGGTGCCCGGCGAGACGCCCGAGATTCGGACGGCGGACGGGTTCACGTACTCGCTCGACCGCGAGGGCGGGTACGAGGCGACAGTCGCGCGCACCCTGAAGCAAGTGTTCGTACTGGACTGTGTAGCCCGCACAGAGGGGTACTACGAGGTGCCGCTGTTCGAGCGCGCCGCCCTCGAAGCGTCGCTCGACATCTCGTTCTCGGAGGCGCGCGCGGCGTCGCCGACGGAGCGACTCGCCACTTACCTCTCGGTGCCGTTCGAGTCCGTGGAGCCGTACTGTCCGACGTGGAAGCTCACCGCGGACGTGACGCCGAGCGCGGAGTACCTCGAACTCGTTCCCTACCTCGTGGACGAACTCGCGGTCGTGCGGACGCCGACGGACGACGCCGTCGCGAGCGCGACCGAGCAGGCGGAGTCGGTTCGCGAGTTCTACCGCGCGACGGACGGCGGGACGAACGGCGGGCGGTACGTCCGGCCGACCGCGGCCGACTCCGTCGAGCAGACGTGGGCTGGCGAGGGGACGCCGATCGGCGCGAGCAAAGCGATGGTCGCGGCGTACGAGAACCGCGTGAACCGCTCGCTCGCGCCCGGCGACATCGGCATCACCGTAGTATGTAACGAGACGGATATGATAGAGGAGCGGGACATGACGAACACGGTGTACGGGTCGCGGGACGAGCTCCCGTTCGACGTGCGCCAGCACGAGAACCTCACCCAGGCGGAACTCCGCGAGGTGCTGGCTGCGGACACGGACTTCCTCCACTACATCGGGCACATCGACGAGGAGGGAATCGAGTGCGCGGACGGGAAACTCGCGCTCGACAGCATCGAGACGACGGGCGTCGACGCGTTCTTCCTGAACGCGTGTTCCTCGTATCGGGTCGGCGCGAAGCTCGTCGAGGCGGGCGCAATCGGCGGTATCGTCACGCTGAGCGACGTGCTGAACAACGCGGCCGTGACGATGGGGAAGGCGCTCGCCCGCCTCCTGAACGTCGGGTACCCGCTGAACGTCGCGCTCGAAACCGCGCGAAACGAGAGTTACGCGGGCGGCCAGTACGTCACTATCGGCGACGGCGGCCTCGGCATCGTCCAGCCGGAGTCGAACCTCCCGGATCTCGTTGAAATTACTGACGTGCGGGACGGCACCGTGGATATCACGTACCGGACGTTCCTGACACGGTCGTTCGATCTCGGGACGATGATGGCGCCGACGATACGGAGCGAGTCGATGTACTACCTCGCGCCGGTGAGGGACGGGCTGGAGTACACGCTGAGCGTAGAGGAGCTGGTGGAGTTCGTCGACAGAAGAACGCCGATTCGGTTCGACGGGTCGTTACACTGGGCCGATACGTTCGATTTCTCGCGGTTGGATTAGGGGCCGTTGATGGCGACGTTGCTTGCGGAGACGGCGCCCGTCTGGGCGAGGAGGAGCGTCATCGTGAAGAGGACGCCGATCATGCGGGGGTTGTCAGTGAGGAACGATGCGATCTTGCCCTGGTTGCTTTCGGACATTGCAATCGTTTATATCACCCATTTTTAGATAAATATTTTTTATATATTCGCACACGTGTACGTCTAAAAAACTCGCCGACCGCCGATCGTGAACGCCCGCGCGACACTCGGAGCAGTTTTTGCCCCGGTCTTCGAGTGATACCACCACACATACTTATGTGGTCCGTCCTGTAAGACCACACCGTACCAATGGTTAACGAAGGTAGTCAGAACGACAATGGGCGTTGTTCTGGTAACGAAGTCGAGGGGGAACGAAACATCGTTAGCGCTATAGGGGCGAGTGCGGATCGGCGGACGTTCCTCAAGGGAACGGGTGCGGCCGGCCTCGCGGCGTCCGCCGGCTGTCTCGGCGGCGGCAGCAGCAGTGACGCGCCGAGCGGCACGTTCAAAGTCGGCGTCCTCACCTCACACACGGGCACGGAGAACCCGATCGGGAACTCTATCGCGCGCTCCGCGGAGCTCGCCGCCGAGGAGCTGAACGCGAACGGCGGCGTCCTCGGAAACGACGTCGAGGTGTTCGTGAAGACGACGAACGAACAGCCCCAGCGCGGGAAGACGAAGTACGAGGAGCTCACCGTCAGCGAGAACGTCGACTTCACGACCGGCGTGTTCACGAGCGAGGTTCTCCTCAACCTCATGGACAGCATCGCGGGCCAGCAGAAAGTCCACATGACCGCGGGCGCAGCGACGCCCGAGGCCTCCACGATGCTGAAGGACGAGTACGAGAAGTACAAGTACTGGTTCCGAACCGGCCCCGTGAACGCGCACTTCCTCGGCGCGAACATGGTGGACTTCGCGGAAGCGAACTTCTCCGACATGGGCTGGGACTCCGTCTACGTCCTCACCGAGGACTACACGTGGACCGAGCCCGTGGACGAAGTCCTCCGGAACCAGCTCGCGGACGCCGGCGTCGAAGTCGCGGGGATGAAGCGGTACTCGGGCGAAACGAAGGACTTCTCCACCATCTACGACCAGGTGGAGGCGTCCGGCGCGGACGCCGCGTTCGTCGCGATGGCGCACTCCGGAAGCACGGCGCTCGTCCAGTACGCGAAACAGCAGCGTCCGTTCGCGTTCGGCGGCATCCACGTGCCGATGCAGCTCCCCTCCTACTGGGGGCTCGTCAACGGCGCGTGCGCGTACGGCGTCACCCAGAACACCGCGACGCCGAACTCCGAAATCACGGAGAAGACGGTTCCGTACGCGAACGCGTACCACGATATGGTCGGAAAGTACCCCGTCTACACGGGCTACATCGCGTACGACGCCGTGAAGAACTACGCGGCCGCGGCCGAGAACGCGGGGTCTCGGAACCCCGACGACGTGGTCGCCGAACTGGAGAGCATGAGCTTCACCGGAACTGCCGGCACGGTTCGGTACTACGGGAAGAACGCGGAGTACCCGCACGACGTCGTGTACGACCGAACCGGCGAGAACGGCGTCCGTCCGCTCTGGCTCCAGTGGAAGCCGACCGAGAGCGGGGACGGCGGCAAGCAGACCACCATCTACCCGGACAGCCTCGCAGCCGGCGAGTACGAGAGTCCGCCCTGGGTATAAGATGGCGCTGCCACTGATCGACGTCGTCGCGAACGCCGTGATGATGAGCGCGCTGTACGCGCTCGTCGCCATCGGCTTCACCCTCATCTTCGGGGTGGGCGGCGTCCTCAACCTCGCGCACGGCGCGACCGTCACCATCGGCGCGTTCAGCGCGTACTACGCCTCGGAAGTGTTCGGCTTTAGCATCTGGGTCGGCGCGCTCGCCGCCATCCTCGTACCCGGGCTGTTCAGCGCGGCGCTCTACAAGGGGATGATTCAGCGCGTCGAGGACGACCCGATAACGGTGATGATTCTCACGCTCGTCACCGCCATCGCCGTCGAAGAGATCATCAAGCAAGGGTTCGGCACGCAGCCCGCGGTCATCTCCTCCCTCCTGACGGGACAGGTCTCCATCGCGGGCGGCATCCAGGCGAACAGCCTCCTCGTGTTCGCGCTCTCCTGGGTCATCATCGGCCTCCTGTTCTTCGCCATCAACTACACGAAGACCGGGAAGGCCATCCTCGCGACGAGCATGTCGACGAAGGGGGCGTCCCTCGTCGGTATCGAAAGCGACCGCATGTACCTCTACACGTGGGTGCTCGCGGGCGCGTTCGCCGGCCTCGCCGGCCTCTTCCTCGGGTCGATTCAGACCGCGTCCTGGAGCATGGGACGTGCGCCGCTCGTCCTGTCGTTCAGCATCGTCGTCCTCGGGGGCATCGGCTCCATCCGCGGGAGCGTCATCGGCGCGTACATCATCGGCTTCCTCGAGACGTTCACGATGTCGTACGTCGATTCCTCGCTCAGCGGACTGGCGTCACTGGTGGTACTGGTACTGATACTGCTCGCGAAACCCGAAGGCCTGTTCGGCCGTGAATTCACCGAGTGACGATGTCGGACACACTCACTTCGAAGCTGAATCCGCTGTCGCTCCCGCTCCGCCAACAACTGGGACTGCTCGCGCTCGCGCTCCTGGGGCTCACGCCGTTCTGGATGGAGCTCCTGTACGCGGGCGACCAGGGCCTCCTGCACATCCGCACGATCACGATCGCGATGTTCATCGGGATGTTCGCGATGAGCTGGGATTCGGTGTCGGGCTACACGGGCCAGATAAGCTTCGGGCACGCGCTCTTCTTCGCCATCGGCGGCTACGGGAGCGCGCTGTTGAACCTCGGCTGGGGCGTCCCGCCGGTCGCCGCGGTCGCGCTCGGCACGGTGCTCGCGGCGGTCGCGGGCCTCCTCATCGGCGTGCCCGCGCTCCGCCTCGAAGGCCCCTATCTGTCGCTCGTGACGCTGGTCGCGCCGCTCATCCTGCTCCAGGTTTTCATCTGGCGCAGCGACGTGTTCGGCGGCGAACTCGGCGTCTCCAACCCCGACCCGCTCGTGGCGACCAGCGGGTTCGCACAGGAGACGTACGTGTACTTCTACGTCGGGTTCGCGCTGTTCGTCCTGATACTCGCCGTGCTGCTCGCGGTGACGCGCTCGGACGCCGGATCCATCCTCACCGCGATCCGAGAGGACGAGGACGCCGTCGCGGCGTCCGGCCTGAACCCGGCGAAGTTCAAGACGTTCGCGTTCGTGCTGTCCGCGAGCGTCGGCGGTCTCGCGGGCGCGGTGTTCGTGCACACGCCGATGGCGAGTCCGACGCCGAGTCAGTTGCTCGCGCAGACGGTGAGCATCGAGGTCATCATCGCGTCCGTGCTGGGCGGGATGGGAACCATCGTCGGCGCGGCGCTCGGCGGGATGTTCCTCAGCGTCTTCCGCAGCCAGCTCAGCAACGTGAACGCGACCGTTCCGGGTCTCGGCGTGAGCGTCGGCGACCTCGACCTCGTCATCTTCGCAGTCGTCACCCTGTTCATCCTGTTCGCGCTCCCGGGCGGCGTGCTCCGCTGGGGTATCGTCACGGGCCGCAGCCTCATCGGCGCGGACGGCGCGGCCGCGGACGGCGGCCGGACGCCCGTCGAGCAGACGCTGGAGCGGTTCCGCGAGTTCTTCCGGGGTGGTCGGGATGACTGAGTACGCGCCCGACGACGGCCTGCTCGTCCTGAACAACCTCCGGAAGGAGTTCGGCGGCCTCACCGCCGTGGACGACCTCTCCTTCGTCGTGGAGGCGGGAGAAATCCTCGGGTTCATCGGCCCGAACGGCGCGGGGAAGTCCACGACGTTCAACTGCGTCACCGGCGCGTACGAACCGACGAGCGGGAGCGTCCACTACCACGGCGAGGACGTGACCGGCGAACCCGCCTACGAGATGGTGAAGCGCGGAATGGCGCGCACCTTCCAGTCGTTCAAGCCGCTGGACGACCGAACCGTCCTCCGGAACGTCGCGCTCGCGCTCGCACCCGACAAGCTGTTCTCGCTCTCCGGGCTCCGCGGGGAGACCGAAGAGCGCGCACGCGAACTCTGCGAGCGCGTCGGCCTCGGCGACCGCCTCCACCAGACGCCGGACGAACTCCCGCACGCCGGACTGCTCCGCCTCGAACTGGGGCGTGCGCTCGCGACCGACCCCGACCTCCTCCTGGTCGACGAACCGTTCGCGGGCTTGTCGAGCGGCGAGGTCACGGAGCTAAGCGACCTCCTCACCGACCTCCGCGACGAGGGCATCACGCTGGTCGTCGTCGACCACAACATGCGCGGCCTGCTCTCCCTCATCGACCGCGCAATCGTCATCCAGTTCGGCGCGAAAATCGCGGAGGGAACGCCCGAGGAGATACGGAACGACGAGACCGTGCAGGAAGCCTACCTGGGAGGGGACGAGATATGATTCTGAACATCGACGACCTCGCCGTGTCGTACGGGGAAGTGACGGCGCTCCGCGGCGTCAGCCTCGGCGTCGAGGAGGGGAGTATCGTGAGCGTCATCGGGCCGAACGGCGCCGGGAAATCCACGCTCGCGAACACCGTGACGGGCTTCCGGCCGTACGACGGGAGCGTCACGTACGACGGCACGGAAGTGGCGTCCGTGGACGCGAGCGACCTCGTCGCCGACGGCCTCATCCACTGCACGGAAGACCGCGACCTCTTCGGGTACATGAGCGTCGAGGACAACCTCACGCTCGGCGCGTACCGCCACGGCGACGGCGAGGCCGAACGGTTGGAGTACGTCTACGACGTGTTCCCGACGCTCGAAGAGCGCAAGGGACAGAACGCGCGCACGATGAGCGGCGGCGAGCAACAGATGCTCGCCATCGGCCGCGCCCTGATGGGCGACCCCGAGTTGCTCATCCTGGACGAACCGACGCTCGGCCTCGCGCCCGTCATCCTCGAAGACATCTCCGACGCCATCGAGGAGATCCGAGCGGACGGCGTCACCGTCCTGCTGTGCGAGCAGAACGTGACGTTCGCGATGAACCACGCCGACCACATCTACCTCCTGGAGAACGGCCGCATCGAGAAGGACGGCACGCCGGACGACCTGCGGGGCGACGACTACATCCGGGACGCCTACCTCGGCGGCTAATTCCGCGCCCTTCTTTTCCGTCGCGCTCCAAGCCGCGGTAGTGTCAGAGGAGTTCTCGCTGTCCGCGTTCTACGACGCGCTCGAATCCGTCGGGAGTCCCGTCGTCACCGCGACGGACGTGGCGACCCACCGCGAGGAGTCGCAGGCCGACGCGAGCGACGGCCTCGACGACCTCGTGGGAGAGGGCGTGGAACGCCGGGACGTGTCGAACGACCCCGTTGTCTACTATCCCTCGGATTACGCGGCGACCGCGGAGACCGAGCGCGTCGTCGTGTTCCCCGAGCAGCGCGAGGTCGTCGTCGACCAGCCCCGGCAGTTCACGCGCGCCCGCCTCAGCCAGTTCGCGCACCTGGCGGACACGACGCGGGACGGCGCGTACCGGTACCGAGTCAGGAAGGAGGACGTGTGGAGTTCGCCCTACGACTCCCTCGACGACCTGCTCGCGGCGGTTCGGGAGGTGACGAACCGCCGCTCCGACCCCATCGAGGAGTTCGTGGAGGGCCAGTGGCGGCGCGCCCACCAGTTCACGCTCCGCACGCACGAGGAAGGGTACACCGTGCTGGAGGCCGCGTCGGACGACGTGATGGGGAACGTCGCCCGACAGAAATTGGACGACTCCCACCTTCGCGCGCCCATCAGCGACGACACGTCCTGGGTGAACGCGGAGAAGGTCTCGGAAGTGAAGCGCGTCCTCTACGAGGCCGGGTATCCCGTGCGGGACGAACGCGACCTCGACGGCGGCGAACCGCTCGACGTCGAACTCACCCTCGACCTGCGGGACTACCAGGCGGACTGGGTCGCGCGCTTCGAGCGCCAGGGGTCGGGCGTGCTCGTCGGGCCGCCGGGGAGCGGGAAGACCGTCGCCGGGATGGGCGTGATGGCGTCCGTCGGCGGCGAGACCCTCATCCTCGTTCCGTCCCGCGAGCTGGCGTCGCAGTGGCGGGAGAACCTGCTCGAACACACCACGCTCACCGACGACCAAATCGGCGAGTACCACGGCGGCCGGAAGGAGCTGCGCTCTGTGACCATCGCGACCTACCAGACGGCGGGGATGGACAGACACCGACAGCTGTTCGACTCGCGGGAGTGGGGGCTCATCATCCTCGACGAAGCCCATCACATCCCGAGCCCGGTGTTCCGGCGCGCGGCGAATCTCCAGAGCAAGCACCGACTGGGCTTGAGCGCGACGCCGATCCGGGAGGACGACCGCGAGACCGACATCTACACGCTCGTCGGGCCGCCGATCGGGACGGACTGGGACGCGCTGTTCGACGCGGGGTTCGTGCAGGAGCCCGAAGTCGAAATCCGGTACGTGCCGTGGCGCTCCGAGGACGACCGCTACGAGTGGGCGTCCGCTGACGGTCACGAGCGCCGGAAGCGCGCGGCCTCGAACCCCGCGAAGGTCGAGGAGATCCGACACCTGCGCGCGGCGCACTCGGAGGCGAAGACGCTGATTTTCGCGGACTACCTCGACCAGGGCGACCGACTGGCGGACGCCCTGAACGTCCCGTTCGTGAGCGGGGAGACGCCGCATCCGCGACGAGAACGGCTGTTCGGGCAGTTCCGGAGCGGGGAGCGGGACGCGCTCATCGTCTCCCGGGTGGGCGACGAGGGAATCGACCTCCCGGACGCCGAACTCGCTATCGTCGCGTCCGGCCTCGGCGGGAGTCGACGGCAGGGCGCGCAGCGCGCGGGCCGGACGATGCGGCCGGCCGGCCGCGCGCTCGTCTACGTCCTCGCCACCCGGGGCACGGAAGAAGAAGACCACGCGCGGCGGCGGACGCGCCATCTCTCCGAGAAGGGCGTGCGGGTGCGGGAGGCGGACGCGCAGGCGGTCGCGTTCCGGGACTAGCGGAGGCGTTCGCGGAGCGCAGTCTGTGTGACGCGCGCGACGGTGTCGGGCGTCGGCGGGCGTTCGCGGAAGCCCGTGCCGGTGGCGACGACCGCCACGTCGTCGGCCTCGTCGAGTCGTCCCGACTCGGTGAGTTCGCGGACGGCGGCGAGCGACGTGGCGGACGCGGCCTCGACAGCGAGCCCGGCGCGTTCGGCGAGCGCGCGCTGCGCGTCGAGGATGGCGTCGTCGTCCACGGAGCGCACGCTCCCGCCGGTGTCGCGGGCGGCGCGAAGCACTCGAGTCCCGCTCGGCGGGTCGGCGTTCGCGATGGAGTACGCGACAGTCTCCGTACTATTGTCGATGGGCGAGATGGTCTCGTCGCCGTTCCGGTAGGCGCGTGCGATGGGGTCGCAGGCGGCGGCCTGCGCGAAGTGGAGTTCGGGAACGGACTCGATTGCGCCGGCGGCGTCGAGTTCCCGCACGGCCTTCCACGTGCCGCTCGCGTGCCCGCCGGAGGAGACGGGGACGACGACGGCGTCCGGGACGCCGTCGAACTGGTGGAGGAGTTCGACGACGGTGGTCTTCTGACCGGCGACGCGGAGCGGGGAGTCGGAGTTGACGAACGTCGGCGAGAGCGAGAACGATGCCTCGTAGAGCCGTCCGTAGTCGCCAGAGACGGCGTACAGTTCGGGGTCGTAGCGCGCGATGTGCCCGAGGCGTTCCTCGGGGATCCCGTCGGGGACGAGCACGACGGCGTCCATGCCGGCGCTCGCGGCGTGCGCGGCGGTGCTCATCGCCATGTTCCCGTGACTGACGGTGCCGATTGCGTCCGCGCCGCGTTCGCGGAGCGCGGCCGTGGCGACCGCCGTTCCCCGATCCTTGAACGACCCGGTCGGGTTCGCGGACTCGTCCTTCACGCGCACCCGACAGCCGGCGTAGTCGTCGAGACGGGGCGCACGCACGAGCGGCGTGCCCCCGGCCGCGCGCTCGATTCCCACGGGATTGCTCGCCGGCAGGAGGTCGCTGTACGCCCAGAGACTTCCCGAAGTCTCGGGCCACGCGAAGTCGGTCGCGAGTTCGTACCAGAGCGTCTCCCCGCAGTCGCAGTGCTGGCGGTCGCCGTCGGGGTACGTGTTCCCGCAGGCGTCGCAGACGAGGTCGGACATACCCCGTGGTTCGCGGACTACCGGCAAAACCTCGGGGGGTCGGACGCAACCCTCCTTACCCTCCACGCACTACACGGGGTATGGTCGAGAAATCCGACGCGGAGTGGCGCGCGGAACTCACGGACGAAGAGTACCGCATCCTCCGCGAGGCGGGAACCGAGCGAAAGTTCACGGGCGAGTTCGTCGGGAAGGACGACGACGGCACGTACGTCTGCGCGGGCTGTGGGACGACGCTGTTCGACTCCGAGACGAAGTTCGACGACGAGGGGTCGGGCTGGCCGAGTTTCTACGACGCCGTCGAGGGAAGCGTGGAGTTCCGGGACGACGACAGCATGGGGATGCGCCGCATCGAGGTTCGATGCGCGGAGTGCGGCGGCCATCTCGGTCACGTCTTCGAAGACGGCCCGGATCCGACCGGGAAGCGCTACTGCATCAACTCCGCCGCGCTCGACTTCGAAGAAACGTAGGCCGCTCACTCGGCGCGCCAGTGTGGCGCGCGCGATATCTCCTGCGCGGAGTGTTCGTGGAGGATGTGGAGGACGTCGTAGATGAAGTCGGTGAGTCCGGGCGCGGTCTCGGGTTCGAGCGAGACGAGCGTGCCGCGTTCGTCACCCTGAATGAAGTGGCGGAGGAGCGCGTCGTCGAACGCGCGGATGGTGCAGTATAGCGATCCGAGGCTGTAGAGCGACTCCTGCGCGGTCCGCCCCACGTCCATGAGGCGGAGGTCGTCCGCGATATCCGCCAGCGTTTCCTCGCCGAGTGACCCGCTCACGTCGGGCGAGAGCTGGGTGGTGACTGTTTCTCGGTCGTAGTGTGCGACCCCGTGGAAGTTCGCGCCGAGCGATTCGCGCAGATACGCTAGCAGTTCGTCGGGAACCGAGTCCGGCATGCGCGGGTGTTCGTCATCTCGCCAGGGCCCTCCACCATAGTGTACGTGTGAGTATGCGGGTTACACGATATCAGCGTCGTCCAGCACGTATCAGGAACGCCGAGTCGAAAGGGATTTCTCGAACACGAGAATCCCGAGGTCGCCGCCGTCGATTTCGACGCTGGTGCGCGCGGTCTGCTCGTAGCCGTTCTGCCGGTAGAAGGCGTGCGCGGGTTCCTGGCGGGCACTCGTGGAGAGGGCGAGTCGCGCGTGTCCGGCGTCCGCCGCACGCGCTTCGAGTTCGTCGTACATCGCCTGCCCGAACCCCCGGCGGTGGTGGTCCGGATGGACGTGCATCCGCTTCACCTCCGCAGTGTGCTCGGTGACAGTGACGAGGTCGGCGGCGACGCCCTTCGGCGGGCGGAACGCGGCGGTCGCCACCAGCTCGCCGTCCAGCAGTCCGACGAGGAACTCGCCGCCGGACTCGACGTACTCCGCGATGCGGTCGCCGTCCACGAGCGCGGGCGCGTCCTCGAAGTAGGCGTTCGCGTGCCGGAGCGCGGCTTCGATGACGGCGTCCGCGGCGTCGCGGTCGCCGGGTTCGTACCGTCGAATCCTGAGGCTCACACGCGCCGTACGGCATCGAGCCGTATCGGTGTTCGCGTCCCGGTGAGCGCCGCAGCGGCGGGTGGCTTTACCCAGTGGGCGCGCGACACCCCGCTATGGTCACGGAACTCGCCACGGGCGTCTACGACCTCGAACTACCGCTGACGACCGACGACGGGACGCGCGTGTTCCACGCGGTCGCCATCGAGACCGACCACGGCGTCGTCCTCGTGGACGCCGGCCTCCCGAACCAGTCCGACGACGTGCGAGCGGCGCTCGACGAACTCGGGCACGACGTGGACGACGTGTCCATCCTCCTGTTCACGCATCAGGACGGCGACCACGTCGGCGCGGCCGCCGACCTCCTCGCGGACACCGACGCGGTGACGATGGCGCACGGGAGCGACGTACCCGCCATCGACGGCCGCCAGGAGCCCATCAAGGGCGGCGGCGAACGCTACCCGCCCGTGGACGTGGCGGTGGAACTCGTCGAGGGCGTCACGTTCACCGCGAGCGCCGGCCCCGTCGAGGTCGTGGAGACGCCCGGTCACACGCCCGGCCACGTCTCCCTGCACGTCCCCGACGCCGACCTCCTGCTCGCCGGGGACGCGCTCATCGGCGGCGAGAACGGCGTGGAGGGGCCGAACGAGCGCGTGACGCCCGACCTCGAACGAGCGTACGAGTCGGTGACTCACCTCGCGGAGTACGAGTACGACCGCGTGCTCTGCTATCACGGCGGTCTCGTCGAGGCGACAGAAGAAGACGTGGCGGCGCTCGACCCCTAGTCCTCCCCGGGCGTGTAGGGGAGGTCGGGGTCGTCGAACCGGTCGCGGAGAACCTTCTTGTCGAACTTCCCGGTCGCGGTCTTCGGCACCTCGTCGACGAACACCACGTCGTCGGGCAGCCACCAGGACGGGAACTCCGATTCGAGGAAAGTTCGGAGTTCCTCGACCCCGATGTCGCTGCCGTCGCGGCGGACGACGCACGCGAGCGGGCGTTCCTGCCAGGTGTCGTGGGGGACGCTGATGACCGCGGCCTCCACCACGTCCTCGTGCGACATCAACTGGTTCTCCAGCTCGATACTCGAAATCCACTCGCCGCCGGACTTGATGACGTCCTTCGCGCGGTCGACGATTTCGAGGTAGCCGTCCTCGTCCACCACGACGATGTCCCCCGTCTTCAGCCACCTTTCGGAAGACCCGTCTTCCGTACTCCCGGTCGCGGCGCTCCCGGGAACGTCCTGGAAGTCCTCCTCGTTGGCTTCGGGGCGGTTGTAGTACTCGTCGACGACGGTCGGGCCGCGCACGAGCAGTTCGCCCGGCGTCTGGCCGTCCCAGGGGACGTCCTCGCCGTCGTCGTTCACGACCCGCATTTCGAGGCCGGGCGAGAGGAGGCCCTGGGTCGCGCGGAGGTCGTACTCCTCGCTCCGCGAGACGTCCATCGTGGACTTCGGGCGGCTGACGGAGCCGATGCTCATCGTCTCCGTCATTCCCCACGCGTGCTCGATGGCGACGCCGTACTCCTCCTCGTAGCGCTCCATCACGCCCTTCGGCGCGGCGCTGCCGCCGACGACGATGCGCTCGAGGCTGCTGAGGTCGGCGTCGTGGTCGTCGAGGTAGTCGAGGACGTTGATCCAGACGGTCGGAACGCCCGCGGTGAGCGTCACGCCCTCCTCCTCGATGAGGCGCACGAGATCCGCGGGGTCGGGCGACGGCCCGGGATACACCTGGCGTGCGCCCGCCATCGTGACGGCGTACGGGAACTCCCAGGAGTTCACGTGGAACA
Source organism: Salarchaeum sp. JOR-1 (assembly GCF_007833275.1). Classification (GTDB taxonomy): domain Archaea; phylum Halobacteriota; class Halobacteria; order Halobacteriales; family Halobacteriaceae; genus Salarchaeum. The sequence continues at coordinate 1,443,263 of NZ_CP042241.1, read as the reverse complement.
TCGGGACGACCGGCATCACCACGTCGTCCTCCGCGATGTCGAGCGCGGCGGGCGTCATCGTCATCATCGCGTGCGAGTAAATCATCTTCTGCGTGTACTCGACGCCCTTCGGTTTGCCCGTCGTCCCCGACGTGTAACACATGCCTGCTGGCTGGTCTTCCGACACGTCCGGCCACGACTCTACGGGATCCGCGTCGTCGACGAGGTTCTCGTACGCGTGCACGTTCGAGAGCTCCGTCTCCGGCACCTCGTCGTCCATCACGACGATATGGCGAACCGACTCGAACGAGTCGTGGAGGCGTTCGACGTCCTCGAACGCGTCCGGATCCACCAGAAGCACGTCGTCAGCCGCGTCGGTGACGATGTGTTCGAGGTGGTCGTCGTGCAGCAGGAGATTCACCGTGTGGAGCTGCGCGCCCAATAGCGGGGCGGCGTAGTACGCCTCGAAGTGCCGGTGGTGGTTCCAGCCGAGCGTGCCGACGCGGTCGCCCTGCTCGACGCCGAGTTCGGTGAGCGCGCCCGCGAGCCGGCGAACGCGGTCACCGAACTCGGCGTACGTGTACTCGAACCGGCCGTCGTGCGTCCGGGAGACGATGCGTTTCTCGGGGAAGAGCCGTGTCGCCCGCCAGAAGAACGGGCGGAGCGTGAGATCCGTACTCATCTATTCGAGTTCACCACTGGAGACCGAGAGGTAGTCCTCGAGGAGATCCTCGCGCTGCTCTATCTCCTCGATTTCGCCGTCGAAGACGATTTCGCCCTTGTCGATGATGTAGCCGCGTTCCGCGAGGTCGAACGCGAACTGGACGTTCTGTTCGGTCAGGAGCACCGTGACGTTCTGCTCCACGACGTCGTTGAGAACCTCGCGCAGGTCGTCCACGATGACGGGCGCGAGGCCCTCCGTCGGTTCGTCGAGGAGGAGCACGTCCGGATCCTGGACGAGCGCGCGGGCGACGGACAGCATCTGCTGTTCGCCCCCGCTGAGGTTCTGTCCGTTGCTCGACTTCAGTTCCGCGAGCACCGGGAAGATGTCGTACATCTCGTCGACCGTGCGGTCGCTCGCGGGCGCGAGGCGCTTCGCGAGCGAGAGGTTCTCCTGCACGGTGAGCGTCGGGAACACGCGCCGGTCTTCCGGCACGAGTTTGACGCCGAGGTCGGAGATGGCGTCCACGTCCATCCCGCTTATCTGCTGGCCGCGGTACGTCACGGTTCCCTCGCGGGGCGGGACGACGCCGACGATACTCCGCATCGTCGTCGTCTTCCCCGCGCCGTTCCGTCCGAGGAGCGTGACGACTTCGCCCTCGTCGAGGTCGAGATCGACCCCGTGGAGGATGTGGCTGTTCCCGTAGTAGGCGTGCACTCCCTCGACGGTGAGCACGCGGTCGCCCTCCGTCATTGGCGCTCACCCAGGTAGGCCGTGGTCACGTCCTCGTTCGCCATCACTTCGTCCGGCGTGCCGTTCGCGATGAGTTCGCCCCGGTGCAGGACGAGGATGCGGTCGCTGATTTCGAGAACCATGTCGATGTCGTGTTCGGTGAGGACGAACGTCGTGTCCGTCGTCTCGTCCAGTTCCTTGATGAGTTCGACCATCTCCTCGGACTCCGAGGGGTTCATGCCCGCGGTCGGTTCGTCGAGGAGGACGACCGCGGGGTCGGTCGCGAGCGAGAGCGCTATCTCGACCTTCCGCTTGTCGCCGTGACTGAGGTTCGACGCCTCCGTCTCGGCCACGTCGGAGAGACCGGTGAGTTCGAGAACCTCCTCGGCGGCATCCCGGAGTTCCTCGTCCTCGTGGTACCGCGAGAGGAGTTCGGACGAGCGGTCGGTCGCGCTGACGCGCGCGACCCGGAGGTTGTCCAGCACGGACAACCCCTCGAAGTTGTTGTTAATCTGGTACGCGCGGGAGAGGCCGCGCTGTGCGATGTCGTGCGGCGGCAGGCCGGTGACGTTCTCCAGGTCGCCGCTGCGCCCCCGGAGGAACACCTCGCCCGCGGTCGGGTCGAGGCGGCCGGAGAGGAGGTTGTAGAACGTCGTCTTCCCCGCGCCGTTCGGCCCGATGATGGACGTGACTTCCTCCGAGTCTATCTCGACGCTGACGTCGTCGACCGCGCAGAGCGCGCCGAACTCGCGGCGCAAGTCTTCCGTCCTGAGAACGGTCGTCACGTCGACTCACCTCCGTCCCCGCGAACGCGCTTGACGGCCCACTTCAGGAGGCCGGAGACGCCGCGCGGCGCGAACACCACGATGACGAGGATGAGCGCCCCGAACACGAGCTGCCAGTGCGCTTCGAGCATCGGGAACTGCGTGATGCCCCACCGGATGTACCGGTAGAACAGCGCACCGACCGTTGGGCCGATGAACGAGTACGGCCCGCCGAACACGGTCATGATGACGGGTTCGGCGCTGATCGACCAGTGCAGGCTCGCGCCGGGCGAGAGCGAACTGTGCAGTGGCGCGACGAGCACGCCCGCGATACCCGTGAACACGGCCGAGAGCACGAACGCCGCCCACTGGTGGCGCCGAACGTCGATGCCGAGGCCGGACGCGCGCTCCGAGTTCTCCCGGATGGCCTCCGAAACGAGGCCGAACGGCGAGTTCGCCACCCGCCAGAGGATGTACATCGCGGGCGCGACGACGAGCAGGATGACGAAGTAGTACGTCACCCTGTCGTAGAGCGAGAGCGTGAACCCGAACAGGTTCGCCGTGTTGAGCAGGACGAGAATCCCGTCGCTGCCGTTCGTGACGCCGAAGTAGTTCTGATTCACGAGCGTATACAGCGCCATGCTGAACGACAGCGTCAGCATCGCGAAGTAGATCTCCTCCAGTCGAACGCTCAGGTAGCCGACCGGAATCGCGATGGCCGTCGCGACGAGAACGCCGAGGACCGCCGCGACGACGAACGCGACGAGCGGCGTCGCGCCGCCGAACGGGAGGCTGGGCGCGACGTCACGGAGGAAGATGCCGAGCGCGTAGCCGGCGCCCCCGTAGAACATCGCGTGCCCGAACGACAGCAGTCCGGTGTACCCGTAGAGGAGGTTGAAGGCCGTCGCGAACAGCGCGAGCACGAGCACCTCCGACAGTACGTACGTCTGGAACGTGGGGAGGACGAACGGGGCGACGACGAGCAGGGCGAACGCGACGATTGCGGTGCGTCGCGCGGGAAGCCCGAGAATCGTTTCGTTGCTCACTGTTCTTCACCCCCGAACAGTCCTTCCGGTCTGAAGATGAGTACGAGAATCATTGCGAGGAACGGGAGGAGTTGGCCGACGCCCGATGCGACGAGGACGCCGAAGCTCTGCAGGAGGCCGATGAACATCGCGCCGACGAACGCCCCGGTGAACGATCCGAGGCCGCCGATGACGACGATGATGAACGCGTTGATGATGACTTGGTCGCCGAGCGCGGGCGTAAACGCCTGCATCGGGGCGGCGAGCGCGCCCCCGATACCGGCGAGGAAACTCCCGGCGAAGAACACGCCCGTGTAGAGCCGTGGGACGTTCACGCCGAGCAACGCGGCCATGTCGCGGTCGCTGGACGTGGCGCGCACGAGCCGTCCGAGGTAGGTTCGCTGGATGGCGTACCAGAACACGCCCATCGCGGCGAACCCGACGACGATGACGAACAGCCGGTACGCGGGGTAGCTCGTGCCGAGGAACTGGACGTTCGACGCGAGGAGTTCGGGCGTCGCCATCGTCTGGTTTCCCGACCCCCAGACGGTTCGCGTGAGGTCGGAGATGATGAGTACCAGCGCGAACGTGAGGATGAGCTGGTCGAGTTCGTCGCGGTCGTACACGCGCCGAATCAGCCCCATCTCGATGATCGCGCCGACCGCGCCGACCGCGAGACCGGCCGCGATCAGCCCCACCCAGAAGTTTCCGGTGGCGTTCTGCACGACCGTCAGGGAGACGTACGCGCCGATCATGTAGAGCGCGCCGTGCGCGAAGTTCAGCACGCCGAGCACGCCGAAGATGAGACTGAGGCCGATGGCGACGAGGAAGTAGCGACTCCCCAGGCTCAGTCCGGTGAGTATCTCTTGAATCGGTAGCGCCATGCTGGGTTAGACTCCAGCAGGCAGGTCGGTTCCTTCGAGGAGCGTCCGCAGATCCTCCGCCGGTGCGTCGATGCGGTTGACGGGGTCGAGGACGGTGATGCCCTTCTCCTGGGAGTAACTCGTCGTCCCCCAGACCGCGGGCAGAACGGCCTGGTTGCTCTGGGAGTTGATCGTGAAGTCCCCGACGGGCGCGCCGTACTCCATGCCGTCCCACTGGCTGATGATGTCGTCGGGCGACGTGCTCCCCGCGGCCTCGATCGCTTCCTTGTAGAGGTAGAGCGCGGTGTACGCGTTCTGCGCGTTGTACGAGGGGTAGCGGCCGTTGTTCCGGTCGCGGAAGTTCTGGACGAACGTATTGTTCTCCTCGGTTTCGGGTGCCCCGAACCAGTACCGCGTCCCGGCCTGCAGGCCGTTCGGCATGTTGTTCCCCATCGGGCGGAGCACGTCCGTCGCCGCGCCGACCGTCATGAGGACGTTGTCTATCTGCTCGAAGAAGTTCGAGTTCTTCGCCTGGTTGATGAACGTGATGAGGTCGCCGCCCCAGAGGCTCGTGATGACGCCGTCCGGATCCGCGTTCAACACCTTGTTGATGTACGGCGTGAAGTCACCGGCGCCGAGCGCCGGGTACGCGGTCGCGTCCTCCAGGTACTCGTACCCGAGGTCCATGCCCTGCGTGAACGCCTTGAAGTAGTCCCACGTCTGGGTTCCGAAGGCGTAGTTCGGGCCGATGGTCGTCCACGTCGTCGCGTCGGTCTCGCTCGCGGTGACGGACGCGCCGTAGACGTTCTGCGCGAGGTTCACGCCGTCGCGGAAGACGTAGTCGTTGCCGACCGCGTTCGGGCCGTTCGTCGCGGTGACGAAGGGCGTCGCGGCGTGCGTGACCATGAACGGCGTCTGGAGTTGCTTCACGACGGGCGCGACGGAGAGCGCGACGCCGCTTGAGTCGAGGCCGACGAGGCCGTCGACGTTCTCCTCCTGGACGAGCGAGCGCGCGGCCTCCACGCCGGTCGGGCCGTCGCCCTCGCTGTCCCGGTAGAGGAGTTCGTCGATCTGCTTCCCGTCGATGCCGCCGGCGTCGTTTATCTCCTCGCGAGCCATCTCGTACCCGAGCTGGGCGGATTCGCCGTAGACCGCGGCGAACCCGGAGAGCAGGTGGATAGCGCCAAACGTTATCGTGTCGCTGCCGCCGCCACCCATGCAGCCAGCGAATCCGGTGAGGCCCGCGGCCCCCGCGACTCCGCTTGCCTTCAGGAAGTCTCGGCGGTCGAACTCGGCGAAGCGACGGTCGTCCGTCGCGCGATGCATGTCTTCGTGGGAGTCGTTAACCATTGGTAATCCGCACCCGGTAGCACGTAGAACCCCCATGAACAATAAGTATGTTGCTGTATGGCATGCGACTTTTCGCCATACTGAAGCGTGTCGAGGAGTGTGTGGTGGCGCGTAGCAGGCCGGGTCAGCGCGCGGTCCACCCGCCGTCCACGCTGAGGACTTCGCCCGTGACGTACGCGGCCGCGTCGCTCGCGAGGAACACCGCCGGCCCCCCGATCTCCGCGGGCTCCGCGAACCGCCCGAGCGGCGTGCGGCGCTCGATGGACTCCCGGAGGCGGTCGTTCTCCTCCAGTTCCTCCGTGAGGTCGGTGCTGACGTACCCGGGGGCGAGCGCGTTCACGCGCACGTCGGGCGCCCAGTCGAGCGCCATCGACTTCGTCAGCCCCACGAGGCCGTGCTTCGACCCGACGTAGGGGTGCTGGCGCGGCAGTCCCACCAGCCCGCCGACGCTGGCGACGTTCACGAGCGACCCGCCCGCGTCCTGGAGGTGTTCGGCGGCGTGTTTCGCGCAGAGGAACGCGCCGCGGAGGTTCACGTCCGTCACGAAGTCGAAGTCCTCGGTCTCCACGTCCTCCGGCGGGCCGAGCGCGCCGTCGGGGTTGACGCCGGCGTTGTTCACGACCACGTCCACGCTCCCGAGTTCGGCGGCGGTGTCGGCGAACAGGCGCTCGATAGCGGCTTCGTCGGTCACGTCCGTCGGGACGGCGAGCGACTCGACGCCGTACTCCCGCATCGCGTCCGCGGCGTCCTGCACGTCGTCGTGACTGCGCGAGGTCGGAACCACGTCGGCGCCCGCGTCCGCGAACGTTTCGGCGATGGCACGACCGATGCCGCGCGTCCCGCCCGTGACGACTACCGTCTTCCCGGAGAGGTCGAACTCCATACCCGCCATCGTCGGGGGAGGGACTTAGCCCTAGGTGACGCTCCCGTCGAGCGAGTACGCCCGGTGCGCGTCGGTCTCCGCGACCGTCCGGAGTTCCTCGACGACGTCGTACACGTCCTCGAAGCGCGTATAGAGCGGGCTCGGGCAGACGCGGAAGACGTTCGGCGGGCGGAAGTCGCCGACGACGCCTCGGTCTTTCATGGCTTCGGTGATGCGGGCGGCGTCGGGGTGTTCGACGGCGACGTGGCCGCCCCTCTGGTCGGGGTCGCGGGGCGTCCCCACCGAGAAGTCGCCGCCGAGGCGGTCGTCCACGAGGCTGATGAGGTAGTCGGTGAGCGCAACGGATTTCTCGCGGATGGCATCGATGCCGGCGTCCGTGACCACGTCGAGGCTGCCGTCGAGGGGGGCGGCGGCGAACACGGGGACGGTGCCGATCTGCCACGCGCCCGCCGTGTGCGCGTGCGTGTAGGTGTCCCGCATCTCGAACTGGGTGTCCTTCTCGTGACCCCACCAGCCGGCGAGCGCGGGCGTGCGCTCGTAGTGGCGCTCGTGGACGTAGAGTCCGGCGATAGAGCCGGGGCCGGCGTTCAGGTACTTGTAGCTGCACCAGACGGCGACGTCGACGCCGAGGTCGTGGAGGGCGTGGGGGACGACGCCGACGGAGTGCGCGAGGTCGAACCCGACGTACGCGTCGTGGGCGTGTGCGGCCGCCGTGATGCGTCCGAGGTCGAGGAGCTGGCCGCTCCGGTAGAGCACCGATGGCAGGAAGACGAGGTCCACGTCGTCGGTGAGGGCGGCTTCTACGTCCGCCGCGTCGATGGTCCGCCCGTCCGAACTCTCGACGACGACGGTGTGGTCGTCGGGGTCGAACCCGCGATTCCGGAGCTGGGCGCGAACCGCGTACGTGTCCGTGGGGAAGTTGAGTTCGTCCACGAGCACCAACGGGTCGTCGAGGCCGTTGAGGAGCGTTCCGACGAGCGTGTGGATGTTGACGGTGGTGCTGTTCGCGGCGACGACCTCGTGCTCGCGCGCGCCGACGAGCGGGGCGAGGCGGCTTCCCAGATACTCGCCGTACCGGAACCACGGCGGGTCGCCGTCGAGCCAGCCGCGGATGCCGAGGTCGCGCCACTCCTCGACGACGCGGTCGAGCGCGGCTTCGGCGTCCTGCGAGAGCGGGCCGAGGGAGTTGCCGTCGACGTAGTAGTCGTCGGGCACGCTGAAGCGGTCGCGGTACGCGGCGAGGGGGTCGGCCGCGTCGCGCTCGCGGGCGGCCTCCCGTGTCGTGTCCATACCGAACCTGGGGACGGAAGCGCCGTATGCCTTCCTCACTCCTCGTCGAGGAAGCCGACGGGGAGCGCGTCCGGGATCGCGTCGTCGGTGCGGGCGCGGTAGCCGGCGTAGAGTGTGAGGCCGACGAGCAGCCAGGCGGCGAGGAGGAGGACGTTGTTCGCGAGGAGCGCGTCGCCGAGTCGGCCGGCGGCGAGCAGGTCGAGCGCGCTCCCGATGGAGCCGACGGAGAGCGTCTGCCAGGCGAACACGGCCATCGCTGCGGCGCTGAACAGGCCGACACCGGCGAGGGCGGCGGGGGAGAGCTGGAGGTTGCTGCGCTCGTAGAGGCCGGGGTTGACGTGCGGGAGCGCGACGGCGGAGAGGGAGTGCGCGAGGTACATCAGGACGAGCGCGCCGAGCGCGACGTTCAGCGCGTAACTGAACGTGGACGTGGCGACGAGCGCGACCGAGATTCCCCACGTGATGGTGAGGCCAACGTCGGGCGTGCCGAACCGGTCGTTGACGTGCGTGAGGGCGTCCGGGATGAGGCCGTCGCGGCCGAGGCTGTAGAGGATGCGGGAGGGGGCGACGTACCCCGAGTTCGCGGTGGTGGCGTACGCGAGGATGCTCCCCACGGCGACGATGCCGGCCGTCCCGACCGGGAAGTACGTCGCGGCGGCGTCGGTGAGCGGCGTGCTGGACGCGGCGACGGCCGGCCAGGGGAGGACGCCGATGACGACGACGCTCACGAGGAGGTAGATAGCGCCGACGACGAGCACGCTCCCCGTGAACACCTTCGGGAGGGTTTCGCGGGGGTTCTCGGTCTCGCCCGCGGTCTGCGCGAGCGACTCGAAGCCGATGTAGGAGAAGAAGATGGCGCTCGTCCCGGCGACGAAGGGCGCGACGAACCCGCTCCCGAACTTCTCCGCGGGGAACAGCGGCGTGAAGTTCCCGGGTTGGACGTAGAGCAGTCCGGGGAGGCCGAGCAGGAGAAGGATGGCGACGAGGACGCCGGTCATCGCGGCCTGCGTGCGCCCGAACACGTCCACGCCGACGAGGTGAATCAGGTAGAACGCGGTGAGGAAGACGACCGCCCACTCGGTCGCGCCGAGGAAGTCGAAGACGGGCCAGTACCCCATCGCGTTCCCGAACCCGGTGGCGAAGACGGCCTGCGCGCCGATGAACGCCACCGTCTTCAGCCAGATGAAGACGTACCCGACGAGCGTGGAGTTCCACGTCCTGGAGATGTGCATGTACGCGCCGCCCGGGTGGTCGCCGAGCGGGCCGCTCATGTACACGGAGTAGACGACTGCGGTCGCGAGGACGACGGGGACGCCGACGAGGAAGCCGAGCGGCACCGCCGGCCCCATGATGGCGGCGGCTTCGCCGGTGACGACGAAGATGCCGGCGCCGATCATGGTGCCGACGATGACGGCGATGCTGTGTATGGACGTCAGGTTCCGTTCGAGGTCTCTCTCGGACATCACCCACCGGTATCGTCCGGCGACGTTTAGCGATGTGGGATTCCGGTCGTCGGACAACGGTTATGGCGATCGACAACCACGTACGGGTATGAACGCGAAACGCCTGCTGTCGGTGCTCGCCGTCCTGTTCGTCGCGGCAACCCTCGTCCACTACGCCCTGTTCGGGAGTCTGCCGTTCGGGAAACCGCAGTTGCTGGAGGAGTGACTTTTTCACCGCGGGCGGCGACGCCACGGACGTGACTGTCGTCGGCCTCACGTCGCCGTACGTGTACGTGCTCGGCGCGGTGTACGCCGCCTGGATCGTCCCCGAACTGGTGGACGACGCGCGCGGGAGCGAGGGCGGCCCCGACCTCGACGCGAACTCGCGGGTCGTGCTGTCCGTCGCGGTAGGAGCGGGGTTCGCGGTCGCGTTCTGGCTCGCGTTCCGCGCGCCGGCGTGGGCGACGTTCGGCGGGCTCGCAGTTCCCGCGTTCTGGACGGGCGTGCTCGCGACGCTCGCGGGGGTCGCACTCCGCTGGTACAGCATCCGCACGCTCGGCGACGCCTTCGACCGGTCGGTGACCGTGAGAGACGACCAGTCGGTCGTGGCGCGCGGGCCGTACGCCGTCGTCCGCCATCCCGCCTACACGGGCGGGTTCGTCGCACTCCTCGGCGTCGCGCTCTCGCTCGGCACGTGGCCGGGCGTCGCCGCGGTCGCCGCGGGCGTCAGCGCGGGATACGCGTACCGCATCCGCGTGGAGGAGCGCGCGCTCCGCCGCGAACTCGACGGCTACGACGACTACTGCGAGCGCGTCCCCGACCGCCTCGTCCCGGGAGTCTATTAGGCGGGGCCGCGTCGGGTCGCCCGTGACGCTGGACGACGACCTGGCGGCCGAAATTCGGGAGATAGCGGCGACGGGCGTTCCGCCGTGGCACGCGATGAGCGTCGCGTCCGCGCGCCGCGTGGAGGACGACGTGTTCGGCGGTGCGTCGAGAACCGTCGCGTTCACGCGTGACCTCGCAATCCCGGGGCCGCGCGGCGAGATACCCCTGCGCGTCTACCGCGATACGGACGGCCCGGCGGGGACGCTCGTGTTCTACCACGGCGGCGGGTGGACGCTCGGAACGCTCGACTCGGCGGGCGACCTCTGCCGGGAACTCGCGGCGCGCACCGACCGCGTCGTCGTGTCCGTGGACTACCGGCTCGCGCCCGAACACCCGTTCCCGGCGGGCTTGGACGACGCGTACGCCGCCCTGGCGTGGGTGAGCGAGCACGCCGGGACGTTCGGCGGCGCGGGCGACCTCGCGGTCGCGGGAACGAGCGCGGGTGGGAACCTCGCCGCCGCCGTCGCGCTCCGCGCCCGCGACCACGACGGCCCGGATATCTCCCAGCAGGCGCTCCTCTACCCCATCACGAACCACGCGTTCGACACCGACTCCTACCGCGAGAACGCCGACGGCCCGTTACTCACCCGGGCGGACATGGAGTGGTTCTGGGAGCAGTACGTGCGGAGTCCCGTGGACGCCGCGAACCCGTACGCGAGCGTGCTCCGCGCCCGCGACCACTCGGGCCTCCCAGACGCGACAGTGGTGACGGCGGGCCACGACCCGCTCCGGGACGACGGTGCGGCGTACGCCGACGCGCTCGGCGACGCGGGAACGCCGGTCGAACACCACCACTATCCCTCGATGGCGCACGGCTTCCTCAGCCTCACGGACAGCGTGGCCGTCGCGGACGACGCGATGGCGGCGGTCGCGGGTCGCCTGCGGGCGTAGGGCGGTCGTCCCCGTTGGTGACCGCAGGAGGAACCGTTTTGAATCAGCCCCGGGAAACCCGACCGTATGAACGACGTGTACGTCGTGGGCGCGGGTCAGACGGATTACGGGTCGTTCCCGCGCGAGTCGTATCGCTCCCTGTTCAAGGAGGCCGTGGACACGGCGGTCGACTCCGTCGACGCGGAGTTCGACCGCGAGTCGGTGGACGAGGCGTACGTCGGCACGCTCGGCGTCGGCGGCCGCCAGCTGGGGCTTCCCGGCCCCGCCGTCACGGAGTTCGCGGGATTGAACGGCACGGCGACGACGCGCGTCGAGAACGCCTGTGCGGCGAGCGGCGTCGCGCTCCGACAGGCCGTGCTCGCCGTGCGCGCGGGCGTCGCTGACGTGGCGCTCGCGGGCGGGTTCGAGGTGATGAACGACGTGAGTAGCGAGCGCACCGGCGAGTGGCTCGGCGTCTCCGGCGAGACGGAGTGGGAGCGCATGGCCGGCACGACGTTCTCCGGCGTGTACGCGCAGATGGCGGACGCGCACATGGCCGAGCACGGAACGACGCGCGAACACCTCTCGCGAGTCGCGGTGAAGAACCACGCGAACGGCGCGAAGAACCCGCACGCCCAGTTGGGGTTCGAGACGACCCTGGCGGACGCGATGAACGCGCCCGCGGTCGCGGATCCCCTGAACCTGTTCGACTGCTGTCCGACCTCGGACGGCGCGAGCGCGGTCCTGGTGGCGTCCCGGGACGCCGCGGAGGAACTCACCGACAATCCGATTCGCATCGCGGGCGCGGGCCAGTCGAGCGGCCGCGTCGGGTTGTTCCAGCGGCCGACCCTCACCGAGATTCCGGCGACCCAGCGCGCCGCCGAACAGGCGTACGACGAGGCCGACATCGGCCCCGAGGACGTGGAGTTCGCGGAGGTCCACGACTGCTTCAGCATCGCGGAACTCCTCGCGTACGAGGATCTCGGGTTCTGCGAGCGCGGCGAGGGCGGGCCGTACGTCGCGTCCGGCGCGACCGAACCCGACGGCGAGCGCCCCGTGAACCTCTCCGGCGGCCTGAAGGCGAAGGGCCACCCCATCGGCGCGACCGGCGGCGGGCAGGTGGTGGAGGTGTTCAAACAACTCCGCGGCGAGGCCGGCGACCGTCAGGTCTCGGGGCTCTCCCGCGGCCTGACGCACAACGTCGGGGGGAGCGGTGGCGCCGTCGCGGTGCATGTCTTCGAGGAGGGATGGGCGTGAACGCGCTCGACTCCCTCGGGGTGTACACGCCCCGAGCGCGCATCAGCACCGAGGAACTGGACGCGGCGCTCGCGTCCGTTCACGCGCGCGGCATCGACACGAAGGCCGTCGCGGCCGCGGACGAGGACGCGGTGACGATGGCGCACGCCGCGGCGCAGGACGCCATCCAAGCCAGCACGGCCGACCGGAGAGAACTCGAACGCGTCGCGTTCGCCACCACGACGCCGCCGCTCGCGGAGGGCGACGTGGCGGGCGCGCTCGCGGAACTGCTCGGCCTCCCCCGCGACGCCGCGGCGGTCGCGCACACGCAGAGTCCGCGGGGCGGCGTGGGGGCGCTCCGGGACGCGCTCGACGCGGACGGCCCGGCGCTCGCGGTCGCGGCGGACAGCCCGTTCGGCGACCCGAGCGAGGGAATCGACCACGCGGCCGGCGCGGGCGCGGTGGCGTTCGTCGCCGGCCCCGACGGCGACGTGACCGTTCGGGATACCGCGTCCTACACCGAGGAGTTCCCGGGAACGCGGTACCGTCCGCGGGGGTCGCGGGACGTGGAGACGTACGGCGCGACCGAGTACGAGCGCGACGCATACCGCACCAGTCTCGCGAAAGCCGTCGCGGGACTCAGTGGGGCGCCGGACGCGCTCGCACCGACCGCGCCCGACGGCGGCCTCCCCTACCGGGGCGCGCGGGCCGTCGCGGGCGACGCGGCGGTCTACGAGCGCGCGCACGACCTCGGCGACACGGGCGCGGCCAGCCCCCTGTTCGGACTGCTCGCCGCGTGGGACGCCGGCGAGACGGACGTGGCCGTCGTCGGGTGCGGGAACGGCGCGGACGCCGTCCACCTCGACGGCCGACTCGACGTTCCGGACGAGCGCGACACCGTGAGTATCGACTACCCGCAGTACGCTCGCAAGCGTGGTCACATCGGGGGTGACGCCTGATGGGAGCGTACGTCAGCCTCCCGACGTGGTGGCGGAGCAACGACTCCCGGTACCGTCTCGTGCTCGGGAAGTGCCCTGAGTGCGGCGCGCACAACTTCCCCGCCGAGGGCGTCTGCGCGTCCTGTAACGCGGACGCCGACTTCGAAGAAGTCGAACCCGAGGGCACCGGAACCGTGCAGGCCGTGACGGTCATCTCCGGCGGCGCGCCGCCCGAATTCGACGAGTACCAGACCCGGGAGGGCGCGTTCGCCACCGGCATCGTCGAACTGGCGGAGGGCGCGCGACTCCCCGGGATGTTCTGCGACTGCGACCCGAGCGAGGTTTCGCGCGGCGACCGCGTCGAGGCCGTGGTGCGCCGACTCTACGAGCAGGAGGGCGTGCCGCGGTACGGCGTGAAGTTCCGGCCGGTCGAGTAGCGCTCGGTACCGGTAGCGCCCCTAGAACTATTACGAATATTTTCCAACATAATTGTATGGTAGATGCTACCATTGACGTTATCGACCGTGGCGGCCTGAAGTGCGACCTGAACTACCTCATCGAGGGGAACACACTCGGGTCACACGACGAACCGAATCCGGACACCGACTACGCCGAAATCCCGGTGTGGAACCTCGTCATCGACCACCCGGAGGCGACCATCCTCTGGGACACCGGAAACCACGAGGACGCCCTCGACGGTCACTGGCCGGAGGGGCTGAAACAGGCGTTCTACCCCCACGACGTACGCGAGCACACGCTCGAGGGCGACCTCGACGACGCCGGATACAGCCTGGACGACATCGACGCGGTGTTTCAGACGCACCTCCACCTCGACCACGCGGGCGGTCTCCACCACTTCGACGGCACGGACGTTCCCGTCTACGTCCACGAGGAAGAGGTGAAGTTCGCGTACTACAGCGCAAAGACCGACAAGGGAAGTAGCGCGTACATCCTCGGCGACTTCGACCACGACCTGAACTGGCAGATCATTCACCAAGACCGCGAGTCGCACTTCGAGGACACGGAGTTCATCCGACTCCCCGGCCACACGCCCGGGCTCACCGGGACGATGATTCACCTCGACGACGACGGAACCGTGGTGTTCGCGGGCGACGAGATCTACCAGAGCGAGAACTACGACGACGAGACCCCGCTCGGCGCGGGCCTCCTCTGGAGCCACCAGCACTGGTTCGAGAGCCTCCAGCGGCTCAAAGACCTCGAACGGCGCCACGACGCCGAGGTCGTCTACGGACACGACCCCGCGCAGTTCGAGCGGATACAGGAGGGGTGGGCGTAGATGAGCTACGAGCGGTCCGTGTCCGCTGACTCCCACGACCTCTCCCCGGAGTCGGTCTGGCACATCCAGATGCCGGAGATACGGTTCGGACGAGACTCGGTACAGGAACTCGGCTTCCAGCTCGGCGACCTCGGCGTCCCGGAGGACGCGCACGGACTCGTCGTCACCGACGAGACGCTCGTGGAACTCGGGCACGCCGACCGCGTCGTCGACAACCTCACCGACGCCGGGTTCGCGGTGGACGTGTACGACGACTCACAGCGCGAACCGTCCGTCTCCGACGTGGAGGACTGCGTCGCGTTCGTGCGTGACGAGAAGGGCGAGGACGGCTACGACTTCTACGTCGGACTGGGCGGCGGAAGCTGCATGGACACGGCGAAAATCGCGCGCACCATCGTCGCGAACGGCGGCGAGCCACTGGACTACGTCGCCGAGCCGACGGGCGCGGGCGAACCCGTCACGGACTCGGGGCCGCCGCTCGTGCTGATGCCGACGACCGCCGGAACGGGCGCGGAGATCTCGCCCGTCGCGATTCTCTCCGTGGAGGAGAAAGACATCAAGGAAGGCATCTCCAGCAATCACGTGCGCGCCGACGCCGCGGTGATCGACCCGACGTTCACCACGACGCTTCCGCCGGATCTCACCGCGAAGACGGCGATGGACGCGCTCGGGCACGCCATCGAGGGCTATACGACCCACGAGTACGACTCGCTGATGCGCGCGACCGACCCCGCCGAACGCCCCGTCTACGCGGGCCGCACGCCCCTGACTGAGATGTTCTCGGAGAAGGCCATCGACCTCCTCTCGAACAACGTCCGAACCGCCGTCCACAACGGCGACGACCTCGAAGCGAGGGAGAACATGCTGCAGGGAGCGCTGTTCGGCGCCATCGCGGGATTAACGGCGGGCGCGAGCCTCTGTCACGCGATGGCGTACCCGGTCGGGAACCGCTACCACACGAACCACGGCGAGACGATCGCGGTTCTCACACCCGCGAGTACTATCGACTACAACTCCGCGAGCGACCCCGGCCGGTTCGCGGACCTCGCGGAGATGTTCGACGTGGACACCGCGGGCATGACGAACCGCGAAGCCGCGGACGCGCTCAAGGAGCAGTACATTCAGCTACAGAAAGACCTGAACGTCCTGCCGAGCGGCCTCCACGAACTCGCGGGCGTCACCGAGGACGACCTGGACTGGCTCGCGAAACAGACCGTCGACACCCAGAAACGCCTCCTCAGAACGAATCCGCGGCCCGTCACCGAGGAGGACGTGCGGGAGGTGTTCGCCGACGCGCTCCACAACTGGGACTAGCGGAGGTCCGCGCGCCGTACTTTCCCGGTCGTCGTTTTCGGGAGGGCGTCGATGAACTCGAGCTCACGCGGGTACTCGTACTTCGCGAGCCGTTCCTTCACGTGCGACTGCAGGCGTTCGCGGAGGTCGTCTCTCGGGTCGTAGCCGTCGGCGAGCACGACGAACGCCTTCGGGATTTCGCCGCGTTCGTCGTCCGGCACGCCGATGACGGCCGCGTCCGCGACGGCGTCGTGACCGGCGAGGCTCTCCTCGATTTCCTCGGGGCCGATGCGGTAGCCCGCAGAGATGATCACGTCGTCCTTCCGGCTCACGAAGGAGACGTAGCCGTCAGCGTCCATCCGCCCGAGGTCCTCGGTGAGCAGCCAGCCGTTCCGGACCTTCCGCTCCGTCTTCTCGGGCTTGTTCAGGTAGGACTTGAAGCAGACGGGGTCGCCGTCGTACCGAACCGCGATCTCGCCGACCGCCCCGGAGTCGACCGTGGGTTCCGCCGTTTCGGTGTCGACGATGCGGACGTCGTGTCCGGGGCCGGCGAGCCCCATCTTCCCCTCGCGGAACTCGGTGAGCGCGGTGCAGTCCCCGATGAGGAGGTTGGCCTCCGTCTGGCCGTACCCCTCGTGGACGGCCGCGCCCGCGAAGACGTCTTCGCCCCAGTCGACGATGCTCTGCCCGAGGGATTCGCCGCCGCTCGAGATTACGCGCACCGCGTCCGTGTCGTAGGTCTCGTCGGGGTCGTCGACCCGCATCATCATTCGGAGCGCGGTCGGCGGTGCGAAGAGGAGGGAGACGTCGTACCGCTCGATAGTTTCGAAGGCGTCCGCGGGGTCGAACTGGCCGCCGGCGGAGGCGACGACCGGCCGGCCGTAGTAGAGCGCGGGGAAGACGACGTCGAAGAGGGAGGCGACCCACGCCCACTCGGAGGGCGTCCACGCGACGTCGTCCTCGCGGAGGTCGAGGTTGCAGAAGGTGGTGAGGAAGAGTGGGAGGTGGCCGAGGAGGAGGCGGTGGGCGTGCCGGACGCCTTTCGGGTCGCCGGTGGTGCCGGACGTGTAGATGATGATCGCGTCGTCCTCGGCGTCCGTGTCTGCGGTATCGAAGTCGGCGGAGGAATCGTCGATGGCGTCCCAGAGGTCGGCCTCGTCCCCGGTGGGGTCGTCGACGTCCACGGTGAGGACGGTGTGGTGGTCGTCGAGGTCGTCGCGGACGTCCCGGAGCGTGTCGACGTTGGACGCGTCGACCACGCACGCGACGGTTCCGGAGTCGTCGAGGCGATAGGAGAGGCCGTCGACGCCGAACAGCGTACTGAGGGGGACGGAGACGGCGCCGAGTTTCCACGCGGCGACGTGCGCGATGACCGTCTCCGGTTTCTGCGGGGCGTTCACGCCGACGCGGTCGCCGGGTTCGACGCCCCGTGCGGCGAGGTGGTTCGCGAGCCGGTCGGTCGCGTCCGCGAGGTCGCCGAACGTGAGCGTGCGTTCGCGGTCGCCGTCCTCCGCGTACAGCGCGACCCGCTCGTCGTCGTCCCAGCGGTCGCAGACGTAGTGCGCCATGTTGAACCGATCCGGAACCTCCCACTCGAAGGCGTCGCGCAGGGCGTCGTAATCGTCCCAGTCGTCCTCGTAGAAGTGGTACGGGTCGAGCCGGTCGGATACTGTCATACGGTATCATTTTTCAATGATGATGATAAATCCCAGGGGCGGCCCCGAACACACCAGTAAAAATCGAAATGGCGGATTAGTTGAACATCGGTATTTATTGTGCGCGAATCTATGGGTATCGTTAGATATGGTGTCGATACGGGGGTACGGCTCCTACGTGCCGCTCTACCGGATCGAGCGGTCGACCATCGCCGAACAGTACGGCGAGCGCGCGGGCGGCGGGGAGACCGCCGTCCCCGCGCACGACGAGAACGTCACGACGCTGGGCGTGCAGGCCGCGAAGAACGCGCTCTCGCACGCCGGCGTAGACGCGCCGGACGCGGTGTACGCCGCGACGACGAGCGACGACTTCGACGAGCGCGGGGTCGCCGCGCACGTCGCGTACGCGGTCGGCGCGGACGGGGACGCGCGCGTCTCCGACTTCCAGGGGAGCGCGCGGGCGGCGACGAACGCCGTGCTCGCCGCGCGGGACACCGTCGAGGCCGGGCGCGCCGAAACGGCACTGGTGGTCGCGAGCGACGTTCTCACCGCCGACGCGGGGACGCGCGCCGAGCGGACGGCCGGCGCGGGCGCGGGTGCGCTCGTCCTCGGAACCGGTGACGGCGTCGCGGACCTCCGCGAGACGGCGGTCGCGACCACGGGGTTCGTCGGGCGGTTCGCGCCGTCTGATGGCCCCCCGGAGACGGGCGACGGCCGGTTCAATCGCGAACGCTACCTCGACGCCGTCACGACCGCCGTCAACGGGCTCGACGGCTCGTTCGACCGAGCGGCCCTCCCCGCTCCGGACGGCCGCTGGGCGTCGAAGGCCGCGGGCGCGCTCGACCTCGACGCCGACCTCGACTCGACGTTCGACGCGGTCGGGTTCGCGGGCGCGGGCGGCGTCCTCCTCGACCTCGCCACGGGCCTCGACGCCGCGGACGCCGGGGACACCGTCCTCGTCGCCGGCTACGGCCCCGGCGGCTGCGACGCGCTCAGCATCGACCGCACGACCGACGGAACACCCGAGATGACCACTGACGACTACATCGAGAGCAAGGAGCACGTGCCGTACGGCAAACACCGCGGCTTCCGCGGAGGTGCGGCCTGATGTACGAACCCCCATTCACCCGCGACCGGGACGCGAACGAACGCCTCGCCGCCCGCGAGTGCGACGCCTGCGGCTGGGTGAGCTTCCCCGAGTTCCGCGACATCTGCAAGCGCTGCGAGAGCGTGGGCGAGTGGACGGACACCGAACTCGAAGAGCGCGGCACCGTCCAGTCCTACGTCGTCCAGCAACGGTTGCCGGACGAGTTCGAGACACCGCTCCCGCTCGCCATCATGGACGTCCCCCAGACGTCGGGCGGCGACCCCGCCCGCGTCTACGGCCTGTTCACGGAGACCGACCCGGAGCACATCGATATCGGGATGAAGGCCGAAGCCGACTTCCGCCGCGTCTTCGACGTGGACGGCCTCCCGGTCCACTCCTTCAAGTTCAAGCGCCCGCGGGGTGACCGGCTATGAGGGATGTCGCAGTGGTCGGCGCGGGAATGATAGACTTCGGAGAGCTGTTCGAGCAGTCGTTCGACGACATGGCCGAGCGGGCGTACCTGAACGCGCTGGACGACGTGGACAAGGAAATCAGTTCGGACGACATCGACGCGGCGTGGTTCGGCACGCTCGACATCGCGGAGAACGCCTCCTCGGGGCTCGGTCTCAGCCATCCGACGGGGTTGTTCGAGATGCCGGTGACGCGCGTGGAGAACGCGTGCGCGACGGGGAGCACGGCGTTCCGGTCGGCGGTCGAGGCCGTTCGGGCCGGGTCGGCGGACGTGGCGCTCGTGCTGGGCGCGGAGAAGATGCGGGACTCCGCGGGCGGCCTCATCGAGGGCGCGTCCCTCGAACAGGTCTGGCGCGGCCGCGGCGTCACGATGCCCGCCTTTTTCGGCCTGCGCGCCACCCGCCACATGGAGGCGTACGGCACCACGCGCGAGCAGGTCGCGGAGGTGTCCGTGAAGAACCACGAGAACGGCGCGAAGTATCCGCACGCGCACTACCGGTTCACGTGCAGCGTCGAGGACGTGGTGGACAGCCCGCAGGTCACCTATCCGTTGAACCTCTACGACTGCTGTCCCGTCACGGACGGCGCGGCCGCGACCGTCATCGTGAGCGAGGACGTGGTCGACGAGTACACGGACGACCCGGTCTGGGTCGCCGGCAGCGGCCTCGCCACGGACACCTTCCAGCGCGGGAAGGACGAGTCGCTCGCGGGGTTCCCCGCGACCCGGCAGGCCGCCGAGCAGGCGTACGAGGAGGCGGGCATCACGGCGGACGACGTCGACGTGGCGGAGGTCCACGACTGCTTCACCATCACCGAACTCGTGACGTACGAGGATCTCGGGTTCTGCGAGACGGGCGAGGGCGGCGCGTTCGTCGAGTCCGGAACGCCCCACCTGGACGGCGAGAAGCCCGTCAATCCGTCCGGCGGCCTGCTCGCGAAGGGCCACCCCATCGGCGCGACCGGCGTCGCGCAGGTGAACGAGATCTACGAGCAGCTCCGCGGCGAGGCGGGCGCGGTGCAGGTGGAGAACGACCCCGAGTACGGCCTCCAGCACAACATCGGTATCGGCCGGGACGCCACCGGGAGCGTCTCCTGCATCAACGTCCTCTCGAAGCACCGCCCCTGACGCGGCGGCCATAGATTTATTCCGCGTACTGCGGTAGCATTCCACATGAAGTACGCGTACGTTCACGAGGACGACGTTGAGCGAGTCGACCTCTCGGAGAGCGACGAGACGCCGCCCGACCACGAGATGCTCCCCATCGACGACGCGCTCGGCCTCGCGGAGATGCGGGCGAAGGTGTGGCGCATCGACCCCGGCGAGGAGATCGGCTACCACGCGCACAGCGAGCAGGAGGAGTTGTTCTACGTCGCCGAGGGGACGTTCAGCCTCAAGCTCGGGCGGTCGGGCGACACCGAGGTGGTCGAGGCCGGCCCGGGGACGTGGTGGGCGGCGGGGCCGATGGTCGGCCACGGCCACCGGAACGTCGGCGACGAGACGGGCGTCGTGTTCGCGTTCGGCGCGCCCGCAATCGAGGACGAGGGCCTGAACCCCCACGACATCGACGACCCGCGCCGATGACGCTCGAACCCGGCGACCGGCCGCGGAACTGCGAGGGCCTGCTCTGCGACGGCGAGGTGTTCACCGCGACCTCCATCGAAGAGGTGAGCGAGGGCGGCGCGCTGCTCGTGTTCTACGGGTTCGCGTTCAGCGCCATCGCCGAGAACTGGTGGCGGCAGTACGACCGCCGGGGCTGGGACGACTTCGACGTGCCCGTCGTCGGCGTCGGCCGGGACGGTCCGAACGCCCAGAACGCCTTCCTCCGCAGTCTCGACAGCCCGTTCCGCATCTACGCGGACGTGGACGGCCGGCTGGCGGAGGAGTTCGGCGTGCTCGCGCGCCGCGAGAACATGGCGGGCGT
Organism: Salarchaeum sp. JOR-1; assembly: GCF_007833275.1. GTDB lineage: Archaea > Halobacteriota > Halobacteria > Halobacteriales > Halobacteriaceae > Salarchaeum. The sequence goes on along the minus strand of NZ_CP042241.1, from coordinate 1,422,620 downwards.
GCGGATTCCGAAGCGGAGCGCATTCCTCCTCGACGCCGACCGCACGGTCCGGGCGTCGTGGGTGCTGGACGACTGGACGACGCCGATGCCCGCGAGCGACATCGAGGAAACCGTACATGGATCTTGAGGGAATACGCGTCCTCGACCTCACGCGACTCCTCCCCGGGCCGTACGCGACGCAGTTACTCGCGGACGCCGGCGCGGACGTCGTGAAGGTCGAGTCCCCCGACCGCGGCGACTACGCCCGCAGCATGCCACCGACGACGGAGGGCGGCGTCGGCCGGCTGTTCGACGCGGTGAACCGCGGGAAGCGAAGCGTCGCGCTCGACCTCACGACCGACGTCGACCGGGAGGCGTTCTACGCGCTCGCGGCCGACGCGGACGCCGTGGTGGAGGGGTTCAGTCCCGGAACGGTCGACCGTCTGGGCGTGAACTACGAGCGCGTCCGCGAGCACAACGAGGACATCGTGTACTGCTCGCTCTCCGGGTACGGACAGACGGGGGCGTTCGCGGAGCGCGCCGGTCACGACATCAACTACCTCGCCGCGGCGGGCGTGCTCGACGCGACTCGACGCGATACGGACGAGACACCGCGTATTCCCGGGATTCCTGTCGCGGACATGGCGGGCGGTCTGTTCGCGGCGTTCGCCGTCGCGGCCTCGCTCCTGTCGCGCGAACTCGGAAACGGCGGGGGATACGTCGACACGTCGCTCGCTGACGCCGCGCTCTCCGTCAGCCAACCGCTCGCGATGCTCGCGTTCGACGGCGACCCGCGGCCCGGACGCACACCACTGACTGGCGAGTACCCCTGGTATGACGTGTACGAGGCCGAGGACGGCGAGTACGTGACGCTCGCAGCGCTCGAACCCGAGTTCTGGGAGGCGTTCTGTGCGGACGCCGACCGCCCCGACCTCGTGGACGCGCACGGCACGACCGACCCCGTCGAACGCGAGGCGCTCCGCGCGGAACTCGAATCGACGTTCGCGGAGCGACCCGCGGCGGAGTGGGAGCGCCGCTGCGGGGCGGACGGAATGGTTGCCCGCGTCCGCACGCCCCGGGACGCAATCGACGCCGCGCACTTCCGGGAGCGCGGCGTTGTCCACGACGGCCGCGTCGGGTTCCCGGCGCGCGTCGACGGTGACGTTCCGGCCGCCGGCGAGTCGGTCCCCGACCTCGGCGAACACACGGGGGAACTGCTCCGCGAGGCGGGCGTCGACCCGGACGACCGGTAACCCTTTTCGGGGCGGCGGCGCAGACACGACCATGCACGGTATTCGCACACACAGTCGGTTCGTGGAGGGGGCGTAGATGCGGGCGAGCGTCCAGCTCACCGGCGACGACCCCGTTGGGTTCGCGGAGCGCGCCGAAGACCTCGGCTACCGGGGCGTGTGGACGGGCGAACTCTGGGGGACGGACGCGTTCGTCACGCTCGCGCGCATCGCCGAGCGAACGGACATCGATGTGGGCACGAGCATCGTGAACGCGTACTCGCGGAGTCCGGCGGCGCTCGCGGGCGCGGCGGCGAGCGTCAGCGAGGCGACGTCGGGACAGGTGACGCTCGGCGTCGGCACGAGCACGGAGAAAGCCGTCGAGGACTTGCACGGGGTCGAGTTCGCGAATCCGCCGCGTCGCCTGCACGAGGCGATAGAACTCGCGCGCCGGTTCCTCGAAACCGACGAGCGGGTGTCGTACGACGGCGAGCTGTTTTCAGTTCGCGACTTCCGGGGGCTGGACGCGGACGTGCCGGTGTACGCGGCGGCGCTCGGGCCGGCGACTCGTCGCGCGACCGGCCGCGTCGCGGACGGCTGGCTCCCGCACAACATCCCGTTCGAGTGCCTCGAACCCGCGTTCGAGCTGGTGGCGCGGACGGCGCGGGAGGCGGGCCGCGACCCCGGGGACATCGACGTCGTGCCGTACGTTCCCGCGGCGGTGAGCGAGGACAGGGCGGAGGCGTACGACGCGCTCAGGGGCCACCTCGCTTATTACGTCGGGAGCGCGGACGGCTACAAGAACGCGGTCGCCCAGTCGTTCCCCGACGAGGCCGACGCCGTCGCCGACGCGTGGCGGAGCGGTGACCGCGCGGCGGCCAGGGGGCACGTGAGCGACGAGATGGTGGACGCGCTCGGCGTCGCCGGCACGCCGGACGAGGCCCGCGAGCGGCTTCGCGAAGTCGCGGCGATTCCGGTGGTGGACGAGCCGCTGGTCGTGACGCCGTCGAACGCGAGCGCCGACCTCGCGGAGCGGACGGTGGCGGCGCTCGCGCCCACGGACTTATGAATCCGCGAAGATAGAGCGGTCGAGGTCGGCGGGGCTGGTGTTCCCGGTGAGCGCCAGCGTGAGGTCGAGGTCGGCGAGGAAGTTCTCGACGACCTCACTAACGCCCTCGGCGCCGTCGAGCGCGAGTCCGTACGCGTAGGGGCGGCCGAGCAGGACGGCGTCCGCGCCGAGCGCGAGCGCGACGACGGCGTCCGCACCACGACGGATGCCGGAGTCGAACAGCACGTCCGCGTCCTCGCCGACGGCGTCCACGACTCCGGGGAGGGCGTCGAGCGCGGCGACGGCGTTGTCCACCTGGCGGCCGCCGTGGTTCGACACGACGATTCCCTCCGCCCCTTTCCCGACGGCGCGGCGGGCGTCCGCGGGATGGAGGATGCCCTTCAAGACTATCGGGAGGTCGGTCTGGTCGGTGAGCCAGTCGAGGTCGTCCCAGGTGAGCGTCGCGTCCCCGAAGACGGCGAGGAACTCGCTGAGCGCGGCGTCCATGTTCTCTTCGGGCGGCTGGGAGAGCAGGTCGCGGAAGGCGGGGTCGCTCGTGTAGTTCGCGACGCCCTCGCCGTCGAGGAACGGGAGGTAGCCGTGAGAGACGTCGCGTTCGCGCCACCCCATCATCGGCGTGTCGAGCGTCACGACGAGCGCGTCGTAGTCGGCGTTCTCGGCGCGTTCGACGAAGCTCGCGGCGATGTCGCGGTCGCTCGACCAGTAGAGCTGGAACCACTTCCGGGTGTCTCCGAGTTCGTCGGAGACGTCTTCGAGCGTCTCCGAGGACGCGGAGCTGAGGCACATCGGAACGCCGGTGTCGGCGGCGGCGTCCGCGGTCGCGAGCTCGCCGTTCTCGTGGATGATGGACTGCACGCCGATGGGTGCGAGGACGACCGGCGCGGGCAGCGTCTGTCCCAGAACGTCGACGGAGAGGTCGCGTTCGGACACGTCGCGGAGCATCCGGGGGACGATTCGGTGGTCGCGAAACGCCCGGCGGTTCTCGGAGACGGTGTCCTCGCTGCCCGCGCCGCCCTTCACGTACGCGTACGCCTCGTCGCTCATCGCCTCCAGCGCCTGGCGTTCGAGTTCCTCGAAGTTCGGCGGGACGTCGGGCGTCTCGCCCATCAGCATTCCCTGCCCGTACACCGCCTGCTGTCGGTCGTCGCCGGGGTTCTCCATACCGCGGGGTTTCGACTGGGGCGTGTTAACTGTTCGCTCGATATCGCGTCGTCGTGAACGAAACTAAGGTAAACTCCACGCTCGATGAACAACGTTCACAATACCTAAGGCGGGGACGGCCGTCGCATCGACCATGAACCTCGTCGAACACGTCCAGAGCGCAGTGGACGAACACCCGGAGAACGTCGCCATCCACCACGAGGGACGCGAACAGACCTACGAGGAGTTCTGGGAGCGTACCGGCCGGTTCGCCGCAGCGCTCGAACGCGAGGGCATCGAACCCGACGACCGCGTCGCGGTGTACCTGCCGAACCTCCCGCAGTTCGTCACCGCCTTCCACGGAATCATGCGCGCCGGCGGCATCGTCGTGCCGATGAACCCACAGTACCGCTCGCGCGAGCTCGAACACCTCCTCGGCGACTCCGGCGCGAACGCCGTCGTGACCCTCCCGAGCCTCGTCGAGCACGTCGAGGACGTGCGCGAGGACACCGACGTGGAGTTCGTCGTCACCGTCGGCGCGGAGACCGAGACCTCGACCGCGTTCGAGGAGTTCCTCGCGGACGACACGTTCGGCCCCGTCAAGCGAGACGACGACGACGTTGCCTGCCAGCCGTACACGTCCGGAACGACGGGCACGCCGAAGGGCGTCCTCCTGACGCACAAGAACCTCTACTGGGACGCGGACGTGGCCGACGACCCCATTCCGGACGGCATCCGCGGCGACGACCGCCACCTCGGCGTGCTTCCCCTCTTCCACATTTACGGGATGACGGTGACGATGAACGCGACGCTGTTCAACGGCGGCGCGTACTACCCCATGGCCGAGTGGGACGCCGAGGACGCAGTTGACCTCATCGAGGGCGAGAACCTCACGCTCCTGCACGCTGTGCCCGCGATGTACAACGACCTCGTCAATCAGCCGGACGCCGCCGAGTTCGACTTCTCCAGCCTGCGGTTCGCGAACTCGGGCGGGAGCGGCCTCCCGATGGAAGTCCTCGAAACCTGGGACGACATGTACGACGTCCCGCTCTGCGAGGGGTACGGGCTCACCGAGACGAGCCCCATCACGCACGCCAACCACCCCGACGACCGCCGCCCCGGCAGCATCGGCAAACCCCTCCCCGGCGTCGACGCCCGCATCGTCGACGACGACTTCAACGCCATCGCCCCCGTCGAGGACGGCCCCGTCGACGAGGACGAGGCCGCGCTCCACGAGATCACGGGCGAGCTCGTCATCTCCGGGCCGAACGTCATGAAGGGCTACTACGAGCGCCCCGAGGCCAACGAGGAAGCGTTCACGGAGGCGGACGGCAAGCGCTGGTTCCACACCGGCGACGTGGGCTACCACGACGAGGACGGGTTCTTCTACGTGGTCGACCGGAAGAAGCACATGATCGTCACGGGCGGCTACAACGTCTACCCGCGCGAGGTCGAGGAACTCCTCTTCGAACACGAGGACGTGGCCGACGCGGCGGTCGTCGGCGTCCCCGACGAGCGCCGCGGTGAAACCGTGAAAGCGTTCGTCGTCAAGACGCCCGACGGCGACGTGACCGCCGACGAACTCAAGCAGTTCTGCCTCGACAACCTCGCGCCCTACAAGCACCCGCGGGAGGTCGAGTTCGTGCAGGAACTCCCGCGCACCACCACCGGGAAGGTCCAGAAGTACGAACTCGCGGGAGAGGAGTAGGCGACGCCGAGCAACGCGAGGCGTCGCCGAACAGGCGAGCGGCGAACGCCGTGAGCCGCGAGACGTAGTCAGCCCGCAGGGCTGACCGAACGTCCGAACGGGGAGCGGTGCGACCCGTGAGGAGGAGGCGTCGCCGAACAGACGAGCGGCGAGCGCCGTGAGCCGCGAGCCATGGTCTCTCTTCGGAGTGGCCGGACAAGGGACGGCCGTGTCGGAGCGGACGACACCCCCGTCGGTTAACGAAAATAGAATTCTTGCAAACTTATTAAACGGTAGAGCGTAATTGTCGCGTATGAGTTTCCAGCTCTCAGACGAGCATCAGGCGATCCGGGAGGCGGTTCGCGAGTTCGGCGAGAACGAGATCGAGCCGGTGGCGCGCGAGCACGACGAGAACAAGTCGTATCCCATCGACCTCATCGAGAAGGCGGCGGAGTTCGACTTCGTCGCACCCGGAATTCCCGTCGAGTACGGTGGCGCGGGGATGGACACGCTCTCCAGCGTCATCGTCACCGAGGAGTTGTGGCGGGCCGACCCTGGTATCGGGAGCGCAATCGGCTCTCGGGGGTTCGGGTCGAACATGATTCGGAAGTACGGCGACGAGTGGATGAAGGAGGAGTGGCTGCCGAGGATCGCGAACGGCGAGTCCGCGTGCTGTTCCTGCATCAGCGAACCCGCGCACGGCTCGAACGTCGCCGGCATCGAGACGGTCGCGGAGAAGGACGGCGACGAGTACGTCATCAACGGGAACAAGATGTGGATCACGAACGGCACGGTCGCGGACGTCGCCGTCGTGATGACGAAGACCGATACGGACGTCGAACCCCAGCGCAAGGGTATCACGGCGTTCCTCGTGCCCACGGACACCGACGGGTTCGAGACGACGAAGATCGACAACAAGCTCGGGATTCGCGCGAGCGACCTCGCCGAGGTGCAGTTGAACGACGTGCGCGTGCCCGAGAAGAACGTCATCGGCGACGTGAACAAGGGGTTCTATCAGCTGATGGACTTCTTCGCGTCCGGTCGGACGAGCGTCGCGTCCCAGGCCGTCGGGGTCGCGCAGGCCGCCATCGACGAGGCGAAGGCGTACTCGAACGAGCGCGAGCAGGGCGGACAGCTCATCAAGGACTACCAGGCGGTCAGCCACATGATCGCGGAGATGGCGGCGAACACGGAGGCCGCGCGATCGCTCACGTACCGCGCCGCGGCGGCGGTCGATAACGGGAACGACCAGGAGGCGACGCGGTTCGCGTCGATGGCGAAACTCACCGCGTCCGAGAACGCCGTGGACGTCGCGGACGACGCGATTCAGGTGCACGGCGGCGCCGGGTTCGTCACCGACCACCCCGTCGAGCGCTACTACCGTGACGCCCGCATCACGAAGATCTACGAGGGCACCTCGGAGATCCAGAAGAACATCATCGCCGGCCAGATACTCTGATGAACCACGAAGAGTACCGCACGCGACAGGACACCGTCACGGTCGACGTGGACGGCCACCGTGTCGAGATCGCGTACTACGAGGACGGGCCCGCGGACGGCGAGCCGCTCGTGTTCGTTCACGGCATCCCGACCTGGGGGTTCCTCTGGCGGGAGGTCGCGCCCGAGTTCACGGACGACTACCGGGTCGTCGTCCCCGACCTCGCGGGCTACGGGTCGAGCGAGAAAACCGACGGCTTCGACCGCTCCATCCGCGCCCAAGAGCAGGTCATCGAAGGGCTGGTCGACGAACTCGACATCGCGACGCCCCTGAACCTCGTGAGCCACGACATCGGCGGCGGCGTCGCCAGCCGGTACGCCGCGCACAGCCCCGAAGCGGTGTCGACGCTCGTCGTGTCGAACGCGGTGTGTTACGACTCGTGGCCGGTCGAGTTCGTCAACGACCTCGGCCTCCCGGGGACGGCCGAACTGCCGTTCGACGAACTCGAAGAGAACCTCGACTTCGCGTTCGGTGGTGGCGTGCACGGCGACGAGTCCGAGCACGCCGAGTTCATCGAGGGCATGAAAGCCCCGTGGATGACCGACGCGGGCCGTAGGTCGCTCTCGCGGTGTGCGGTCGCGACGAACACGAATCACACCACGGAACTCGACTACGCTGAAATAACCGCGGACACGCTCTGTCTGTGGGGGGGCGACGACATCCTCCAACCGGTGTCCTACGCGGAGTGGCTCGCCGAGGACGTGTCCGGGGCGGGCGAGGTCGTGACGCTCGACGACGCCTACCACTGGGTGATGGAGGACAGACCGAAGGCCTATACCGAGGAACTACGCGCGTTCCTATGAGCATGGAGCAAGAACCGGACTGGGATTTCAAGGAACGCGACGTGGTCATCCTGAAGGAACTCGCGAAGAACCCGCAGGTGAGTTCGCGCGACCTCACGGACATCCTCGACCAGGAGTACGACATCGACGTCTCGCACGTCACCGTCTCCGAATCCATTCGGAAGATGCGTCGCGCGGGCGTGTTCCGGGAGGCCATCATCCCGAACGAGGCGTACTTCATCTTCGCGCTCATGGAGTTCAAGTTCAACCCCGAGCACTTCGCGGAGGGCTGGCGGGACGCCATGGAGTACATCCGCGACCACGAGAACACGCTGTTCTACTTCCTCTCGGACGGCGAGTACCAGTGGAAGTCCGTGATGATGTTCCCCACACGACAGGCGGAATCCCAGTGGATTCACAACTTCTACAAGGATCACGGCGCCGTCATCTCGAACATCCGGAACTCCGTCGTGACGAACGTCCTCCACTTCGGCACGAACCCCGAGCTGTTCGACGCGCTCCCGCGATCGGAGTAGCGAACGCGGTCGCGTCACCACACCAGCAGAGCGCCAGACGTCGTGCGCTCCGGAGCCGCGACCCCACCGCCTTTAGTGGTGGAGGTGGAAGTCGCGTGTATGCCACGCGTCGAAGTCGACATTCCGGACAACGTCGAGGTCGAACTCGATCGATTAGTTGACGAGGGCGAGTTCGTGAGCCGCCAGGAAGCCGCCGAGGAGATTCTCGCGCACGGACTCCAGGTGTACAAGCCCGAAATCGAGGCGAACCGGGAGGAAGAAGAGATGTTCGGCGAGGAGATGCTCGAGACGAGTGAGCGGTCGCTCGGCGGCGACGAAGACGACTACGAGTTCTAGCGCGTCGCGGGTCGCGGGCGCGCTCACCCCATACCCATGGAGCACGCCCGCCCCGCGTCCCGTGCGGGCAGCGTGGGACTCCCCGAATCGGAAGCCGTCGCCCGCACGAGACACCTACGTTGAAGGCGAGTACGGGCAAAAACCCACCGTCACACGGCCGTCAGACGACCTTATCGGAAGAGCCGGTAGGAGGTCGCGCCGACGGCCACGTCCACCAGCTCGCCCTCGTACTGGCTTTTGACCGTGACGTCGGTGACGCCCATGGAGCCGCCGGCGCGGACGACTTTCGCGTCCGCGACGAGGTCGCTCGTGGCGGGCCGGAGGTACTTCACGTCGAGGTCGGTGGTGCTGAGCGACACGTCGCTCGGGTCGTCGAAGGTCGTGCGGAGCGCGAACGCGCTCGACGTGTCCACGAGCGTCGCCGCGATGCCGCCGTGGACGGAGCCGCCGGAGTCCTCGGTTTCGGGGTTCATGAGTTTCTCGTCGTAGGGGACGCGCATGACGACGCGGCCCTCCGCGATCTCGTCGAACTCGACGCCCAGCCACGAGAGGTAGCCGTGGCTGCCGACGAACTCGTCGAACCCGAGACCGGATGCGGTCTTCATTCGCCCGTGAACTCCGGTTCGCGGTCCTCCTGGAACGCCGCCGTGCCCTCGCGGGCGTCCTGCGTGGTGAGGAGGAGCGCGAACGCCTGGCTCTCCATCTGGAGGCCGGCGTCGAGGTCTTCGTCCGCGCCCTCGTTCATCACGCGTTTGGCGTGCTGGAGCGCGAGCGGCGGCCCGGAGACGAGGTCGTCGAGGAAGTCCGCGCAGGTGTCCTCGTACTCCTCCTCGGGGACGGCGCGGTTGATCAGCCCCCAGTTCTCCGCGCGCTCGGCGTCGATGTGTTCGCCGCGGAAGACGAGTTCCTTCGCGCGCGCCTCACCGATCATGCGGAGCGCGCGCTGCGTGCCGCCGCCGCCCGGCAGGAGACCGAGGGTGATCTCGGGGAAGCCGAACTGGGAGTCCTCGGTGGCGACGCGGAGGTCGCAGGCGAGCGCGAGTTCGAACCCGCCGCCGAGGCAGTAGCCGTCGATCTTCGCGATGGTCGGCCGCGGGAACTCGTCGACGACCCGGAAGACTTCCGTGGGTTCCGCGCGCTTCGCGGGTTCGATGTCCGCGAATCCCGTAACATCTGCGCCGGCGCTGAACGCGCGGTCGCCCGCGCCCTCGAAGGACACCGCGCGCACGTCCTCGGTGTCGACGGATTCGAGGAGGTCGACGACGGCGTCCATCAGGTCGTTGCTGAGCGCGTTCATGCGCTCCGGCCGGTCGAGTTTCACTTCGAGGAGCCCGTCGTCCGTGAGGTCCCAGGTGATGGTGTTGTAGTCGCCGGGCCCGCTGCCCGTGTTGTACTCGTAGAACCCCTCGCCCGCTTCTTTCCCGGTTTTGCCGTCCTCGACGAGTCCGACGAGGTAGTCGGCGGGCTCGTAGCGATCCGCGCCGTACTGCTCGTGGAGGTCTTCGAGCTTCGCGAGCACCGTATCGAGGCCGAGTTTGTCGCCGCGCACGCAGATTCCCTCGGGGAAGCCCGCGCCGAGTTTCATCCCGGTGTCGATGGCGTCCGGGGTCGCCACGTCGTTCCCGACGAGCTTCGCGGCCTCGTTCACCATGCGGGCCTCGATGCGGAGCGTGTCCACGTCCTCGCCCTGGCCCTGCTCGTACGTGACGCCCTCGCCGTCGTCGTACCGGTAGTAGCCCTCGCCGGTCTTGCGGCCGAGTTCCTCGGCCTCGACCTTGGCCTCCATCAGGGGCGGAATCTCCTTGCCGGCCTCCTTGCGGACGTGGTAGCCCACGTCGATGCCCGTGAGGTCGCCGAGTTCGAACGGCCCCATCGGGTAGCCCCGCCCGTAGACCATGGCGGCGTCGATCTCCTCGATCGTCGCGAGGTCCTCGGACGCCATCCACGCGGCCTCCTCGCCGAACGGCCCGAGCACGCTGTTCACGACGAAGCCGTTCACGTCCTTGCGCACGAAGATCGGCGTCTTCTCGACGGCCTCGACGAAGTCGTAGGTCGCCTGTGCGGTGTCGTCGTCCGTCTCCGCGCCGTAGATGACCTCGACGAGATCCATCTTCACGGGCGGGTTGAAAAAGTGCATCCCCACCACGTCCTCGGGGCGGTCGGTCGCGGACGCGATTTCGGTGATGGAGAGCGAGGAGGTGTTCGAGGCGAGAATCGCGCCGTCCTCGGCGTAGTCGTCGAGGTCGGAGAACACGTCCTTCTTGAGATCCATCTGCTCGGGGACGGCTTCGATGACGATGTCCGCGCCCGCGACGGCGGCTTCGAGGTCGACCTCGGTGCTGATGCGGTCGAGGATGGCCGCGGGGGGCTCGTCGAGTCGGTCGTTCTCGGCGAGTTTGTCGAGGCTCCACTCGATGGACTCGTAGCCGTCCTGTACGATGTCCTCCTCGATGTCACGCATCGTGACGTCGTATCCGGCCATCGCCACGACTTCGGTGATGCCGTGGCCCATGTTCCCGGAACCGATGACCGCGACCGTTTCGATGTCGTCTACGTCCATACGCGGTCGGTCGGCGCGCTCGCTCATTAAACCACCGACAGTCAGTTATCGCTGTAAACGCACCGCTCGTTGAACTGTACGAAACTAGGTTCTCGTGGCGTCTCGGGAATCTTCGGTAACAGCCGGGCGGATCAGGGGCCGCGAGTTACGCGGTCTGCCGCGCCCGCGCCGTCGCGGTGATGCCCGCGAGCACCACGGCCCCGCCACCGATCGTGGCTGCGCCCGGGACTTCGGCGAAGACGACGAGCGCCAGCAGCGTGCTCCCCAGCGGTTCGCCGAGCAGGCTGACGGAAACCACGCTGGACTCGACGTGTTCGAGCGCCCAGTTCACCACCGTGTGCCCGAACAGACCGGGGCCGAGCGCCATCGCCGCGAACAGCGCCCACTCCCCGGTGGGGTACGCGAGGAGCGGATGGCCGGCGGCGAGCACGAACGCGAGGAGGGTGAGCGTGCAGACGGAGTAGACGACGAGCGTGTAGGGGACGAGCGCGACGCGCTGGCGGAGCGACCGACCGGCGAGCACGTAGACGGACGCGGCGAGCGCGCCCGCGACGGCGAGCAGGTCGCCGTAGAGCGCGCCCGACCCGAGAAACGCGGCGAGGACGCTCGCGCCGCCGAGCGCGGGTTCACCGAGCGCCATCACCGCCGCGCCGGCGACGGCGACGAGGATGCCGGCGAGCATCCGGCGGGTGAGGCGTTCGCCGAGCAGGACGGCCGCGCCGAGCGCGACGAACAGCGGCTGGGTCTGCACGAGCGTGACCGAGGCCGCGACGCTCGTCCAGTTCAGGCTCTCGAACCACGCCGCGAAGTGAACGGCGAGCGCCACGCCGGAGACGACGGCCACCGCCACGTCCCGACGGCGGAGCGACCGCACGGTGCCGCCGTGCCCGCGCGCGAACGGGAGGATGCAGGCGGTCGTGAAGAGCACGCGATAGAACGCCTTCACGAGGCTCGGCGCGCTCGACGCCTCAACGAGAATCGCGCTGGTCGAGACGGCGACCACCGCGACGGCGAGCGCCGCCATCGGGTCGGTGCGCGCCGCCAGTCGGTCGAGAGCGCTCACTACCGGGGAATCGAGGGCCGCGAAAGAAGTGCGTTTCTAGACGTCGTCGGGCACGTCGAAGTCGTGGAAGTGCTCGCCCTCCTCCTTCGAGAGGATGTCGAGCGCGGCGGCCGCGCCGTCGCCCGCGGAGATGACGGCCTGCCACTCCTGGTCGCGCACCATCGCGCCGGTCGCGTACGCGTTCTCGACACTCGTCTCCATGTCGACGCCCACGCCGACCACGTCGCCGTCGAAGTCAGCGCCGAGTTCCTCCGCGAGGTCGCGGTTCGCGCCCGTCGCGAGCACGAGGTACTCCGACTCGTACTCGTCCTCGCCAGTCACGACGTGGAACCGACCGTCGTCTTTCTTCGTGACGGACTCGACTTCCTCGTCGTCGTGGAGTTCCGCGCCGTGGTCGTCGCTCGCGTGCTTTCGCGCGCGCTCGTGGAACACACTCCCGTCGATGGAGCGGATGCCGAGGTAGTTGAACAGGTGGGCCTTGTGGAGCCACGTTCCGTCCGTGTCGAACACCTTCGTTTCGAGGCCGTTCTTGGCGGTGAACAGTCCAGCGCTCAGTCCTGCCGCGCCACCGCCGACGACGAGTACGTCAGACATATCGTAGAGTCCGGTCGGAGGCCAGATAAATCTACAGGCCGGAGAAGCGCTCTCGGGTTCGGCGGTGGCGCGCGCGAAACATCATATCGAGGCCGGGGCGGCCGAGCGCGGCGGGCGCGCCGAACGGGAGTTCGTACCGGACGCGGTCGCGAATCAGCGTCCGGTCGTCGGACTCCGCGTAGAACAGGTGTGTGTGTCGCCAGGACTCGAACGGCCCGCCCACCATCTCGTCCACGAAGTACGCGACCCCGTCGCGTTCCTCGCGCTCGGCGATGACGGACGTCCAGGACTGCCGGGGGCCGAACCCGGGGAGTCCGGCGGACATTCGGATGCGCGCGCCGGGTTCGAGGACGCCTGGGTCGGGCGCGCCATCGGGGCCGACGACGGACTCGACGCGGAGACCGGCCCACGCGGGTGTCAGTTCCTCGAGCCCTTCGACGCGGGAGTGGAACGCCCACACGTCGTCGAGCGGCGCGTCGACGCGCACCTCGCGCTCGTAGATCGCCATACGTAGCGTACGGACGCCACCATCTAAACGCTCCCGGCGACCGTGGCAAGTGCTAGCCACAGGAAGCACGCTTATGTACCACAGGGACTTTCGGGAGAGTATGCCCTCGGAGCGTGCGACTCGCACGACACCGTTCACAGCGATGTCCGTCCTCGAACGTGCCAGCGAAATGGAGGGAGTCGTCCACATGGAAGTGGGCGAACCCGACTTCGAACCCCCCGCGGCGGCAATCGAGGCGGCGGCAGCGGCGCTCCGGGACGGCCCGACGGAGTACACGTCGAGCCGCGGAAAACAGAGCCTGCGGGACGCCATCAGCGACTACTACGACCGCCGGTATGGCGTCGACGTGCCCGCAGACCGCATCATCGTCACGCCCGGTTCGTCGCCCGCACTCCTCCTCTCGATGCTCACGGTCGTGGATCCCGGGGAGGAGGTCGTGCTCACCGACCCCTACTACGCGTGCTACCCGAACTTCGTCCGGCAGGCCGGCGGCGAGATCTCGACGGTGCCGCTCGACCCCAACGCGGGGTTCGCGCCCGACGTGGACGCGTTCCAGTCCGCCATCACGCGCGACACCGCCGCGGCGCTCGTGAACTCGCCGAGCAACCCCACGGGTGCGGTGATGAGCGACGACAGCCTGGAAGCGATCGCGGAGCGCGCGCGGCGAACCGACACTCGCCTCGTCTCCGACGAGGTCTACCACGGCCTCACGTACGACGACGACGAGCATTCCGTCCTCGAATACACCGAGGACGCCATCGTCCTGGACGGCGTGTCGAAGCGCTACGGAATGACGGGGTGGCGGCTCGGCTGGATGGTCGCACCGCCCGACCTCGTCGATACGCTGAACCGGCTCGCGCAGAACATCGTCATCTGCGCGCCCAACCACGTTCAGGACGGCGCGGAGGCCGCACTCCGCATGGGCGACGGCTGGCTCGACGACATCAAAGAGACGTATCGGGAGCGCCGCGACTTCCTCGTGGACGCCGCCGCCGACCTCGGCCTGTCGATGGACTACACGCCGGGCGGCGCGTACTACCTCCTGCTCGACGTGAGCCACCTCCCCGGCGACGCGTTCGAGGTCGCGGACGTGTTTCTCGAAGAAGCCGGCGTCGCGATGACTCCCGGCCCCGACTTCGGCGAACACGCGGAGGACACGCTCAGAGCGTCCTACGCGACGAGCACGAGCGACCTCGAAGAAGCCGTCTCCCGGCTAGACGAGCTCCTCTCCCAGACCACTATTTGAGGCGTTCCTGTAGGAAGGAGGGGTGAGCGGCGGTGACGCCGTCGATTTCGAGTATTGCGTCGGAGATCACAGCACCGAGTTCGTCGCCGTCCGCCGCGCGCACTTCTGCCATCAGCATGTGGTCGCCGCTGGACGTGTAGAGCGCGTGCACGCTCTCCAGTTGCTTCAGCGCGCGCGTCGCGTCGACGTACTGTTCGCTCGCGACGTCGATCCCGACCATCGCGATGCTCTGTCCCGAGAGCTTCTTCGGGTCTACGTCGGCCGAGTAGCCGACGATGACGCCCTCGTCTTCGAGTTTGTTGATGTACTTCCGGACCGTAGGCTTGGAGACACCGGCGTCCTCGGCGATATCGGCGTACGAGGCCTGCGCGTCCGCTTCGAGCGCCGACAGGATTCGGTCCTCGGTCGATTCACTACTCACACCCTGTCTTTGGCGTCCGTGAAAAAATATCTTCCGAAGGAGTAAACGCTACTTGTGGCGGTCGATGTAGTCGAACGACCGCTCCCACTCGGCGTCGTCGTCGAAGTAGCGCTCCGCGAGCGGCTGCTCCGGCATCGAGCCGCGGTGGCGCTTCTCCTGCTGGTAGGATCGGCGGCCCTCCTCCACGTAGTAGCGGCCCGTGAGCACGGTGCCCTCGTAGAGGGCGTCCTCGGTCTCGTGCATCATCTCCTGGGCCTCCCGGCGGTCGGACACGTCGAAGTCGTAGTCGTCGGAGTCCTGGATGTCCACGTAGGGCACGTACTGCTTCGCGTCCTTGTTCCACGTCGGGCACTGCGTGAGGAAGTCGACGTGGCTGAAGCCGTCGTGCTCCATCGCCTCGACGAGGATTTCCTTCGCCTGGTTCGGGTTCACGGCGGCCGTGCGCGCCACGTAGGACGCACCCGACGTGAGGCCGAGCGAGAGCGGACGGATGGGCGCTTTCGCGTTCCCTTCCGGCTGGGTCTTCGACTTGTGACCCTGCGGCGACGTGGGCGACGTCTGGCCCTTTGTCAGCCCGAAGACCTCGTTGTTGAACACGATGTAGGTCATGTCGTGGTTCTCGCGGGCGGTGTGCATGAAGTGGTTCCCGCCGATGCCGTACCCGTCACCGTCGCCACCGGCGGCGACGACTTCGAGGTCGGAGTTCGCGAGCTTCGCCGCGCGCGCGACCGGGAGCGAGCGACCGTGAATCGTGTGGAAGCCGTAACTGTCGAAGTAGCTGTTCAGTTTGCCCGAGCAACCGATGCCGGTGCAGAGCAGGACTTCCTCGGGATCCTTCCCGAGCTCCGCCATCGCACCCTTGAGGGCCTTGAGGACGCCGAAGTCCCCGCAGCCCGGACACCAGGTCGGCTGCGGTTCGATACCGGGCGTGAATTCGTTCTGGTCGACCTCGCGGTCGTTACCGATTGCGCTGAATGCACTCATTGTTAGTCACCTGCCGCGGGTTCGAGTCGCGTCTGACTCGATGGTTCGTCGAGGCGATCCTCGATCTCGATCTCGGCCGCTTCCACGATCTCCGCGGGTTCGAACGGGTTCCCGTTGTACTTGAGCAGACTGGAGAGCAGGTCGCCGTAGTCCCCGGTCTCCTTCTGGATGTGGCCGCGGAACTGCGCGGTCGTGCTCATCTCCACGACGAGCGCCTCGTCGACGCTGTCGAGGAACTCACGCACCTTCCGCTCCGGGAACGGCGCCATCTCCGAGACGGAGAGCGCCTTCACCGAGTACCCCGAGTCGTTCAGGCGGTCGACGGCCTCCTCGACCGTCCCCGTCTGGCTGCCCCAGGAGACGAGGCCGAAGTCCGCGTCGGCGTCGCCGTACGTGTCCTGGCGCTCGTCCTCGTCGAGGTCCGCGCGGATGGTTCGCATCTTGCGGAGCCGAC
This sequence comes from Salarchaeum sp. JOR-1, assembly GCF_007833275.1. Taxonomy (GTDB): domain Archaea; phylum Halobacteriota; class Halobacteria; order Halobacteriales; family Halobacteriaceae; genus Salarchaeum. The sequence goes on along the minus strand of NZ_CP042241.1, from coordinate 1,406,534 downwards.
GATCCATCTGGTTCACGCGGTTATCGGGGTCTTCGCTGATGTGCCCCTCCGGAGTGTGTTCGTTGCCAGTCGCGAGGAAGTGCCCGCCCTTCTGTCCGGGAATCGACCGCGGGCTCACGCCGTTCTCGGGGTCGTGGCGGAACCGCTCGAACTTCCCGAATTCGTCGTGCGCGGCCTCTGCGATTTCGTCTTCCGTGAGCGTCGATCCGAGGCTGGGGTTCGCTTCCTGATCGAAGAACGACGCGGGGACGTTCCGGTACTCGCCGGAGAGCTTCTGGTCGTAGATGACCATCACCGGAATCTGGTACTCCCACGCGACCTGGAACGCCTTCCGGGTCTGCTCGTAGCACTCGATCGGATCCGATGGCGCGAACACCACGCGGTGGCTGTCGCCCTGACTCGTGTAGAGAACGTGCTCGAGGTCGGCCTGCTCGGGCTTCGTCGGCATCCCCGTGCTGGGGCCCGCGCGCATGGACTCGACGAGAACGAGCGGTGTTTCGGTCATCTCGGCGAGGCCGAGCGGCTCCGACATGAGCGCGAACCCGCCGCCGGAGGAGCCGGACATCGCCTTCACGCCCGCGTGGCTTGCGCCGACCGCGAGCGCCGCCGCCGCGATTTCGTCCTCCACCTGCTCGCTGATACCGCCCACGTCGGGCATGAGCTGGGTGAGGATTGTGAAGACGTCCGTCCACGGCGTCATCGGGTAGCCGGAGATGAATCGGCAGCCCTCGTCGAGGGCGCCGTACGCGATGCCGTGGCTCCCGGAGACGAGCACCTGTTCTTCCTCGTGGCTGCCATCGGGGACGGAGACGTCGTGGGCGTCCACGTCGTAGTCCTCCTGAACGCTCTCGTAGGCGTCGCGGAGCACGTCGATGTTTGCGTCGAGGATGTCGCCGCTCATCGCGTCGGCCATCAGTTCCTCGATGTAGTCGAGGTCGAAGCCGATGATTGCGGCGGTCGCGCCGACGCCGGCGGTGTTCCGCATGATCTCGCGGCCGTGTTCTTTCGCGAGGCCGCGGAGATCCAGGTCGTAGACGTGCCAGTTGTTCTCCTCGACGCGCTCGTCGAAGTTCTCGATGTCGTCGGTGTCGAGGAGGCCGGAGTCGTAGACGATGACGCCGCCCTCGCGGAGCTCGTCGAGGTTCTCGGAGAGCGGCTTGATTTCCTCCTCGCCGTAGTACGCGCCCTCCTTCGGGTTCCGGGCGAAGGAGTCGCCGAGCGAGAGGAGGAAGTTGTAGCCGTCTCCCCGGGAGCGGACGTTCTCGTCCGACGCGCGAATCTCGACGTACGTGTGGCCGCCACGGATGCGCGACGGATAGTGCCGGTGCGTGAAGACGTTGAGGCCTGAGCGCATCAGCGCCTTCGCGAAGTTCTGGCTGGTCGAGTCGATTCCGTCCCCGGAACCGCCCGCGATTCGCCAGATGAGTTCGTCGTTAGTCATAGTAGGTCTCTGGCCCCCTGCAGTCTGGGCCTTATCGCAAAATTTGGCGCGACTCACTAAATCGTTTGCTATCCATTGGCAGGGAAAGTTCGTGAAAAACCGCTACCTGGGCACTCTCCCGCCCGCCAACGAGGAGGCCCGGGGAGGGCGCCCCGGCGACACGAAACGCGAACGTTCAAATACGGTAGCGTAAATACAACAGTTTAGAAATTCGGAAATATATCGTGGTTGTCCTCCTCCTCACTCTCCTCCCGGCGACCGTCGCCGCCAGCGGGAACGAACGGCCACTCGCGGAAGCCGGCCTCGACCAGACCGCCACGCGCGGCGCTCCGGTTTACCTCGACTCCACAGGCTCCTACGACCCCGACGGCGAACTCGCCGAAACGGAGTGGACGATACACCGCCCGAACGGTACGACAGGCATCCCGGACTGCGCGACCTGCCCCACCACCGCGTTCACGCCGCGGTCGACCGGTACCTACGCCGTCACCGTCCGCGTCACCGACACCGACGGCGCCAGCGCGACCGACACCCTCTACGTCACCGTCGAACCCGGCGACCCACCGACGGTCACGGTCGACGGCCCTGACGCCGTCCGAACCGACCACGCCGCGACCTACCGCGCCGCCGCCACCCCGGGAATCGCCGCGCTCACCAGCATCTCGTGGTACGTCGACGGCACCCGCCTCCGAACGACGACGCTCGACGAGACTCGACGAACCGACACGCTCACCCATTACTTCGACGGGCCCGGCGACCACACCGTCCGCGTTCGCGTCACCGACACCGACGACCGCCACGCGACCGCCCACACACGCACGAGCGCGCTCACCGGTAGTAACACGACGAACCAAAGCACCGACCCGACGGCACACGCACCGCCGCCACTCATCGGACAGACAGCAGATGCTGACCCCCGCCTCCGCGGCCCACGAGTGCTCACCGGCGCCGAACCCCTCAGCGGAACCTACCGCGTAACCGACGCTCCCAACAACACACCCACGACGATACACGTCGACGGCCAGCGACGACACTTCGGCCGAACCGCGACACTCACGCTCCAACCCGGCATCCACGACATCGCCGCCACCGTCGACACCACGACCATTCGATTCCCCGACAACACCACCACCGTCATCGCCGACCCTGCCCCCACAGTCGCGATCAACGACATCCAGACTGGCCCCGGAATCACTATTTCCGCGAGCGCCACCGACGCGCTCGACAACCTCGACACGCTCACCATCAGCATCGACGGCAGATCAGTCTACCACCGCGCTCGAACCGACCTCGACCACATCAAACACAGGCACACCACCCTCCGCACTACCTACCGCCGAGCGGCCATCGAACCCGGCAACCACACCGTCACCATCACCGCAACCGACACCAGAAATCAAACCACCACCGAGACCAAAACCGTCTCCGCACCCCGCCCACCTGAAATCATCTCTGCCAGATTCACCGAACGCGAAGACAACAGAACCGCCTACGACCACCGACTTCCACCCGAAAGCTACACCGCTCACCACATCACCAGAATCGCCCTCAACGGAGCGACACCCGCGGACGTAACTCTCGTCAGTACTCCGACCGTCACCGACGTCCTCGAGCTTCCGACACACGTACACGAACGCAACCGAGCCTATAACCGGCAAACAGACATCCTCACTGTTCACACGTACTGGGCAGCTGATATCCCCAAAGTCGGACAAGTCTCCCACGCGGTCAACTGGCGCGGAACACTCGTCTCGAAATCTACCCAACAATCGTTCAAAGCACACCCCAGCGACCCCGTAATCCGATACACTATCGACAGCGAAGGCGTCACCGGAAACTTCGATCAGCGTGGAATAGTGATTAACGCCAGCAAAACGTTCGATCCAGACGATACAAATCTAACATTTTACTGGAAGGGTGGCGCGACAGCTCTTGATGTCTCTCCGAAAGTGGCGAAGACAGAGTCTCATTACCGCTCCACGCTGGTCGTTCACGACAATAATAAGGGTAAGTCGGAGCAGACCTACAGTTTCTTGGATGGGTATGTTCCCGAGATAGAGACTATTACTGAGGTTTCCGTCGGCCCGTATCGGTTGAACGACTCAGTTCTGTTCCGTGTTTCTTCGATTGCGGCGATGTTGCCGAAGAATACCTACGAGTTGAATTTGGATATTGGGGTTCGTGTACCGGGTAGCGGTCACGTCCTTTCTTGGAAGAAGGAATACGGACTAGTCTACGATGGGCCGCGAAGAGGAACTGGCGTCCAGTTCAGCGGAACGGTTTCGGTTCCAGTTGAAGCGTTCGAAAATGGCCAACCAGTGGTCGAATTGTTCAACAAGAACGGAGGGAGTTGGAACGTAGTGCGAAAGCCTCTGCCGAGTATCTCCAAAATTCCGCACGGTAAACCGATAGTGGCAGACGATACAGTCGTTGACGCGGAGTACTTGGTAGAATCGCCCACCTACACCACCCAGGTGGTTCGGAGTGAGCAGAAGAAGAACGAACTGCTCGGGTCGGGGTACGCTATCACGCGGAAGGAGCGAGTTGGAACGCTGTATACTGTGGAGGAGCGTCGGCTCGTTCGGTCTGCCCAGTACGAGACGAGGTACAAGACGTTCAGTCAGCAGGGATATTTGGAGGCGTTTCTGTCGGTGAACGAGGCGTGGCGCGAGGGGCCGTCGTCGATGACGCTCGAGGAGCGGTCGGTGACCGAGTCCGAGTGGCGGGATTCGCGCTCGGGGAAGGGACGGTTTACGGGGGAGACACGCCGTGTACTCATCGACGACGCGGATTACCAGACGTACCGACAGTACCGGTACGACCGTCGCGTTGAACGAACCGGAACGAAGACCGTGACGCGGTATCGGATGGGTCGAGTCCCGTACGAGGTCACGGAACAGGTCCGGCGGTGTAACGACTTCTTCGGGTGCTACTGGGCGACCGTCACCGAGACACGGTGGAAGACCGTCTATGAATCGTACCAGACGACCGTCTCCTACACGTACTGGACGACTGAGTCCGAGACGTACTGGGGCCTGTCCAAGCGGAGCTGGGACCACGAGTTCACCGGGCGAACCTCACGAGTGAAGGTTCAAAACGCCCGATACGGCACAGAATACCGATACAGCTACGAACGAACGTACACCGAACGTGTGACGACGTACACCGCGACCCGGCAAGTGCAGACCGCCCCAGCGACCTACAAGTGGGTCACCACGGATACGACGAGAAGCGTGCTCGATGCCGCAGCGCTTGCTACCGATCCGACTCGTCGAATCAGCGACTCAGAACCGACGTTCGAGTGGACGTTACGGAAACAAACCGGCACACAGACCGAGTGGGTGGACGAGCCAGCCAGTAAATCGGCAGTCAGCAAGACGAAGCTCACTGTCCGTCAAGAGATCGTCATCCCGTACGTGAACGAGGAACTACGCACGTTCACCCCCGAGACAATCGTCAACACCACGACGAAAACGGTCAGTGGATACGAACCAGTAGAATAAAATACTCAATTGTAATACAGAATTTTAAATATATGTTTAAAAAATACTTGCTTGGACTCGTCATAGTCGCGGTAATTACGACAGGTATGCAACCCACACCGGGCCCCACACAGGTCGATACGGAACAGTTCGACTCAATGATGGGTGCCGAGTACGCTGTCTCGTTCAACGAAAACACCAGACTACTGCAGGTCAGCATCAAGAACCCGACGGGACAAACACTGAACACGACGTACTCGTTCAACGTCGATGGCTGGGAGTACAGCCGAAGCACGTTCACACTCAAACCGGGCGAATCCCGGCACCAAACGTACAACATAACGGACAGAATACGCGTAGAACAAGACGTCCACTCAATACTGCTCGTAACCGCCGGCGGACGCGCTGAGTTCGAATTCAACGGAACGTATTCAACTCTGAATCCAGCAGACGTACCAGTCCCGAAAATCACCGACATCGAAGTCGATACCGGAACCGCACGCGGAAACGAATCGACGGTCGTCTACGTGACCGTCGAGAACCCGAGTAAGAACGTGTACGCGTCGTACGTCGTGGCTCATACGAAGGAAACGAGTGCTAGTACGAACGTAGCAAACCCCCTGCCGGGAACATCTGAGACTGTAAAGTTGGAGTTGTTGGAGCCGGTGGGGACGGATGTTCAGGGTGAAATCCGGTTATTCATGGGGAAGCCGAACGAGACGGAGGGTGCGTTGGCGCAGGTGGAGTTCAGTGGATCCGCTGAGTCTGGAACCGAGTACTCGCGGGAGTCGTACGAGCCGTTCAGTCTCGACGGCCCGAACGGTGGGTATTCGTACGACGATGCGGGAAGTGATGGCGTTCCGGACGGCGTGCCGCTGATTGGGGCGGGCGTGCTGGGACTGGTGGTCCTCGGTGCTGTGTGGTGGTGGCGGGGTTAGCGGTCGAGGCCGCCCTGTTCGCTGACCTGGAGAATGTTCCGCATGTTGAGGTAGATTTTCTGTGGGCTGGTGTCCTCTGTTTCGTCGTAGAGGTCGCTGACGCGCTGGAGAATGGCGGCGATTTTCTCTCCTTCGTCGCTCTCGTCGCGGAGGTCGCTCGCGACCTCGCGGAGGACGTCGCGTTTCTCGTGGTCACTGGGCATTGTTACTGGAGGCTGCGGCGGTTGAGGATCCCGGTCATGTTGGCGACGTTACCGGCGAGGTCGCGGAAGGCGTCGCCGGTCTCGCTGTCCTGGTCGAGGACGATGGGGCGGCCGCCGTCGCCGCCCTCACGTACGCGAGGGTCGAGGGGGAGAGAGCCGAGGAACGGGAGGTCGTTCTCGTCGGCGAACTCCTCGCCGCCGCCGCTGCCGAAGATGGTGTGTTGGCTGCCGCAGTCGGGGCACGTGAACGTGCTCATGTTCTCGGCGATGCCGAGGACGGGAGTGTCGTGCCTACCGAACATCCGGAGGCCCTTGCGGGCGTCGTCGACGGCGACGTCTTGGGGGGTGGTGACGACGACAGCCCCGGTGAGCGGGACGGTTTGAAGCATCGTGAGTTGGGTGTCGCCGGTGCCTGGTGGGAGGTCGACGACGAGGTAGTCGAGAGCGCCCCACTCGACGTCTTCGACGAGCTGGGTGATGACCTTGTGAACCATCGGGCCGCGCCAGATGACGGGGTCGTCGTCGCCGACCATGAACGCCATGCTCATGAGTTTCATTCCGTACTTCTCGGGGGGGACGATGGTGTCGTCCTGGGTTGCTTTCGGGTGGTCGTCGGCGTCGACCATTCGGGGGACGTTCGGGCCGTAGATGTCGGCGTCGAACAGGCCGACGCGCGCGCCGCGGTCGGCGAGGCCGGCGGCGACGTTGACGGAGACGGTGCTCTTGCCGACGCCGCCCTTCCCGGAGGCGACTGCGATGACGTTCTTCACGCCGGGGAGGACGGAGCTGTCGGTGTCGGTGTGAGCGGAGATGTCGGGGGTGAGGTCTTCGTCGCGGAGCGCCTCGCGGACGCGGTTCGCGATGGCGGTTTCGTTGGGGGCGTAGGGAGCGCCGAGGGCGAGGGAGACGCTGACTGTGTCGCCGTCAACTTGGAGGTCGTTGACGAGGTTGAGCGAGACGATGTCGCCGCCGAGGTCGGGGTCCTCGACGGTGCGGAGGATGTCGCGTACGTCCTCGGGAGTCATGGCGCGGAGTAGGTGGTGTGGCGTGGATAAGGATTGCGCACCGGCTGATGTAACCGATTCCGGTTACGTGAGCGCGCTTTCACCCACGATTTTATGCACGTCCGGCAACCATCTGTACGTATGCGCGAGGACTCGTTCGGACGGGAGGTCTCAGGGGTGCGGGTCTCTCTCACCGACCGCTGTAACTTCGACTGCGTCTACTGCCACAACGAGGGGCTCGGGGACACGCGGGGGCCGATGGACGCGCGCGACCACGAGATGAGCGCGGACGACGTGGTTCGGTTCCTCGAAGTCGCCGCCGAGTACGACGTGGATTCGGTGAAGTTCACGGGAGGAGAGCCGATGCTCCGGGACGATCTCGAAGACATCATTCGCCGGACGCCGAACTCGATGGAGGTGTCGATGACGACGAACGGAACGTTCCTCCCCGGGCGAGCCGAAGATCTCGTGGACGCGGGACTGGAGCGCGTGAACGTCAGTCAGGACGCTCTCGACCGAGAGCAGTTCAAGCACGTCACGCAGTCCGGCGCGTACGACCGCGTGCTGGAGGGCGTGGAAGCGGCGCTCGACGCCGGCCTCGATCCGGTGAAGCTCAACATGGTCGTCTTCGAGAAGACCGCGGGCTACGTTCCCGGGATGGTCGAGCACGTCGCGGAGAACTCGGGGCTCCAGCTCCAGCTCATCGAGTTCATGCCCGAACTCGTCGGGAAGCCCGAGTGGGCGGTCGACATCGACCGCGTGCACGACTGGCTCGCAGAGCAGGCGGACGAGGTAGAGCACCGCGAGATGCACGACCGCAAGCGCTACTGGGTGAACGGGGGGATGGTGGAAATCGTCGACCCGGTGGGGAACGCGAACTTCTGCGCGAACTGCCATCGGGTGCGCGTCACGCACGAAGGATATCTCAAAGGCTGTCTGAACCGGAACGACGACCTGAAATCGATGGGAGAGATGACGAGACCCGAGATCCGCGGAGCGTTCGAGCGAACGGTGGACGAGCGCGTGCCGTTCTACGGCGAGTACATGGTTCGGGACGGTGACGGCGGTTGGGAAGTCAACGAGAAGTACGTGACAGCGTGACGCTCGCCGGCTGACGGTGGTTCGTGATGTTTAAGTAAGGGCGGTGGTTCGTTACTGATGCAGTCACTGTAGGGGCGCGAGGTCCCGAGTCCGAGAGGGCGACAGTACACACGCGAACGGGTCGTGGTAGCCTAGCCTGGTCAAGGCGCAGGGTTGCTAACTCTGTGGCGTAAGCCTCCGGGGTTCAAATCCCCGCCACGACGCCTCAACCGCAACGAACACCCACGAAATCAAACTATGAGTGCAGAAGACCACCAAGAACCGGACGAAGACGAGGAACTCCAGTACTTCGTCCGCATCGGTCAGACGGACCTCGACGGCACCAAGACCGTCGAGCGCGCCCTCGCCGAACTCGACGGTCTCGGTCGACGCACCGCGCGGATCGTCGCCGACAACTCCGGCGTCGACCGCTCGGCGACGTTCGGCCGACTCGACGACGACGAGATCGAAGCCGTCGTCGAGTCCGTCGAGGGCTTCGCTGACGAGGTTCCCGACTGGCTGACGAACCGACGCAACGACTTCTACACCGGCGAGACCGAACACGTCACCGGAAACGACGTCGAACTCACGCGGAATCAGGACGTCAACCGGATGCGGATGATTCGGTCCTACAAGGGCGTGCGTCACGAGCGCGGACAGAAGGTCCGCGGTCAGCGCACCAAGTCCACCGGTCGTACCGAGGGCACCATCGGCGTGAACGTCGAGGAGCTCCGCGAAGAAGCCGAAGAAGAAGCAGCGGCCGAGGAGGCTGGTGAATAATGGCGCTTCCCGGAGAGAACACCAAGTTCTACGAGACGCCGAACCACCCCTATCAGGGCGAGCGCATCGCCGAGGAGTCCGACCTCCTCGGCCGCTACGGCCTGAAGAACAAAGAAGAGCTCTGGCGTGCGCAGTCCGAACTGCGCTCGTACCGCCGCGAGGCGCGTGACCTCCTCGGAACCATGAACAAGGAGGAGCGAGAGGGCGAGGAGTTCCTCGCTCGACTGAAGCGCATCGGCATCCTCGGCGAGACGGACGAACTCGACGCCGTCCTGTCGCTGGACGTGACCGACGTGCTCGAACGCCGCCTCCAGACGGTCGCGTACCGCAAGGGCCTCGCGAACACGCCCAAGCAGGCGCGACAGTTCCTCACTCACGGCCACATCACGGTCGACGGCCACCGCGTTACCGCGCCGTCGTACAAGGTCGAGGTCGCGGAGGAGGACGCCATCGAGTTCGACGAAACCAGCCCGCTCACGGACGAGCTTCACCCCGCGCGAGCGGACAATCAGGAGTAAACTATGGCTGAAGAAACAGACGACAAATGGGGCATCGCCCACGTGCACGCCTCGTTCAACAACACGATCCTCACCATCACCGACGAGACGGGCGCAGAGACGCTCGCGAAGTCGAGCGGTGGCGCGGTCGTGAAGCAGAACCGAGACGAGGCGTCGCCGTACGCGGCGATGCAGATGGCGGAGAAGATCGCAGAGGACGCGAAAGAACAGGGCATCGAGGGCGTGCACGTTCGCGTGCGCGGCCCCGGTGGCAACCTCCAGCAGAACCCGGGGCCGGGCGCGCAGGCGACGATTCGTGCGCTCGCCCGTGCCGGTATCGAAATCGGCCGCATCGAGGATGTCACACCTATCCCGCACGACGGGACACGACCCCCCAAGAACTCGGGATTCTAACACATGGCAACTGACTTCGACGTCGAATTCATCGACCACGGCGACCGGGAATCCCGCTTCCTCGTTCGGAACGCGACGCCCGCGTTCGCGAACGGCATCCGCCGGGCTATCATCGCGGACGTCCCGACGCTCTCCATCGACAGCGTGCGGTTCGTCGAGAACTCGAGCGTGATGTTCGACGAACAGCTCGCGCTCCGGTTGGGCCTCGTGCCGCTCACGACGCCCGAGGGCGAGTTCGAGGAGGGCGAGGGCGTCACGCTCGCGCTCGACGTCGAGGGTCCCGGGGTCGCCTACTCGGGCGACCTCGTCTCCGACGACCCGCAGGTCGAACCCGCGGACAAGAACGTCCCCATCATCGAGCTGAAGGAAGACCAGCGGCTGGAACTCGAAGCGGACGCCGTTCTCGGCCGGGGCCGCGACCACGCCAAACACCAGGGCGGCGTGGGCGTCGGCTACCGCCACCTCCAGCGCGTCGAAGTCGTCGGTGACGCGGACGAGTACGCCGAGGACGAACCCGAAATCGTTCGGGGCGTCCTCGAGGACGACGGCGAACTCGTCCCCACCGAGGAGTTCGACCACGACCTCACCCAGCGCTACGAGGGCAAGGAGGTCGAACTCCACGACGTGCCGGGCGCGTTCGTCTTCCACGTCGAGTCCGACGGCTCGATGGCCGTCGACGAACTGGTGCTCCGCGCCGTGAACTCCCTGAGTTCGCGCGCGGACGAACTCGAACAGGCAGTCCAACTATAACAAAATGACCTCCCCGACCCACACTACCGGCGTTCGCACTTCGACGGAGCAGCCGCTCCGCCGGACCGAAATCGGTATCAAGGGCGGGGGCCAACGTGGAGGTACGCCTTCTCAACGGGCGTGCAGGGATAGCCAAGTTTGGCCAAAGGCGCAGCGTTCAGGGCGCTGTCCTGTAGAGGTTCGCAGGTTCAAATCCTGCTCCCTGCACTCCACTCCTAACTATAACAGTCAGAACTATGAGTAAGACGAGTCCACGACTCAGCAGTCTCATCGCCGAGCTGAAGTCCGTCTCTCGCGACGAGGGCGCGGACGTCTGGGGCGACGTCGCGGAACGGCTGCAGAAGCCGCGCCGGACGCACGCAGAGGTGAACCTGAGTCGCATCGAACGGTACGCGAACGAGGACGAAACCGTCGTCGTACCCGGCAAAGTGCTCGGGTCCGGCGTGCTCCAGAAATCCGTCACGGTCGCCGCTGTCGACTTCTCCGGCAGCGCGGAGACGAAGATTGAGCACGCGGATGGCGAAACCGTCCAGCTAGAACAGGCAGTCCAACAGAACCCCGAAGGGTCGAACGTCCGGGTGATCCGATGAGTCTCGCAGAGTTCGACGCGGACATCGTCGTCGACGCCGGCGACTGCATCATGGGTCGCGTCGCTTCGAACGTCGCTGAGCTCGCTCTCGACGGCGAATCCGTCGCCGTTGTGAACGCCGAGCAGGCGGTCATCACGGGGAACAAGGAAGCGACGTTCGCGACCTACCGGAAACGCGCGGAACTCGGATCCGACTCGGGTCCGTACTACCCGAAGCGGCCGGACGGCATCTTCAAGCGCGCGGTGCGCGGGATGCTTCCGTACAAACAGGATCGCGGTCGCGAGGCGTTCGAGAACGTCCGTATCTACGTCGGGAACCACACCGACGAGGACGGCGAAGTTCTCGACGGCACCTCGCTCGACCGCCTGTCGAACATCAAGTTCGTCACTCTCGCAGACGTGTCCGAAGAACTCGGTGCTAACGTCACATGGTAACCAACACGAGCGGAAAGAAGAAGACCGCCGTCGCACGGGCGACCGTGAGCGACGGCGAGGGTCGTGTTCGAATCAACTCCACGCCCGTCGAGCTCGTCGAACCCGAGGTCGCGCGCCTGAAGATGCTGGAGCCGTTCCGCATCGCCGGCGACGACCTCCGTGACGAGGTCGACGTGGACGTGACCGTGAACGGCGGCGGGTTCGCCGGACAGGCTGACGCCGTCCGCACCGCCATCGCGCGCGGCATCGTGGAGTTCCGGAACGACGCTGAGCTCCGTGACGCGTTCATGGAGTTCGACCGGTCGCTGCTCGTGAACGACGTGCGGCAGCGCGAGTCCAAGAAGTGGGGCGGCCCGGGCGCTCGGGCGCGCTACCAGAAGTCCTACCGCTGAGGTATACAAACCATGATGGTACCAGTCCGGTGTTTCAGTTGCGGTAAAGTCATCGGCGAACACTGGGAGGAGTTCAAGGCGCGAGCCGCCTCCAAGGAGGGTGACGAAGACCCCGAGGAAGTCCTCGACGACCTCGGGCTCGACCGCTACTGCTGCCGGCGGATGTTCGTCAGCCACCAGGATCTCGTGGACGTCGTGAGCCCCTACCAATGAGGGGAGAGTACAACCGCTACGAGAAGGCCCGAATCATCGGTGCGCGAGCGCTGCAGGTGTCCTACGGGGCGCCCGTGCTCGTCGACACCGACCAGACGGAGCCGATCCTCATCGCGGCCGAGGAGTACGACGCGGACGTCCTCCCGTTCACGGTTCGGAGAGAGCAATGACGCGCATCGAGTCGGTTCGGCTGCGGACGGTGCTCGACTCCCGCGGGAATCCGACCGTCGAGGCGGACGTGCACACCGAGAGCGGTGGGCACGGGCGCGCGGCGGCGCCGTCGGGCGCGAGCACTGGCGAGTACGAGGCCATCGAACTTCCGGCGGAGGAAGCCGTGGCCGCGGCTCGCGAGCACGCGGTTCCCCGGCTCGAAGGACGGGCGTTCGCCGCCGACCAGCGCGAGGTCGATCAGGCCTTGCACGCGGCGGACGGTACCGACGACTTCTCCACTATCGGCGCGAACTCCGCGGTCGCTATCAGCATGGCGGCGGCGAAGGCCGGCGCCGACGTGCTCGGTGCGCCGCTCTACCAGCACCTCGGCGGCGCGTTCCGCGGGCGGAACTATCCGGTTCCGCTCGGCAACGTCATCGGCGGCGGCGAGCACGCCGCTGACGCGACCCACATTCAGGAGTTCCTCGCGGCACCTGTCGGCGCTCCGAACGTTCGGGACGCCGTGTTCGCGAACGCCGCCGTCCACGAGACGGTCGGCGAACTCCTCACTGAGCGCGGCACGCCCGCGGCGAAAGGCGACGAGGGCGCGTGGGCGCCCTCGATCAGCGACGCCGATGCGTTCGAGTTGATGGCGGAAGCCGTCGACGAAGTCGAGGACGCGTTCGGGTTCGACATCGAGTTCGGACTCGACGTGGCCGGCGCGGAGCTGTACGACGCCGACGAGGACGCGTACGTGTACGGCGACACGACTCGCTCCACCGAGGAGCAGATCGAGTACATCGCCGACCTCGTCGACGAGTACGGTCTCGTGTACGTCGAGGATCCGCTCGACGAGGACGACTACGACGCGTTCGCAGACCTCACGGATCGCGTGGGCGACCGAACGCTCGTCTGCGGCGACGACCTGTTCGTCACGAACACGAACCGTCTCCGAGAGGGCATCGAGCAGGGTGCCGCGAACAGCATCCTCGTGAAGCCGAACCAGATCGGGACCCTCAGCGACGCGTTCGACGCCATCGAACTCGCCGTCGAATCCAGTTACACGCCCGTCGTGTCGCACCGGAGCGGCGAGACGGAGGACGCGACCATCGCACACCTCGCCGTCGCCGCGGACGCCCCGTTCATCAAGACGGGAACCGTGGGCGGCGAGCGAACCGCTAAGCTGAACGAACTCATCCGCATCGCGGACGAAGCCCTATGAGCGAGAACGAAGAAGAACTCGAACCCGAAGAATCGACCGAGGCCGACGCGGCCGAGGCCGCGTCCGAGGAGGAAGCCGTCGAGGCCGACACCGAGGACGCCGCCGAGGACGCTCCGGCCGCAGAACCGACGGAGTCGGCGGAGGACGTCATGAGCGACGCCGAAGCCGACCTCCTCATTCCCGTCGAGGACTACCTCGGCGCTGGCGTCCACATCGGTACCCAGCAGAAGACCGAGGACATGGACCGGTTCATCCACCGCGTCCGCACCGACGGCCTGTACGTGCTCGACGTCGCGAAGACGGACGAGCGCATCCGCACGGCCGCGGACTTCCTCGCGAACTACGACCCCGAGCAGGTGCTCGTCACCTCCAGCCGTCAGTACGGCCGGTTCCCCGCGGAGAAGTTCGCGGAAGCGGTCGGCGCGCGCGCTCGAACGGGCCGCTTCATCCCGGGGACGCTCACGAACCCCCAGTACGACGGCTACATCGAGCCGGACGTGCTCGTCGTCACTGACCCAATCGGCGACGCGCAGGCGGTGAAGGAAGCCATCACGGTCGGCATCCCCGTCATCGCCATGTGTGACTCGAACAACCAGACCAGTAACGTCGACCTCGTCGTCCCGACGAACAACAAGGGCCGTCGCGCCCTCAGCGTCGTCTACTGGCTGCTCGCGAACGAGACGCTCGACCGCCGCGGCGCGGAACCGGCGTACGCCCTCGAGGACTTCGAGAGCGAAATCTAGCGGGGTTCTTTCGTTTCTGTCCTGTCTCTCGCTCGGGGAGCGACAGCGCCGTCAGTCCCGTGAGGGGTGGGTGCTGGCCGGCCGAGGGCCGTCGAACCCGAGCGTTTCGCGGAGCGTGTCGCCCGCGGGCGACGGGGCGAGGCCGCGGTCGTCGAGTTCGGGGATGAGGTAGTCGATCACGTCGGTGAACGTCTTGGGGACGACAGGGGCCATGACGACGAAGCCGTCCGCGCCGGCGTCCATCCAGTCTTCGAGTTCGTCCGCGACGGATTCGGGGGTGCCGACGAACTCGGGCGTGGGGTAGCGGGCGTAGCGGGCGGCGGCGTCGCCGACCGTCCACTCGCGGTCGTCGCGGAGGAAGGCGTTGAGCGCGCCGCGGATGCCTTCGACGGAGATGTTTTCGAGGCGGGCGTCGCGGTCGTACTGGCTGTAGTCGTGGTTGAGGTGGTTCGAGAGGCGAACGAGGCCGGTCTCCGGATCGATGGCGTCGATGACGCGGTCGCGGTACGCGGCGGCGGCCGCGTCGGTTGGGGCGACGTACGGCGTGATGGCGGGATAGACGCGGATGTCGTCGATGGTGCGGCCGTGATCGCGGGCGCGCGCGTCGAGGTCGCGGGTGGCGTCCGCGAGCGAGTCGCGGGTGAGGTGGAAGGCGAAGGTGGCTTCGGCGTGTTCGGCGGCGAACTCGCGGCCGCGTTCGGACTGCCCGGCCTGGAAGACGACGGGCGTGCGCTGGGGCGTGGGCGCGGTCATGTGCGGGCCGCGGACGCGGTGGTGGGGGCCGTCGTGGTCGATGAACCGGACGCGGTCGGGGTCGGCGTAGGTGCCGGTGGCGGCGTCGCGGACGACGGCGTCGTCGTCCCAGGAGTCCATCCAGAGGGCGTAGCAGGCGCGGAGGTGGTCGTCGGCGCGGTTGTAGCGTTCGTCGTGGGGGACGTACTCGCCGACGACGTTCTCAAATTCGAGTCGGCCGCTTGAGGTGACGACGTTCCAGCCGAGGCGGCCGTCAGTGAGGTCGTCGATGCTGGAGAGTTTCTTCGCGAGAAGGTAGGGCGGATAGAAGGACGTGGAGGCGGTGGTGACGAGGCCGAGGGTGTCGGTGGCGGCGGCGAGGGCGGGGAGGAGGGGGAGCGGGTCGTTCTCTGGGAGTTGTTCGCCGTGGCGGACGGTGGGGCGGATGCTGTCCTCGTAGGTGTTGGCGACGTTGTAGGCGTCCGCGAAGAACAGCGCGCTGAACGCGCCGTCGAGGCGGCGGGCGAGAGACTGCCAGAAGTCGAGGTCGCGGTAGCCGTCCGGCTGGCGGTGTTCGGGGAGGCGCCACGCGTCTTCGACCGCCGGGGAGTGACTGCAGTTGGCGTACGCGAGCAGGTCGAGCGTCGCGTCGTCGGACATACGCCTCCACTCGAACGGGTCGAAGGTAGTAGTTACTGTACCGGCACCTCGTGAAGAACTATCTCCTTCACTAGCGATGTTTGGAAAAAGATTTTATGCACGAGTGGTGCTAGTCGGTACACCGACAGATGACGCGACTCGCACGGCTGTTCGGCCTCGAATCGACGACGGTCGCGGAACGACTGCTGTTCGCGCTCTCGGTGGCGCTCTCGGTTGCGCTCGCCGCCGCCGGCATCCTCTACCCCGATGCAGTCGGCGGGTTCTTCGCGAGCAGTTTCGCGTGGGTGACGGTGAACGCGGGCTGGTGGTTCATCCTCCTCGGGTTCGCGCTCACCGTCTTCTTCACGTGGCTCTGCGTCTCCCGATACGGCGACCTGCGCGTCGGCGGACCCGACGCCGACCCCGAGTTCGGAACCGTCTCCTGGGTGGCGATGGCGTTCACCGTCGGCTACTCCATCGCCGTCCTGTTCTGGGGCGTCGCGGAACCCGTCAGCATCGTCACCAGCCCCCCGCCGAGGTCGCCCGTCCCCGGCGCGTCCCCGGAGTCGCTCGCGCTCGCATTCACCTTCCTCCACGACATCCTCCCCGGTCTCGTCGCGTGGTACCTCCCGTTCGCCGTACTCTTTGGACTGGTCGCGTGGCAGCACGACAACTGGAAGGCGAGCGTCCTCCTCGAACCGCTCGGCCGCCCGTTCACCCATCCCGCCGTCGCGTGGCTGGTGGACGTCGTCACCGTGCTCGCCATCGTCGGCGGACTCGGCACCTCCCTCGGGTTCATAGGCCAACAGCTCTCCTCCATCGTCCGCGTCGTCTTCGGCTTCGACGCCAGCTACGTCACCCTCGTCCTGTTCCTCGCCGTCGCCGTCGTCTTCGTCGTGGACGTGTTCGCCGGCCTCCGCCGCGGCATCCAGAACGCCGCCCGGGTCGCCGTCGCCGCGAACGTCCTCCTCACCGTCGTCCTGTTTGTCCTCGGCCCGACCGGGTTCATCCTCGACCTCGGACTGGACGCGATGGGCGTCTGGCTGTCGAACCTCGCCCGGCTCTCGCTCTACACCGCCCCCACCTCGCCCGGAAACTGGCCGCAGAACTGGACGAGCTTCTGGTGGGCGTGGTGGGCCGCCTGGGGCGTGTTCGTCGGGAGTTTCGTCGCGCGCATCTCGAAGGGCCGCACGATACGGGAGGTGTTCGTCGGGCTCTGCATCGCGCCCGCCGCCTTCCTCGTCTTCCAGCACAGCGTCCTCGGCGGCCTCGCGCTCGCCCCCGGGAACCTCGACCCCGTCGCGGCCGCGCTCGCCGCGGACGGGAACGCCGCGGCGCTCAGCACCGCGCTCACGCTCGTCCCCGCCCCGCGGCTTGTCGGCGCGCTCGCGCTCCTCGCGCTGGCCGGCTACATCGTCACCAGCCTCGACTCCGCGGTCTACATGCTCGCCGCCATCACGCTCGGGGAACGCGAGCCGAACGTCCGAAACCGCGCGGCGTGGGGGATCGCGATGGTCGGCGTCGGCGTGATGACGACGTTCGTCGGCGGCGGGACGACCGTCCTCGAATCCTTCTCCACGACGCTCGCCCTCCCGCTCACCGCGCTCTACGTCCTCGTCGCCTACGCCACCTACGTCGTCGCGGAGCGCCGGTACGACAAGTAGCGAACCGAACGGTCTTTCACTCGGTCGCACGGACTCTGCGGTATGTCGACTACTGCGAGCGCTCCCGGCAAAGTCTACCTGTTCGGGGAGCACGCCGTCGTCTACGGGGAGCCGGCGGTCCCGTGCGCTATCGAGCGCCGGGCGTCCGTCACGGTGGAGGCGCGGGAGGACGACCGCCTCCGGGTGAGCGCGGACGACCTCTCGCTGGACGGATTCACCGTGGAGTACAGCGGGTCGAGCGACGAGCGGCCGGACGTGGACGTGCCGACGCCGCTCATCGAGGCGGCGTTCGGGTACGTTGACGCCGCGGTGTCGCAGGCGCGGGACGCGGCTGACGCGCCGGACGCGGGGTTCAACGTCGAGATCGAGAGCGACATCCCGCTCGGTGCCGGACTGGGGTCGTCCGCGGCGGTCGCCGTCGCGGGTATCGCCGCCGCGACCGCGGAACTCGGCTGCGACCTCGACGCGCGCGAGATAGCCGAACGCGCCTACCAGGTGGAGTACGACGTGCAGGAGGGACAAGCCTCGCGCGCGGACACCTTCTGTTCGGCGATGGGCGGCGCGGTGCGCGTCGAGGGCGGCGACTGCCGGACGCTCGACACGCCCGACCTCCCGTTCGTCGTCGGCTACGACGGCACGAGCCACGACACCGGCGAGCTCGTTTCCGGCGTCCGAAAACTCAAGGAGGAGTACGGCTTCGCGGGGGACACCGTCGCCGCCATCGGCGACCTCGTCCGGCAGGGCGAGGACGCGCTCACGGACGGCGACCTCGCCGAGCTCGGCCGCCTCATGGACTTCAACCACGGCCTGCTCGCGGCGCTCGGCGTCTCCGGGCGATCCCTCGATAACATGGTGTGGGCGGCGCGGGACGGCGGCGCGCTCGGCGCGAAACTCACGGGCGCGGGCGGCGGCGGCTGTATCGTCGCGCTGGACGGCGAGCGCGGGACGAAGACCGCGCTCTCGCTGACGCCGGACTGCACGCGGGCGTTCCGCGCGGAGCTCGCCCAAGACGGGGTGCGTGTCGAGTGATCGTGCTCAAACTCGGCGGGAGCGTCATCACGGAGAAGGGCGAGCGCGAGACGGTCGACCTCGACGCGCTCGCCCGCCTCGCCGGCGTCATCGGGCAGGCCGAGGTCGACGACCTCGTCGTCGTACACGGCGCGGGGAGTTTCGGTCACTACTACGCGGACGAGCACGGCGTCTCGACGACGAACGGCACGCGCGACGCGCGGGCCGTGCGAGAGATCCACGATTCGATGACGCGGCTGAACAAGGCCGTTCTCGACTACCTCGACGACGCGGGCGTCGCGGGCGTGCCAGTCCGGCCGTTCTCGGCGGCGCGTCGCGACGACGGACTGGAGTTCTACACGAACCAGGTCGAGGCGATGCTCGCGGAGGGGTTCACGCCGGTTCTGCACGGCGACGTGGTCGCCGAGAGCGGTGCTGGCGCGACCATTCTCAGCGGCGACGAGGTTGTCACGACGCTCGCCCGTCAGCTGGACGCCGACCGCGTCGGCCTCTGCTCGACGGTGCCCGGCGTCCTCGACGAATCCGATACCGTGATTTCCGAGATAACGGCGTACGACGATGTTTCGGACGTGCTCGGCGGGAGCGAGGACACCGACGTGACCGGCGGGATGGCGGGGAAGGTTCGGGAGTTGCTCGCGCTCGGCGCGCCCGCGTCCGTGTTCGGCGCGGACGACCTCGCGGACTTCCTGCGCGGCGAAAACGCGGGAACGACCGTCCGCGGATAGCGAACGCCGAGCCGGAGTTCGGCGTCCCGCGAGATCCTGCTACTTTTAATACCGGGAATCGTAATGTGGCCTAAGAAGCGTCCCGCCGGACGGATACCGGCGGCGGGACGACGGCCGTAAGACGCCGCGACCCGCGGCCGCCACTCCGGCGGGGGTTTCAGAGAGCTACCTGGCTCTCAGTGATTAACAATGGAAATCGAGATCGCAACAATTGGCGGATACGAAGAAGTCGGACGACAGATGACTGCCGTCCGCGCAGGTGACGACATCGTTATCTTCGACATGGGCCTCAACCTCTCGCAGGTCCTGATTCACGATAACGTCGAAACCGAACAGATGCACAGCCTCGACCTCATCGACATGGGCGCGATTCCGGACGACCGCGTCATGAGCGACCTCGAGGGAGACGTGCAGGCCATTGTGCCGACGCACGGCCACCTCGACCACATCGGCGCGCTCAGCAAGCTCGCGCACCGCTACAACGCGCCCATCGTCGCGTCGCCGTTCACGCTCGAACTCGTGAAGGACGAGATCGAGAGCGAGCAGAAGTTCGGCGTCGAGAACGACCTCGTGGAGATGGAAGCGGGCGAGACGATGCCCATCGGCGAGCGCTGCGAACTGGAGTTCGTGCACGTCACTCACTCCATCATCGACGCGATCAACCCCGTCCTCCACACGCCCGAGGGCGCAGTGGTCTACGGCCTCGACAAACGCCTCGACCACGACCCCGTGCTCGAGGATCCCATCGACATGAAGCGGTTCCGCGAGATCGGGCGCGAGGACGAGGGCGTGCTCGCGTACATCGAGGACACGACGAACGCCGGCCGGAAGGGTCGAACCGCGAGCGAGTCCGTCGCCCGCCGCGAACTCCAGGACACCATCCACAGCATGGAGGACTACGACGGCGGCATCATCGCGACGACGTTCTCCAGTCACGTCTCCCGTGTGTCGAGCCTCATCGAGTTCGCACAGGAGATCGGCCGCGAACCGATCCTCCTCGGTCGGTCGATGGAACGCTACTCGGGCACCGCGGAGCGAATGGGTCGCGTGCGCTTCCCGGACAACCTCGGGATGTTCGGCCACCGCAAGAGCGTCGACCGCGCGTTCAAGCGCATCATGAACGAGGGCAAGGAGAACTTCCTCCCCATCGTCACCGGCCACCAGGGCGAGCCGCGCGCGATGCTCACTCGGATGGGGCGCGGCGAGACGCCGTACGACATCGAGAACGGTGATAAAGTCATCTTCTCCGCGAGCGTGATTCCGGAGCCGACGAACGAGGGCCAGCGCTACCAGTCCGAGCAGCTCCTGCGGATGCAGGGCGCGCGCATCTACGACGAAATCCACGTGTCCGGCCACCTCCGCGAGGAAGGCCACTACGAGATGCTGGACGCCCTCCAGCCCCAGCACGTCATTCCCGCCCACCAGAACCTCGAACACTTCGGGAAGTACGCGAAACTCGCGAAGGGCGAGGGGTACGAGCTCGGCCGCGACCTCCACCTGAGCGCCAACGGCAACATCATTCAGCTCGTAGAATGACGCAAGAAGCACGTGAGGAAACGGTGCTCGCGGCCATCGAGAACCGCCGGGAGCAAGTGAACGACGCTATCGACGAGGAACTCCCGATGGCGGAACCCGAACGGCTCTACGAGGCCTCGCGCTATCTCCTCGACGCCGGCGGGAAGCGCCTCCGGCCGACCGTCTCGATGCTCGTCGGGGAGGCATTGCTCGACGTCGAACCGCTGAGTGAGGACTACCAGGCGTTCCCCTCGCTCAACGAGGGTGCGGTAGACCTGATGGCGGCCGCCGTCTCCATCGAGGTCATTCAGTCGTTCACGCTCATTCACGACGACATCATGGACGACGACGACCTCCGACGGGGCGTCCCCGCCGTCCACCGCGAGTACGACACCGAAACCGCGATACTCGCCGGGGACACCCTCTACTCGAAGGCGTTCGAGATTATGCTCCGAACCGAAGCACCGCCGGAGCGCGGTCTCGACGCCCTCCGTATGCTCGCGTGCACGTGCACCCACATCTGCGAAGGCCAAGCGTACGACGTCGACTTCGAAACCCGAGACGACGTCACGATCGAGGAGTACCTCGACATGGTCGAGCTGAAGACCGCGGTTCTCTACGCCGCCGCCGCATCGGTCTCTGGAATCGTCCTCGGCGCCGACGACGACACCGTCGACGCGCTCTACGAATACGGCCGCGCCATCGGCCAAGCGTTCCAGATACAGGACGACGTCCTCGACCTCACCGTCCCCAGCGAGGAACTGGGGAAACAGCGCGGCAGCGACCTCGTCGAAGGAAAGCGCACCGCGGTCACGCTTCACGCCCGCGAACAGGGCGTCGACGTGGACAACCTCGTCGACGCGGACAACCCCGAGGACGTCACCGAATCCGAAATCGACGACGCCGTCGACACCCTCCAGGACGCAGGCAGCATTCAGTTCGCCCGCGATCTCGCCGAAGACCTCGTTCAGGAAGGCAAAGACCACCTCAGCGTCCTCCCCGACAACGACGCCCACGACACGCTCAACGACCTCGCCGACTACCTCATCGAACGCGGCTACTAACGGACTTTTTTACGGTTCGGGGTCGCCTCCGGCGACCCGCTCACCGTAAAAACCTCCACTAAAAAGACGCGAGCGTCGTCGGCGCTCGCGGTCGGGCATCGGAACGACACCCGCACAGCGACCGCGCCGCACAGCGCCGTACACGACCGCCCGCGTCCGCAACCGCACCGCAACCGTACCGCGACCGAACTGGTGGTTTCGTTTGTTCTACGTGGTCTCTCGGAGGAAGTCCGTGAGCGCGTCCCGAACGAATTCGGGGTTGTCCACGTGGGCGTTGTGGCCGGCGTCCGGGATTTCGCGATAGTCGGCGTCCGGAATCTCGCTCGCGAGGTATCGGGCGTGGGCGGTCATTCGCGCGGTTTCGTTCCCGCCGCACATCGCGAGCGCGGGTACGTCGATGCTCGCGTAGTCGGTGTCGAGCGTCCCCCACGAGAGGAGCGCGCGACGGATTTTCGCGGCTTCTCTCGGAGGAACGCTGGGGTAGTCGTTGGCGTGCGCGGTTTCGATGCGGGCTTTCTCGTCGAGGTCGCCGGGGTCGAAGTCGTCGCCGCGGTTCGACAGCCAGGAGACGAACGGCTCGACGGCGTCGAACCCGAGGACGCTAGCGAGCACGAGTGCGCCCGGGACGGCGGCGCGGCGTTCCACCCACTCACCGGGCGAAAGCGCGTTCGAGGAGAGCGCGGCGATGCTGACGACGCCGGAGAGCCGGCTGCTGGTTGCAGCGTATCGCTGTGCGACCATGCCGCCCATCGAGAGCCCGCAGACGACCGGGGCGTCGAGCGAGAGCGCGTCCACGAGCGCGCGGAGGTCGTCTGCGTACGTGTCGATGCTGTACGCGTCGCGGTCGGAGCCGCCGGTTCGGCCGTGCCCCCGGAGGTCGTACACGACGACCCGGTATTCGTCCGCGAGCGAACGGGTGCGTTCGGCCCAGACGCGGTGGTCGCTGAACGCGCCGTGCAGGAACACCACCACTGGGCCCTCGCCGCGGGACTCGTAGTAGGTCTCGACACCGTTCGTCCGAACCGTGGGCATACCCAGTCCTTCGCGGCAAGTAATTTCTCGCTGTCGGTGCGAGCGTTCAAATACGAGGCCGCGGCCAGATCGGGGTGTGTAGCGAGTGGCGCGCGTCGGGCCCGCGGAAACGGCGACCGACCGGCGCACGAAGCGGGGTCGTCTGTCCGCAGAATCCAAACCGATTTCCCGGCGTCCCGGCTATTCGCGGGTAATGGACGAAGACCTCCGCGAGCGCGTCCGCCGGGAGGCGGAAGTGTACGCGCTCTACAACGCGCTCAAGCACGGGAGCGACGCACAGGTCGGTGCCCTGATGGGGCCGATGATGGGAGAGAACCCCGAGTTCCGGGAGTACGGCGACGAGGTTCCGGGCGTCGTCGCGCCGGTCGTCGAGGACGTGAACGCGTTCTCGACGGAGGAGAAACGGGAGCGACTGGAGGAACTCGCGCCTGAGCGGCTCGCGGAACTGGAGGCCGAGGACGAGGGCGAGGAGCACCCGCTTCCCGACCTGCCGAACGTCGAGGAGTACGACGAGGTCCGGATGCGCTGTGCGCCGAACCCGAACGGCCCCTGGCACATCGGGCACGCGCGGATGCCCGCCGTCATCGGCTCCTACAAGGAGCGCTACGACGGCTGGATGCTCGTCCGGTTCGACGACACCGACCCCGAGACGAAACGCCCGCTCGACTGGGTATACGACCAGGTCTTAGACGACGTGGCGTACCTCGGGTTCGAGCCGGACGAGGTCATCACGGCCTCCGACCGCCTCGACACCTACTACGAGTACGCCCGCGACCTCATCGAGATGGACGGCGCGTACACGTGCTCGTGTCCCGCCGAGGAGTTCTCCGAGTTGAAGAACTCGGGGGAGGCGTGCCCGCACCGCGAGAAGGACAGCGAGACGGTGCTCGACGAGTTCGAGGCCATGATCGCGGGCGAGTACGAGTCGGGCGAGATGGTGCTCCGCGTGAAGACCGACATCACGCACAAGAACCCCGCGCTCCGCGACTTCGTGGCGTTCCGCATCATCGACACGCCGCACCCGCGTCCGGAGGCCGAGGACTACCGGTGCTGGCCGATGCTCGACTTCCAGTCCGGCATCGACGACCACCTCACTGGCGTCACGCACATCATTCGCGGTATCGACCTCCAGGACTCCGCGAAGCGCCAGGGTTTCGTCTACGACTACTTCGGCTGGGAGTACCCCGAGGTCGTCCACTGGGGGCACGTCCAGGTGGACGAGTACGACGTGAAGATGAGCACGTCGACCATCCGGGAGAAGATAGAAGCCGGCGAGTTCGACGGCTGGGACGACCCCCGCGTCCCCACCCTGCTCTCGACGCGCCGCCGCGGCATCCGCGGCGAAGCCATCGTCGACGCGATGGTGGAACTCGGCACCTCGACCTCGGACGTCGACCTGGCGATGAGTTCGGTGTACGCGAACAACCGCGACCGCATCGACGACGAGAGCCCGCGGTGCTTCTTCGTCTCTGACGGCGTCGAACTCTCGATTTCGGGCGGTTCGGACAGCGCGCACCCGCCCGTCCACCCGGAGCACGAGAACCGCGGCGAGCGCGACATCCCGGTCGGCGACGCCGTGCTCGTCGAGGCGGACGACCTCCCCGCGGAGGGCGAGAAACTCTGGCTGAAGGGCTACGGGCCCGTCGAGTACGACGGCGGCTCGCTGACGGTGACCGACGACGACATCGACCTGGTTCGCGAACACGACGTGGACGTGGTGCAGTGGGTTCCCGCCGACGAGAGCGTCCCCGTGCGGATGCGAACGCCCGACGGCGACGTGGCTGGTCGCGCGGAACCCGGACTGGTCGACTACGAGCCGGGCCAGACCCTCCAGTTCGTCCGCGTCGGATTCGTGAGAGTTGACCGCCACGAGGACGAGGAGTCAGTGGTCTACTACGCGCACCCCTGACGGTTAGTCGGGCGCGACGACTTCGGCGTTTCATCCGTCGAGGTTCTCGCCCATAGCGGCGTCGCGGGCGCTCGGGATAACTCCCGGGTTCAGAGGAAGTGGGCGGCGAGAAGTATCGCGAACATCGCGCCGGTGAGGAGGAGTTGAGCGAGCGCGGACGCGAGGACGCCGGCGGTGGCGTACGCGGCTGTTTTCAGGCTGGCTTCGTGGTCGCCGTGTCGGTAGTATTCGAGGGCGAAGACGGTGCCGGCGATGCCGAGGATGATACCGACGGGGCCGCCGAGGGGGATGAGGAGGAGTCCGACGCCCGCGGCTATCAGGGTGGTTCGAGTGGACGCGCCGCCGGCGTTCGCGCCGAGCGCGCCGCCGAACCAGTCCACGAGTGTCGCGGCGACGCCGAACACGACGAGGGCGGCGAGGGCGAGCGGGCCGGGCCGGCCGGTCTGCCACCAGTAGGCGGCGACGCCGGCGAGGCTGGTGAGGCCGCTCGGGAGGAGCGGGAGGATGCTACCGATCATGCCGAGCGCGAGCAGGGCGAACGCGAGGAGGACGAGCGCCTCCATCAGTCGTACCTCCGGACGTCCTCGTGGGCGGCTGGCGTGCCGTACTCGTCGACGAGCGGTTCGAGCGCGCCGCCGAGCGCGCGCATGCACTGGCCCGTGGAGTGGTAGTCGAGGTCGGCGGCGACCGAGTCCCAGTCCTCGGTCTGGAGGAGTTTCCGGACGAGGAGGCGTTCCTCTCGCGGCGTGAGGAGATCCGGGTGGGGGCCGGTGAGGTGGTGGGCGGCGAGCGCGCGGAAGGGCGCGGGGTCGGCGGCGTAGAGGCCGGGGCCGTACGAGGCGCCGACGACGACCCGCCACTGGTGGTCGGAGAGCGAGAGCGCGGGCGGGGCGTCGGCGGCCGCGAGGCAGGCGCGCGCCACGTCCGCGTCCAGATCGGCGAGCGCGTCCCCGAGCACGTCCGGGATCCGGTCGGCGAACCACGCCGCGTGGTGGTCGTGGACGTCGGTACCGGCCTCGCTGAGCGGGTCGAGCATGATGGCGGAGTACTCGCCGCTCGTGTCGTTGCGGGTGGTGGAGACGTGGACGGTGTCGAAGCCGTTCTCGTCCCAGAACGAGACGAGTTCGGGGGTCGCGCCGTACCCGACGCCGAGCCAGTCGAGGTCGCCGGTGATTTCGTTCCGGAGTTCGTCGAGGAGGTGGCCGCCGAACCCGCGGGAGCGGGCGGCGTGGTGGGTGGCGATGCGGACGACACGCCAGCCGACGGGGACGGCGGCGTTCTCGTCGCGGAGCTGACTCGTCAGCACGTCCGGAATCATGTTCCCGAGGATGCGGCCGCCCGTGTACATCTCTTCGCGCGTCTCTCGGTCGAGGCCCCCCTCGCGGGCGAGGAGCGCGACGGAGACGACGTGGCCGTCGTGGCGGAGCGCGCGAACGCTGAGGTTCGGGGCGTCGAGGAGTCGCGCGAGGTCGTTCGGTTCGGTGCGGTAGTGCGCGTAGACGAGCAGGCCGAACGCCTCCCGGAGGAGTGTTTCGTCCGCGAGCAAGTCCTCGCTCGTGAGCGCGTCGTACGTCGCGTCTTCGGGAGCGGCGTCGGCGACGAGCGGGGTCACGGGGGGACGGGCGTCGAGGAGGAGCGCGCGGAACGCCCACACTTCGACTGGGTCGCCCGCGGCGTACCGGATGGGGTCGCTCATGCGGGCCTCGACCACGTCGAGGTCGCTGTCGGCGAGGCGGTCGCGAAAGCGCACGTCGAACCCGCGGCCCGCGCCCTCGTAGCCGTGGACGGTGGTGGTGAACGCGACGCGGTCGGCGTCGAGGAAGTCCTCGAGCAGGCGGACGGGGAGCGCCGCGGCCTCGTCCACGAACACGACGTCGGGGTTGCCCGGGAGGTCGGCGGCCGCGGGCGGTTTCTCGAACCGGAGACCGCCACAGCCGAGTTCGTCGGCGCGCTCGAACAGTTCGCTCGCGCTCCGTTTCCGTGGTGCGGTGACGAGCACGTCGAGGCCCTCGTCGGCGAGGCAGGCGGCGGCGATGCCGGCGGCGCTCGACTTCCCGCGGCCGCGGTCGGCCTCCACGACGACCGCTTCGCCGGTCTCGCGGAGGGCTTCGAGCGCGTGCACCGCGTCCACTTGATCTTGCGTCAAGCAGGCGTCGTACGCCCGCTCGGGGAAGTCGTGGTCGGCGGGCGACTCCGGCGGCGGCGGGCGGCTCCGGGGCGCGGGACGCGTGCGACCGTCGCGTTCGAGCGTGCCGGTGTCGGCGTCGTAGATGCTGATTCCGGGATGCGCGCGGAGCGTGTCGACGAGCCGGCGGCGGAAGTGCCCGGTCACGTCGGCCAGCGAGAACGGCGGCACCGCCAGGCCCTCGTCGAAGTCCTCGCGGACGCGCGGCCAGTCGTCGAGAGCGGGCGCGAGCAGGAGGAGGAGGCCGCCGCCGTCCACCGCCCCGGCGATGCGGCCGAGCGCGTTCGGCCGACACTCGTCGTGCGCGTCGTACACCACGGCTGTCCGGGTCGTTCCGAGCAGGTCGTCGGAGTTTCGGGGGTGTACGCGCTCGCAGTCGAGGCTCCCGACCGTCCCGAGGTGGGTGGCCTCGTCGCGCGGCACGGCGGCGGCGGAGAGCGCGTCGTTCGCGGCGTCCAGACACGTCTCCCGGGATCCGGTGAGCACGAGCATGCGGCGTTCGTTCACGGACTCCGCCTCCTCGCGGAGCGCGGCGGCGACCTCGCGAACCATCATCGGACGTTCGGCCGAGGCGGGCAAGGCAGTTTCGCCCTACGCACCGGGAGTCGGCTCCGGCCCGTCGGCGGAGAGTTGCTGGTAGGCGGCGACGAGCACGCCGTTCCCGAACACGGTGACGAACGCGGACCCGAGGTTACTGACGAGGAAGTCGAACTCGGACGCGCCGAAGACCGTGATCGGGATCGCGGTGACGATGTTGACGAGGAACGCGACGAGGAGGAACGCGACGCCGAGGAGGAACGTCCGGAGGCGGTGGCCGGACGTGAGGCGCCACGAGGAGCGCAGTCCCTCGAGGAAGTTCTCGTCCTCAACGGCGACGAAGACGGCCCAGAGGAAGAGCGCTGAGAGCAGGTAGAGACCGGGGAGCACGAGCGCGGCGAATCCGAGCGCGACGACGACGGCGAAGACGATGGCGCCGACGAACACGTTCGCGAACGCCCAGACGCCGCGGCGCGTGAACGCCGTGATCGGGAGGCGTTCCGTCTCGTTGCTCGCGAACACGCGGAGTGCGGCGACGGTCGTGAGAAGGCCCGCGACGCCGACCAGAAGCGCGATGAGGCTGTCGACCAGCGGCGACACCTCGACGATCGCCGTCGAGTCCACCGCGAGTTCCTCGCCGCCCGGGAGGGTGAACGTGAACGACGAGGCGGTTCCGAAGACGGACTCGACGACCGTCAGGGCGTACACGATACCGAAGAGCAGCAGCCCGTTGCGTTGGCGAACGCTATCGACCCCAGTCGCGAGTGCGCCCCCGAGGGATAGTTTCATGCTGCAACGTGTGCTTCGGAAGAACGTGAACGTACCGGGCGGCGTGGGTTCGCGTCGCACGGGCGAGACGCGGGGAACACGTTCCCGCGAGGCTTTGAAAGCGCTTTTAAGCATAGGAACCCCACGGTAGTAGTACAGCCAGTGGGGGTCGATGATGCTCCTAGCCGTTAGGGATTGACCCGGCAGGGGAGCGCAAGCCCGCCACGGCAACTAGGTGAACACAACTATGCCAGTGTACGTTAACTACGACGTCCCAGCGGATCTCCAGGAACGAGCCCTCGAAGCCCTCGAAGTGGCTCGCGACACCGGGAGCGTGAAGAAAGGTACGAACGAGACCACGAAGTCCATCGAGCGCGGGAACGCAGACCTCGTGTTCGTCGCGGAAGACGTCTCCCCCGAGGAGATCGTCCTCCACATCCCCGAGCTCGCAGACGAAAAGGGGATTCCGTACGTGTTCGTCGCCACCCAGGACGAACTCGGGAGCGCCGCCGGTCTCGAAGTCGGCTCTGCCGCCGCGGCCGTCGTGGACGCCGGGGACGCAGAGGACGACGTCGAGGACATCTCGGCGAAAGTCGAGGAGCTCAAGTAATAACTCATGAGCGCGGAAGAACCAGCAAGCGACTCCACGTCCGCCGAGGTCATCGAGGTCGTCGGAAAGACCGGAATGCACGGCGAGGCGATGCAAGTGAAGTGCCGAATCCAGGAGGGGTCGAATCAGGGCCGCATCATCACGCGGAACTGCCTCGGCCCCGTCCGGGTCGGCGACATTATCCAGCTCCGCGAGACGGCTCGCGAGG
Source organism: Salarchaeum sp. JOR-1 (assembly GCF_007833275.1). GTDB lineage: Archaea > Halobacteriota > Halobacteria > Halobacteriales > Halobacteriaceae > Salarchaeum. Next base: position 1,377,584 of record NZ_CP042241.1, on the reverse strand, counting down.
CTGACCCCATCGGAGGTCAATAATGCCCCAGACACGAGAATGCGACTACTGCGGGAGCGACATCGAACCCGGCACGGGAACGATGTTCGTCCACAACGACGGCACAACCGTCCACTTCTGCTCGTCGAAGTGCGAGAAGAACGCGGATCTCGGTCGCGAGCCGCGTGACCTGGAGTGGACTGAGGAAGGCCAGGCGCAGAGCGGGGAGAACGAATGAGCCACCACGACGAGCGGACGTTCGTGATGGTGAAGCCCGACGGCGTTCAGCGCGGCCTCATCGGCGACATCGTCGGTCGCCTGGAGGACAAGGGCCTGAAGATGGTCGGCGGGAAGTTCATGCAGATCGACGAGGAGCTCGCGCACGAGCACTACGCCGAGCACGAGGACAAGCCCTTCTTCGAGGGGCTCGTCGAGTTCATCACGTCCGGCCCCGTCTTCGCGATGGTCTGGGAGGGCGCTGACGCGACCCGACAGGTCCGGCAGATGATGGGAGCGACGGACGCGCAGGAGGCCGCTCCCGGCACCATCCGCGGTGACTACGGGAACGACCTCGGCCACAACCTCATCCACGGGAGCGACCACGAGGACGAGGGCGCGAACGAGCGCGAAATCGGCCTGTTCTTCGACGAGGACGAGCTGGTCGACTGGGACCTCGCCACCACGCAGTGGGTGTACGAGGACGCGGACGACCACTAAACGCTCGCAAACCCCTCTCGAGTTCTCTATCCTTTTATCGTATCAGGTAGCCTAGCCGGGGCTATGGATAGCGAGTTGACGCGTCGCGGGCTCATCGCCGCAATCGTCGGCGGCGGGGCGGCGGCGGGCGCGATGTCGCCGGTATCGGGCTACCTCCAGCGGTTCGCGCCGTTCTCGGGCGGGGCGTGGGCGGACGCGACCGACCGCACGAACGACCGGGTGCGAAGCCCGTACGGGCCCGCCACCGTCGCGTACGACGGCGAGTACGGCGTTCCGACCATCGAGGCGGACGACGAGCGCGCGCTCTACTTCGCGACCGGATACGTGCACGGCGCGAACCGCCTGTTCCAACTGGACTTACAGCGCCGCCAGATGCGCGGACAGCTGAGCGCGGTCGTCGGGGAGGCGACGCTCTCCTCGGACGAGTTCCACCGGCGGATGGACTTCGCGCGCGCCGCCGACGCGACCTGGGACGAACTCGCCGGCTCCGACACCGGCGACCTCGTGGAGGCGTACGCCGACGGCGTGAACGCCTGCATCGAACACGAACCGCTCCCGGTGGAGTTCGGACTGTTGGAGTACGAGCCCGCGCCGTGGACGCCCGCCGACACGATGCTGATGGAGAAACAGATCGCGTGGCAGCTCACGGGAAGTTTCGAGACGCTGCGGAACGCGGCGGCCGCGGACGCGCTCGGCGAGGAGACGGCGAGCGACCTCTACCCCTACCGGCTGAACCACGACGCGCCCATCCTCCGCGACGCGGACGGCGGGCGACCCGAGACGATTCGGGAGCCGCCCCTGCGGACGCCGAGCGGGGACGCGCGCGGCCTCACGGGGTGGCTGTCCGGGTTCGAGAGTCCGCCCGGTATCGGCTCGAACTCGTGGGTGGTGTCGGGCGAGTTCACGGAGTCGGGGCGGCCGCTCGTCGCGAACGACCCCCACCTCTCCCTGATGGCGCCGCCGGTGTGGTTCGAGCAAGTCCTCCGCGCGCCCGACTACGCCGTGCGGGGCGTGACGTTCCCGGGCGTGCCGTTCGTCGTCATCGGCGAGAACGACCACGGCGCGTGGGGATTCACGAACGTCGGCGCGGACGTGCTGGACGTCTACGAGTACGAGACGCGAGACGGCGAGTACCGGTACGGGGACGACTGGGAGGCGTTCGAGACGGAGGACGTGACGATCCCCGTCGCGGGCGCGCCCGACGAGACCATCACGCGGCGGACGACCCGGCACGGCCCCTACCTCGAACGCGAGGGGTACAGCGTCGCCGTCGCGTGGACGGGCCTCACCGCCACCCGCACGACGGAGGCGGTCTACGACTTCAACCGCAGCACCGGCCTCGAGGACGTGCTCGCGGCGACCGAGCGGTTCGACGAGCCGACCCAAAACCTCGTGTACGCCGACACGGAGGGGAACACGCTCTACTACGCGACCGGCCAGATTCCGATCCGCACGATAGACGGCGAGGAAGTCCGGGGGACGCGCATCTTCGACGGCTCCGCGGGCGAGGGCGAGTGGGGCGGCTTCGAGCCGTACGGGACGACGGACTGGAGCCGGGGGTTCGTGCCGTTCGACGAGAAACCCGGCGTCGTCAACCCCGGTTACGTCGCCACCGCGAACCAGCGCGTGACCGACGCGCCCGAACACTACCTCGCCGAGTCCTACGCTGACCCGTATCGAGGCATCCGCATCTACGAGCGACTCGACGAGCGCGTCCGATCCGGGGAGCCGGTGACGTTCGAGTTCATGCGAGACCTCCACGACGACGCCTACGACGGTCGGGTCGAGGGACTCGTCGGGCCGCTCGCAGACGCTATCGCCGACGCCTATCCGGGGTACGCGAGCGCGCTCCGCGACTGGAACGGCCATATGGAGCGAGGTTCGACGGCGGCGCTCGCCTTCGCGCTCTGGTTCGACGAGTACAAACGCGAACTGTTCGAGTCCCGGTTCGACGCGGTGGGGTTGGACGCCGACTACTATCCCCGCGACTGGATAGTGCAGCACCTCGACCCGGAGAGCGAGTGGTTCGCGGAGCGCTCCCGGCGCGCGGTGATGCGTGCGGCGTTCGAGGCGGCCGTCGAAACCATCGACGCGGAGGGCTACGAGACGTACGGCGACTACAACACCACGGCCGCCGTCACGCACCCGTTCGACCAGTCGTTCCTCAACTACCCAGAGTATCCGACGGACGGCTCGCGGGCGACGGTGAACAACTACGCCGTGGAGCGGCCGACCGGGAGCAGTTGGCGGATGGTGTGCGAACCCGGCGGCCGGTCGGTCTGCATCGTTCCCGGCGGGAACGACGGCGAGGCGTGGAGCGAGCACTACAGCGACCAACTCCGACTGTGGGCGGACACCGAGTACAAGCCGTTTCCCGTCGAACCAGTGGAGACGAGCGTTCGGTTCGTGGAGGACGACCGATGAACACCGCGTGGCGCGCGAACCCGCGCGCGAACGTCGCGTGGTTCGTCGCGGGCGCGCTGGTCGCGGTACTGCTCGGACAGGTCTCCTGGAGTGGGTTCCTCGCGGGCGGCGCGATAGCGGGGTTCGGCCAGCGCTCGCTCCGACGGGCCGCGTTCGCCGGGTTCCTCGTCGGCCTCTTCTCGGTCGGCGTGTTCGTCGGACTGCTCGCCAGCCACGACAGTCTCGGAGTCGCGCTCGACACGGGACGGGTCTTGTACGTCGCGCTCGCCATTCCGCTCGTGTACGCGACGCTCGGCGGACTCGTTCGCGGTATCCGATAGGGAAAAAGAGGCCGACGTTAGTCGCGCGCCGGAACGTCGATCTCGCCCGCGTCGAGCTCCGCCTCGACGTTGCGCGCGGCGGTGACGAGGTTCTCCATCTTCCCGTACGCGACCTCGCGCGGGAGGAGTTTCACGCCGCAGTCGGGGCTGACGGTGAGTTGTTCGGGCGGCACGACTTCGAGGCCCTTCCGGATGTTCCGCTCGATCTGTTCGACCGATTCGACCTCGGCGACGTGGGCGTCGACGACGCCGAGCGCGAGGTCTTTCGTGAATTCGGGCTGTTTGAGCACGTCGAGCTGGTCGTAGTCGCCGTTCGCGAGTTCGAGGTCGAGTTCATGTACCGGGAAGTCGAGGAGTTCGGGATAGATGCGGGAGTAGTCGCCGTAGCAGACGTGGAGGCCGATGCGGACGTCGTCCGGGATGCCGGAGACGATGCGTTCGAGGCACTCGCCGACGATCGCGTGGTCGTCGGGCGTCGTCGCCAAGGCCGGTTCGTCGATCTGGATGTAGCGAGCGCCGGCGGCGACGAGTTTCTCGATCTCCTCGTTCACGAGGTCAGCGAGGTCGTACGCGAGCGCTTCCTCGCCGTCGTAGGCCTCGTTGAAGCTCCAGGACGCGAGCGTGTAGGGGCCCGTGATGGGGACTTTGACCGGCCGGTCGGCGACGGACGCGGTGAACTCGTACTCGGAGACGAGCCAGGACTCGTCGTACTCGACCTCGCCCGTGACGCTGGGCTTGTCGAAGTAGTTGTGCCCCCAGACCTTCACGGGGCCGTTGAACTCGTAGCCGTCGATGCGATCCGCGAAGAACTCCACCATCTCGTTGCGCCGCATCTCGCCGTCCACGACCACGTCGAGGCCGGCGCGCTCGTGTTCGTTCGTGATGAGGCGGCTGGCGTCGTCCTGTGCTTCCCGCCAGTCCTCGTCGTCGAACTCGCTCTCCGGATCCGCGTGGAGGTCGCGGGCGCGGTTCAGCCACGACGGCTTCGGGTAGGATCCGACGACTGTGGTGAGGAGGAAGTGGTCGTTCTCGTGACCCGGGGGGCGGAACTGCTCGCGGTTCTCGCTCATTCGCGGTCACCTCCGGCCGCGCCGAGCGCGCGAAGTTTCGCCTGGAACTTGTTCACGGGCAGGTAGAACAACTCGGTGTTGGGGGTGGCGTACACGGTGTCGAACTCGCTGACGGGAATCTGGTCTCTGAACCACTCGATGCGTTCGTCGATGGTGTCGGGCGATTCGACGAGCGTGTTCTGGCCGTCCACGACGCCGAGGCTCACGGAGTCGAGCGTGCCGTACTCCTGGACGAGGTAGGTGGCGTCGTCGTGCGCGGTGACGAGGTCGTAGCCGAGCGCGGAGGCGTCGGTGTCGAGGAGGTGCGCGTGGAGTTTCTCGCCGTACGTCCCCCAGTAGGACTGCACGACGACCTCGGCGTCGGCCGCGGCCGCGACGCCGTCGATGGCGGCGGCGGCGCGCTCGTCCTCGCCGCCGTCGAGCGTCTCGGTGGCGAGGCTGGGTTCGAGGACGAACACGGTCTCGACCGCGTCCGGGAAGGACTCGACTTCGCCGGCGAGGAAGTCGCCGAGCGCGGCGAGGAACTCCTGCGAGCTACCGTAGTGTTCGTCGGTCGCGAGTCGGGAGAGCGAGTAGGGGCCGGGAACGACGGCCTGGAGGTCGTCGGACAGCGCGCTCGCTTTTTCGAGGTCGCGGGCGAGGTCGCCGCTGTGCGTGAGGTCGCCGGTGACGACGGGGTCGCGGTAGAAGTTGTTGTTGTCGTAGTACCGGACGATGCCCTCGGTGCGGACGTTCTCGTGGACGGCGAGCGGGTGGGCGAGCATGTCGTCCCAGCGCGCCTGTCCCTCGACGGTGCGGTCGAGGCCGGCGTCCGACTGCCGGGTGAGGAGGTCGTCGCGCGCTTCGTCGTAGGCGGCCTCGATGTCGGGGGGTTCGTCCCCGGAGACGAGGTCTTCTTTCTGGTGGCCCTTGAGGTCGGCGAGGCGCTCGCGCGCGTCGTCGGGCAGCGGGAACAGGCCGAGCGTCGTGCTGACGACTGTCATCTGGCACGAACTACGCCGCACCCCTGTTTAATATTTTCTCTCTGGATTTATTCTTCGTAGTTATCCAATGCGCTGCGGCTTCGGCTGAGGTAGCGGAGGGCGATGAGCGAGTCCACCACGGGCACGAAGACGCCGGGAACCGCCGCCATCGCGTACACCTCACCGTCGAACGCGCCGCCCGTAGACTCGTGGACGACGCGGGCGTCCGCGCGAATCGCTATCGGGAGAAGGAAGCGGACGACCAACGCGGCGAGCAGGAACGGCGCGGCGAGCACCGCGAGCGCCGTCAGCGACACCCCCGTGCGCACGACCACGCCCACGAGGAAGAGCCCGAGCGTCGCTTCGATGGCGGTGACGACGGGCATCGCGTACACCACGTACCGCCACTTCGACCCAGTGGACATACCTGAGCGAAGGACGGCCAGCGAGTAAGAGCTACCGGACGAGTTTCAGAACGGTGAGCGTCTCGAACGGGAAGGACTCATCGCGGAGCGCGACGGCGGAGAACCCGCGGTCGGCGGCGTACGCCACCACGTCGTCGACGCCGGTGAGCGTGCTGACGAGCAGGAGGACGTACCCCTCCGGCGCGAGCACGCGCGCCACGTCGTCGAGGAACGCTTCGACGACCTCGCGACCCGTCTCGCCGCCGGTGAGCGCGACCTCCATCCAGTCGTCGCGCTCCGCCACAGGGTCTTCCGGGAGGTACGGCGGATTGAACAGCACCGCGTCGAACGCGCCGTCGCGAAACGGTTCGACGAGATCCGCGCGGGCGACCGGCACGCCGCGCTCGCGGGCCTGCCGGCACGCGTGCGGATTCAGATCCGACGCGACGACATCGACGCCCGCCTCCCGGACGCGGTCGGCGACGACGCCCGATCCCGTTCCGACCTCCAGCGCGCGCGCGCCCGGCGCGAGTTCGTTCACGGCGACATCGGCGAGCAGCAGCGAGTCCTCCGCCGGCTGGTACACCTCCGTCTCGACGCCGCGTCGCTCGGCGAGGTCACTCACCGCCGCCACCCGATGACCCGTACTGGTCGGGAATACGGACGCCCGTCCCGCCGTCGCGCGCGCTGAGTTCGCGCTGCGGGAACGGGATCGTGATACCCGCCTCGCGGAACGCCTCGTGGACCTGCGAGATGACCGCGGTCTGCGCGCGCCACTTCCGGCGCGCGCTCGGCTTGTCGATCCAGAACCGGAGGTCGAGCACGACCGCCGAATCCCCGAACGACTTCAGAACGACCTGCGGCTGGGGCACCGTCAGCACGTCCTCGACGTCCTTGAGAGCCTCCTCCGCCACCTCGATGGCGTTATCCACGTCGGTCGTGTAGTCCACGCCGACCTCCACGTGCAGGCGGAGCCTGCCTTTCCGGGAGCGGTTCACGACCTCCTCGGAGCCGACGTAGTCGTTCGGCAGCATCACGTACTCGCCGTCGAACGTCTGGATGCGGGTGTTCACGATAGTGATGTCCGTGACGATACCGTGGTTGTCGCCGATTTTCACCCAGTCACCGATCTCGAACGGCCGCGCGAACATCAACACGAACCCCGCGATGACCGCGCCGAGAGTCTGCCGGGCAGCCATACCGAGCACGATACCGGCGAACCCCGCGCCGATGAGGAGGCCGGAGAGATTCACCCGCCAGATGCCGAGCGCGGTGACGAGCGCGCCGACGTACAGCGTCATCTGGAGGAGTCGGAACGTGATTTCGGCCTGGTGGTCGGTGATGTTCTCGCGTTTCGCCACGAAGTCGTCGACGCGCCCATCTAAGAACGCCGTGAAGACGTACGCGCCCGCGAGCACGGCCGCGGTGAGTCCGAGGCGAGCGCCGAGTTCCGCGCGGTCGGTCACGACCTGCACGGCCTCGACCGCGAACGGGTGTGCGCCCCAGAGCACGAGGAACGTCTCGACGCCGAGCGCGGCGAACGCAAGCGCGAGCACGACGAGAAGCACGTCCACGACGCGGTCGCTCCGGCTCTCGCGCGCGCTGGCGGCGAACCGCCGCGACGCCCGCCAGCCGAGCGCGAGCACGGCGAGCACCGCGAGAGAGAGCAGGGCGCGCTCAGCCGGCCCGAGCGCCTGCACGGCCTCCGTGAGTTCCGTGAGCGCGCTCACGACGGGTCACCGTGGTCGTACGCGACGCTCGCCACCGCCGCGAACCGCCGCGGTTCCAATTTCTCCGGGCGCGCCGAGAGCAGGTCGTCGTCCAGCGCGTCCACGACCGCGTCCGCGTCGTCGAGTCCGGAGATGTGGGCCGTGTTCCGGATGGCGTTCCGCATCGTCTTCCGGCGCTGCGTGAACACGGCCTTCACGAAGTCGAGGAAGAACGCCTCGTCCGGAACCTCGTAGTCGGGGTCTCGCGGCGTCAACCGAACGATTGCGCTCTCCACGCGGGGCTGCGGATCGAACGCCTCCTTCGGCACGACTTCGACGACTTCCACGTCCGCGTAGTGCTGGGCGGCCACGGAGAGCCGTCCGTACTCGCTCGTGTCCGCGCCGGCCGCCATCCGCTCCGCGAACTCCCGCTGGTACATCAGCACGGCCGGCTTCCCCGCCGGGAGCAGCCGGAACGTGAGTTCGCTCGACGCGCTGTACGGGAGGTTCGAGACGCAGCACGTGTACTCGGGGAGGTCGACGTCGAGCGCGTCGCCCCCGACGACGGTGAGGTCGCCGCGGTCGATTGCGCCAGCGAACTCCTCGCGGACGAACGCCGCGAGGTCGGGGTCGCGCTCGATCGCCGTCACGCGGTCGGCGGCGTCGAGCAATCGGTCGGTGAGCGCGCCCGTTCCCGCGCCGATTTCGAGGACGTGCGACCGGTCGAACTCGCCCGCATAGCTCGGGATGCGGTCGAGCACGCGGTCGTCCACGAGGAAGTGCTGGTCGAAGTCGGGGTTCCCGCGGCCCGCACGCCGAATCAGGGCGTCCGGGTTCCGGTACTCGGTCATACGCGTAGTACTCGCAGGCGACCCTTACTCTCTCCGGACGAACAACCGGTACTTCACGTCGTCCGGGTTCTGCAGTTCCTCCGTGATTCGCTCCACGACCGTCTCCTTCGGACTGTGAAGCCCGGAGACGCGGTCTTCGAGGTCGTCGAAGCTCTCGAACGGCCCCGTGCGCTTGCGCTCGTCCAGCACGTTGTCTCGGAGTTTGTCGCCGATGCCGGGCAGGAGGTTGAGCTGGTGGAGGCGCAGCGACAGCGGCTGCGCGTCGTTGAAGAAGTCCACGAAGCGCTGTTCGTGCTCCTCGACGAGCTCTTCCACGACGTAGTCGAGTTCGGATCGCGCGCCGTCCGTGAGTCCGTCGTAGTCCACCGTGTGCCCGCGCTCGATGCCCGCATCGAACTCGGGGGTGACCTGTACGTAGTCGCCGATGGAGATATCGGCGTCCTCGCGTAGACTGAGTTCGTAGAGAGTGAAGTCGTCCACGGCGACAGCGTACGCGAGCGGCGACCCGCTGTACGCACCGCCGTTGCTTCGGCCGTGATGAAGGACATCGAGCACGACCGCCTCCGACATCTCGTCGCTAGCAGCGTCGCTCATACTCGCCCTAGAACCACGCGATACTTAAAAAGTCGGACGGCTTACGCGTACTTCGCGACGACGTCCAGCACGTCGTCGAGTTCGTCGCCGGAGAGCGCGTACCGCTCCTGCGCGAACACCGCCCGGAGTTCGTCCCGGCTCCGCGGCAGGAGGTCCGCGACCTTGAACGCCGCCTGCGGCTCCAGCGTGTCGAGGTCGAGGAGTTCGTCCACGAGTTCGCGGGACTCCTCGGCCTCCAGCACCGCGAACCGGTTCGTGTGCTCGACGGCGCGCGCGAGTTCGTAGCGGAGTTCCCGGTCTTCGTCGGCCGCGCGTTCGGCCTCGATGTCCTCGAGGAGGGCTTTCGCCTCCGACGTGGTGAGGAACTCCTCGTCGAGCGTCTCCTTGAAGATGGTCATGCTAGTTCTGCGCGCGGAGGTGCGCGGGGTACGCCAGGACGACCTTCTCCTTGCCGTTGTCGTTGATCTTGACCTTGTAGGAGCGACCCTGTTCGCCGACGATTTCGCCCGTCAGGCCGCTGAAGCGAGCGTGGAACCGACCGTTCGGCGTCGAGGGATCGATCTTCAGGTGGACTTTCTGACCCTCGTCGTATTCGGCGACGGAGCGCTGGGGCGGGGACGTGCCGCGCTCTCGGGGCTTGTTAGAGAGTTTCTTCCGCGTGCTGTTGAGGGGGCCGTTGGAACTCGGCATAGTCGTATGCAAGTTCGTACTTCCGTCGGAGTTATAAAACGCACGCTACGCGTTCGCGTCGGAGGCGCCGGTAGTGCCGGGCGGGAGGGACAGGCCTAACACGAACTCCGTCCATCCATCGGTATGGACGACGACGAGCACTTCGAGACGCGCGCAATCCACGCCGGACAGGAGCCCGACGAGGAGACCGGTGCGCTGATGACGCCGATCTACGCGAACTCCACGTACGAGCAGTCCGCGCCCGGCGAGCACACGGGATACGAGTACAGTCGAACCGGGAACCCGACCCGGAGCGACCTGGAGGACAACCTCGCGGCCCTGGAGGGCGGCGAGTACGGCCGCGCCTTTTCCTCCGGGATGGGCTCCATCAACACCGTGATGAACCTCCTCGACGCCGGCGACCACGTGGTCACGGGCGACGACGTGTACGGCGGGACGCACCGGCTGTTCACGCAGGTGTACGAGAAGTACGACGTGGAGTTCGACTTCGTGGACACCACCGACCACGACGCCGTCGCCGACGCGATGCGGGAGGACACGGAACTCCTCTGGGTGGAGACGCCGACGAACCCGCTGCTGCGCGTGAACGACATCGACGCCCTGAGCGACATCGCGCACGACAACGGCGCGCTCTGCGCGGTCGACAACACGTTCGCTACGCCCTACCTCCAGCGGCCGCTCGAACACGGCGCGGACATCGTCTCGCACTCGCTCACGAAGTACCTCGGCGGACACAGCGACGTGGTCGGCGGCGCGCTCGTCACGGACGACGCGGAACTCGACGAGGAGTTCGGGTTCTACCAGAACTCCGTCGGCGCGACGCCGGGGCCGTTCGACGCGTTCCTCGTCCTCCGCGGGACGAAGACGCTGCCCGTTCGGATGGATCGCCACTGCGAGAACGCGACCGAACTCACGCACTGGCTGGAGGCCCACGAACACGTCGAACACGTCTACTATCCCGGTCTCGAATCGCACCGCCAGCACGACCTCGCCGCCGAGCAGATGGACGACTTCGGCGGGATGCTCTCCTTCGAGCTCGACGCCACCCTGGATGAGGCGAGCGAGTTCGTCTCCAGCACGGAGGTGTTCACGCTCGCGGAGTCCCTCGGCGGCGTGGAGTCCCTCATCGAACAGCCCGCGGCGATGACGCACGCGGCCATCCCGAAAGAAGAGCGCGAGGCCGCGGGCCTCACCGACCCGCTCATCCGCGCGAGCGTCGGCATCGAGAACGTCGACGACCTGAAAGCCGACCTCGACCAGGCCATCGCGAGCGCGCTCGAATAACACAAACCGCCGTTTGAGCCTCCGCTGGCTGTTTATTCTCCCCCCGCGTTCTCCCGGGTATGCAGCGACGTGCCCTCCTCGCAACGCTCGGCGCGACGGCCAGCGCGACCGCACTCGCCGGCTGTCTCGGTGACGTGACCGATAGCGACGACACGACCACCGACGACGACACGACCACGGACGGAACGACGACCGACGGAACGACCACGACGCCCGCGAACCCGACGCGGTTCGTCGTGTCGGACGTGGCGCTCGACGACCTCCCGGACGGCGTGGACGCGGACGTGGCGGTGACCGGTGCGACGAACGCGACGGAACTGTCCCCGCCGACGATGCAGGTGGCGGTGACGAACACTGCGGACGCCGCGCGGACGTGGTCGTTCGGCGCTATCGTCCCGTGGTCGACGCTGTACGGGTCGCGCACCGACGGCGACGCGACCGTCCTGCTCGCGCCCGGCGGCGTCGGGAACGACGTGGTGCCGAACGCGCCGCAGGACGAGGCGTGCTGGCGCGCGACCGACGGCATCGCCACCATACAAGTCGTGAACGAAGTCGAGTTCGCGCCCGGCGAAACCCGCAGCGGGACGTACGCGCTTCTCGGCGGCCCGGAGAGCGACTGCCTCGCGGCCGCGACCTACCGGTTCGAGGACGGGAACTACCTCGGGGAGACCGAGTGGGGGTTCGAGGTGACGCTCGCGGACGCGTGACGGGACGGTAACGCCCGCACGCAGGTGGCTCGGGGGTCGACGAACGACCACCGCGGGACGAGCGGACGGCGGCGTTTTGATCGAGCGGAATCGAGTGCCGGCGACCGCCAGCACTCACAATAAAAAGGCCGTTATATCCGACCGACTTCGTCGACGTCGACGGATTCGACTTCGTCGACGTTGCGGAACGCGTCCTCGACGGCTTCCGTGCCGCCGGCTTCGTCCGGGATGATGACGGTCGGGAAGAGCGCGATGAGGCCGAACGCGACGTCCTCGCGGTCGGTTCGGCTGATCTTCGCGCCCTCGGGGAGCGCGTCTTCGAGGCGCTCGGTGAGGGCGTCGAGGTCGACTTCCGGGCTCTGCGGCATGACCTTGATGCGTGCGGCGACTTTCCCCATCGTTACGGCCCCCGGAATCCGCAGTCAGGACACTCGTAGAGGTTGCTCTGCTTCCGGCACTTCGAGCAGCGGTAGATCTGCTGGCCACAGTCAGGGCACTTGAACGAGGCGGCGGTCGTGCCGGAGATGTTAATCCCGCAGGAGACGCACTTGCGCGCCTGCCGGGTCTCTGATTCGCTCATACTGGGGTTAGTCGCGGGAGCGGTTTTAACGGTTGTCCTTTCCGCGCTAGCTTCCGGGGAGAATGTCACCGAGTGCCGCGCCGATAGCCATCGGGAAGAACGCGGCGACGCACGCGCCCAGCGCGACCGCCGGAGCCGTCCAGTCGATGCGGCCCCATCCGGTGAGCAGGACGACGGCGGTTCCGAGGGAGATGCTGATGACACCGACGAACCGCCGGGGCAAGACGCCGAGGAGTGGATCCTTGACGCGAACGTCCTGGATGTCCGCGACGTAGAGAACGCCGTACACGAGCGCGACGGTGGCCGCGACGGTGCCGGCGAGAAACCAGGGTCGAGCGGCGAAGAACGCGCCGACCTCGGTGGTGCCGCCCTCGACGGCCATCGGAACGCCGAACAGGAGACTCCCGAGGAACGTCTCCGTGATGTCCGCGCGGTCGTATCCGCGGATGACGTTCCCGAACGCGCCGCGGTCTTCGAGGTACGCGACTTCGTCCTCGACGTCCTCTGCGGCGTCGATCACGGCGGCCACCCGTTCGCGCGCGTCCTCGTCCACCGTGGCTTCGAGGGTTTCGAGTTCGTCGAACAGCTGGTCGAGTTCGCGCTCCGGCATGCGTCGGAGAACGCGGCCGTTCGGTATGAAGGTTGGCCGCCACGTTCTTTCGGGTGGCGTCGAACAAGTCCGGGTATGCCCGAGTATCCACGACCCCGGGAGTTGGAGCGCGGGATGACCGTCGAAATCGAACAGGGCCACGACAAGGAGCCGATTCGGGGCGAGGTGGCGACCGTGCTCGGCGAGGCCGACCCGAACGGCGCGGACGTGAAGCTGAAGTCCGGCGCGGAGGGCCGCGTGCGGCGCGTCGTTCCGTCGGAGGGCGGCCGCGAGCAGCCGCGGTAAGCGAAGACGTAGGTTTTTACGCGGACGGCGTGCAGTCCAGTGTATGACGCAGGGATGGTTCGCGAGCGGCGACGCCGACGACGTGGGCGCGCTCTCGGCGAGCGTGCGCGAGGGGTCGGCGGGCGCGCCCGCGGACTGGCCGACCGAGGCGGTCGAGGCCGGGTTCGCGACGGACACGGACGAGTACTACGACGCGCTCCACGCGGCGACGATGGCGGCCGCTCGGACGGCGGTTCGTGAGCGCGAACGCGCGACCGACCAGCAGCTGGTGCACGCCGTTCGCGGCGTCGCCGACCTCACGAGTACGGTGAACGAGCTGGCGGAGCGCGTCGCCGAGTGGGCGGGAAGCCTGTTCGACGAGTCCGGGACGGGCGTCGAGTACGCCCGCGAGGTCGCAGGCCGCGAGCCGAGCGACGTGACCGAGGAGCGCGTGGTGTCGCTCGCGGAGCGCGTGCGCGATCTGGCGAACGAGCGCGCGAACCTCGAAGCGTACGTGGAGGAGCAGTCGCGCGTCGTCGCGCCGAACCTCTCGATGCTCGCGGGGCCGACGCTCGCCGCGCGCCTCGTCGAGCAGGCGGGCGGCCTGGAGTCGCTCGCGAAGATGCCGTCCGGGACGGTGCAGGTGCTCGGGGCGGAGGACGCGCTGTTCGCCCACCTCCGCGGGCACGCGCCGTCGCCGAAGCACGGCGTCATCTACGTCCACGAGTACGTCCGGGGGACGCGGCCGGACGAGCGCGGGTCGGCCGCGCGGGCGATCGCGGGGAAGCTGAGCATCGCGGCGCGCATCGACCACTACTCGGGCGACCGGCGGCCCGAACTCGAGGACGAACTGGACGAGCGCATCGAGCGCATCCGCTCGCGGGGTGACGAATGAGCCTCCCCGACGGCGTGGAGCGCCGCGCGTTCGACGGGAGCGAGGGGTCGTGGCTGGCGACCCGGGGCGAACCGGCGTACGGCGAACCGGTCGAGGACGGGTGGCGGCGCTGGAACCCGAACCGCTCGAAGCTGGGCGCGATGCTCGAACACGAGATGGACGCCGGGCTCGCGGGGGGCGAGGCGGTGCTCTACCTCGGCGCGGCGAACGGGACGACGGTGAGCCACGTCGCGGACTTCGCGGGGCCGACGTACGCCGTCGAGTTCGCGCCGCGGCCCGTGCGCGACCTGCTCGACGTGGCGGAGTCCCGGGAGCGGCTGTTCCCCCTCCTGAAGGACGCGCGGAAGCCGGAGACGTACGCGCACGTCGTCGAGGCGGACGTGGACGCCGTGGTGCAGGACGTGGCGACGCGCGGGCAGGCGCGCGTGGCGGTCGAGAACGCGGCGTTCCTCGCGGACGACGGCCGACTGCTCGCGGCGTTCAAGGCGCGGAGCGAGGACGTGACGCGCGACCCGAGCGACGTGTTCGCGGACGTGCTGGACGAGCTCGAATCCGCGTACGAGGTGCTGGAGACACAGCGCCTCGAACCGTACCACGCCGACCACCTCGGCGTGGTCGCGCGACCCAAGTAGGGCGGCGGATGTGTGGTGAGCGCTCGCCGGCATCCGGGCTTATTTATTCGCGGACGGAGAACTGACGGGCGAATGGTGACGGGTTCGCGGGACGCGTTCACGGAACTCGGGACGCTCGGCGTCGAGGAGGAGTTCTTCGTGGTCGACGAGTCGGGCGTGCCGACCGCGGGGAGCGACCAGTTGGTGTACGACGGCGACCCCCCGGAGTTGCTCGACGGCCGCCTCGACCACGAACTGTTCAAGTTCGTCGTGGAGACGCAGACGCCGCGCCTCGACGGCATCGGCGAGGCGGGGAACGCGATTCGTGACGTGCGCGAGGCGCTCGTCGAGTACGCGGAGTCGCACGGCCTCGGCATCGCCGGCGCGGGCCTTCATCCGGGCGCGCGGTGGCGCGAACACGAGCACGCGGAGAAGCCGCGGTACCGCTCGCAGTTGGAGCGCATCCAGTACCCGCAGCACCGGAACACGACGGCGGGCCTGCACGTCCACGTCGGCGTGGACGACCCGGACAAGGCGGTGTGGGTGGCGAACGAGATCCGGTGGTACCTGCCGGTACTGCTCGCGCTCTCGGCGAACTCGCCGTTCTGGAACGGGTTCGACACGGGACTGGCGTCGGCGCGCGCGAAGATATTCGAGACCCTCCCGAACACGGGGATGCCGACCGCGTTCGAAGACTACGACGCGTTCGAGGACTACGAGGAGCGGATGGTCTCCCAGGGGAGCATCGAAGACCGCGGCGAACTCTGGTTCGACGTGCGCCCGCACTCGGGCCACGGAACGGTCGAAATACGGGCGCCGGACGGCCAGCACGACCCCGCGGTGGTTGAGGCGTTCGTCGAGTACACGCACGCGCTCGTCGTGGACTTCGCGGAGCGCTACGAGGACGGTGAACCCGGGACGGACGTTCGCCGCGAGATTCTGGACGAGAACAAGTGGCGGGCGCTCCGCCGGGGCCACGACGCGTCCTTCCTCGAACCCGCGGGCGGCGTCGTCGAACTCGGGGAGGTCGTGGAGCGGGAGGCAGAACGCCTCGGCGTCTCGGGCATCCGAGACGTGTATGCCCGGGAGAGCGGAGCCGCGCGACAGCGCCGTATCCGCAAGGAGGAGGGGGTTCGCGCGCTCTACGACGGAGTGCGGATCTGAGCAAAGCGTTTTAATCGCTGGGCGGCTTTCGTCGGGCAAGAGGCGACACATGTCTGATTCAGAGGACAGCGATGGCTCCCGGAACACCCGGGACCGAGCGAAGGCCGGGTTCGACGACCGTGTGGTGAATATTCTCTCGTGGGTTCTCGACACGGAGACGCGCGCGAAAATCTACGTCTACCTCCGCCAGCACCCGAACAGCACGAGCGAGGAGATCGCGGAAGGCACCGGACTCTATCCGAGTACGGTGCGGGAGGCGCTCGCGGAACTGAACGAAGAGGACACCGTGGAGCGCCGGAAACGCGAGAGCGGGGGCGCGGGTAACAACCCCTACGAGTACACGGCTATCGCGCCGAGCGACCTCGTTGGCGGCGTCGTCGGGCGCGTGCAGGACGAGCTGAACACCGTGTTCAACCTCGACACGTACCTCGGTGGGAACGGGGACGCGGCGGACGAGAACGAACCCGTCCACATCGAAGTCGAAGGCACGAACACGGAGCAGGAGAACCCCAACCGATAAACGCGCGCGGCGTTTCCCCCGGGGTATGGACGTGGCCCTCGGCGGGACGTTCGACCCCATTCACGACGGCCATCGCGCGCTCTTCGAGCGCGCGTTCGAACTCGGTGACGTTACGGTCGGCTTGACGAGCGACGACCTCGCGCCGAAAACCCGTAACGAGGAGCGACACGTGCGGTCGTTCGACGATCGGAAGACCGCCCTCGAGCGGGAGCTCTCCCGGTTCGCGGACGAGTACGCCCGCGACTTCGAGGTTAGACGCCTGGATGAGCCGACAGGCATCGCGGCGGCGGAGGAGAAGTTCGACGTGCTCGTCGTCTCCCCGGAAACGGAAGCGGGCGCGGAGCGCATCAACGAACTGCGGGCGGAGCGCGGGTTCGACCCGCTCGACATCGAGGTCGTCGACCACGTGACGGCCGACGACGGCGACATCATCTCCTCGACGCGCATCGTGAAGGGCGAAATCGACGAACATGGCAACGTCACGCCCGAGCGCGAGGGGCGAGCGCAGGAGCAGTAAGCTACCAATCCGGCGCGTCGAATCCGGCTTCTTCGACCAAGTTCTTCCACTTTCCCTGCACGGAGAGCCGTGATACGTCCGCGGCGTCCGCGACCCGTGATTGTGAGCGCTGGTCGCCCGCGATGAGCGCGCCCGCGTACACGCTCGCCGCGAGCGCCGCCCGCTTCGAGCGCTCCTCGTCGGGGAGCGTGGAGAGGAAGATGTCGCGGGCGTTCGACCGCGCGCTACTCTCGAGTTCGAGACGGTCTGCGACCGCGTCGAGTTCCGCGAGCCACTCCCGCTGATCCACTTCGTCGCCCGCACGATACATACCCGGAGTTGGTCGTTCCCGGATTTAAACCCACGGAGGGATGCGTCACGTACTTGTGCCGGACGCGGCTACCGGGAAGTGCGCGCGGGTCGCCAAGCCAGGCCAAAGGCGTAGCGCTTAGGACGCTATGGTGTAGACCTTCGCCGGTTCGAATCCGGTCCCGCGCACTGACGAGCGAATTCGAACTCAGTCAGGCGAACGGAGTGAGTCTGACGATAGTTCGAATCCGGTCTCGCGCACTGACGAGCGAATTCGAACTCAGTCAGGCGAACGGAGTGAGTCTGACGATAGTTCGAATCCGGTCTCGCGCACTGACGAGCGAATTCGAACTCAGTCAGGCGAACGGAGTGAGTCTGACGATAGTTCGAATCCGGTCTCGCGCACTGACGAGCGATGCGGCGAACGAAGTGAGGAGCGACTGCGCGAGGAGGAGCGAATCGACGGGAGAAGTGTTCGACGGGCGTCTGACAGCCCGCAATCCTTTTCGTAACCCGCACACGACGTAGGAGTAATGAGTTCGCTCTCCGGTCTCGCGACCGATCTCGTGGACGGCGTCGACGCGCTCTTCCTGTTCTCGCCGAGCGGGTCGTACTACGAGCGCGCGGCCGACCTGGAGGACACCGACGTGGTCGTTGTCGCGCAGGAGAACGCGGTCGGCGCGGACGAGTTCGTCGAACTTCCCCTCGAGTTCGCGGACGTGACGGAGCGCGTGCGCTTCGGCGTCGAGGGCGCGCTGGACGAGGGACTCGTCGAGGACGGCGAACTGATCGCGTGCGCGACGAACGTGTTCGGGGACGACATCGACACGATGAGTCGCGTGCGGGCGGACGAGTCCGCGCACTCCGGCATCTACGACCTGTTCGTGAACTCGCGCGCGGATCCGAGCGTCATCCGGGACGTGCTCGACGTGGTCATCGAACTCGGTCGGAAAGGCCAGAAGGGCAAGCCCGTCGGCGCACTGTTCGTCGTCGGGGACGCGGGGAAGGTGATGAACAAGAGCCGGCCCCTGAGCTACAATCCGTTCGAGAAGTCGCACGTGCACGTCGGCGACCCGATCGTGAACGTCATGCTGAAGGAGTTTTCACGCTTGGATGGCGCGTTCGTCATCACGGACTCGGGGAAGATCGCGTCCGCGTACCGCTACCTTGAACCGAGCGCGGAGGGCGTGGACATCCCGAAGGGCCTCGGCACCCGCCACATGGCCGCGGCGTCCATCACCCGGGACACGAACGCCGTCTCGGTCGTCCTCTCGGAGAGCGACGGGCTCGTTCGCGCGTTCAAGGGCGGTGAACTGGTCTTAGAACTCGACCCGGAGGCGTACTGATGGACGTATCCCAGTTCGTCGCGGAGAACTACGACTACATTCTCGCCGCCGTCATCGTCGCGTTCGGGGTGGTGACGGGTGCTGTCGCGCGCCGGATGAACGAGCGCGTGATGGCCGCGCTCGGCGTCGGGGACGCCGTCGAGGGGACGAGCGTCGAGCGCACCGCCCGAAACTTCGGGACAACGACGACGGCGTTCGTCGCCCGCATCTCCGGCTGGGTCATCTACGGTGTCGCCCTCGTCCTCGCGCTACGCGTCGTGAATCCGCTTCTCGCGACGGCGCTCTGGGTGCAGGTGACTGGCTACCTCCCGAACGTCGTCATCGCGCTCGTCGTGCTCGTCGTCGGCCTCATCGCGGGCGACAAGGCCGAGCTCGCCGTGAGCGAGCGCCTCCGCGGCGTGAAGCTCCCGGAAATCGGCGTGCTTCCCGTTGCTGCCCGGTACAGCGTCGTGTTCGTCGCCGTCCTCGTCGCGCTCAGCCAGCTCGGCGTCGCGACGATGGCGCTCGTGATCGCGTTCGCCGCCTACCTCGCCGCCGGTATCCTCGCCTTTCTCGTGGCGACCCGCGACCTGCTCGCGGCGGGCGCCGCCGGTCTCTACCTCCTCCTCACCGAACCATACGGCATCGGGGACACGATTCGCGTCGAGGACATGGAGGGGTTCGTGCAGGAAGTGGACGTGTTCGTCACGCGCATCGAGGACGACGGCACGGAGTACGTCATCCCGAACCACCTCGTGATTCGGTCGGGCGTCGTCCGCGTCATCGACTAATCCACGACGTCCGCGGGGACGCCCGCGACAGTCGCGCCCTCGGGCACGTCTTCGGCGACGAGGCTGTTCGCCGCGACCTGCGCGTCCGCGCCGATTTCGACTCCGGGGAGGACGACCGCGCCCGCCCCGATCATCGCGCGCTCGCCGATTACGACCTCGCCCGTTCGGTACTCGTCCTGGAGGAATTCGTGGCAGAGAACCGTCGCGTCGTACCCGACGATGGCGTCCGCCTTCACGGTGATGAGGTGCGGCCAGAACACGTCAGGGGTCGCCTCCAGGCCCCACGACGCGCCGGGTTCGACCGTCATCCCGAGGACGGTCGTGTAGAGCCAGTTCTTCAGTCGCATGCTCGGCGTGATGCGCGCGAGCACGACGACGGCGTAGTTGAGCGCCACGCGAAGCGGGTGGACGGCGTCCGGCCAGTGGCGGAGGGAGTTCCGGGGGCCGACCGTCGGGTGGCGGTCGAGGCGGTCGTGGCGTCGCTCGGTCACGCCGACGAGTAGGCGGCGAGCGCGCTAAAACCCACGTGTTTCGACGAACGTCGAGACCAGTTTTTATGTTCGTCGTACCCGTTTCGCCGACTGACGAATGAGTCAACGACAGATACCGAACGAAGTGGCGTCGGCGCGCGGAAAACTCGTCTACCTCTACCTCAGAACCGAAGGAACCGCGTCGCTCTCCGACATTCAGGCGGCACTCGGCCTCTCACAGCTCACGCTCCTCACCGTCCTGCGGTCGCTCCGCGAGACGGGGCACGTCCGGCGGACGACCGAGGGATTCGCTACGGTTTCGCGACCGGCGTGAACTCGCCGGTCACGTCCCAGTCGTGGATGCAGTACACGTCCCCGACTTCGTCGTCGCCGACCTGCCACGCGCCGGCGTCCTCGTCCCACACTTCCCGTCGACCGCAGCGGAGACACGACCGCTCGTCAGGCGTCCTGATTTCGACCATGCGCGTGGTACGTGCCCGAGAACCACGTTACTTGTGGTCGCGCCAGAACGCGCCGAGCTGGTCGCCGAGGAACTCCGGCGTCATCCGCACGAACTCCGCGCGCTCCTCCGGCGAGAGGTACTCGTGGACGGAGTGGCGCGCGCCCTCGACGTACCGCCGGCCCGCGAGCACGCGCACGCCGACCTCGTCCCGGCCGCGGATGACGCGGCCGATGGCCTGCCGGGAGCGCCGAACCGCGGGTACCGTGAGCGCGTACTCGAACGCCCGCTCCTCGCCGAACGCGTCGCCGTACGCGTGGCGGACCGCGCGGACGCGCGGCGACCCGATGTTCACGAGCGGAATCCCGACGACGAGACACGCCGCGAGCTTCTCGCCGTCGTAGTCAACGCCCTCGGTCAGCGTCCCGCGCGTGCTCGTGGCGAGCACCTTCCCCGGGCCGGCGAAGAACTCGGCCTTCAGGTCGTCCGTCGCCTCGTTCGACGAACTCGAATCCACGAGCACCTCCTTCTCCACGGCGTCAGCGAGGTACTCGCCCGCCCACGCCGCCTCCCGGTAGTTCGGCATGCACACCAGAACGTTCCCCGGACTGCGCGCGACCGTTCGCAGGACGTACTCGTACTGGTCGCGCGTCCGCGTCGGCTCACCGGGTTCACCCCGATTCGAGCGCGTGAACGGCGCGGCGTCCACAACGTAACTCGCGCGGTTCGACTCGGGGAACACCATGTCGTACGTGCGCTCCACGACGGGGCGGTCGTCGCCGCTCTCCAGGGCGTCCAGGCCGACGACCTCGCGGAACACGTCGATCGGTTCGAGCGTCGCGCTCATCAGCACGCCCCCGCCGACCTCCTCGAGCACGCCCCGAATCTGGTCGCCGGGCATGCAGTTGTACGTGACGAGCGCGGGCGTGTACGCCGCCTCGTACGTCCGGGAGACCGAGCCGGCGTCCGCGGGCGCGTGTTCGAGTTCTATCTCCCGGAAGAACGAGACGTGGTCGCGCTCCCACCACGCGCCGAGGAGTTGGCCGACCGCGGTGCAGACGCACTGCCGGTCGTTGTCGCCCTCGTTCAGCACGGCTTCGACGGCGGATCCGACGTCGCCGAGCGACCGCCACACTCCCCCCGTGTACCCCGACTCCTCCCCCCACTCCGTGAGGTCGTCCACCTCGTTCGTCTCCGGGTCGCGCAGCGGGATTTCGAGGTCGCGTTCGGGAAGCCGGTCGGGGTCGAGCGTCCCGTACTCGGTACTCAGGTGGGATTCGACGCGGTCGTCGAGCCAGCCGACGACGTCGTCCACGAGGTTCTTCGCGTCCTCGACGGCGTCCAGGGTCGCGCCGTAGTCCGCGAGTTTCTGGTCGAACTCGCGCTCGTTCTCGTGGCTCTGTCGGGCGTACTGGAGGAGCGTCTGGAAGTCGTTTCGCGCGCGAACGAGCGTGTGCCGGCCGATGCGGTCGCTCAGGAGGTCGCGCACGCGCTCCTCCATCCGATGGGCCTCGTCCACCACCACGAACGTTCCCTCGTCGAGCAATCCTTCGAGAAGCGGGCGCGTCCCCGGGTCGAAGAGGTGGTTGTAGTTCCCCACGATGACGTCGGCGTGTTCGAGCAGGACTGACTGCGCGCGGTGCGGGCACGTCCCGTACTCGACGGCCCCCGGAAGCAGTTCGTCCACCGTGACGACGTGGTTCTCGCCGGCGTCGAACCCGAGCGGCGACCCCTTCTCGCGGCCGTACCAGTCCGCCTCGAACGGACAGTAGAGCGCGTCCTCGTCGCTCACCTCGTCGGGCGCGCTCGGCTGGTGGCGGACGTACGGCGACTCAGCGCCCGCCGTGGCGAGCGCGCCGGAAAGCGTCTCCGGGTCGTCGTGGCGGGCGTCGCGGGCGAGCCGGCGCGCCGTCCCGGCGTCCCACCACGCGTCTTCGAGGGCGTCCTCGGGTCGGAGCGCCGCCGTCGCCTCGCCCGTCGGCGTGCCGCGCGTCGACCCCTCCCTGCCCTCCACCAGGGCGGCCGTGTTCTCCCGGAGGTCGTCGCAGCGCTCGTGCGTGCTCGCGTCCCGCGGGAACACGCCCTCGCGGCCGTACGGACACAGGTCGCGCTTCCCCACGAGCGACACGCCGTTCATCGGCTCGTCGAGGTCGTCGTTCATCGCGCGGAGGTCTTCTACGAACTGCTGGAGTTGCTGCTTCACCGGCGTGACGACGAGCACGCGCTCGAACCGACTCGTCTCCCGCACGAGCGTCGCCCCCGCCGTCAACGCGGCCATCGTCTTCCCGGTACCACAGGGGCCTTCCATCGCGAGAAATCCGCGTCGCTTCCCGACCTCGATTGCGGTCTCTATCGCGTCCGCCTGGTTCGCGTACGGCTCCTCGAACCCGAACACGGACTCCCAGGCGGACTCGCTCATCTACTCGCGGGTGGGGCCGCTTCACCTAAGAAGTCGCGGATTCCAGCACGAAGTCCACGTCGATCGGAACGCGACCCTTCGCGTACCCCGAGAGCGTTCCGTCCGGCCGCAATCGGAACACGACCGCCGGCCGATGCCCCACGTCGGGGCGCTCACCGAGCACCCGCTGCCAGTCGTCGGCGTGGAAGCTCGAGCAGTCCACGAACAGCACCGCGCCGCCGCCGTGCGCCTCCAACTGCCCGCGCGTCTTCGTGTCCACCGTCTCCTTCAGCGCCACAACGGGAGAGTTCGCAGTGCGCCGCGACGGCGGATTCGGCCGCGTGACCTCCACCAGCACGCCGTTCCCCCCGGGGTCGTCCGCGCGGAAGTCGAGCGAGTGCCCCGTCGACACCTCGATTTCCGGCGTGAGGTCGTAGCCCGCTTCCGTGAGGACGTACGCGACGTTGAACTCGCTCATCGTCGCGCTCATCCGCACCAGATCGAACTCCGGGCTCGTCCCGAGTTTCGACGCCATCTCGTGACGGTACGCCTCGAACACGCCCGTCTTGAGGAAGTCGTCGTAGAACGAGAGCGCGTCGTCCCGGTTCGCGTCCGGGAACCCCGCGGCGTGCTCGCGGAAGAACGCCCGCGTCGTCTCCCGGCCGTCCTTCGAACACAGGACGGGGAGGAAGAACCACGCGAGATATCGATAGGGTTCGAGCCACGGCTCCTCGTCGAGGAGCGTGTCGAGGAACTCGCGTTGCGCCCAGCGCGAAATCGCGTAGGGCGCGTTCTCGAAGTCGCGCTTGTCGGTGCGCCAGAGCGCGCTCGGCGTCTCCGTGTTCCCGAGCCAGTACGCGCCCGATGTATTGGGATGCCACGCGAACAGCGCGAGATCGCCGTTCGCCATCTCGAAGCGCCGCGCTCGGTACTCCGGCGGCGGACTGAACCGGGGGTCGCGAGCGGTCGCGCCGATGTTGTCGTCGAGCGGTTGGCGGATATCGCGGCGCACCCGCTGGTCGCTCCACGTCTCGCCGGAGTACCTGAACCGGAGCGGCCGAGCCACACCAGACGTACGCGAGGTCGATGTTTCAGTCTTCCGAGTCTACCGGTTCCAGGGGGCCGCGTCGGGGTCGACGCGGCGTTCCTCGCGCTCGATGTCGTCGATGCGCGCGACTTCGCCGTCGGCGAGGTCAAGGTCGCGGGCGTGCCAGTTCTCGCGGAGATGGGGCTCACCGGTCGCCTTCGGAATCGGCACGACGCCCTTCGCGTCCAGCCACGCCAGACTCACCTGGGGCGCGGTCGCGTCGTGGTCGTCCGCGACGGCTTCGAGCACGGGATGTCCGACGACCTCGCCCTGCGCGAGGGGGCAGTACGCGACCGGCGTCACGCCGTGCTCCTCGCAGGCGGCCCGCCACTCCGCCTGCGGGAGGAACGGATGGCACTCGAACTGGTTCGCGAGCACGGGCGCGTCCAGCAGGTCGACGGTCTCCGCGAGCAGGTCGGGCGAGAAGTTCGACACCGCGACGTTCTCCACGCGGCCGTCCGCGTACAGGTCGTCGAACGCCGACAGCGTCCCGTCGGGGTCGTACGCGCCCATCGGCCAGTGCACGTACAGCAGGTCGACGTACTCCAGCCCGAGTCGGTCGAGGCTCGCCGCGAACGTCGATTGCACGTCGTCGGCCGCGAGGTTGTCCGGATGGATCTTCGTCGCGACGAACACGTCCTCACGAGGGACGTCCGTGTTCGCGACGCCCTCGCCCACGGCGGCCTCGTTGTCGTACATCTGCGCCGTGTCGACGTGTCGATACCCGAGTTCGAGCGCCGTCTCGACCGATTCGGCGCACTGCGCGAACTCGTCGTTCCCCGACGTACCAAGTCCCGGGGTCAGTGAGTCGTCCATACGCGGCGTTCTGCGCGCGGGACAGTAAGCGTTCGCCACGCAGAACCGCGCGGAACCGCGCAGAACCCCGCGGTAGCCGCCACGCCTTTCCCCGTTGCGTGGCTTTCCGTCCCTATGTCACGGGAGTGGGAGTACGAGACGCTGCGTCCGCCGCGCGGCGCGACGCAGAAGGAAGCCGAAGACCCGAAAGAGGCGTTGAACAAACTCGGCGCGGACGGCTGGGAGCTCGTCGACACCATCGACTACGCGGACGGCGGGACGAAGTTTCTCGTCCTCAAGCGCCCGGTGGACCGATGAGCGCGTCACCGGACCGGGACGTGGACGTCGACGCGGAGTCCGACACGGACATCGAGACCGCCGAGGACACGGCCGACATCTCCACCGCGAACACGATGCGCGAACGCGCGAACGAGAGCCGGATCAAACTCCGCGTGCTGTTGAGCGCGAACCGCCTCCTCGTCGCGGGCGCGCTCGCCGTCTTCGTGTTCGCCTCGTTCGTCGCCGTCGGGAGCGTGAACGACCTCGCCGCGAACCTCGCGACGGACGACACGAAGGCCACCATCTTCTCCACGATGCTCGGCGCGATCATCACCGGCACCACACTCATCGTCACCATCAGCCAGCTCGTCATCTCCCAGGAGAACGGCCCGCTCGGCGACCAGCACGACCGCATGAGCAACACGATGGACTTCCGCGAGTTCGTCGGCGAGATGTACGGCCACCCCTCGCCCGTCGACCCCTCCGCGTTCCTCCGCGAACTCGTGAACGAAACCCAGCGCCGCGCCGAAGCCCTCCGGGACGGCGTCGCCGGCAGCGACAACGACGACCTCCGCGAAGAAGTCGACGAGTTCACGGACAGCCTCACCGGGAACGCGGACGCCGTGCGCGACCAACTTGAAGGCGCGCAGTTCGGCGAGTTCAGCGTCCTCCACGCCGCCCTCGACTTCAACTACGGCTGGAAGATATTCCAGGTCGAACGCCTCCAGAACGAGTACGCCGGCGAAGTCAGCGACGACGCCGACCGCCTCCTCGCCGACCTCCACACGGCGCTCTCCATGTTCGGCCCCGCCCGCGAACACATCAAAACGCTCTACTTCCAGTGGTCGCTCATCGACCTCTCCCAGCTCATCCTCTACGTCTCAATCCCCGCGCTCGTCGTCACCGGCGGCATGCTCGGCTTCTTCGGCACCGGCACCGTCCCCGGAACCACCCTCGGCGTCGAGAACGTCCTCCTCCTCGTCGCCGCCGCCTTCACCGTCTCCGTCTTCCCCTTCCTCCTCCTCGTCTCCTACATCGCCCGCATCGCCACCATCGCCAAACGCACCCTCGCAATCGGCCCCCTCATCCTCCGCCGCTCACAGCGATAACAGCGGCGGAACGTCCAGTCCTCCCGCCGCGCGAGCGAAGCGAGCGCGGGCCGAGCCCCGACTAACGCGGCGAAGCCGCGGCTGAAGGGGCGACGGCTTTTTAGCGTAGCTTTTTACCAGCGAGCGAAGCGAGCGCAGTAAAAAGGTACGAGCCAAGGGAGGGATTTGAACCGCCGAGAGACGACCTCGCTCTCGCTCGGCTGCGACTCTCGTGATTAAAATCCCCTGATGGCTCTCCCCTCGCTCGTTCGCTCGGAGAAGAGCCAAGGGAGGGATTTGAACCCTCGAATTCTCGATTACAAATCGAGTGCTTGAACCGCCCAAGCTCCCTTGGCGCGAGTCGAGATTAGCTCTCGGGGTTTGTGTGGGTATCGTTTTCCGCCGGTTTTTCCAGGATGACGCGGTGGGCTGCGTACCCCCGGGATTCGTAGAGTCCGCGGGCGGCGTCGTTGTCGGCCATGACAGCGATGGCGAGCGTGTCCGCGCCGCGGGCTTCGAGTTCGGTTTCGGCGGCGTCGAGGAGTCGGGAGCCGATGCCCTGGTTTCGGTGCGGAGGGTCGACGTAGACGTTCTCGACGATGCCGCGGGTGGCGTCCTGGTCGTAGAGTCCGTCTTCGAGGTAGTAGGTCGCGAATCCGAGACGGCCGTCGCCGTCGCGGGCGACGCGAAGCTGGTCGGCGGCGATGCGTTGGCCGAGGACGCCGCGGGCGGCGTTCCGGTTCTCGGCGGCGAGCAGGTGGGTGCCGTGGCGGCGCTGGCCTTCGACGAGCGCCGCCCACTGCTCGACGAGGGCGTCCAGGTCGTCGGTGGTCGCGGCCTCGATGGTGGTCACTGGTCGAGCGCGTCCACCGCGGGCAGGGGTTCGCCGGTGAGCATGCGGAGCGCGGCGCCGCCGCCCGTGCTGACGTGATCGAAGCCCTCGATGCCGAATCGGCGAATCGCGGCCGCGCTGTCTCCGCCGCCGACGATGCTGTACGCGTCGGACTCCGCGACCGCGGTGAACAGTTCGCGGGTGCCGTCCGCGAACACGGCGTCCTCGAACACGCCCGCGGGCCCGTTCAACACGACGGTTCCGGCGTCCGCGACGACGCGAGAATAAGCCTCGATTGTGCCGTGGCCGATGTCCATCACGGACTCGTTCTCGCGCGGCGGAAGGGTGTCTCGGTCGAGTTCCGTTCGCTCGCCGTCCCGCTCGACCGCCACGTCGACGGGGAGGCGGACGCGGTCGCGGTGGCCGTCGAGCAGCGTGGCTGCGCGTTCGACCTGATCCCAGTAGCCTTCCTCGCGGACGAACGCGGCGCTCGCGTCCCCGATATCGACGCTCGCGGCGAGCATGAACACGTTCGCGACGACGCCCGTGGTGAGGACTTCGGTCGCGAGGTCGTGTTCGAGGACGTGGCGCACCACGTCGATGGAGTCCGCGACCTTCGCGCCGCCGACGATGTCGACGCGGGGGTCGGGCTGGTCGTTCACGCTGCCGAGAACGTCGAGTTCCGCCTCCATCACTCGGCCCGCGTAGGCGTCGAGGACGGGCGGGAAGCCGACGAGGCTCGGCTGACTGCGGTGTGCGGCCGCGAACGCGTCGTTCACGTACGCGTCGAGCGCGGGCGAGAGCCGCTCGACGAGGAACGTCTCGCTCGCGCGCTCGGGGTCGAACTCCATGTACTCCTCGCTGTAGAACCGCGTGTTCTCCAGGAGGACGGCCTCGCCGTCGTCGAGCGCCCCGATAGCGTCGCGCGCGCCGACGGTGAAGGTGGCGTCGCAGTACGACACCGGCCCCGAGAGCAGTTCGTCGAGGCGTTCGGCGTGGGGTTCGAGGCGGGCGAACTCGTCGCCGCCGGGCCGGCCCTGGTGGGCGAGCACGGCGACGCGGGCACCACGGTCGAGGAGTTCGTCGAGCGTCTCGACGTGCGCGCGCAGGCGGGCGTCGTCCGCGAGCGAGCGGTCGTTCGCGAGCGGGCTGTTGATGTCGACGCGCACGCCGACTGTCGTCCCGGCGGCGTCGAGGTCGTCGAGAGTCCGAATCGCCATCACTCGAAGCCTACTCCGGGGTGCGTATAGGCGTTGTTATACCGTTCGGCAGTCCGCGCAAACGAGTCGCCCGTTCACGTTCGAGAGGCCGTCCGCGAGCGCGCCGCAGACCTCGCAGACGCTCCGGTGGGAGTACGTGTCGTCCGGTTCGCCGACTCGGTCGTCGGGCGTGGCGGACTCGGGTGCCTCCTGGGCCCGCGGTGACGCGGCGGGTTCGGGGCCGCCGCGAACGAGGTCGGTTGCGTCCACGAGACCGAGCACGCCCTCGCCGTTCGCGACGACGACGTGCCGGGTGTTCGCGGACGTGAGACGGGTCGCGGCGTCCTCGACGGCGGCCTCGGGGCGGAGGGACGGCGGGACGTCCGTCATCGCGTCCCCGACAGCGCCGTCGAGCGCGCCCGCGTCCGCGAGGTGGTCGAGCACGTCGCTCGTCGAGAGGTAGCCGACGGCGTCGCCGCCGCGGAGGACGAGCGCGCCGGTCGCGTCCGCCTCCCGGATGGTTCGCACGGCGGCGTCGAGGCTGTCCGATTCGCTCACGCCGACGTAGTCGCGATCCATCACCTCCCGCACGGGCACACCATTCATGCTATTACGTACCACACATCGGGACTAAACCGTTTCCCCGGTAGCCTTAGGCGTGTGGGACGCCATACCGGGCGCGACCCGAAGCCGAAGACTGTAAACGCCAGTCCGAACTCCCAGTGAGTAATGACCATTCCCTCGTTCGCCATCGGCATCGCTGGCGGAACGGGCGCGGGGAAGACGACCGTCGCCCGCGAAATCACGGAGAACGTCGGCGAAGCCGTCACCCGTGTCCCCCTCGACAACTACTACGAGGATCTCAGTCACATGAGCTTCGAGGAGCGCGCGGACGCCAACTACGACCACCCCGACGCGTTCGAGTGGAACCTCCTCCACAGCCACCTCGACCGCCTCCTCTCCGGGCAAGCCGTCGAGATGCCGCAGTACGACTTCAGCGAACACGTCCGGCAGGACGAACGCGTCACCGTCGAACCCACGGACGTCATCGTCTTGGAAGGAATTCTCGCGCTCTACGACGAGCGCGTGAACGACATGCTCGACCTCCACATCTACGTCGAGACCGACGCCGACGTGCGCATCCTCCGCCGCATCGACCGCGACGTGCTCGAACGCGGCCGCGAGCTCGAAGGCGTGATGGAGCAGTACCTCTCCACGGTGAAACCGATGCACGAACAGTTCGTCGAACCGACGAAGAAGCACGCCGACATCATCATTCCCGAGGGCGCGAACTCCGTCGCGGTGAACCTCCTCGAGGAGAAAGTGCAAGCCGAAACGGGCGCGTTCGCGGAGTGGGCGGCCCGCGAAGCCGAAAACCAGCTCTAGGCCTGCGGCTGGAAGTCCCAGAGGTCGCCCGCCCGCATCCCGTCACCGACCTTCTTCCAGAACTCCACCTTCGTCTCGAACTCCTCGGGTTCGACGTGCTCGAAGATCTCGGACACCGAGACGACCTTCTCGTAGTTGATGCGGACGGGGTCGTCGCCGTACTCCTCGACGAACGCGTCCGTCCGAAGCGGGAAGTCCTCGTCCTCGTCGACCTTCTTCGACAGGACGGCCATCCCGTACTGGCGTCCGCCCTCGCTACCCTCCTCGCCGTCCGGGTCGTGCGGCCAGTCCCGGCCCGACGGGTCGTACATGTCGTCCATACGCACGGGTTCGACGCCGGGGGTCAAAAAGCCATCTTTCGCGGTACGCTACCAGTACGGCGTCGTCTTCGTCGCCGCACTCCCCGCGCCCACGAGCGCGACGACGGCGACGACGCCCCAGCCGACCGCGAGCGTCGCGCCCGCCGCCGCGACGGTGTAGCCCGCAGGGGCGGCGAGCGCGTTCGTTCCGAGCGACACCAGCGCGCCGAGCGCGCCCACGAGGATGCCGAGCACCCCGAGCGCGCCGACAAGCGTATCCCAGTCCATACCAGCGTCTCACTCCGGAGGCCCTTAGCCGTAATCATCGCCATTTAGGGCGCGCCCGAACCACGACCGAGTATGACCGTTCACGTCCTGCTCGCCGACCCGCCCCGGGACGGCCTCGTCCTTCCCGACCTCCCCGACACGTCGCCGCTCACCGAGTCCGAAGCCACCGCGCTCTACGAGGCGATGGTGAAAGACG
This sequence comes from Salarchaeum sp. JOR-1, assembly GCF_007833275.1. Classification (GTDB taxonomy): domain Archaea; phylum Halobacteriota; class Halobacteria; order Halobacteriales; family Halobacteriaceae; genus Salarchaeum. Next base: position 1,347,531 of record NZ_CP042241.1, on the reverse strand, counting down.
CGTGCGTCGCCGCCGCCACCAGCGGCGGGAGCCTCCTCGTCAACTACCCGCCCGCCGACGACATCCCGCCCGAACACGAGACCGGCCGGCCGCCCGAGGCCGATCTCCGTGCGGTCGTCACGGACGCCCTCGAAGACCCCGGCGAAGCGCGCTTCGAGGTGCAGGTCGGCTCGGGCTACGACGCCCGCGTCGGCAACACCGTCACCCACCTCCTCCGGGACGAGGACGAATCCTCCGTGGCCGTCGTCGACCCCCGCGCCCCCCTCCTCGCCCGAAAAGACCTCGACAGCGCCGCGATGAAACTCCGCCGCCGCGACGTCGTCCTCGGCCCGAGTGACCGGGGTCGCGTCCACTACGCCGGCTTCACCCACCCCATCGACTTCGCCGGCGCGTACACCACCCCCGAACTGGACACCCTCACCGCCCGCGCCCGAGACGCCGGCGGCGACGTGGACTTCCTCTCCCACCAACCCCTCGTCCGCACCGGCAGCGACCTCGAAACCCTCCTCCCCACGCTCGACGCCCGCCGCCGCGCAGGCCGCATCACGCCCACTCACACCGCCCGGTACCTCGCGGAACTCGGCGTCCACCTCACCGACGACGGCCTCCAGCGCGCGTAGAGACGACACCGTAAAGTGCGCGCTCCGACTCCACCCACACGAGGTGAGGTGGCAGAGCGGCCTATTGCGCCGCACAGCACCCGCACAGCAGGCCGCTACCACCGAATCCCGTGACAGACGTGGAGGGGTTTAAGTCCCCGCTTGCACCTATCGCGTGTATTCTTGAACGACTGCCATAAATCCCTGGGCCGATGGCCCACCCCCACTTGCAGCGTGATTGACCGTCGAAGCGGTATCTACGTCACTGGACGCCCATCACATACAGGGACTCTCGATCTCGAACCACCCACCCATGTACGGTGCTATCCCTATCAACTGATAGGGGGTGGCGGGCGGACTGACGGACGGCCTCGGTGCCCGACGCCGCTCCCGACGAATCCCTCGCCGTCCGACGACGCCGTCGCCGCCGCGGCCGTCGGTGTCCGCCCCCGTTGCGTCAGTCTTCGCCTCGCCCCCGCTCAAACGCCACAGGGCTTCGGGTGAGAGATGGGTGGAATGACAATTTCCGAAACTGCACGTTGTCTTCCCTCTTACTCTCCTTAGGGGAATGACACAATAAAATTATTACTTAATTCATATATGAAATAAGTATTTCTTACGGAGGAGTAACTATTTCAGAGTATACTCCAACAAACAAATATTTGTTTGTAGGTATTTATTTGGTGGAAAATGTGATGTGGGGTTGTTCTTCTAGTTTTCTGGTAGCGTGCTCTTGTCTAATGGCTCGGTGGATATCTCGCTCTCATTCTGATCCAGATGCAACACCATGAGTTCGAACAGCCCCTCTATCCCGATATCGAAGTCTGTGAAACCTGTCTTCCGTTCAAATTCTTCTTCGATGTAGTTCTCATGCAGAAATTCATCAATCGCGTCTTTGAGATCGTTTGCTCCTTGGAAGTCTTCGTCGTCTCGTTCTCGCTGATCCTGCTTTGCGTCGATATGGATCTCTAACGCTTTCCGATAGGTCTTGACGAGTTGGTCTGCTGTATGGGTCGTGATTTCCCCCTCGTCTTCTCGTTGTCGAATCGACTTGATTGCCTTCTGTGCATTGATAACACCTTTTCCCGCGCTGTGTCGCGGTTCCCTCGCCAACTGTATTCCTAAGAGACTAAGTGGGCTTGTTGGGGTTCCGTCTGGTGAAGTGAGATCGCTTGGACTCGTCATGCCTGCTTTAATTGCTCGCTGGATGGGATCTTCGATATCGTATGTTCGAGTCTCCTCGGTCGATATTTCTTCAGAGGACTGCTTTGCGACATCGGTGACGGTTGCCAGTGCTTCTTGCACTGTATTCGCCTCGTAGTCACGGTGTTCTTTGTGGATCTCTTCGACTTCCTCGACTAACTGATCTGGAATGTTCGGTCGGGACATAGTGGCTCCTTCTCCAATCCTAACTAAGTACCTATCAAGTCAAAAAAGTGGTGGTATATGTACGGCGATCATTCCAAACTCGTCTGACATCATCAGGGTGTACAGCAGGAGAAAATACCTCGCCGACATGATGGACGCTCGACGGACGACGGACACGGCGACCCAGGAGAGCGACGACGACCCACTTGACCGACTCCGCGAGTTGAAGGAACTCCGCGACGACGACGTCATCTCGGACGAGGAGTTCGAAGCAAAGAAAGCCGAACTACTCGACCAAATATAGGTCGACACGAGACGTGACCGCTGTCCGTGACGTCGGACAAGAATAGACATTCGATAGTCCGTTTCCACGACGCTACCCCTACCCCTGGGACGGACGAACTACCCGTTTAGCGGGTTGGAAACCGTATGCGACGGGACGATCTCCCTGGGAACGACGTACTCGCCGTCACCGTCACGTTCGTTCAGATAGACGACGTCGTCCTCGATGCGGGCGACGTAGGCTTCCGTGTCGCCGATAAGCACATCGTCACCGACGTTCGTCGGCCGCCCATGGGTAACAGTATCAGGCCACTCGTCGTTATGACACGAACCGCTCTCGGCCGTCTGATGCGATTCAGTCTCGATACGACTCAGGTCGCGGCGGGAGGCAGTTTCGGTCATTGGATTGGGTTTCGGTGGATTAGTTAGCAGTCTCTACGGACGCAGGGACGTCGAACCCGTCTCGGTAACACGGCCAGCATGGCAGATCCGACATGGTGGGATGACAGGTGCAGTCGTCGGGACGACTCTCGTCGTCACCGCCGTCAGTCGCGGCATACACGGGCGTTTCGTCGACGTGGTCGCCGAGGAGGGCGTCGACACTCGTCGGGTCGAACGCGGCGGGAATCGCCTGCACGCCCGTTGCAAAACGGACACGCCGCTCGTGCTTACACGGCGTATCGGCGTCGAGGTTGTGACGGGCGTCGGGACACGTACAACGGCCGTCGACGGCGTCAACACGGTACGTGTCGCCGTTCTCACCGACGACGGTGTAGACTCCGCCATCGCCGTCGAGGACGCTCATCGCCTCTGTGAGTGCCCGTTTGGTTCGTTCTTCAGTGCTATCGTGACCCTGAATAGGGTCGCTCTCTAACTCTGTCATGGCTTCGCTACCTCGAAGCCACCTGCTCCCGTGTTCCAGCACGGGGCATCTTTCTGATGCGCTCGGTGACTCCATTCGACAGTGACGGGAGCGTGCCACTTAGTAGTTTTCCATTGTAGCAATTAACATCACTCGGCCGACATAGGTTGCTACAGAAGAAAGAAATAAGGCCTCACGAACCATTTAGACAACCATGCCCCGCCCGAGGAAGTTCGATGACGACGAACTCGTGACCGCAGTACAGGCATGTGCGCCAGCAGGGACATCAGAAGTCGCCGACGAAGTCGACGCGACACGACAAGCCGTCCATGGCCGTCTGAACGACCTCGCCGACGACGGACGTATCAAACGCAAACAGATCGCAAAAGTACAGGTCTGGTTCACTGACTGCCGTTAGCCCTCGCGGGACGGCAGTCGGCGGCTCGATACCTCTCGAAAACCCACTGTTTAGACCCCCTCCGACAAAGTTAGGTTGCCCGTCTTCTCTAAATGCCAACCCCCCGAGGTCATCCTCCACGCGGAAACTATCGAACATTGACGCCGCTCTGATGGGACGACGGGTTTCGACCCCACCCGTCGATTTTGTCTGACGGTCGATGCCGAACCACCGTTCGAAATCTGAATCAGTTTTCAATCGAGATACCCAGTAATTCGGGCGGTTTCCTCTCGCTAACCGACCTCCATGGATAACATCTATCCGTTGTCATTATCTTCGTCCGTCTATGACCGAACTCTCTCTGGACTACCCACTCGACGACGCCAAAGACGTCGTGAAAACCGCGCTCGAACGAACAGACGGCATATCGGAGATCGACGAAGGCAGCCGTCAGATAGTCGGGAAAACAGGCATCAGTTTCCCCCGCGTCCTCTGGAGTTACGGTGAAAACATCTACATCGACTTCTCCGACTCGACGGACGATGGACAGACGCCGATAGACGTCTGGGCGGAAAAATCCGTCTGGCTGAACATCGGCGCGAATCCACAGAAATACAAACGAGCCTTCCTCACCGAATTAGAAGACGTCCGCGGACGGTCATTCGAAGAACGCGACTCCGACTCATTCGACCTCGACGAAACATCGACGACGTCACACCCGATTCTCGCCACACTCGGCTACCCCGTCTCGATTGTCGTCGGCGGATACCTCGGCATGGCAGCCATAACATCAACCATGCTGGTTTTCGGAACCTGGATAGGTAGCAGTGGTGGAATACTGGGGATTCTTGCTGGCGTGATTACAGGCGGCGCGGTCTGGTATCATCGACACAACCCCGAAATTCGGTCACTGGCCACATATCTCGTCGTTGCTGTCGTCGGCCTGTTCGTAACAGCGTTCATCAATTCAGCATCCGAATTAGGCAGTTTCGTCACGATATTGCTGTTCTTCGTTCTCGTCGGCACACCGATCTCGGTCTATCTGTATCGCAGGCCAACCACGACCTAAGACAGGTTACATCGACGTGGTTCGCAACGGGAAACCACCCCCTTCAGAGACGCCGCCTGCACGCCGAAACCGACCCACTTCACAACCCCATTATCATCGGCCATACGTCGGGCGCGCGTGATAACTGATGTTAATTAATAGCGGGTTCGTATCGTACGGGTTCCACGACGGTCGTGTCTTTATACCTGTCTCCGCGTCACGGCCGCTACTGCCAGAATCCTCAACCTGAGTATAACATTAATATGGGGGCCATAGAGGCGGACGGTCATCCGTCCTTCAGTGGGCGTCCGCCTCTCACCCCTTCGCTGCCAGCACCCATGATTCGAGACACCACCATTTCACTCCACGATACGGAGAAGGAACGACTCGACGACGTCCGTGAACGGATGTTCGGCACGGACGAAGTACCGTACGGCGTCGTCATCGACCGCCTGTGCGACGACCACGTCTCTAACAACGCAGAGACGGCATAACAGCCGACACCACTCCACGACACCCATCCCTCCGTCGTCGGCACACTGCCGCTCGACTATCTACTGACGGCGTATTCACGGTAGTCTCGACGTTCGACCGGCCCCTCACTGCGAAAAATGAGTTCTGCCGAATCCATCTCATCTAACGGACTTGAGACGGATAACGATTTTGAAACATCTGCCGAGACGGCGTCGACATCGGTATCGTACTGGCGTGACCGCGACGGCTACGCGTACGTCAGCGACGGCACCGACATCGCCCACGTCCATCGCCTCACACTGTACGCGGAGATCGGCGACGACCTATTCGACGACAACCACCAAACCCATCACGAACTCGACAAGTACGCGGATGCGCCTCGCTGGCTCGACGCCCTCACCCCACGGGAACACGCCCGTCTCCACGACGACGGCGACCGCACGACCGTCGACGGGTATCCCATCCTCCGCGACGACACCACAAACGGCTAACTCGCCGATTCGACTATGACCGACGACGACCCCTCCAAGACTGACTTCGAGAACCCGTTTTCGGACGACGACGAGTGCAATGACGATAGGAAACTTCTGCTGGCGTAACCCCTGAACCGACGCCCGCCACTGTTCTATCGTTTCTATGGAAGATTCTCATTTCGACGACTACGACCCGAGTATCGACTCGAACGACGACCGCACGCACCTCGTGACGACCGCTAACGAGAAAATCGACGTCCAAACCGACGACGGGGGTGCTGGCAAATGAGCGCCGCTGACACGACGACAGGTGGCGGAACCGACGACGACTACGTCTACGAACCTGAATCACCGACAGCGGAGCGGATAATCGTCGGCGACGAACGACTGCCTGTCGTCGACAACGGCGTCACAACCCACGTTCGCAAACAAGGCGTGATGGACGTGAATCGCCTCACAACAGTCCAGTATATCGCCACGGGGCTCGGCCATAACTGGAACCAAGTTATCGGCTTCACACCCAACTCAGAGGGATTACTTGGAACGCCTGTCGACGTCCAGTACCGCCACGACAACGACGGCACCTTCACGACCGCCCACCGTGGCTACGTGAAGGGTATCGGCGGGACGGGCGAACCGAACAAACTCCAGTTACAGGTCGGGTCGGTTGCGGACTTCCTGAGTGAGATTCCCGCGTCGAAGAAGTTCGGAGGGACGGCATCCGCTGTTGACGTCCTGACGTATATCGTCGATACCTTGGAGGACGGCCAGCCCGTCTTTGACGACGTCTCGGTCGCCACCGCCGACACCGTACACTCGTACGCTCCGATTTACTTCGACGACGTCAGTTATTCCATCGACGACTTCTTGTACATCCTTGGCGGCGGTGGCGGAATTAACTTCGTCACAGGGAAACGCTTCACGGCAAACCGCGACACGCTCGCGGACGTCCTCGACTGGTTCCGCTACCATACCAACCTCCGCCTCTGGTTCGAACCAAAATCCGATGGCGGTCTGGTGTTGGTGGTCGCTGACAACTTCCCACAGCCCACTTTCAGGCAGACGGCTCTCGGCGGCAGCATCGACGTCCTCCAAAATAACGCCCTCTGGCAGATGCGTCCCTTCACTCGTCTACACGGGGTGGGGCGGACTGGCACGGACGTGCCGATGACTGATTTCGAGGTGCCTGTGTCGACAAGCCAGTATCCTGTCGCAACAGCGAAATACGAACCACTGGAAGACCGTCTCGGCGGGCCTGTCACGACGTCAGTGGACATCGCGGCATCGAACCTCGGTGAAGCCCGTAACACCGTGAAAACGATGCTGAAATCGCGGTTGGACGAAGCAGGGGGCGGGATGATAGCAACCAGCCTGGAACCGTCGCTGTACCCATTCGGCGAACTACGGGCAAAACCAACCGTTCACGACGAAACGTACGAGGAGCCACCGACACTCTCCTACGAGATCGAAAGCCTCCAACATCAGTCTGGCACGGATATGGTGCCGCATACGAAACTCCGTGTGTCGATGTTCGTGGATACGGATGACATCGAAATCGTCGACAGTCAGACGGGGATGACAAGCGGCCAGTCGGATGTCGGCGATGATGGTAGCAGCCTCGATAATCTGAATTGATGGGTCTGTGATACGATGACGAAGAACGCCATACGCAGGGTAAATGGCGACAGAATGATGATGGATATGGTTTCCATCGTCTTGCTATTGACACGGCGTCAATCGCCGCTCAAAAGATTTTGAGAAGGCCCTGATAACCACTACAGAATCTACTTGACTGCTACATAGAACGTACACCGACGTTACGAATCAATGGTTTTTTCAGCCTGAAGGACGTACCCCTATCCAGAACGGAAGCCCGCCGCTGTCGAATCTCACGGTGCAGGGGCCGATGGTGGGCCACGCGGTGATTATATCGCGTGGTGCGTCACTGGCTGTGATACCAGTGAACCGCGCTTAAGTTTGGTCGGCCTTGACACTGGGAGTGAACCCATACGTCGGGAAGTAACCCGGCGTTCCGTGGACAGGCGGAAGGCGGAAGGCGGATGGGAGGTATCCATCCCCGTATCCATTAAAGGGAGTTGTTTGTCCTCACATTGAATCACCGCGGACGAGAGGGATGCCAGGAAGGACTTCCCCACCGACGGCGGGACGTACGTAGCGACGGAAGTCCGCTTCAGGGAAACGGAGTGTGATGGGACGTACATCGAAGAAGGGGAGAGAAAGAATCCATTCCATCCCCATTCCCGCCTTCGGCGGAACGTGGCCGAGGTGGTCGCGGAGGAGGCTTCGTAACCCGACGGGCGGTGCGGAGAGGAGCGGTTACGAAGACGACGATGCGACCCCTCGGACGCATTACACCGAATTAGCGGTTAGAGAGCCACGGGTATATCAATTATACGACGGTAGCATCAAACCCAAGTTTCGGGATTCATGTCCGTTTCTTCTTCGTCGGTGACGACCCGACCCGTATCGGGCTCTGCATCGTCGTCACGACGATGGAGTTCGTTACGGAAGGCTTGGCTTTGTTCTGATTCGTGGATGTCTTCGATACCGTGGTAATCGAGGGCGGCAGCTATCTCTCCGTGCTTGATATTTCGATGCGTACACTGTTGGGCGATCCGATGAATATTATACAGGGTTTGGCTGGCATTACATTCAACAGGGGCGCGGTAGAGAGCGTCGACAGTCGACTTGCGATGGAGTTCGTCTTTCGTGAAGGGACGACGGTCGTGAAGGAGATCGAGAGCAGACGACATACAATGCCTGTTACATACGCATAACATATCAGGTTTTCGACTGATAAGCGGGGTGGACGTCGGCTATCCGTCTCGAAGAAATATAGACGGTCGTGGACGGCGTCGACCGTGTTAACCCATGTCGTCGAGGGCGTCCCGTCGGTCTTCGATAGGGGCCTGGTCGTACTTTGCGGTCGTGTCAATCGACGTATGTCGGAGTTGACTCTGGGCTGCCGCCAACCCTTCTTCACGAGCAAGATACGTCCCCACCGAATGACGAATCGCATACCACGACAAACTCCGTCCCCGCTCGTCGATGTCCGCCAGATCGACGACCTTGTTCATCACATAGCGGAGTGACGACGGCGTGTACGGATTGCTGTTCTCCGTCAGCCAGAGACGGTCACTGTCGTCGTATTTCGGATACAGTTCCCGTTCATCGAGCCAGTGGTCGAGCATCTCCGCCGTCCGTTCGCGGAGACTCACAACCCAGTTGCCGTCGTTCTTCGACGATTCCTCCCGTGGAATCCGAAGGACGGCGTTGTCGAGATCGACCCAGTAGGTCTTCGCCCGTTTCACTTCAACAGGCCGCAGGCCCGCGTCGAGCGTCGTCCACAACAGAGAGGTGTACTTGAAGCCGTTGACGGCGTCGAAATCCTCGGGCGAGACGTCGCCAGTCGACTTCCCGAGACGGGTAGCAATATACCCCTTCCAGCGGTGTCGCTGCTGTGGGGACATCGCTGCATACGCGGGGGTTGAATCCCATTCGAGGACGGCTTCACGGACTTGCTGACGTTCCGCTCGCGTCAGGTAGTCGCGGGGTTGGGAGGTGCCGTCGTCGCCGTGGAAGGAAATATCGGGCGTCCAGTCGACATCCTGCCAGTCGAACAACGACTTCAGAGATAACTGGATGTTGTTTTTGTCCGACGAACTGCGGTCGCTCATCGCCAGTTCTCGACAGTAGGCGTCGGCATGGTCGGTCGTCACGTTCGTCGTATAGCCATCGGTTTCGTTCTCCCATGCCCATCGGTAGAAGCGGTCACAGTCACCTGCACGGCGTTTGACGACGTCTTCGGAGTACCCTTCTGCTCGGGCTTCGTCTTTGCCGAGGTTTGCGAGCCAGCGGATGAACTCGCGTCGATGGCCGCGATAGTCGACGTACTGCTGGTCGGAGAGATGTTCCTGCGTGGGTCTGGGGACGACTGATGCACCCTCGAGGATTTCGACGTCCGTGTCGGTGGGTTCGTCAGACATATTGGTGATGGTGTTCGAGTGGTTGATAGGCGATGCACGACCGTTCACGTTGACTCGTATGGTCGAGTGCCATTTGCATCGTGGTTGACTGATGCAAGCGGTCTACGTCGCCCCAGAACGCCCGTCACGGTTGGCGTGCGTGTCGAACGCCGTCGAATCGGACGACACTCGTATGGTGAGGTGGCAGAGCGGCCTATTGCGCCGGTCTTGAAAACCGGTGGCGCAAGCCTCCTGGGTTCGAATCCCAGCCTCACCGCATTCTTCGCGAACAGCGACGGAGACTGGGTTTCGAGCCAGTCAGGCGAACGCAGTGAGCGGGCGTCTCGTCCGAGTTCGAGTCCCAGCCGCACCGCTGGACTTTTTTGCCGTCGTAAGCGAGACGTGCTGCGTCTCGCGGGATGTCGAAAGACGCGAACCGTCTTTCGGACCACGCGGAATCGTGAAGCGATTTCGCTGGCAAAAACCTCCACCAGTCGCGAGAACCAGCTGGTCTCGCTGTGCAGCCAGAACGCTGTGGTTCTGACGATAGAAAGCCGCCGCACCTCCAGTCGCGGCGCGAAGCGCCGCGGTAGTCGGCGCTCGACCCGCGCGGTAGCGGATCGTGACTAACGCAGATTCCGACGTTATCGGCCGCGTCGGCCCTTGGTTTGGCGGTAGTCCGTCTGGAGGAGGTCGAGGAAGTAGGTGATGAACTGTTCTTTCTCGGCGTCGGTCATGCGACCGGGGTGTTTCATGGGGAGGAGTTCGAACCCGCGGCCGCGGACGCTGGTGGCGTGGTGGTCGTCAATGCCGAGCTCGCCGGCGGGCGTAGTGGTGTATTCGCGGGCGATTTCGTCGAGCGCGCGTTCGCCGACGGGGACGATGAGTTCGGGGTTTATCATGCGGACGTCGGCGGTGAGGAAGGGTTCGCAGGCGTGGAGTTCGCCGTCGGTCGGTGGGTGGTCGGAGTGACGACACCGGGCGAGATAGCAGAGGTAGGCGTTGTCGAGCTCCGGTTCGGTGCTGGTTGGGAGGCTGTTGTTCAGGCCGAGGTTCCCGAGGACGTCCTGGAAGCGCTCGCCGGCATCGTCCCCGACGAAGGGGACGCCGGCGGCTTCGGCGGCCTCGCTCGGACTGTGCCCGACGAAGACGAAGTCCGCGCTCACGTCCCCGTAGCCGTGCACGACGCGGTCGCGGCCGTCGGCGCGCGCGCAGTTCGTGCACTCCTCGTCCATCCCGTACGGGTTGCGCTGGGTCTCCTGCCGGGCGTCCATCATCCGGTTCGTGGGCGGCGAGCGGGTTAGGTGCATCGCCGCAGACTGAAACAGGCGTTTTCGCCTCCACAAGGCGCTTCCCCCTGGTGGGCGACGAGCGTGATATGAAGCGACGTGCTCTCCTGTCGTCGCTCGCCGCGGGGGGCGTGGCGGCGATCGCGGGCTGTAACGGGCGAACAGACGGGGCAAACGGGACGACGACCCACGGGGACGACTCGACGCGAACGACCACGTCCACCGCGAACGATGCGCCGACGCCCCCGGAGACGGGGCTCGCTGACGCGACGACGGCGGTGTTCGAGACCCGAGACCGGACGGTGAGCCTGCTCGGCGGGCGGCGACGCCTGTCGAGCGGTGTGGTGATGCGGGCGTGGCTGTCCGCGACCGCGACCGCCGACCATCCGGCGCGGGTGACGGCGACGCTGAGGAACGACACCGAGTACGAGAGCACGCTCCGCCTCGGCGACGTACCGCCGTTCGGCGCGACGCCGCACGCGTCTCCGGGCCGCGACTACGACCACACGCTCTACCTCGCGCCGACCGAAGACCACGGGTTCGCGACGACTGCCCCGGGGGTCGCGCGCGCCCAATCGGGCGGCTGGTATCTCGACGCCGCGCCCGACCGCTGGCAGCCGGAAGCCGTCGACCTCGCGGCCGGCGACACGCTCGTCGGGGAGTTCGCGGTCGTGCCGCGAGAACCGGGGTCGATACCGACCGGACGGTACGCGTTCGGGTACGCGGACGACCCGCTGACGCTCTCCGTCTGGCAGACATCGAAGCCCGGCCCGGCGGAACGCTCGCGCTTCGAGAACGCGACGCCGCCCGCGTTCGAGAAGCAATCCCCCCAGTGGTATCACGGGGCGACGCCCAAGACCCCGACCTTCCTTCAGCCGAACACGGAGCAGGTGGACGCGCCCGCCCCGGTGTCGTTCACGCTCTACAACCACCTGACGGAGCCGCTCTCCGGAAACTTCTACGACTGGGCGCTCTACAAACAGGTCGACGGCGAGTGGTATCACATCGCTCCGTGGGCGATTCCGGTTCCGCTGACGCCGCTCGCGCCGGGCGACACGCACACGTGGACGCTGCACGCGTTCAACAGCCCGAGCGTCGAGTGCGAGGACGCCATCGCGCTCGGCTACCTCGGCGGCGGCCGCTACGCCTTCCACGTGAGCATGTCGAGCGAGGACGGCCCGACGCACGCCGCGCTGTTCGACTTCGACGCGCCCGCAGTCTCCGTGACGCCGACGGACGGCGTCACCACGTCCCGATCCGACGGCGTCGTCACCGTCACTGGCCCGGGCCGTGACGCCGATACGGGCGGGGATGCGACGCTCGTCGTCGAACGAGCCGAGACCGCTGACACGCGACTCATCCCGGAGCAAGTGATGCGGCGGCGGAACCGCGGCCTGCGCAACACGCTTCCGTTCTTCGAGTCCGGCGTCGTCCGGGTCGAGCTTCACACCGACGACGGCACCGTCGACGGCATCGTCGGCTACGACGCGGGCGCGCGGACGTTCCGGTTCGACGGCGAGGCGTTCGTCGCGCGACGCGCCTGACTACTCGTTTCGCGGACTGCTCGGATGGTAGCCCGTGTCGTACTCGCCGGGCCGGCCGTCGAGCCGGTCGGGGTTGATGCGGCCCGAAAGCAGCATGAAGTCCACGATGGTGAGCGAGAGCATCGACTCCACGACGGGCACGCCGCGCGGCGGGAGGACGGGGTCGTGGCGGCCGATGACCTGCTCCGTCTTCTCCTCGCCCGTCTCCCAGTCCACGGTCTCCTGGGGTTTCGGAATCGACGTGGGCGCGTGCAGCGTCAGTTCGCCGTAAATCGGTTCGCCCGTCGTGATACCGCCCTGGATGCCGCCGTGGTCGTTCTCCACGGGAACAGGGTCGCCGCTTGCCCGCGGTTCGTCACCGCTCGCTCGTTCGGCGTCGCTACGCGACTCCAGCTCGCCGAACTCCCACTCGTCGTTGCGCTCCGAGCCGGTGTACTCGCGGGCGTCCCGTCCGAGTCCGAACTCGAACGCCGTCGCCGCCGGCACCGCCATCAGCGCCTGCCCCAGGCGTGCGCTCACCGAATCGAACCGCGGCGCGCCCAGTCCGCGCGGCACGCCCTGCACCTCGAAGTAGATGGAGCCGCCGATGGAGTCACCTTCCTCCTGGTACTCCTCGATGCGCTCCTGCATCCGCTCGGCGGTCTCGGGGTGCGCACACCGCACGTCGTTCTCCTCAGTGTGTTCGAGCAGCTCCTCGAAGGACACCTCGGGCGCCTCGATGTCCCCAATTTGGTTCACGTGCGCCTTCACCTGGATGCCCTCGGATTCCAGGATTTTGTCCGCGATAGCGCCCGCAGCGACCCAGTTCACGGTCTCACGCGCGGACGACCGGCCGCCGCCGCCCCAGTTCCGCGTCCCGAACTTCGCCGAGTACGTGAAGTCGCCGTGCGAGGGACGCGGGGCGGTGATGAACGGCTCGTACTTCCCGGAGCGCGCGTCCTTGTTCTCGATAGTCATCCCGATGGGCGTTCCGGTCGTGTAGCCGTCCTGCAGACCCGACTGAATCGAAACCTCGTCGGGTTCGCCGCGAGAGGTCGTTATCATCGACTGGCCGGGCTTGCGGCGGTCGAGTTCGCGCTGCACGTCTTCCTCCGAGAGTTCGAGACCCGCGGGACAGCCGGAGACGGTGACGCCCATGCCGGGGCCGTGGCTCTCCCCGTACGTCGTCACCTGGAACAGCCGCCCGAACCGATTTCCGTTCATACCACTCTCTCTGTTGCGGGCGCATTTAGGGTTTGTACTCCACGCAACCGACTATTCAAATACGAGGACGCGCCCAGACCGGGCGTGACGTAGCCGTCGCGCGCGTCGGCCCCGCGAAACCCCGGGACTCGACCGACGCGCCCCGCCGAGAGTCCCGTGCTAGCAGATGTCCGCGAGCCCCGCGGCCGCGAACGGCACCAGCATCTCCCGGGGATCGAGTCCGCCGTGCATCCCCACCAGCTCGAGCTGGTGTTCCTCCGCGGCGTACCACAGCATCCCCTCCCGGGGGACGACGACGAGGTCGCCGCAGTTCCGCTCGAACGCGGGCCCCGGCTCGCCCGGCCCCCAGAGATCGCCCTCAAGCGCCTCCTCCCGGGTGAACACGAGCGCGTCCTCGCCGTCGAGCGCCGCCCGCACCCGCGAGCGGTCGCCGTCCACGTGCAGGTGGACGTTCCGCGGGCCGCCGAGCACGAGCGGCGTTCCCGAGCGGTCGTGCTGGAGTTCGTCCAGCACGCCGTCGAGCGCGTCGAGCGTGCGCTTCTCGCCCGTCGTGTCCACCTGTCCGTGGTCGGCCGTGAGCGTCAGCAGCGTCTCGTCCTTCGCGGCAGCGGACACGTCGCCGAGCGCGCGCTCGACGGCGGACAGCACCGCGTGCCCCTCCAGTTCGTACGCGGGATGGCCGGGGCCGACGTGGTGGCCGGTTGCGTCCACGCCGGAGTAGTAGGCGTAGACGTACGAGCGCTCCTCGTCCGCGGCCTCGTCGACGACTTCGGCGAGCGTCGCGGCGAACTCGCCGACGGTCTCGCAGTGGTGATCGGTCGCGGCGTCCGTCGGCGTCTCGTGCTCCTGCACGGTGTGGCAGTCCACGCCCGCCGCGTCGAGTCGGTCGAAGACTGTGTCGCCGTCGAAGCGCTCGCGGGCGGTGAGCGAGAGTTCGCCACCGTCCTTCGCGAGCATCGGGAGAGACTCGTACACGGCGTCCGCGTCCGGGTCGTACGCGTTCCACCCGAGCAGGCCGTGCTCGACGGGATAGCGCGCCGTCTGCATCGTCGTGACGCACGCCGCCGTCTCCGAGGGGTACGTCGAGGTGAGCGGCGTCACCGCGCCGTGCTCGACGAACCCACCCATGAGGCCGTTCGAGTCCGCGAGCCGGCTGGCGTGCTCGAACCCGAGCGCGTCCACGAGCAGGACGACGACGGTGGAGGCGTCCGCGTCGACGTTCTGGAGGGCGTCCTCGGGGAGCGCGGGGCCAACGTCTTCACCGAGCACGTCGGCGGCGGTGCCGGAGACGTGCGCGAAGCAGTAGTCGTCGTAGGCGGGCCGAACGAACCCGGGTTCGAGTTCGTCGCGGGCGAGCGTCTCGGCGAGGCTGGAACGGAGCATACCGGTGGAAGAACCCGTGCGGTAAGAAGCGTGGGGGTTCAGTCGAGTGCGACGCTCGCGCCGAGGTCGTAGAGCGTGTCGAAGAATCCCGGAAAGGACACGTCCACGTGGTGTGCGCCGGTAATGGTGGTGTCGCCGTCAGCCACGAGGCCGGCGAGCGCGAGCGCCATCACGACGCGGTGGTCGCCGTGTCCGGAGAGCGTCGCCCCCGAGAGGTCGCTCTGGCCGCCGTGGACGGTGAGCGTGTCGCGCTCCTCCGTGACGCGCGCGCCGAGCGCGGCGAGTTCGGTCGCCATCGCGTCCACTCGATCCGTCTCCTTGAACCGGACGTGCTCGCAGTTCGTGATGCGCGTGGTGCCGTCCGCGGCCGCGCCGAGCGCCGCAATCGTCGGGAGGAGGTCGGGCGTGTCACCGACGTCGACCTCGACGCCGGAGAGCGACGCTTGCTCGACCTCGACGGTTCCCTCGTCGCGGTTCCAGTCGACGCGCGCGCCCATCCGCTCGACGATGTCGAGGATGGCGCTGTCGCCCTGCTCGCTCGGGTAGACGTTGTGCACTCGAACACTCTCGTCGCCGGCGAGCGCGCCCGCGCCGACCAGGTAGGACGCCGAGGAGAAGTCGCCGGGCACCTGGTACTCCTCGGTGCGGTAGGTCTGGCCGCCGGGGACGCGGTAGCCGTCGTCGGTCCGCGTCGCCTCGACGCCGAAGTCGTCGAGCACGTCGAGCGTGAGGTCGACGTACGGTTCGGACTTCAGTTCGGTCGTGAGGTCGATTTCGACGCCCTCGTCGGTGACCGCGCCCGCCATCAATAGCGCGGTGATGAACTGACTCGACACGTCGCCCGGAACCTCGACGCGGCCGCCCTCGATCGGGCCTTCGACGACGAGGGGGGCTTGGCCGTTCCCGCGCGTGCTCTGCGCGCGAGCGCCGAGCGATTCGAGCGCGTCCAGCAGCGGGCCCTGGGGGCGCGACCGGAGCGAGTCGTCGCCGGTGAGGACGGTGACGCCGTCCGCGAGCGCCGCGGCGGCGGTGACGAGGCGCATCGTCGTCCCGCTGTTCGCGCAGTCGAGGACGTCCGTCGGCACGTCGGGGCGGCCGGCGAACCCCTCGACTTCGAGCGTCTGCGCTGCCTTCGCGACGTTGCCGCCGAACGCGTCGACCGCGTCCATCGTCGCTTTCGTGTCCGCGCTGTCGAGGGGGTTGCGGACGCGCGCGCCGTCGCTGTATCCGGCGGCAAGAATCGCGCGGTGCGTGTAGCTCTTCGACGGCGGCGCGTCCGCGTCCCCGCGAACGCGTGAGGTCGTGACCGTGACGTCCATGGCGGGGAGTCGACCGGCCGGCACGTAGGCGTTCCGGAGGCGGTAGGGTTTTACTCGCGCCAGCGGACGCCACGAGTATGGAACCCGATTTCGGCGCGCTCGACGACGCGCTCGACGCGGCGGGCGCGGACGGCTACCTGCTCGACGCGGACGCCTCGACCTCCGACCAGCTCTACCTCTCGGGGTTCGACGCGAGCGACCCCTTCGTCAGCCTCTACACGCCCGAGGAGACCGTTCTCCTCGTCTCCGGCCTGGAATTCACGCGAGCGAAACAGGAGTCGCGCGCGGACACCGTGCGGCGGTACGCGGACTACGACTACCAGGAGAAGCGCGCGAACAACGACACGTCGACCGCGCGCGACCTCCTCTACGCCGAGTTCCTCGCCGAGTTCGGCGTCGAATCCGTCCTGGTGAACGAGCGCTTTCCGCTCGCCACCGCCGACGGTCTCCGCGAGAACGACATCGCGGTGGACGTAGACGACGGCGAGACGGTGAGGGCGATTCGCGCGACGAAGACCGCAGAGGAAGTCGAGCACGTGAAGGCCGCGCAGGCGGCGAACGAAGCGGCGATGCGGGCCGCTGAGACGCTCCTCGATGCCGCGACCGTGCGGGACGGCGTGCTCCACTACGAGGGCGACCCACTCACGTCCGAGCGCGTGAAGGAGGAAATAGAGGTGACGCTCCTCCGGCACGGCTGTTCGCTCGACGAGACCATCGTCGCCTGCGGCGAGTCAGCGTCAGTCCCCCACGATCGCGGGAGCGGCCCGCTCAACGCGGACGAGACCATCATCATCGACATCTTCCCCCGAGACAAGGAGACGAAGTACCACGCGGACATGACGCGGACGTTCGTGAAGGGCGATGCGAGCGATGACGCGCGCGAGTTTTACGACCTCACGCGGGAGGCCCTGGATGCGGCGTTCGACGCGCTCGAACCCGGCGCGACCGGCGAGGACGTCCACCACGCCGTCTGCGACGTGTACGAGGACGCCGGCTACCCCACGCTCCGGAGCGACCCGAGCACGGAGACTGGCTACATCCACAGCACCGGCCACGGCGTCGGTCTGGACGTCCACGAAGCGCCATCGATTTCGACGAACGCGACGGACGAACTCGAACCCGGGCACGTCGTCACTATCGAACCCGGCCTCTACGACCCTGACGTCGGCGGCGTCCGTCTGGAGGACATCGTCGTCGTCACCGAGAACGGCTACGAGAACTTCACCGACTACCCGCTCGATTTCGAACTCTAGTCCGGGTTCGCGGCGAGCGTGATGGAGTGGGTTACGAGGTCGTCCATCCGGTCGAGCGCCGCCGCCACGTCGTCTATCGCCTCGCGGTCGCCCTCCCGCACGTCGTTCAGCGAGGCCTGCGCGCGCTCGATGGAGTCGAGGAGGTCGTAGGCGAGGACGTTCGTGAGTTCGATGAGGTGCGCGCCGTCCGCCGAGTCGCTCTCCGGGTCGATAGCGTGGAAGTGCACGGAGAGGCCGTTCTCGGACGGGAACGCCCGAACCTGGAAGTGCTCGCCCAGCGGGTCGTAGCGCTCCGTGAACGTCACGGCCTCCTGGGTCGCGATAGCGCGGTGGAACTCCGTGTAGAACGTCGATCCGACCGCTTCCTCGAACTCGTCCCAGATGTTCTCCTCGATGACGTCCTCTGCGCGCACGTCCAGTAACTCCTCCGCCTCGTCGTTCACGTACGTGAAGTTCCAGTCGCGATCCACCGCGAAGAACGCGTCCGTGATGCGCTCGTAGACGTTCCGCGCGAGGTCGTTCAGCATCGCCACGTCGCGCTCCGCGAGGTACTGGTCGACGGCCGACTGACAGGCGTCCGCGAGATCCGCGTACGGAGAGTCTCCCGCGCGTGGAACGTAGTTCGTCACGCCGGCGTCGACGGCGGCGCCCGCCACGGACTCGCTCCCGTTCGCGGTGAACAACACGAACGGCACCGCGGGGTCGACGTCCCGAACCCGAGAGAGCAAGTCGATGCCATCCAGCGTGCCGGGGTCGTGTTCGCTCACCACGCAATCCACGCGCCCCTCCGCGAGCGCGTCGAACACGTCTGCCTCGGTGTCGGCGACGCGAACGGAAAGCGTGTCCCGCTGGCTGGCGGTACGGTCGGCGCGCTCCCGAACGCCGCCGCCAGCGCCGATGTAGCGCACGCGCGCACTCCCATCCATACGGGTGGGATAAGGGAACTGACGGGTAAATAGCCGTTGGCGGCCTACTCCTGAACCTCGTCGTTGAGTTCGCGGAACTCCGCGACGAAGTCCTCGGTCGTGAACCGAGAGAGCAAGTCGTCCAGTTCGGCCCGCCGCGCCCCGATGCGGTCGACGAGGTCGTCGTAGGCGGCGCTCTCCGCGAGTTCCTCATCGGACTTCTCGGCTTCGAGCGCGGCGCGTTTCGACGCGAGCGCGAAGAACTCTCGAATCTCGCCGCTGTACACGGCGCGCGTGAGCAATCGGCGCACCACGTCGTGGAGTTCCGTGCGGGAGACGGGTTTGACGACGTACGCGTCGAACCCGAGGCTGATGATGTCGAAGTCGGGTTCGATGCCCGAGACGAGCGCGACCCGGAGGCCCGGATTAGTGTCGTGGAGCGCACAGAGGAGTTCGTCGCCGTCCGTCTCCGGGAGTCGACGATCGACGAGCGCCACGTCCACCGTGGCGTCGACTGCGGCGAGCGCGTCCGCGCCCGTGTTGGCGACGCGGACGTCGTAGTCGGCCGACAACCACGACTGGTAGAGAGCCGCGAGGTCGTGTTCGTCCTCCACGACGAGGACGGTCGGCCGGTTCGTCATACCCGTCAGTAGCCTCGCGGTCCCTAAGACTCTTGTTACGAACGAACGCCTTTTGCCGGGGCGTCCGGTACGCTCTGGTGATGGACGTACTCGTGGTCGGCGCGGGCGAGATGGGTCGGTGGTTCGCGCGAACCGTCTCGAACGCCGTCGCGTTCGCTGACGTGGACGAGTCCGCCGCCCGGGACGCCGCGGACGCCCTGGGGGAGCGCGGGAGCGTCGCCAGCGTCGACGGCGAAACCCGGTACGGCCTCGTCTGCGTCGCGGTGCCGATGGACGCCGCCGCCGAGGTTATCGAGGCGCAGGCGGGGCGCGCGCAGCAGGCCGTCGTGGACGTGACAGGACAGATGACGGACGCGCTCGCGGCGATGGCGCGCGCCGCCCCCGCCCGGGAGCGCGTGAGCCTCCACCCGCTCTTTGCCGGGGATAGCGCGCCCGGAAACGTCGCGGTGTCGACGGGCGCTGGCGGCCCCGCGACGGACGGCGTGCTCCGCGAGCTCGAGGACGCCGGGAACACGCTCGTCGACGTCGAACCCGAGGAGCACGACGACGCGATGCGAACCGTACAGGGCCGGACGCACGCCGCGATTCTCGCGTTCGCGCTCGCCGCGGCGGACGTGCCCGAGGGGCTGGAGACGCCGGTGTACGAGGAACTGCGTTCGCTCGCGGATCGCGTGACGAGCGGGACGCCGCGCGTCTACGGCGACATTCAGGACGCGTTCGACGGCGCGGAGGACATCCGGGACGCCGCAGAGCGACTGGTGAACGAGGAGTTCACGGAGGTGTACGAGGATGCCGGTCGATAGGGAGCGGTTGCGGGACACCGCGAAGTACCTCCGGGGCGTTCGGCCGCTCGACCCCGAGGAGCTCGCGGACTACGTGGAGGCCGACCACCGCGTCGTCGCGCTCGCGCTCCGGGACGAAGCCGCCGACCTCGGCCTCGTAGAGCGCGACGACGGCACGTTCGTTCCCGCCGACGGCTCGCCCGTCCGCCCGCGCTTCGACTCGGTGACCGCGTTCCCCGACGAGTACGCGTTCGCGTTCGAAGACCTCCTGTTCGACGAGTACGGACGGAACTGGCAGAAGGGCGACTCCGGGAAGCGCCTGCGGGAGACGATTCGACGCCTGAAAGAGGACTACTACCGCCAGCATCCCGTCGAGTACGACTACGAGGCCGCGCTCGGCTACGGCGTCTACCACCTCCCGGACTACTACGCGGCCGTCCAGTACGCGCTCGACTACCTCGCCCGGGACGGCCGGATTCCGGGCGACCTGCGCGTGCTCGACGTGGGCGCGGGCGTCGGCGGCCCCGCGCTCGGCCTCCACGACTACCTCCCCGACGACGCGCTCGTGGACTACCACGCCGTCGAACCGAGCGACGCCGCCGACGTGCTCCACTCCCTCACCGACGAGACCGGCTCGAACTTCCACACGGAACTCACCCGAGAGCGCATCGAGGAGTTCAGACCCGACGGCGAGTACGACCTCGTCATGGCGTGCAGCGTGCTCTCCGAGCTCGACGACCCCGTCGCCGCCGGCGAAAAACTCCTCGACGCCCTCGCACCCGACGGAACCGTCCTCGCGCTCGCACCCGCCGACCGCAACACCAGCATCGGCCTCCGCGAGACCGAACGCGAACTCGAATCCCGGGGCGCGACCGTCTACGGCCCTACCGTCCGGTTCTGGCCCGGCGAACGCCCCACCGATACCGGTTGGAGTTTCGACCACCGGCCCGACATCGAACCACCGGGGTTCCAGCGCCGACTCGCCGAGAACGCGCCGCGGCCGAGCGAGTTCCTGAACGAGACGGTAAAGTTCTCGTACTCGCTGTTGCGGACGGACGGCGAACGCCGGTACGACGTGTCCCTCGACGAATCCCGGATCGCGAAACTCGCGGACGCCGACGCGCACGTCACGAACCGCGTGAACCTCCTCGTCGCGAAACTCAGCGCGAACCTCGCCGACGAAGACGCGAATCCCGTCTACAAAATCAGCGACGGCAGCGAAAACCAGGACGCCTACGCCGTCCACGTAAACGAGGACGCGTTGAACGCCGCGCTCGCCCGCGCACCCTACGGGAGCGTTCTCTCCATCGAGGAAGGACTCGTCCTCTGGAACGACGACGAAGCCGCGTACAACGTCGTCATCGACGAGGACACCGTCGTCGACCGCGCGCGCTAACGCCGGAACTTATCCCCGCCCCCGATGAATCATAGCACTATGAGCGAGTCGCTCGACATCCTCCTCACGAACGACGACGGCATCGACAACCCCGGACTGCACGCCGTCCGCGACGCCCTCGCCGAGGTCGGGGACGTCACCGTCGTCGCGCCCGCCAGTGACCAGAGCGCCACCGGCCGCGCGATGTCGACCGACGTCCAGGTCGAAGAACGCGACGCAGGCTACGCTGTCCAAGGAACACCCGCCGACTGCGTCGTCGCCGGCATGGAAGCCCTCGGCCCCACCCCCGACCTCGTCGTCGCCGGCTGTAACGCCGGCGCGAACCTCGGCATGTACGTCCTCGGCCGCTCCGGCACCGTCTCCGCCGCCGTCGAAGCCGCCTTCTTCGACGTCCCCGCAATCGCCGTCTCCCGCCTCCTCGAACCCGGCGACGTTGGCTCCCGCGACCTCACCATCGACGACTACCAGACCGCCGCCCACGCCGTCAAATACCTCGCACAGCACGCGCTCGGCGCCGGCGTCTTCGATCACGCCGACTACCTCAACGTCAACACACCAATCGTCGGCCAGGAAACCGGCGAAATGCGCATCACCCGTCCCAGTGACGCCTACGACATGACCGCCCGCCGCCAAGACGCCACCCACGTCACTATCCACGACCGCATGTGGGATCGCGTCGAAAACGGCACTGTCGACGACCCCGAAGGCACCGACCGCCGCGCCGTCCTCGACGGTCACGTCTCAGTCAGCCCTCTTACCGCCCCGCACTCCACCAACCACCATGACGCCCTCACCGCCCTCGCCCAGACCTACTGAAAATCGAAACCGTCAAACACGCAGCGCCGACAACTACACGTGCGGGCGCTTAGCTCAGCTTGGACAGAGCACTTGGCTTCGGACCAAGACGCCGCGGGTTCAAATCCTGCAGCGCCCATCATTCTGCGTGACGGGCAACATTTGGCAGACGGCAGTACGACGTTTTTAAACCACCCCCCGTTTTGCCGATTTGATTTCATCACGTTCCGTGATGGGGGTCGCCGACGTCGTGCGGTTCGCTAAGATTTAGATAGCAGCGAACGGACATAATAGTTGGGAGTTCATCAACCGCGCGCGATACGCAGTTCCTCTGCGAGCATTAGTGATGAAGATCTACTAGCAGCAATATACCCCCTTCAAGGTAAGTCAATAGCTGACGACCAACCTTTACTATTGGGCGGACAACACAAAAGGACATGACAGAGTCTCAAATGTATAAGGAAAAGTCAGAGGATTCTCTGGTATTGGTGGTCGAATTTTTTAATCGGCCACATGAAACTGGAAGACTCTCTTCCGTTCTTCTCCATTTAAATCATTCTATTGAAATGCTTCTGAAATCAATCCTCCTCAGACATGATTACGATGTCCGAAAAGGCAACGGGCATACGATTGAGCTAGGGAAGTGTATTAACGTTCTCTGCGGAGGTACACAGGACGACCCGGGTCTGAACCTGTTATCTGAGGATGAGAAAATCACTTTGGAAGAAATCGCCGGTCATCGCAATGAAGCGATGCACGGGAATAGTGTAATTGGTGAACAACTACTTTACGCATACACTCGTTCTGGTCTTTCGATCATCGATTCTCTTCTGAAGGAGGAATTTAACGAATCGCTCAACGACCACCTTCCAAGCCGCGTATTGCCGATTTCAGGCGCCCCATTGAAACACCTCGATATTATCTACGAGGAGGAAACAGAGAAAATCCAAGAATTACTCGACCAAGGAGCTCGAGACGCCGCTAGAGCTAGGGCCAGGGCAATCGAGATAAGCAACAGAACTCAAGAAGGAGATGACGATCCGCCCACAGATGACGAACTGGATACCATCTTAGATAGGATTGACTCCGACGACGATTTTGATAGCATTTTCCCTGGCGTGTCCAATCTTAGATTCGACGTTGAGGGACAAGGCCCCACAATCAAACTCAAATTCACTCAATCGGAAGGCCAACCCGTTCACTACGTCTCGGACGATGAGGAAGTCGATGATTACGTCATCGGGTATCGAGAAGTCAACCCCTTCGACCGCTATAGCATGGGAATCTACGACCTAGCAGACAAGATTGAAGAGAAATACGAGGGTCCAAAGGAGATTACACGGTCGAAGATCTGGGCCATCGTACGGAAGCTGGACGTTCACGGAAACGAGGAGTATCATAGAGAGTTGAATACGCCGTATAGCGGAATGTCCGATCGATATTCTCACAAGGCAATTAATCGTATTATCGAAGCGATTGAGTCAGGCGAAGTCGATCCCCAGACGGCTTGGGAGACGCACGGATACAATTGAGCGTGTAACAACGATGCTATATCGGCTACTCGAGGTCTGTTACGGAAATCCACCTAACCGTAACAGAATCTGAGAGTTGATAGGATTCGTCTTTTGACGTACGACGTGGCTAACTGGACAAGGTCTATCGTTGAGGTTGTCGCTTACTCAGTGGCGTCAAGCCAGTCACGGATTGCGTAGTCACTATATTCGCCATGGGGGACTCGAAATCCGGTGTCGGGGTCAAAGAGATATAGAAGCGCGCCGCACGAATCGCAGCGTCTCTCTCCTTGTGCAACTTCACGCACCAGATTGGATAATCGAAATCTACCGATCCAATCTCCGCACTCGGAACAGCCTAGAATGTACCGATAGTCGTCAGGTTCTCTATCGTAATGGTTATTGCGCCGCTGAACATCCATCAGGTCTTCCCACTTGTACCAACTACCAGTATGGCCTACCCCGATATCTTTGACGACATCGCCATTCGGGAGTTCAGCACGTTCCCCCTTATGTTGGTGTTGCCACGCATGAACCAGCTCATGGCGGATGGTTTCCTTGACATTCTCCCAATCGCCATTCTCAATCGTATGCTGGCTAATTCCGATTGTACTGTATCCATCCCCTTGGCCTTCGAACACGCCATGTCGTCGCTTCGCCCGTATGCGAGTCTCGAACGTGACTTTCTCGAGATCGACGTCTGCCAATGGCCAATTGTCCAACTTCACTACTGCATTGGCATAGCGACGAATTTGTTTGGTCGTTAGATTGTCGTCCCCGAGTTCTCCTTCGATGGGTCTTCCTACAAGTCGCTTACTCGGGGATAGATTGCAGACTTCCATTGCTTCTGTAGCTGTCAGAACCTGTGCTTGTACGGATTCTCCGTATACACTCGACGGCTCTGGTTGTCCAGTCGTTTTGATTGAAGTGCTCGATGAGGTTGTAGCGGATTTCCAGCTTGTCGTTGCCGAATCCCCAGTCATCTCTTGGTTTCTCTTAACTCCCCACCGTAAAGGGGTTTTTGCAGCCATTATTCTACTTTTCTCTATCTCAATTGGATATATCTCAAATAAAGGGTTCTTGAATTCAGATATCTCCCGACGTATGTACATTCCTCTGTTTAGCGATGGGCTCAACCAGAGAAGTCAGGATAGAATTTGGCAATAATGGGGGCATGGTCGCTACAGGTGAGCCCATCCGCGTCGTAGAAACAGTCCTCAGCGTTCAAGCTCCGGGATGCAAGCAGATGATCGAATCGTTTCCCTGTCAACGTATCGCTGTCCCCAGTTGGGTGGCTAACGTCTAACGTGTCCAAATCACCGTAGCCATGGATCATTCGGAAGACATCCACCATCCCGACTTCATCCAGCCCTGTCAGAATATTTCGCTCTGCGTTCTGCCATCGTTTCGACAACTCGTCTTGTTTCTCGTTGCGCCACGGAATCACCTTGCCTTCCTCAGTTTCGGCCTTCGGAGCGTTAAAGTCTCCAGCGAGGATTCGAGGCCCGGCCTCCTTCTTGAGAATACGATTATATACGTTCTCTAGAATCTTTATTTTCTCCTCGCCATACATGTTCCCGGGCACAGTTCGGACATTCCAGAGGTCAATCGTCGTGTCCCCGAGGTCAACCTCGGCATTGAGAATTCTCTGGGGATGGTTCGTATCCCAGTGTTTCAGGGTAGCCTCATCGAACGGCGGGTCTCGAATACTCGGAGTTTGTCGGCAGAGGTTTTCCAGTTCGCTATTATCGTGTATCGCTATCAAATTCCCGTTCACTCCTGTGAAGTCCTGAAATGGAGGAACGTCGATATCGGCTAATGTGCGATCCCAGTCCAAGGTATCAACAACCTCACTGTATCCCGCGTCCTCCAACTTCTCATGCCATAGTTCTCGACGGGCTGTCGTTACCTCGTTGAGCAACAGGAGGTCAGGACTGTTGGCGTTCTCAACAATGAACCGAAGCTGATCCGTAATCCGGTCGGGTGATCCTGTTGGTGGAAAGGCACCCTGCACATTCCATGACAGTATTTTCATAACAGAGGGCTTCACTTTTGGAATGTATAGTTCTAGTCCAGTGAGTCACTTCGAGGCCGAAGATTGCCCGGAAAGCAGTACATCAACGTCGTAACCGAGCCAGTACGCGATCAGGTGAGGGACGACGAGGAAGACGAATACCGCGTCGGCACCGATAATGCCGACGACAGCGAGGCAACTGTGTAATTCGACCCAGGCGACGAGGCCGTAGGTGAGTGCAAGGGAAGCGACGGCCGCGTTGACTAAGCCGAGATCGAGCGTTTCTTCGGCGGCCCGAGTCGGTGACGTCCCCGGGATACTTTCCGTCGTATCCCTTGATGGCGATTTCGTCGTCATCAATTGAGTTGGTGTTTCAGATCCTGGAACTCGATTTGGTCACCGTTACGGCCATAAGCTGCGTTTCGTGCCGCCTGGTTTACCATTGACTCGATATCCGCAGCCACTACACCTTCAGTTGCGGCGGCTAAGTCTTCCAATTCGCTTTCGCTGAGCGAGTTCGGCCGTCTGGCTAACTGTACCCTGAATATCTCGACCCTTGCGTCGTAGTCAGGCTCACCGATGTATGCCTCTTTGTCGATGCGACCATTCCTCGTCGCTGCCTTGTCGAGATCATCGCGCCTATTGGTCGCGCCAATAAACAGGACTCGCTTCCGCGCGGACTCTTGAAGGTGGCTCAGGAACTCGTTGACGACCTTGCGGTCTTCCCCATGGCTGTCCAACTCTCTTTCTGGGAGGACCGAATCGAGTTCGTCAAGGAATATCACCGCACCTCCGGTCTCTTCAGCCAAATCTTCAGCTTCGTCGAATAGTTGCCCGACTTGGTCAGCGCTCTCGTTAACCCACTTGCTTGTCACGTCGCTACCGCTCAGACTCACGAATGGGAACCCGAGTTCTGTGGCGAGTGCCTTCGCCAAGTAGGTCTTCCCGGTTCCTGGAGGGCCGTGAAGGAGCACGTTCGGCAGCGGGATGTCGAATCTCTCGGCCTTCTTCGGTTCCTCTCGCATCGGCCGGACGATGTCCTGTCGCAGTTCTTCATTCACCTCGTCCAGCCCCCCGACGTCAGCCATCTCCACGCCCGTTCCTGTGACCCAGTCGAACTGATAGTCGTTGGTATCGATATATGTCTCGATCAGGCCGGTGGTCGAGTCACCAGTTTCTTCCTCCTGATCGCTCCCATCGTGCGTAGTTGTCTCTTCAGATTGTTCTTCCTCATCCGAATCGTCGTAACGGGGATCCACGATCTCGGGGCTAGACTCCGATTCGGACGTCGCGTCACTACCAGTGTTGTCATCCCCACTGGCGGTGTCCCGTGATTCGTCGCTTGAGCCTGATACTCCCCGGGCCACGTGGCTTGTTGATCCGACCGGCTCAACGGACGTCGTCCGAGGTACCGAGGGACGCGATTCGCGGTCCCCCGGGGGTCGCGGCAGCGAGGGTTCGCCGTCTCGACCTGTCGGCTTCCGATTCACGACCCGCCGACTGGCGAGATAGAGGCTGAGCGCTCCGATTGCGACCCCTGCAATCACTTTTGCACTCACGGCTGACTTGGCTACGAAATATCCGACGACGTTCCGGAACGGCTGGATGGAGGGCGATACAATGGTCCCGACAGCGAAGACGCAACTGGTCGCCGCCGAAAGGGCCACAAATTCAACGGTAAGCTTGTTGCGCGGCATGATGACCCATCGAAATTGGGGCGTTGTGACAGAAATACGCCGGGACTTTGGCCCGGTTCGTGCTGAGGGCACATGGCGTTGACCGTACCGTGATCAGTACCCACCCCCACTGTTTCCTGAGAGTACAGCGGAGCCTCTTCACCCCCATCGTTTCCTGAGTGACCGGAGTAAATCTACTCTCCCCGGAGAATTGAAGTGAACTGAACACACCACCGTTTCCTGAGAACCAGCCAGATTCACCCCGCCGTTTCCTGAGAGTCACCCATCCACGCAACCCGTCACAGGTGACGACTCGCTCTATAGCCGTTCAGTATGGCGAGGGTTCGTTCAGTCTTCCTGACTCAATTGTATAGATCCAGATACGTCGCTTATACTTCTCCTGTCCAGTGTTTGGGGGTCGTTCCGACGATCACAGCCGTATTGGTAGACGCACAACGGGCACCCGCTATCACAGTCGCACTCGAAGTGATCCTCGATCAGTTCCATGGCCTCTTGGAACTGGGGGAAGGAGCCTTCGTCTTCTTCCACGAGGATGCGAGAGATTTCAGCCCCGCCTTCCTGGGAGTCGAACACGTAAACGACATCGTCTTCAACGCTTTCACTGACCTCCCGGATGTCCACGCCGCCGAGGTACTGGAGACTCACACGAAGCCCGTGAGCGAACGTGTGTTCCGCTACGTCCGATTCCAGGTTCACCTCTATGCCCTCGGTGGTGTACTTGTGTCCCAACCGGACGAACTCAGAGGGAGAATCGAATCCATCGGGGTCGTGTCCGGAATCGACAGTACACCTCACGGACTCCTCGTCTCGGACAACTACCCCCGGACACCCTTCAACACCACAACGTTCGAAGAGGGACTCTTGAGCGTCAATGGCGCCATTCGTGTAGCGTGCCCGATATCCCGTCGCGTGAACCAGTACCTCTAATTCGCCGTACCGGAGGGTGCCTATTTCGTCCCCCTCAGCGTCTTCGAGACTGAACTCCCGTTCCGAATCAAATGAAAGAATGCTCGTGTCTCGATCCGAGAACGTGCTCTGTATTCCTGCGTCGCTCTCGGAGTGTGTTTCTCGCGCTTCGAGGCCGTCGTCCGTGGAGACGGCTAAGTCTTCCCGGAAGGCCTCGACTGAGTCCATAACTGCCAACCGTCGCCGCTTCAAGGGTGCTTCGGCATCGCATTCCTCACACCCCTGCTGGCGCTCTTGGTAGGTGGCGTGGCAAGCGGGGCAAACGTACTCTTCCCCGTAGTCCACGGTTTCATTCTCCGCAATCTCGTCTTCGAGCGTTTCCGACGCGTAGTCGTCGTAGTTCACTCTGGACACCACGTACGTTTCCCCGTTATGGAGGTACGCGGCTGCCGGGTGTAACTCGTTCATCGCCATCCGCATCTCCCGGCCTCCGTCTCCGTCCCCGAGTCGCCGACGTTCGTAGTTTTCCTCGATGAGAGTCAGGCCGACAGACGTGGAGATGTTCCGCATATTGAACGCGTACTTGCTCTGTCTCGATCCGCGGAGGAAATCCACGTAACCCTCTGAACGAACGTCCGCGAGATGATCCTGAATTACCTGTTGGCGGTCTCGAACGTCGTCAAGCTCTGACCGGATTCGCGTTATCTCTTCGTCGTCAGCGGCTCCCCGTAACTCCTGATTCAGTTCGCGCTCCCGCTCAGATAGCTCATCGACGGTCTCGTACAATTCGTCGGTATACTCCCGATAATGTTCGATGAACCGCTCGGTGAAGGACGAGATCGCATCTTCGACGAGATGGCCGTACTCGTCCGACGCCGACTCGATCCTCCCGCCACAATCGGGCTCTGAGCAACTGTCCGGACTGGTGGTTTGGTCATACTTTGCGCCACAGGACACGCAGTAATCGTAATCGAGCAGGCTTTCGAGGTACTCCCTGATGTCCTCCTCGTGGTCGTGGAGTAACGTCCCCAGAATCTGGAGTTTTGGGCGCTGTGTTTCCAACTGGAGCGTCCCGTTTTCGAGGACCATCAGATGAGTGAACTTGCTGTACTGCTCGCCCTCGTCGGGATCTCTAACGAAGTTGTCGCCCCCTTCGATACGGGCGTTCCGCCCCTCGTGTTGGACGTCCCAATCTACGGCGAAGTTCGCAGCGATGTAATCCAGGACGGCCCAACTCAGGGACACCCGTAGAACCTCTTCGTTGTGTTCGTTGAGGGGGACGTCCTTCGGCGACGTATCGATCAAATCGACTGGTTGCTCGTAATAGTAGTAATCGATCGGATTGCGCTGACTCACGCTGTGGACCAGAGCTGATTTCGACCGTCGCCCCGCTCGTCCGACGCGTTGCAGGTACGCGTTCATGTTCGGTGGGGTCCCGAACAGCAGGAGCGAATCGAGCGCCCCGATGTCAACCCCTACCTCCATCGTAGGTCCGGAGGATAGGAAGTGAGGATGCTTCCCCTCCTTGAACAGGTACTCTATGTTTCTCCGCTTTTGCTTCGGTGTCGTCCCGAGATACGTCTCACTTAGGAGGAACATCGGGGGGACGTAGCCGATCCGGTACGC
Organism: Salarchaeum sp. JOR-1; assembly: GCF_007833275.1. GTDB lineage: Archaea > Halobacteriota > Halobacteria > Halobacteriales > Halobacteriaceae > Salarchaeum. The sequence continues at coordinate 1,317,778 of NZ_CP042241.1, read as the reverse complement.
GCGATAGTTGAATCGCGGATGATTCAGGTCGCGTTGTTCATCGAAGGTAGTGTCGAATTCTACAGCCTCGTTGGATACGATACCGAACCTCCGCTCTAGGGACGAGTAGGTCTCCTGGTCGTATGGATGATACTGGAGGCCGTCGTCCCGACCAGAGACAGTGACCTCGAGGGCGGCGGGATCGAACGACACGTAACCCTCCTCGGCGTCGTAGGCAAGGATACCCTGTTCTTCAAGTGTATCAACGGCACGGGTAGCGTTATCTGCCCCACTGCTCTCTCGGAGATTATCGATTCCAATGTCGTTGCCTTCGTCTACTATAGCTCTGAGGACTGCTCGCTCATCGGAAGACAGGCCGTTCGTTTCGCGGAGTTTGATGTCGAGTACGCCATCGTGAACGAGCGGGGGGTCCCGTTCGCCGAAGCGACCGCTGTAGGTATGAGGGATTGCTCGGCGGAGTAGTCGGTCGCGCAGGGCTTCCCCCGGGCTCCACCGGCGGCGAGCTCGCCCTTTCAACTGGCTTCGTAGAGACACCTGCCCTTCGGAGACGTCTCTCACCTCCGAAAGGGACTCCTCAAGCTGGTCGAGACGGTTACCTGCCGTCTCGAGTACCTCATCGAGCGGGACCCATGAGTTCTCGTCCTGATTCGAGACGACTCCGTCGTAGAGGAGTTGGTCGAGAACCGTCTCGGCCTCGGGGTCCTCGAAGTCCCGACCCAACTCGTTCATATCGCGGTGTGAATCGGCAAAGGACAGCATCTTTGCAGATTCGAATCCCTCGTCAGCGGCCACTCCTCGCAAGAGATACTGGGACGTCGTTACGGCGAGGTTGTTCGGACTGCGCATCAGTTCCGAATAGCGCTGTCCGCGCCCACTGATGCTATAGGACGTGCCCGCGTGGTAGCAGGGTACTCCGGTTCGGAAGTCGGTCGGACTGCGCAACTCCCCCGTTCGGTCGAACATGTGGTAATTATCCGGCTCGAAGATCCTGGCCGTCAAGTCCGGATCGTCGCAATCGCAGCTGTGTCCGGGAATCAGCGTCGATTGGCAGTTCTGGCACTCCGTTCGCTCCAAAACCTCGTAGAGTCCAGCCTGGGCAAATGTTCTGGAGCCACAGTCACACGTTCCCGGAGGCTGAGCCTCGAAATAGAGTGCGTCGCAGTCGTCCTTTCTACATACCCAGGGGAGAAGGTGCGTGTTCACCACTACCTCACCGCATTCACATTCGAGCCCGCCCGCTGGGATCCGCTCGTAGGAACGTCCACACGACGGACAATCCCCTCCCTCGGGACGGGTCTTCAGGTGTCGGTTCTCCCCACCGCAGTTCGAACAGTTTGAGGAGATAGTCAGTTCTCGTTCGCAATTCGGATTTGTGCAGACTGCGACGTCGCCGTCAGTCCGAACAGTAGGCGCGTCGCATGCGGGACACTCACTCGTTGTGCTACGCTTTTCGACGTGACCGCAGGAGTCACATTCGAGATACGGACGGAAAGTCACGCGGAGCATCCCCACCTCTTCGTCCCTAGCAGCGGAACAGCGCTGACACTCTCGGGACGACTGCTCGACTCCGCCATGCTCGGTGGGCATGTACGATTCCAACTGCCCGCATCCGGGGCAGTACCAACTCATCAGTGACTCTTCCGCGCAGTGATTACAGTAGGTAGACCGCGTGACGAAGCGACCGCCGCATTCACCACACGTGTCCCGTGGCGACCGATAGACGGCATCGCAAGTCGCACAGCTATAGAACCCGTCCATTGGCCATGAGAAGAGATGGCTTCGATTTTCGAGGAGGCCGGAGAACTCGCCGATCGTTCGAAAGTTGCTGAGGAGCGTTTCGGCGTCGGCCTCATCCAGCCCGTATTTCGCTTGAATGTCCGAGAGGAAACTGTCCCGCGTACGGGGCTCCTCGTGGAGATCAGAGTGTAGTTCCTGAATCGCTCTCACGACCCGGCTATCTGGATTTTCCCGAGTCAGATAGTCGAACAGTTGGTCGCTGACCGCGTCTGCAAGTTCGTTATTACTCAGGCTCTCGTGGTCTTCGACGAGGAAGGTGGAGTCGCCGAAGGCGTTGGGCGTTGCACTCGGCTTGCGCCCCATCTTTATCAGATCCTCTTCAGAGATGTCGGAATCGGTGAGAGTAGCAGGAAGTCTATTAGGAGGTTCGTAGTTCAGCTCTCGAGAGTCTTCGTCGACGTGCTCGATACTCCCGACGCCACTGACCTTCCTGAAGAGTTCGTCGTGATTGCCGACAGTCGCACTGCTGGCAATCACTTGCAGGTCGTCGCTTCCGAACCGCTCTCGGCGAAGAGCACGCATCCGCTTGACGAGCATCGAGGTATAGGAGCCGAACAGGCCGGAGTACGTGTGGACCTCGTCGAACACGAGGAAGTCCGGTTCGTAGAGGAACGTGTCGTGTTCGTCCGGGGCGTTGACGTTGATCGCCTTGAGATTGATCGTGTCAGGGTTCGTGAGAACGATGTCTACGTCGCCGCGAAGTACGTCGTTTTTCGTCAGGTGAATGAATTCGAGCGGGACGTCGTCAACGCACTTCGGCTTCTCCGGCTTGACTGTGAAACGACCCTGATCCGGTTCCACGCGGAGGCTCTTTCCGCAGGTCCGGCACTTCTCGAGGTCTTCGTTGTATCCCGGGCACTCGAAGTACTTGAACGACGATCGCAGGTACCCTTCAGCGCCGCTCTCGCTCGTGTCTCTCGGCGTGTCGCCGTCGTAGATCCCTACCGTGATGCGCTTCCGCTTCGGAAGGTGGCGGTTGATCTTGTAGAGGTACTCGATTAACCGTTTCAGTTGGTCCTGAGCGAGTGCTTTGGTCGGGTAAATCAGGAGCGCTTTGACACTCTTGGGATCACAGTCTTCGATTTCTCCTTCGCGGGCCCGCAGGATGTAATCGAGAATCGGAATCAGCCATGCTTCGGTCTTTCCACGGCCCGTAGCGGCGGTTATGAGTGCGTTCTCCCCCTCTGTAATTGTCTCGACGCTGCGCTCTTGGAAGTCGTAGAGCCGTTCGAACCCCAGCGAAGAGAACGCCTCGATAATCCGGGGATGGAGCCCCGCATCTGCTGCGAAGTCTTCCCACGGCCGCTCACTCTGCTCTATTGAAAATGGAAGACGGCGGCAGGATTACTCCGTAATGAGTTTGAGGAAATGAGGTCGAGACGGCGATTATGGGAGTCGCTTTACTCGACCTCGTTGAGACAGCACTACGTGTAGCTAAACAAGCGTTGGGGAAACGAGCGGGCAAGCCCGACTCAGGCGGGCTTGCCCGCGAGGCCCACATCGTCGCTCACTGTATTCGCAAGGAGGAGGGCCACAGCTACGTCGAACTCGTTGATCGGCTGAGTCTCATGCCGGCGGTCTGCGACCGCCTCGGCATTCACCCGGACGCGCCGCCTGATCCAACCACGTTCTACCACTCGTTCGACCGCTACGCGATGTACGTCTGGCGGGCGTTGCTGCGCATTTCCGCGCAGCAACACCCGCAGTCTGGTCACGTCGCACTGGACAGTACGTTCTTCGAACGGAAACAAGCCTCACAACACTATCTCCAGCGGTGTGGGCGAAGTGTCAAGACGATCAAAGCGACGACGCTGACCGATACAGAATCGTTGGCGGTGCTGGACGTCCACTGCTGTATCGAGCGTGAACACGATACGAAGGCTGGCCCGCGGGTCGTCCGCCGGAATGCGGACGACCTGCGGGCCGTGGCCGCCGACAACGGCTTCCAAGACTGGCATACCGAATACGAGATCGCTGCACATGATATCGAGTACCTCGTTCACTACCGCGGTTCAACAGCGAAGGCAACCGCGAATAACGCACTCATCCGAGCGAAGGGCTACACACAGCGATGGATGGCAGAAACGTCTTACTCGACGGTCAAGCGAACGCAGGACTCCGCCCTGCGTTCGCGGTTCTGGTACCGCCAGTTCCGTGAGATCGTTCTCCTGTTCGCGCTCAACAACCTCAAGAAGCTCGCCAAAACGCTATGATCCCGCTCCCGTACCGCATTTTCAATAGAGCATGAATGACAGTACTGGACTGTGAACCGAGAGCGACTCCATCATCAGGTCGTGTCCGGAACTAACTCAGCACTATCTAGATACGCTTCTACGTGCTCGTGAACCGACGGGAGTTCATCAAGTGGGAATGTTCTCGCTTCGTCGTGTTGGGCATCAAGTACAATCGATTCAGATGTCGGGGTTACGACGTACCCGTGAGCGACATAGTGTTTGCCGCCCGAATCAGGTACATCGGACGTTTCATAGAAGTGGTTGTACGCACCCAGTTCCTCCTCAATAGTGATCTCGACGCCGAGTTCCGCTTCGGAGACCCGGTGGACGGCCTCGGTCAGTGATTCGCCCTTTTGGATTCGGCCTCCGGGGACGAACCACTCGCCTTTTGCTGGGTCGTTCTGGCGCTTTGCGAGGAGAATGCCGTCATCACAGGTGACGAGGAGGTCGACTGAGGGAATCGGGACGTGTTCGACGATGTCCGCCCACACGTCATCCGGTATCCACGCGACGTGGTCAGTCATTGAGTATCGCCTCGCGATGTTGTTCGTACCACTCGACGGTTCGTTTGAGGCCGTCCTCGAAGTCAGTGGTTGCCGTCCAGTTGAACCGCTGTCGGGCACGCGACGTGTCAAGCCGTCGACGAGGCTGGCCGTCTGGTTTCGATGTGTCCCATTCGATGTCACCCTCGAATCCGGTGGTGTCAGCGATCGTCTCCACGAGGTCGCGAATCGATATCTCCATTCCACTACCGAGGTTAATCGGCTCAGATTCGTCGTAACGTTCGGTTGCTGTCAGAATACCATCCGCTGCGTCTTTTACGTAGAGGAATTCTCGGGTTGGTTTACCAGTTCCCCAGGCGGTGATCGAGTCGGCGCCGCGTTCGCGGGCCTCAACGCATTTGCGAATAATAGCTGGAATGACGTGGGATGTCTCGAGGTCGAAGTTGTCGCGTGGTCCGTAGAGGTTGACGGGCATGAGATAGATGCTGTTGAAATCGTACTGCTTTCGATAGGCACGCGACTGAGTGAGCAGGGCTTTCTTCGCGATGCCGTACGGCGCGTTGGTTTCCTCGGGGTACCCTTCGTAGAGGTCGTCTTCGCTGAACGGGATTGGAGTGTGTTTTGGATACGAGCAGATTGTTCCAAGGATGGTGAATTTTTCGACGCCGAACTGTCGTGCTTGCTCCAGGAGTTCGATGCCCATGACAGCGTTTTCGTAGAAGTATCGGCCTGGATTCTCACGGTTGGCTCCAATTCCGCCTACCGTGGCTGCCAAATGTAACACGATGTCGGGATTTGAATCCCTGAGTGCGCGCTGAATATCGGTTTTCTCTCGAAGGTCGTACTCGTCGCTTCGTGGAACGAACACATCGACGTTGTCGCCTCGGCGTTCGAGTTCGTCGACGAGATGGCTTCCGAGGAAGCCGGCCCCGCCAGTCACCATGACGGATTTGGTGTTCCAGTAGTCGGTTGTCGAGTGGTGCCAGTCAGTCATCGCCAATCAACCCGCCCATACCAGGCGTCCTTGTTATTTGCATACCAGTCAATCGTTCGTCGGACGCCGTCACGCCAGTCTACCTGTGGTTCCCAGCCGGTTTCCTCGTGGAGTTTTTCGAAGCCAACGAGTAGCTCCTCTACATCACTGTCTCCCGGTCGATACCGGGCGTCTTCTTGGACGATTTCGGGGCGTTTCCAGTAGTCTTCCTCCGCACCGACGTCGAGGATGAGGTTCGTCCAGTCCCGCATTGAGATGTTTTCGCCGTACCCATAGACGTACTGTTCACCAGGAGTGCCCTCAAGTGCAACATGGAGGTGTCCACGGACGCCGTCTCCGACGTAACAGAGGTCGCGTTTTGGTTGAAGGTTGCCAAGTTCGACGATGTCTCGTTCCAGAGCCTGCGTGATAATTGTCCCAGTGATATATCGTGGGTTCTGCCGTGGTCCGTAGTTGTTGAACATCCGTGTGGTGACCGTTGGCAGTCCATACGCGTCATGGTAGTTCATCGTCAAGAAGTCGGCTGCAAGTTTGGAGGTCGCATAGACACTCGTTGGGTTCACTGGAGACCGCTCGGAGAGCAAGACGCGCCCGTCCTCTTCAAACTCATGTTTGTCAGCCATTTCCTCTTTGACGTTCCCGTACTCCTCACTTGTTCCCGCCGTGTCGAACTTCGCAATATCCAAATCAAGATCCACGACAGCTTGAAGCAGGTTCAGCGTCCCGGTAACATTTGTATCAACAGTCTCGTACGGTCGTTCCCAGGACTCTCCAACGTGGGCTTGCGCTGCAAGATGGAAAATGAGAGAGTTATCATGCCCTTTGAGCGCTGACAGCGCCTCTTTCACAGAGTGTGGGTCACGCAGATCTCCTCGGTGGATTGTGAGCTCCTCCGAATGATGCCGGATATTTTTCAGTTCTCCGCTAGACGTTGCCCGAACAAAAATATGGACGTTCGCCCCAGCGGCAACCAATCGGTCTGTAAGATGTGAGCCAACAAACCCATCTGCTCCAGTAACAAATACTGTTCGATCAGCCAACCGCGCATCAATGTTCATCGTGTATCACGCTCTCCACCATACAAAAGTATGAAAGGTTCGATTCACCGTAGCAATCTTCAAATTAGCTGACCCCAAGCGGAAAATAGTCTATAACTATATTCCGGCGGAGCCAACAGTTACATGGCTGAAGTATATTGTTAACTCGACCAGAAACACAGCAGTCTCAACGCGATGTTTCTCGCGGAGCTCCGCTTGGAACGTCCTTGTCCGCGCGAGATATCAGGTTGGAAAGAGCCGGACATCCAGAAATTCGATTATTATGAGAGTTTAGATCAAGTCTTGAACGAGTTTAGATAATCGCTTCTGTTGCTCCGGTATCGTGTACTGTTCCGACATGCGGTTTGCACCATCCCTAAGATCAGAAAAATATTCTTCGTTTGAAATCACCCTATAGAGCTCATTCGATAACCCATTTACTCCACAAAATGTTTGAATAGCGGGTTCCACGCGTTCAGGAACTTTGAACCACTCTGGAAGTAGTAACGGAGTACTCTGCCGAATAGCGTCAGAAATCGCCCCGGAACCTTTGCTCAGACCATACTCCTCCACGAATCCATTAACTTGTCTGGTCTGACGAAGTGGACTTACCAAAATATCGGATCTCCGAAGGTGATGTTCGAACGCCGCTTCCGGAATCCAGTCCCGGAAGTAGGTGACCTTTCCGACCTCCTTAAGTTCTTCAGCTCGTCGAAGAATCTTCTCACCGTACTTGCCTTGCGGAGTACCAAGCAAGACGACCTCGATTGAGGCTGCGTGTGCTTGCGGTAGCTTAGTGATTGCTTCAAGGAGTAAGTTGTAGTTACGACGGGTTCTATCAATCATTCCTGGGACAGTAATAACGATCTCGGAATGGTCTCTAGTTCGACCAGTTGTGGTATCGTGGTGATTACTAATTACTGGCGTGAAGGTTTCTATGTTCGTCTCTGGGAGCCGGCTGCGCGCATATTCTTGAATCGTATCAAACTCAACGAGAAGGATATCTATTCGTCGCAGCATCCAGCGTTTGAGTGGATATTTCGCGAAATTATAAAACTCTGAGGTAGCTGCCGGCCGTTCTCCTGCCCATCCGTTTATCTCGTAAGCTATCTGTATGTATGGACAGTTTGGAGAGAACTGGGCGTAGTGTCGGAAGTCGAAAATATTTCCATAGAATGGAAACGCAAGTAGTATATCTACGTCCGCAGCCGTTCTTTGCTCCACGTGCCTGAGATAGTCGCGTTTCGAATCCGACTCCTTCTTTACTGACCATTCAAGTCTTGGGCGCGAACTGACGTCATCTTTTACTCGTTCCTTAATGGACGGCGTAGTAAATACCTCAACCTCGTATTTACTTAACGCTATTTTAGATAGGTCAGAAAGGAAATTTACATGAGAGGAAAGATTCAATATTCCTACTTTTTCAGGTTCTCCTGGCGAATACATTTGGGATGACGTTCGATAGCGACCGGCCTATGCGTTTCGAATAGTCAATATAGAGTGAGGAGGATTTAGATCGGATTAAATCTCTTATTAACTGGGCAGGTTAGCGCTTTAGATGAGATAAGGAGAACGAAAGTGAAAACAAAATTTTGGGTGTTCTCGGGATTCACCTCCAATTGACTGTGCGAGAAGGCCACAGTACCATTTTGCACATGCACTTCCGATTGCAAGCACCCCGTTCGTACGATCAGTCAGCCACGATCGGATAAACGATAGATGGACATACAGAAACAGCACGAAGCCTATCAGGTCAGTTTCAACAAGAAGGATCGTATAACGCTCTTCGGAACCAGGTTGTTGGTCGAAAAGGTCTGTCGCTGGAGAAGCGTAGCGGGCAAGGGTGTCACTGCAGCGTCATCCGAATGCAATGTTCCAATTTGAGTTGCTGAACTCAGAAGCGAGCGCCGCGAACGTGCTGGAGAGGGTTCGCTGGCGTGCCGACCTTTACTGTCCGCACTGCCGGTCTGAGGCGATAATTAAACCCGGCAGCTATCGGGAGTATCAACGGTATCTCTGCAAGGATTGCGACCGCACGTTCAACCCCAAGACCGGCACAATCTTCGCACACGAGAAGATCGACCTTGACAAGCTCTTGTTCGCATTCTACGTGTTACTCCGGTTCAACACGAGTATCCGCCAGCTAGACGCTGAACTTGACGTGTCGTATCGGTCGCTTCCGCGGCGCATCGAGCAGTTCGCCAGAACGCTTGACGCGCCAACCATCGACCTCGTGGGCTAGGTCGAGATGGAGGAAGTCTACGTGACAGCGGGGCTGAAAGACCGCGAGCGCGACCGAGAGTCGCGCTCACGTGGTCGCGGAAGCCATGCTGAGGACAAGCCATCAGTATTCATACTCGTTGATCGCAGTAGTGATTAGCGATACGTCTTGCCAGCGAAATCCACTGACGAATCGACCGTGCGACTCCTCCTCAGCGACCACGAGAAGGAGTGGATCACCGTCTAAACCGATGGAGGTTGACGTCCTCCTGGTTGAGTATGAACCGATTCGATAATCCACCGAGGCCAACTACTCGAAACTCCCGGTTCGGTCATTCACTCCTGTTGTTTCAAAAGAGTATTGGGGCGACCTGGAAATCGGGAAAGACCGATTCGTAGTTACAATTCATGGGATGATCGATGAACAAGACGGGGGTTATGGCACAGTCTTGTCTGCATTCGAGCGATTAGAGCGTAAGCAGCTTGAAGGACAAGAACTCGTCCTATTAGGCGCTCCAATTGGTCAGTACGGCAGGAATATCGTTCAACGTGCAGAACGTATAGAATCACGCGAATTGGCTGTAACCACCTTTGACGAGTAGAGTAGTTCAGAAGAGTTTGGCTATCATCAACAATTGACGAATTTACTGGTGAGTCCATTAGTGAGGACTCGACAAATAATGCCTTTGTTGAAATTACGGGTTGAGCAAAGGCCCGGGCGCCAGTTCTGACGCGATTCGGAATGGAACTCCTTTGCATCCCCCGAATTGGTATGAGTCGCCGCCCCAATTTTAATCAGTAAATGATAATTTCAAGTAGCTAGATAATTTTCTTAAAGAAGTCACAAATATTATATCTGATCAAAATCAGGTTTCTATCTCGTAAGTAACTAATCAAACCGCTACAAAGTTTTCAAAAGAAGCCCAGGCCGAGGAGTTAATTTCATTCATTCCAACCCTTTATAAACCAACTTGGATTGGTGCTCTGGCTAACGATAGCGGATAACACAATCGTGACCACGATATACCACCAGAATTGAATCCGTAGGTAGTAATTCGAGAAGAATACCATCACGTTCATCGTAATAACAACTGCATATATCGTTATGGATGGTACTGAAGGCTTTTCGAGAAACCAAGTGTATACGTAAGTCGAAAATATACCGATAAAGAATTGCGGGAAGATGAAACCGGCCCAGCCGTAGTCCAAATAATAGCCGAGCACATATGTTCCAACATTGTATGCAGGGTCAACTAGGTGGTAGCCAGGCGTTTGAACGGTGATTCGTTCCAAGGTCAGAAGACGGAGCACACTGCTTAAGGTACGGACCCCAAGGGTTGGCGTGGTAGTATGTATTATATTGGCCTGTAGATTCATGTAATTTGGTGTGATGTACATTACGAGTCTATCGAGAATGATAAGGAATTCCGCGACAATATTCTGAGGCGAATTCCCGGCGGAAAAATACACTAACATAAATGACGAAACTACAATTACAAACGCCACGGGAATGTAGCGTGCTTTCCATTTAAGCCCAACGCAAGCAGATGCAGCGATAGCTAGAATTACCGGTAGGATGATGGCAGACTTATGGCCGAAGAATAGGGTAGACAACAACGATACAATCCCAATAGTTACTACCAATGGTTCGGGCCGATAGACCTTCAAATAAATAACTACATAAACGATGATCAAACCATTTAAGAAGTATAGATAGTTTATAAATGGAGAGACACCCCCGAACGTTACCTCGATAGTTCGAAAACTTGCATTTAAATAGGCGTCTAATCCCAGAGTGGTCAAAACATTACTGAGATTTACTAGAAATGCAATCCCAAATACAATTAACAATATAATGAGTGTGACTCGAAAACGACACCGATTCCATAAGTCGATTTTTTCGATTGATTGTCGCCAATTCCGGTGAGGGAAGATCTTGATACGTGTGGCGAATAAGTATCCAAGAAAGAAAGAAAGGAAGCTGAGGATTATTGCAAACCAAGTAATCGGGCGCAATCCATATTGGAAACGGTGCGGTACAGCGATTAATAGCGGGGGTAGAATCCAGCCCGCCCCATGTACGACTGGTGGTGCGAGAAGATTTCCATGGAGCCGCCAAGTGTAAAACACTACTCCGAGGAAAACCAATATAATAATAATACTGATAAAGGCCTGGAAGAGTATTACTTGAGTTAGGGACTGACTCGATGGTGGCCACATCTCCTGAAGAGATTCTTAGTTCCGGGATAGTAAGATGTTTCGAATAGTGGTCCCGACAACGGTTTTGATATTCGATATCTTTATCCCAATCTGTTTAAGAGCTCCTGCAGTTATCCCGAATCCTATCTTCCAATGGTGTCCGAATCGCCGGTCCGTAACCGGAGCCAGAAATTTTCTTAGGGCCTCACCGAGCATTGCCCAGATAAAGATGGGGAAGAGATAGGCATCACAATATTCAAAGAATATATTTACTCGATTTCTTCCCGACTTCCATCCTGTCTTGAAAGGAGATTCGACATACTCTCCTTCATTGTGGTCTAGCGAGAGTTCTGGGTCTATGATGCAGTGATAACCAGCTTTCTTCAACTTTAGTCCGATTGCGACATCCTCGTAAGCTTCTCTTCCACCAGACCAGTGGGGATATGGATACTCAGATAACACCTCCCGTTTGAAACTCGCGTTATTTCCAGATAACCAATCTGCCTTCTGAGGTGTAGCAATATCGATTGTCCACGACTGGATTCCTATCCGATTAATATCCCAATTCTTTCTGCCGCGTAAAAATATCGCGTTAAACAGCCGTTCTGCAAAAGGGGGCTCTCTCAGGTCCGCTTCATCGAATCCCCCAATACCGGCTAGGTTTGGGGAATCAAGAGTTTCGTAGTCGCGCTTTAACTGTTCAATATAATCCTCCGATATGATGACATCATCATCAAGAATTAGTACGATGTCTCCCTTGGCGATTTGAACTCCCGTATTCCTAGCTGTGGATGTCCCCGCTGGTCCCCGCGACTCAGACAGAATAACAGGGACGCTTTCCTTCTCAAATGATTTCAGTTGGCGGACAACATCGTCCGATAGATCGCCGTCATCAATAATTATGACTTCACGTGGGAGTGCTGTCTGATCGAATATTGACTTTACACAAAGTACGACATCATGTGGCCGATTGTATGTTGGTACAACCACGGAGATCTCCATACTATCTTCCATTTTTCTCTCTGCCATTCTCTTGGTAATCCATCCTTGAACCTTTAATTATCTGGAGTGTTTTCAAGATCCGACACCATTAAGGGCTGTTCTCGGTTTTGAAGTCATCGACTTAACGAGGGAAAAAGGCACCATATACGTCTTCTAAACCATCTAACATTGACTCAATAGAGAACCGTTTAGCCCGTATTTGTGCCTGCCTGCCAAACCTTGTTCGCTTTGCTGGGGAATCAATGAACTCAGATAGATAATTTTCCAGTTGGATGGCATTTCCTGTCGGAATCACAAATCCTGTCTCCCCATGTTCAACCTGCTCTGGAATTCCCGCAATATTAGTTGCGATTACCGGCAGTCCGCTAGCCATCGCCTCCGTAATCACCCTCGGCGTTCCTTCACGGTACGACGGCAACACCATTACGTCGCTCGCCGCGAGCACCCTCGGGACGTCTTCACGGAACCCAGTGAGATACACGTTCTCTGATAGCCCCCGGCCCTGGATTTCCGCGTCCAGCGAGTCGTACAGCGGGCCGTCGCCGACGATACATACCGACCCGTCAAAGTTCCCAAGTGATTCAACCGCGTCAAGCAGTACCTCGTGCCCCTTACCATCGACAAGTCGGCCAACCATGACGATGCGCGGTCGCTCTCCCGGCAGGCCCTCGGCGGGCTCGGCATTTTCGAACGCGTCGATGTCGATGCCGCTGTAGACGGTCGTGTATTGTTCAGCCGTCCCAATACCCCTCTCCAGATAGTCGTCAGCGATGACGTCAGCGTTCGTAATAATCCGGTCCGTGTATCGTGCCGCCTGGCGCTCACATCCAAGCACGAACCGATTTAGGAGGTCGTTGCGGTCGTCGGCGAACGGCACGCCGTGCACGGTATGAACGATGTTGGGCACCCCAGCGAGGGCCGCCGCAAACCGTCCGATAATGCCGGCTTCCGTACTGTGAGTGTGAACGATGTCGAAATCCTTTCGGCGGAGATACCATGCCACTGATGCCACAGCGGGGAATGTCGTTACGGGGTTGTAGTGACGGATTAGTGGGAAGCGTTTCGTCTCGATACTCGCACGTTCTAGGTGTTCGACTTGCTCCGGGTCGTATTCCGCACCGTATCCGACCGTGAACTCGTAGCCATCAAGGCCACGAACAGTTACCACAGTCTTGGCCTCCGCGCCGCCTTTCAGCAGTCGCGTGATGAGGTGGAAGACACGAGGACGCCCCGTCATCGAGCAGTCACACATGCGACGACGCCCCTCGTTGACTTAAAGTCATTCTCTCCGGCAGCGGGAAGCAGACTGAGTAGCGAACGACACTCTAAAACGCGTGTAGTGTATTTGACAGCGTATATGGAAGCTGAGCAGACGCGCGTCGGCGTCATCGGCCTGGGATACGTTGGGCTCCCGCTGGCGCTAGCGATGCACGACGCGGGTTACGACGTGGTCGGTGTCGACGTCGACGCCGCCAAGGTCGAACGACTTCGCAGTGGGGAGTCAACGGTCAACGACGTCACTGACGACGAGGTCGCCGAGGCAACACGCGGTGGGGTCACGTTCAGTACGGAGTACGACCAGCTTGCGGATGCCAACGCGGTCTCGATCTGTGTGCCGACACCGCTTCGAAAGACCGACACACCGGATCTCTCCTACGTCCTCGATGCCGTGGAACGGCTCGCACCCGTCGTCGCTGACGGTTGCACGGTCGTCCTCGAGAGCACCGTTTATCCGGGTGCGACCGAAGAGGCGGTCGCTGACGCACTCGCGGAAAACGGCGCTACCGTTGGTGAAGATCTGTATCTCGCGTTCTCCCCGGAGCGTATCGACCCGGGGAACGAGGAGTACGGGCCGACGGATATCCCCAAGGTCATCGGCGGCGTCACCGATGCGTGTGGCGACCGGGCGGAAGCCCTCTACGCACCCGTCTTCGACGAAGTCGTGCGTGTCAACTCGGCAACCGAGGCCGAACTCGTCAAACTGCTCGAGAACACGTTTCGAGCCGTCAACATCGGCCTCATCAACGAGCTCGCACAGATCGCCCATGAACTCGACGTCGACATCTGGAACACGATCGAAGCAGCGGAAACGAAACCGTTCGGCTTCATGCCGTTCTATCCAGGGCCGGGACTGGGCGGCCACTGCATTCCGATCGACCCGTTCTACCTCTCCTGGAAGGCCGACCAACACGGCGTCGATACGCGGTTTATCGACCTCGCAGACACGGTCAACCGCGAGATGCCCCAGCACGTCGTCGATCGCGTCGTCAAGCAACTCAATGATCGCGGCATCGCACTCTCGAATGCGGACGTGCTCGTCGCCGGCGCCTCCTACAAGCCTGACGTCTCCGACGTCCGCGAATCGCCAGCGATTGACGTCATCGCAGAACTAGAGAACTGGGACGCCACGGTCAACTACCACGACCCACACGTGCCCCGCCTCGACGTCGGAACGAAAACGCATGAGTCCGTTCCCCTCACTCAGAACCGACTCGCGGCCGCAGACTGTGTCGTCATTATCACCGACCACTCAACGTTCGACATCAACCAAATCGTCGACGAGGCAGAACTCGTCTTCGACACTCGGAACGCAACGAGCCACCTCGACGCCACGAACATCGTCCGCTTGTAGCTGCTCGGAGTCGACAGACTAACCCCAGTCCGTGAAGAACTCGCAGGTATGCCAACTGCACTCGTCACCGGAGTTGCGGGGTTCATCGGGTCAAACCTCGCGAATGCCCTGCTTGATCGCGACTACGAGGTTCGCGGCGTCGACAACTTCGAAACCGGACGCGAACAAAACCTCCAGTCCCTTCGTTCGAGCGACGACTTCAGGTTCCATGAAGCAGATATCCGTGATGCAGATCAGATGGCTACCGTCACCGACGGCGTCGACTACGTCTTCCATCAGGCCGCCGTGCCATCCGTTCCTCGGAGTGTCGAGGATCCCGTCACCACGACGGACGCCAACTGTACAGGAACGGCCACAATTCTGAACGCCGCCCGCAACGCCGATGTCGACACCGCCGTTGTCGCCTCTTCATCCTCCGTCTACGGCTCGACCGAGCAGCTTCCGAAAGTCGAGTCGATGCACTCCCAGCCCGAATCGCCGTACGCGCTCTCGAAGTACTACACAGAGAAACTCGCGATTCAGTTCAGCGACCTCTACGACATTGATACGGCGGCGCTGCGCTACTTTAATATCTTCGGCCCGCGGCAGGACCCCAATGGTGAGTATGCGGCCGTCATTCCGAAGTTTATCTCCCTGATGCTCGAGGGCGAGCGCCCCGTCATCTACGGGGACGGCGAGCAGTCACGTGACTTCACGTTCATCGACAATGCTGTACAGGCGAACATCCTTGCCGCCGAGGGCGATGTGACTGGAGAGGCGTTCAACGTCGGCTGTGGTGGACGCGTCACGATCAATAATCTCGTCGACAATCTGAATGACCTGCTCGGAACCGAGATTAATCCGATCTACGACGACCCTCGGCCGGGCGACGTTCGCCACTCCCACGCCGACATCTCGAAGGCCAAGGAGCAGCTCGGCTACGAGCCAGCCGTCGACTTCAGTGAGGGACTGGATCGAACCATTCAGTACTATCGCAACAACTGAGGCCTCCGGGCGTGCTGTCAGCCCTTGCGGACGGTGAAGTCGTCGTATTCTCGGGAGATATGACTGCTACTGGTGAACCGAATGGACGTACTCGACGATAAGGGTCGGCCAGCCTGTCGGCGTCGTGAATGGCCTCGTCGCCGTCGTTTTCGTGGTCGCAGTCGTTGCGTCTGAACCCGTATTCGCACTCCAGCCGGAGTCAAACCAGCGACAGGGGCCCTAATCTCGCGACAACGAATGCAAAACCCGACTTTGGCACCCACTGGTCTAATTAGTCGTCAACTCGCGGTCCGGACGACTCTTCACTATCCTGTTCGCACCACCGGAACCATCAACCGAGGAAGAACACATGCGGGAAGACATACCAAAGGACTAGCGGACATATTGAATCACAACGGTTGTCACCACAGTGTAAGGTGCAACGAGCGCCTCATTCAATTCACCAATAGTAGAGTACTCGATCCGACCGATATTACGCAATGCGGAGTGATTTCCTTCCTAGTGTCCGCTATGGAGCAATCTAAAATTGCTGTACAATCGGAGTGATGTGCGTACTGGTCGGCCATAGTTCATATTTGCGTCCCGTTCTGGACGGCTGTTTCCGACACACTGACTGTCTCGCCGGCTACCGTATACGTTCCCGGATACGGAACCGTCACTGAAAATGTCCCGTTCGTCACGGGCACCTGACGCTGATACTCAAAGGTGACCCCCGAAACTTCGACCGTTGTACGAAGGACCACGTTCGATTGGGTCGCGTTCCCAACAATCGTTGCGCCGGGCACAACGGAGAAGACTTTCAGTGAGTTGTCGTCGGAGATCCACACGGCGCGATAGTGTGACAGGCCGGCCACGTCATCATAGCCGCTCCCGAAGTGCTCGTGGAGTCGCACCCACATCGATCCCTCTCTCTCGATAGACGCCCCAGTTGTGGTGACAATATACCCGACGCGATCACGAAGACTTTCGTACCATGCCTGTCCGGCTGTCGAGTTTAAAAAAGAGATATACGTACCTTTCGCAAATCCATACGAAAGGGAGTGGCCGTTGACGAAGTAGTTGTACATCCGGTTGTGGCCCCATTGGCTCAACACGTAATTTTGCGGATAGGCCAAGTCGCGGTCGGCGGCGTCGTCGGCCATCCAGTCGGCCGCATGATACTGCTCGGGCCCGTAGGTCAATTGACTCGTCTTAATCGGCGTCTGGACAAAACTCAACCCACCCACCAACAGGAACAACACAACGAGATAACCAGCCGTCTGCGCCGACGGCACCCGAATCGCCCCAGTAATCCCTCCCCCATCCTTGAACACGGCAGGCCGTCGCGTGACATCAACAACAGCGGCGAGATGAACGAAGCCCAACCCACTCGCAATCGCCGTCGGTACGGCCAACGCTCCAGCAAACCGGATCTGGATGAGACTCAAGATAAAGAAGTATGCGCCCATGCCGCTGACAGCAAGCCAGGCCGGTCGATAGTTCGTTCCACCCCGCCAGCCAAGCCACACTACGTAGGGCGCGCCAAGGAAGAATAGCAGTCCGAATAGGTAGATTACGGCGATTTCGAATTCACCGCCAACCAGACTCACCGTTTCCGCAATTCCACCAACGTTCACGAGCCACTGGACGCGTTCGACTGCCCGGTGAACGTACTCCGGGAACAACGCCTGCATCGCCAGCCACCCGACCACAGCGCCGACAAGTTCAACGCCACCCAACACTCGATACGAGCCGCCGAACCGAGCGACAATTGTGGCCAGCCCGACGACACCGACGGCCCCGGCCAAGAGGAGTGCGGGGGCAAAGGCCACTTGATCGGTGTGCCAGCCAAAGCTCTCATGGACGAACACCGTCAGCACCGACGCAACCCCAAGCCCCGCGAGGAGCGGCAGGTTTTCACGAAGTGGGGAACGTGTTGCCGACACATCAGCGAGCACCCGCACAGCGACAAACAGCCCAATAACGGCGAGGAGGATTGGACTATTGTCCCAGGCGAGCGTCTGGCCGGCCACAGCAAATCCCAACACGAGACTCCCTAGCCACGCCTCCCGACGTCGCAGCCATCCATCGTTTCGATCCGTACTTACGATGACGAGGCCGAGCAGAACGAGCGACAGCCAGAGCATATCGAAAGCGTGGTGATCAGCAAACCCAAGACTGGTCCGAAATCCGTGGACGGGAATCGCCGCCAACATCACCACACTGGCAAGCCCCACCCGCCGATCAGCAAACAGCCGCGTGCCAACAACGTACACGACACCACCAGTCAGCACGGCGGCAACGACTGGATACCATGCCAACACCAGGCCTGCGGTGTGGGTGCCACCGCCGAGCAGGCTTGCGATCCACCATAGCGTCACCACTAGGAGGGGTTCGCCCTTCAACACCGCAAACTGCAGATCTGACAACGCCCTGAGGTCGAATGGCCCCGCCGTGCGCTTGAGAAGCCCTTCCACGAGATACCGATAGTAGTACGGATCATTCGCCGTGAGCACGACGTCACCCCCGCGGAACACCGCGGGCAACGAAAACAGCCTGAATGCCACAACAAGCGCCAACGCTCCGAGTAACGCGCCGACAACCCGCCACTCCACACGCCTCCACACGCCATCCACTGCCACCGAGAAATTCGACTTTGATTCATCGGCACCTTCTTGGATGGCGTCTCCCTCGAGGGCTGCCTGAACCGCAGCCGGATCAGCCAGTTCGTAGCCGTCCTCGGTAGATTCGGCGATGTTGCGGGACACCAGTTCGCCGAACGTTCCCGAATCCATCGGAATATCCTCAAACGCCCACGCATCCTGGCGGTCGTCGATGGTAAGGACCTCGCGCAAGGACGCTTCGGCGTCGGGATGCTCGTCAAGGAACGCGTCGGTGGCGTCCCGAACGTCAGCCATACGTGTCCTTCAACCCCCTTCGCAGTAAAACTCCACCGATTGGATTCGTGACCCCGATAGCTTCACACCGATTAATCGTCAGCGTCCGGATCCTCACCACGAAGGAAAGTGACGGCGTCGACGAAGACCTTCCAGAGTTGGCGAACGACGATGGCGACGTCGTAGCGGAGTGATTGGTTCCGGATGTAGTCGACGTCGTATCGTAATTTCGCCGTGGGATTCTCACTGGACACATCATTGATTTGGGCAAGCCCTGTTAGACCGGGTTTGACGAACCAGCGCTGGCGCCATTGGGCGACGTCGGCCTCCAAGAGGTATTCCTCGTCGGTCCACACCGCGCGCGGCCCAACAACACTCATATCACCCACCAGGATCGACCAGAGCTGCGGAATCTCATCCAGGTGCGTTTTCCGCAAGAGCCGACCAACCCGTGTGACACGATCTGCTTCTTCCCCTGGTTCGACGGATGCACTCCGTGGCTGCATACTCCGGAACTTGTACACGGGGAAGGTTTCCCCGAGCTCCGCCGTGCGCTCCTGTTCATACAGTATTGCCCCGCCGTCGTCGAGTTTGATGGCGGCGGCAATCACGAGGATAACTGGCAAGAGCACAAGCAGCGCCGAAATTGCAAAGGTGAGGTCGAAGAGGCGTTTGATGGCGCGGTCTTGCCAGTCCCAGGGTTCGACATCGATTTCTACAAGCTCGTTGCCGGGTTGGTCGGCGATGAGGACGCTGTCGGCGCGGTCGCGGCGGATAACGGCGTCAACGCCGTGGTCGTGACAGGTGCCGAGCGCGCCGAAGAATTCGCCGCGGTCCGTGTGTTCGAAGGCGAATGCCGCGCGATCGATCTCGTAGGCGGTGATGACGTCTGCGAGCCGGGACAGCCCACCAACCCGGCCATGCGCCCCCACTGACGCATCCGACTCAATGGGCGCCTGGTCGGCGGTGGTTGTGGTGCCGCCGTCAGCTTGCATGAGGACAGGGCCGACGTACCCAACCGGGTCCTCAGCAAGCGCTGTGTACACCCGTTCGATTTCGTCGGCGTCGTCGCCGATGATGAGGGTGCGGGTGCCATTGCCGTCGGGACGACGACGAATCATGACAAACCACACCGGCAGGACCACAAGCAGGATACTGATAGTCAATAGCAAGGTGGTGCGGGGGAGGCGGTAGGTGTAGTCGAAGTAGCCGATGGTCGCCAGCGCCAAGCCGGCGAGGAGAACGCGGCGGTGGGTGTGATAGACGACATTCAGGATGCGACGCGGCTGCGGTTTATACAGGGGTGCAACGGCAATGCCGACCGCTAGAATGGTGGTGAGTGTGGCGATACCGAATGCGGGGCCCTGGAGTGTTGTGGGGTGAAGTCGACGAACAAGTGGGATAGTAGTGGTGATGACGAGTTGGACGGCGTGGAGGTTGGCGAGGAGGAGCGCAGCAAGCGTGGCGGCAATGGTACCACCAGCACTTACAACGCGATAGCCGCCGCTTGAAACCATCTATCCGGATTACTCTAGGAACTCACTTAAAATGTGTGATGGGCACCAACCGCACCACACAACTCCCTTGCGAGCCACACGGTTTCCACTCCAATCCGGGTTTGAAAACGGATCGGCGAGATGGAAAGACCGGGTTTTAACTCCGCAGACGAACCCACTTCAAGCAACATGTATGCAGCGGGTGAGTGCGGATGCCGGTAATTGACGACGACGGCCGCCTCTTCGGCGTCATCAACGTCATCGACGCACTCGTCGTACTACTCGTAATAGCCGTGCTCGCAGCCGGCGTCGCCCTCATCAACCCCTTCGCCAACCCCCAAGAAGAATCCCGGTATGCAACAGTTGATCTAGGGACCCAACCCGACTACGTGGCAGCGCAGATCTCGAGTGGCGACAAGTTAGCGCCGAACACTCCAGGGAATCTGACGGTTACTGACGTCTACTACTCGCCCACCCAGGACGGCGACGTTCGCGTTATCGCCCGCGTCCTCTTACGCGGGACGCTCACCCAAGATCCACAGCGGTTCCAGTATGCTGGCCGGACACTCGGCGCCGGCAACGAGTTGACGATTCAGACACCGAACTACACGGTGTCGGGGACGATCACCCGGCTCAATCAAACCGGTGCCACACTCCAAACGCGCGACGCGACCGTGCAGCTCAGGACGACGGTGTCGGCGGATATCGCTGATTCGATTAGCACTGGGGATACGGTGGTGGCGGCCGGGCGGCAGGTGGCGACGGTGACCGCAGTCACAATTACGCCGACGAGTAATCCCGCCCAACACCACGTTACGGTGCGTGCGACGATGCAGGTGTACGCGGGCGACACCCAACCACAGTTTGCCAACCAATCGATTACGCTCGGCGCCAATGTCCCGCTCACAACCACCGAGTATTCGGTCACCGGGCAGGTCACCCAGCTGGGGACGACCGGCCTGAACCTGACGACGACCGATGTGGTTATGGAGACGACGGTGGCAACGACGACGGCCCAAGCGCTGTCGGCGGGCGACACCTATCGCATCCACAATACCACTGTCGCCGAAGTGACGTCCATCCAGGTGTACCCCACCGGAAATCCCACTCAAAAACGCGCCCTCATCGGACTATCGCTGCGCACAGTCATCCAGGATGGGACGCCGACGTTCGCCGGCGCACCCGTCAAACTCGGCACCACCATCCCCCTGCGCACACCCGCCTACGACATCAGTGGAAGTATTGTCCGGGTTAGGAGTCAGACGCCGCCAGGGACAGTAACGAACACGACGGTACGCATCCAAATTGAGGGGATCGCGCCGACGATCGCTGATGGGCTCCACGTGGGGATGACCGAAACCCAGGACGGCACCACATACGCCCGGCTCACCGCCATGCACACCGAACCAGCAATCGTCATCCTCCGGAGCGAGAGCGGCCAAATCTACAAACGCGCCCACCCCGTCAAACAAGACGTCTACCTCACTGCAACCCTCCGGACGCGACAAACCGACACCGGGCTGACCTTCCATGCACGCTCCCTCCAAGAAGGCACCCAGATCGTGCTTGACCTCGGGTCGATCACCATCCGCGGCACCGTCACCAACATCCAGTAACCAGGTATGCTGCGAGCCGCACTCACCCGCTCCCGCGTCTACACCACCCTCGAGGATACCCTCGCAGGGTCACGGCTCGCCACCCTTGCTGACACAGTCTTCACAACGCTCAGCACATCCAGAGTCGGCCGTAGTGTTCGCCGGGTCGTCGAGGGCTCGCGGCTTCACGCCCGGATCACCCAGATAATGTCGCGGCTCACCGCCGTACGTGCGACGTCAGCGGTCACCACCACCGCAATCGTTCTCGAACAGTGGCTGCGAGCGAGTTTCCTCTACCAATGGCTCACCGCAGAACCCGACCCCGACGTCGTCGTCATCGACCTCCGAACCACGTTCTCGGTCGGCCCGCTTATCGCACTCCTTGACCACGTTGTTCGCGCACTGGTGCCAGCCTCCCACCGCGCCCGCATCACCCGTGCGTGGACCACCTTAATGCACGTTGTGCGGGCGGTACCACTCAAAGTCGCCGGCCTCCTCCTCACCATCGCCACGGGCGCAGTCGTCGCCCTCACCGCAATCCGCGGCCAACTCACCACCACAACACTGAGCGCCGCCGGCGGGCTGCTCGCTGTTGCACTTCTCGTCTCACGCAGCGATCGCTCATGGAGCCAACTCCGAGAAAGTCGTCCCGTCCAGATGCTCAGCGCTGCGCTCGCACCGCCCGACCCACCCACCCCCAACACCGACACGAACACCCCTGCCCAGCACGGCGACGACACAGCTGATGAAGCGACGACGGGAACCACCAGTCGTAGCGACAGCCGGGATGCCGATCGGGAGTACTAATGGCTGGAAAATATCGGCTTCCGATTCCGTTGGCACCCACGTGGGTGCGCTGGCTGGGAGTGCTCACTGGCGCCACCATCCTCTTTTATTTTTCAATCGTGCAGGCGGTCCCGCAACCCCCGCGTGGCGTCACCGCCCTCTGGGACAAGCAACTCCATTTCGCGGGGTACGCCGGCCTCGGCCTCGCCATCGCCTACGCCACCGCAACTATTAGGTCACGGCGCCGCCGTTTTCTCCTGATTCTTGGTGGGGCAATTGCGTACGGCGTCCTCATCGAACTCCTCCAAGCCCCACTCCCCAATCGCTACTACAGTCCGACCGACATGCTCGCCAACACCATCGGCGCCCTCCTCGCCACCAGCTGGCTCCTCCTCGAAGACTACATCCAGTACGTCCCCCTCCAATCAGCAAACAGAAAACGTATCCCCCCTCGCTGAGACACCCTGGACGCAGATGAATGTGAAAAAACTCCTTGCCATCGGTGGCCTCATCGTGATCCTCGCCGTTGGTGTGTGGCGTCGCACAACGACCGCGGACAGTACTGCTGACGCGTAGGTATTCGAACGCTTGCGGTTTCCACCGGCTACTGCGAACGCGGTGATCTGCAGTGTGACGGGCTGTTCTGCTCTCTGAATCGCAGCCACCCGTGTTGGGGCAGGGTACGGTGCGGAAGAGCCCCTCCAGGCAGGGAAATGTTAACAGTTGTTGCAAATACGATTTCTTTATTCAGTCTGCGGCGTGATTTTTTCGTGCCGATTCTCCCGTCACACATGAGTTATCTCACCCGGTAACCTTCGTCTTTTCCTCTAGATTTTGACACGGATTCGAGCGGGGTTCGACGGGCGTCACTCGCAGCTCTCCGAAGCCGTACTTCGAGTGACTGCCGACCCGGAGGATGCCGCTCTTCGCGGTCTCCACCGGCCGGTCGCCCTCGTACTTCACGACCTGCCCGTGGTCCACCGTCTGGAGCTTGTACACCTCGCGTTGCTCCAGCACCTTCTCCTCGCGTTCACGCAGATCGCGGCGGTCCTCCTTCCACCACCACGGCACGTCCTGGTCGTGAGCGTTCGGGTACTCCGACTCCAGCACGAACGGCGTCACGAGTTCGAGGATGAACGCCGCACCGTCTTCGAGACGCGAGTAGTCCAACGCCCCCAGGTCTACGACCTGCGTGTCTTTCAGCCCCGTGATGCCGTAGCCGTAGTTGCGCTTCCCGCCGAACTGGAGGCCGTCCAGGACGCTCTCATCGAGCGGGAGGACATCGTCCCGGTCGGCGTGCAGGTACGCGTTGATGTACCACTTCGTCGTCTGCTGTTGCTTCCGCGCGTCGTCGGGCTTCCCCATGATGGTCTCGTGGGACAGCGCCGGATGGCCGCTCTGCACGCGGATGTCGTGGGTGTTCAGCGCGTCTCGCGGCCGGGAATCGAGAAGCCACGAGTGCGACGCCTGCCGCATCAGGAACAGGTCGTCGTAGGACTCCACGTCCGGGAGGCCGCTTCCGAGGTACGGCCGGATGCCGCTCTGCGAGTGCTCCTCGGGGAACGTCCCGAACTGGCCGGGCACGAAGACGCCGTGACTCGCGTTCAGGTGGCGGTGGACGTCGAGCGGGAGTTGCTGGCCGAGCGCGTGCATGATGGCGTTCCCCGAGACGTAGTACGGGTGGCCGATGTAGTCCATCTCCAGCTCCCACTGGACTTGCTGGATGCACGTCATCGATCGAACGCCTCCCGGAAGTCCTCGATGTACTGGAGCGCGGTAGACCACGCGCCGATCCGGCGGAGGTTCGCGTCCAGCACCATGTCGTACTTGTCGTGAGCGGCATCGAGCGGGTGCGCAGTCAGCCGGTTCCACGTCGAAGCCCACGACCGCCACGGCCGACTCCCGAGACAGGACGACGGCCGCCCGCCCGCGCTCTCGTCGATTCGGAGCGCGAAGTCATCGCCTGTGTAGACCGTCCGGTGGGGCACGATCTCCCCGGCGCGGTCCACGACCAGGAGGAGATCGGCGAACTCGTGGCCGTCGCGGTAGTTGTCGAGTAGGGCCGCCACGAGCAGGGTGTGGTACTTCAGGCTCGTGTACGGGTAGTAGACGCTCTCGTTGAACGCCGAGACGACGTCGCTCTCCAGCCACGCCCGATGCATGGCCGCCGGGTCGTCTTCGGTCAGGAGCGACCTCACGGCGCTCTCCACACCGTTGCGCGTGAACTCCTCGGGGTCGTACCGACTCTCGCCCTCAATGAGCGATAGCCGGTAGAGCGTCTCGTGGTTCTCCACTGTCTGCTCAGGCTGGCCGTTCGGCCGGCTGAGCGCCGACGCATCGCCGTCCGCCCTGTGGGGAACCGTCTGGTTCACCGGCACGCCCGCGAACGTCTCCGGGGCGTAGTCGTGTGGCTGCCCGTTCATCTTGTGAGCATCGTGGCGGTACGCGGCGACCATCACGTCCTGGCCGCCGTCGCCCTGAAAGTCACTGAGGCTGGCGTTCTCGGCCATCTACGGTCCCTCCGCAATACGGTCCTCCAGCGCCTCAACGAACGCCGGGCGGTACTCCTCGGTCCACAGATCGTCCTTTTCGTCCATCTTGTTCGTGTTGCCCTTTCCACGGTCGAAGACGCGCTTCAGCTCGCGCTCGTTGTAGAGCGGGTTGATGAGGTGGCAATCGACGATCCCCGCGCCGAAGTTCCGCGCGCCACCGAGTTGGTGCATGAAGTCGGTCTTGTGAGCATCGAGGAAGTTGATGCCCTCGGTCAGAAGGCCGACGAACTCGGGTTTCATCTCGCGGAAGGAGAGGTGCCAGCACCCGTCCAGATTCGCCACAGCGTCTACCTCGGCGTTCCGAAGCGGCTCACGGTTGTCTTCACGGTTCCGGGAGACGACGTTCCGGTTGAGCCGCCGGTAGTGACCCTCAGCCTGTCCGCGCGTGTAGTCCACGCTGGAGCGGACGGGGTTGAACTTGATCGGTCGCCGCATCACCTTCCCGGGGACGCCACCGAAGCCGCCGAAGAGGTCGAAGACCACACAGCCGTCGTCTTCTTTCGGGTCGTCGGTGCACGCGCCCTTCTCGTGGTAGCCGTCATCGAGGTCGCGCTCGTAGACGTCCTCCTTCATGAAGTTCGCGTTGGCTTCCCCGGGATGACAGGCGGTGCCGTCGTAGTCGTGGACGACTTCCTCCATCCCGTGGCGGAGCCACCCGGAGAGGGGGAAGGCGGGGATGATTCCGCCGATCTGGTTCTGCGGGTCGTCGTCCTCGTAGTTCCCGTTGCTGGCGTGGTGCCGGTCGGTCATGATGCTGTCTCCGACCACCAGTAGGTCGGTTTGAATTCGTACGAAAACGTCCTTCTCGATGTCTTCAATCATGATTTTGTGGGGTTAGCGTGCTTCAAGCGCCGCTTCGAGAGCCTCTGCCGAGGGGTACGAAATGCCGCCGACTTCGTACTCGTGGAACGTATCGCCGTCGTCCGTGCGGACGATGCGAGCGGTCACGCGGGCGTCACTGGTCTGCATCGGCCACCTCCGACAGAGTCGCCGCCAGTTGTGCCGGCGTCTTCAACCGGTCGCTTCCCAACTCACCTTCGCCCACAGCAGGCTCGTCGATTCGGTCGGCCACGTTGTCGCTGGTGTCCATCTCGTAGTTCCACGCTTCGGGGTTCTCCGCCCGCCACTGCTTGGTGTCGCGGGCGGCCTCGATGAGCCAGCGCCCGAGCATTTCAGCGCGGTCAACATCGAGGGAGATAGACGTTTCAACGTCTCCTTTCCTGATTTTCAGGCTGATTCCCATCCCCCACTGGAGCGCGTGCTGGTAGAACTCCAGCTCCGTGACGCCGCCGAAGTCTTCGGACTCAGCTCGCGTCGATCTACTCCAGGTCTCCGGGGCATAGATCCCGGTGAGCGGATGGCCGGTACCGCCCTTCATCCGGCGCGTGTTCGGGTAGTCGTTGCTCAGGTCGGGCGATTCGTGGACCTCGTCGGTGGATTCCGCCGACCCTTCACCGCTGACAATCGGGACACCAGCAGTGGCGGCCGCGGCCGTTCCGAGGAACTTCCGCCGAGACACGCCGCCGTCTGTGGCGACCTCGCGCTTGAGACCGACGTGGTCATCGAGGCCGTTGCCCACCACGCCGTCACGGTGGCGGAGGAGTAAGTCGGCCACTGCGTCGTCATCCAGCCCGTCGCGGGCGGCCTGCCACAGGTTCTCCTCGATGATCGCGTCCAGGGTATCGAGGTCGTAGTTACTTTGCCCTCCGTCGGTGACGGCAGGGCGAGCGATGCCTTCAATTTGGTCGGACTCGAATTCGGTCATGGGTTCTTCAATCGTCTTGGGGAACTCGGCCCGCGTGTTCCAAGCACGCGGGCGTTTCCTGCGATGGTCACACCCCGAGGGGCCGGGCTTCCTCACCTCTTGCTACAGGGCAACAGGTGATAAGCCTTTTGCTACACGTCAAAACGAACAAGTGCCGTGACGTGGAAGAGGGGGTATGGACGACAAGGAGCGGAACGAGCACGGACGATACAAGCCCGAACACTCCGATGAGGAGTTTATTCGTGCTGTTGCAGAGCACGAGCCAGCGGGAACGAAGGAAGTAGCAGATGAACTTGGAATTGCCCGACAGGGGGCGGACTACCGTCTGCGGCGTCTCGAAGAGAATGGAAAGGTCTCGAAGAAGAAGGTCGGCAATTCTCTGGTTTGGACGGTTGAACAGGAGTAGACGGGGGATTCAGCAGGATGGCAAAGGAGAAAAACGAGGACGCCGACCGTGAGCCCGAGTCGAAGGGTGAAATCCACGAACGGCGGCAGGAGAAGGCGAAGATTTCAAGCCGGTACAGAGAAGCCGAGAGGAACTACCCGACGACCCGCGCGACGATCCTTGGGCGTACACGGGCCTTTTGACCCGAAACCCGGCCAAGAACATCACGCCGCCGCTGTGGGAAGCTATCAAATCAGAGGTCTACCGCGTCTACAATTGGTCGGTGGAACGGAATCGGTATGACCTGAAGCCGCCCGAACACCGACTCGCAAAGGCACTCGGGAAGGTTCAGCTTCGGCACTACTACTGGACGAAGGGGAAAACGAGGATCTAACGCAAAATCTGGACGGAGAAGACGCGACGCGGCTGTATCTGTTCTTCGACCTCTCGGCACTCAACCAGTCGGGCGTAGCCCGCGCCATCAACGACGCTGACATCCGGGAGTCGTTGGGCATTGAGGATTCGGTGAGTCAACCGACGTTGAACCGGATGCCAGGACGGATGCTCGAAGAAACGCGGCACTACTACGCGAGCGAGACTGAAACGCTGGTTCGGCAGTTGCAGGACACGAAGCTCGAACACTGGTTCCGCGACCCGACGCCGGACACGATAGTCACGGACGGCGAAGGGTTCCCGCCGGTTCAGGTCATCGCTCGGGAGCTCCGCTCGAAGACGTTCAAGTACCTCCGCCTGAAGCGCGACAGCAGTACAGAGGTGACGAAGGACGCGTCGCTCCGGGTGCTCATCGCCGCCGCGAACGGGAACGGCTTCGTCAACGACGCCGCGAAGAACCTCAAGTACAAGCCATTCTACGACGACGGCGACATTCCGACGGGGCAGAACCTCACGCACCACCTTCGGAAGTCCTCACGGGAGTCCGTCTTGCGGATGTTCCGGGAGGCAAACGAGGAACTCTTCGATATCGCCGCCCGGCACGACTACTTTCCCGACAGCGCGGAGGTAGCTATTGACATCACGGACTGGCCGTTCTACGGCGACAACGAAAGCAACGAGTTCATTCGCGGGACGAAGCCGGGGCGGAACTACTCGTGGGCGTGGAAGTACATCACGCTGGCTCTCGTCGGGACTGACACGCCGCTGATTCTGGTCGTGCTCCCGGTCAAAGACAAGAGCAAGACGCCAGAGTACATCCGTCGGATGCTCCGGCTGGCCAGGCAACACCTGAGTATCGGCCGTGTCTACCTTGACGCGGGGACGGAGTTCTACAACTCGGACACGATTTCGACTATCACCGAGCAGGGGCTGGAACTGGTGATGCAGGGCCGCAAGTCGGGGAAGACGGTCAAACACTTCCTGAACGGAATGGCGCGTGCCGATCTGCGGTCGTCGTACTACCCCTACGGCGTCGGCTCCCTCGACGAAGACAGCTATTACGCGGTCGGGCTGAAGTCGGACAAGACGGTGAAACTGCGGCAGTCAGACGCTGATGAGCCGATGGACGACTACACGTACTTCTACACGAACCTGCATTCCGAAGAGATCCCGCCGGAAGAGTTGGGTGAGGCGTACCGCCGTCGGTGGGGCATCGAGACGGACTTCCGCGTGATCAAGGAGGAGTTCCTCGCCAAGTGTGGGTCTCGAAACCCGGCGCTTCGGGCGTTCTATTTCAACTTCGCGGCGCACCTCTTCAACATCTGGACGGTGGCGAACATCCTCCGCGCTGAGGAAACGGGTGAAGCCCTGAGCGAGGGGAAGCAACTGACCGCTGGTGAGCTGATGCAGGCCATCGAGGACGACCCGCGCGATCTTCGCCTTCCGACCGAACCACCAGAGACCAAGCAGATATTTGGAGATATAGCCGATGCTGAGTGGGCCTCGTCAGACGCCGATTGATCAACACTGCACAGGGATTTATTCGTAAGTGGAAACATCTTGAGCTATGATAAACAGTCACGACCTGACCGCTATGACTGGACACACCCAGGAAACACAACAAGCTGACCGATGACCGAACGGAGCCCCCACCACGTCGTTGACCGTCGAGGAATCGGACAACTCGAAAAAGACCTGAGCCCGTATGTCGTTAACGCTTTAGAAAACGACTATGGGCTCGACTTTGAGGTAGCACTCACCGAAGAGCCATCCAGCGATGAGGACACCGACCAGCAGCAACTCACGGGCGATCATTTCTACATTCAGCTTAAGTCTTCCAGCGGGTTCGATAACGACGACAGCGTTCACCACGATCTCAAGACTTCGCACATCTCACAATACCTGGCCGAACCTCTCCCCGTCGTGCTCGCTATTTACGATGATGAGTATGAGGGGATTTACTGGCGTATCGTACAGGAATTCGTATGGGACGACCTCAACGAGGATACCCCGAATTGGCGGGAGAAACAAGATTACGCTCGTATTCGGGTTCCACGGTCGCAGAAAATCACTGATTACGAACGCCTTGAGAGAGCCGTTAAACGAACGAGTAACCGAATTACACGTCAGGAATCGAGAGGGTTGAATATTGGCGACGGAATCCAATTCACTCCAGATGATATTACTGAATTACAAAATCAGACGGAGAGCGAACGTACGAGTTACCGCGGGCACAGGCTTGTTGAAGCTCGATTGCATCTAAAGCGCGGACGATTTGAGCAAGCGCAAGAGGCAGTAGAAGAGGTCAGCGATTCAGCGCATGAAGACCGGGCGAAAATCAGCGCGTTGCTGATGCAGATCCTGATGTTAAATCCTGGAAACGCGGACGAAGCCTTCCAAATCGCTGAACTTGGAGCTGAAGCCGAAGGCATTGCACGCGACCTTGACCGGGAGACTGATGCGAACATCGCAGCTGTCCACAAGCATATCGGCGGGTTATCCGTGATTCTCAAACGACGCGAGGAGATGGTTGCGGTGGATATCGTACAAGACACTGATGAACTCAGCGTGCCGGAATACCCGTTCATCCGTTCGTTAAGCGAGCGAGAACTGCTCACTCACGAACTCCAAGCAGCTACAGAAATCAACACTATACTCGCTGAGCTACTCGAAAACAAGGAGTACTACGCATATGCGACGTGCCTGTCACCAATTATTGATTATGTGATGCGCCGTACCTCGTTAGCTATCGATTCACCGCATGGTGACGAGCCCCCAAACGAGGTACACCCACTCGTTGACCAAGCAACACAGCTCGCCGACTTACTAAATGAGCCAGAGACTGAGTTCAATCTGCGAAAAAGTGTTGGCCTCTACCATTACTTCGTTATGTCAGACCCGGACACGGCAACGGGATTCCTGACGGATGCTCGTGACCTCGCCAAAGGGTTCGACGATGAGGTACTCATTCAAGATGCTGAAGAAAACCTACAGCGAATCGAAGACAATCCGGACCCGCACTCCCATGACAACGATTCCGACCAGCAATCCAACGACCGTGATTTGAAGGAACAGACAAAACGTATGCTCGAAATACAGGGCATCGACGTGGACGAAACGAGTAGGTCAGTGAATGACAACCAACTGGACACACGAGATATTGTTGCCGATGCAGCCCGACGTGGTGTTGAGGATGCCGATCCGGAACCGTACCACCGGCACTGCGAACATCTCCATCTGTCATACCACCCATCTCAATTGGGGAAACTAACCGGAGTCACTTCGATTGGGACAAAAACACTGTGGTGTCAGCACGGCGGTGGGATGATGGGGAGCAATCTTGAATCCTTGTTCAATACATTTGAAGAACAGCACTGCGCCGGGTGCGAACATCA
This sequence comes from Salarchaeum sp. JOR-1, assembly GCF_007833275.1. Lineage (GTDB taxonomy): Archaea > Halobacteriota > Halobacteria > Halobacteriales > Halobacteriaceae > Salarchaeum. The sequence continues at coordinate 1,286,933 of NZ_CP042241.1, read as the reverse complement.
TTGTCCACGACCGGACGACTGGGAGTACACAGACGAATTTGCTCAAAACCAAGTGGACGATCCAGATTTCCAAGCGTACCTCAAGACACAACGTGAATCGCCCACCCCTGGTAACATGGGTGACGAACAATCCTGATTTTACAAGTCAGGAACGTACGACAACACTGGACGCCAGCCATCCCAAGTACCTAGTACCCAAATTCGGCTTTATTTGCTTCCCATGCATCCTCAACCACAATTTCACCTGCCTCAATCGCTTCAACGACACTATCTACGCAACTTGGACTATAGCCAGGTCGTGTGTCCCCCGCGCCAAGTGGCAGTTCTGATTGATGGAATTTTTCTTGTTCCCAGAGCCCCATCTCTACCAATATCGACTTCAGCCTTGGTAAGCTAAGTTCACCCTTCCAGTCACAGTCTTCACTAAGTTCTGAATTCACCTGTTTTTTGAACTGCATCGGGTTGAAGGGATATCTACCGTGAATATTCTTCTCAGTAAATAAATAGACATCATCATCCTCATCAATCTCGTCTTCAGGGACATACTGCGCGGGGAGGCCAGGATCATCGGACCCAAGATTGATTCGAACTCCGCCGCCAGAATCTACTCCGTCAGTAAGAGCCGCGAATGTACTCGGGAAAATATCCTCTAGGTCTTGGTCGTCATCAACTGCTTCCAGCTTTGTAGTCAATTCAGAGTGATCTGGCGTGTCACCGTCATCAGCCAAGCCTCGTTCCACGGAGTCCAACGCTTTCAGCTTATTCCGTGCCTCGTCGGTGGCCCCTTCGTCCATCAGTTCCTGAATCTCATCGATTTCTTGGTCAATAACGGATGCAATGTCTGTTGGGACGGTGGTCGATAGCGGGAGCACTCGGTCGGGAAGGTACTGTGATAGCGACTCATTGAATACCCGGGTCAAGATCATCTCAAAGATGTCCGTACATTGTCTAGACTGGAGATAGAGCTGCTGTTCCCTAACATCAACTTGGTCATGTTGTGCGTAATCCCTGAGATTGTTGAGCGAGAATATGGCAGCAGCTTCAGATTTGGAGAGGAACTGGATTCGCTGGTTGTCACGCGTTCCATCCCGACACCGCTTCACACATTTTTCCAAGGATATTGTTTGGCCCGATCCATCGTCTGCACGAATTTCACCTCCTCTACGGAGAATTGCTGCCTTCAACAGCATCTCAAAACTGTGGTCAAGTAATATCAATACCCCTTCCGTACGGCCATTCTCGAAAGGGCGGTTGAATAACTCAACAGCTATGCGAAATGAGTCTGTGGCAGTAGATTTATATCCCTCGTAGTCGGTCATGGTCGAACCACACCTGCTCATCTGAAAAAACTACATCAACCAGTCTGTGTGAAAAACAGGGAGGAGAGCTGGAAGAGAAACCCAATCAGCAAGAGCGTCAAACCCAATATTCTAATTCTCGCGTCATACTCTTCGACTCGTGTTTCAATCGGCCCGAAGACCATATGATATGGCCCTTCAATCCGCTTCCTTGGTGTTCCGTCTACTTCTCTCATCACAATTGAACGACTACCACGTTGACCATCAAACGTTTTGAATCCATACACGTTGCCCCAATCACCACCTTTGTTATCTGATTCTTCTCTAAGTTCCTCCCGTAATTCATAGAATCCTGTATTCGAGGGTGTCCGTTCTCGAACCACCTCAATAGTGTCGAGAAGCTCGTCTACTGTGCAGTCTTTAGCGTTTTCAACGACGTAAAGTGCATCAATTAATCTCTCTTCAAGATTCGGAGCCGCAAGTAGGTTTGCGGCGCTTCCCTCGTTCTCGAACCGAAGGTGATTGAGTGCGGCTTTCAGTTTCCCCGAATAGAAGTGCTTCTGGAGAAACGGCAAATCTGGTATCGCTAATACCACCACGCCGATGATGTCGATAGAAATTCCTGTTCCCTGAACCACTTTGCTGGCATTCCAACTAAGACACGCTGTGAGGTAGAATATGCAGAGAATCCCGAAGAGCGAGATTGGTAGCGCCATCCGAGGCTTCGGGACTTTTGGCGCAACCATATTCCCATTTCAAAGGCACTTTACTAGTAGATACTGACTTCTGGCGTTCGACCTCTCTTCCCAACTGGCATCGTCCTGACTGTGTCTTCCGTATCTCGCACACCCATTTTATCAGTTTCAGCGGGTTCAACAGGGCCTAATATCTGAGTCTGAAGGCCAAAATGATTTTATTCTTATGTGTTTGGGTGAGGGTGTTCTACTTGCTCCGAGCCCCCTTCTAATCTCGATCAGAGTTTGGAAGCACTACTGAATAGAATAGGCGTGTTTTCAACTACTGTTAAGGGCCTCCGGTTGGTCGTGTATGACAAATGAATGGTTGTGTGGACTCGGCAGCCACCAAGACTTGGTTTCTGGGAACACAATGAACGACAGTAGTTTATCGGCCTATGGTCGGGTGGCGGTGGTGGGTGTGATGGTAATTGCTGTTGTTGCAGGTGGGACGGGGCAGGTAGCAGCGGCCGGCGGCAGTGGGGACCTGACGATTAATGTAACGCACGCGAATGGTGACCAGGCCGCTGAGGTGAACGCACTGATCATCTACCAAGACGGGACACACTACAAGACCGTCACCAACTATCCCAGTGTAGAGTTGAAATATACGTTCTCGAATCTGCCGACCGGCCATACCTATACCGTCCATGCCTATATTCACGATCAGTTTGCTGGCTCAACATCCGCAATTACGATCAGCCAGGATGACTGGTGGACGTGGGGGGATGAAAGTTCGAAATCAGCGACGATTCAGGTTAAAAATCCGATCGAATTTGCGCCGACGATTTACTATCAGGATGGCGTGACGCCGCTTAAAGGGGCGACGGTGTACGTCAAGTCCCACGAAGACGATCCGGACGGCAGCGGAAAGGTCGTCTGGCGGTCTGCAACGACGACTGCGGACGGCACTCTGAATCCATCTCCACTGTGGTTGTATCCAACTGCCGCCACTGATCCCGGCTATTACACTGTTGACGTCGTTGTTGATGGTGAGACGGTCGCGAGTAGGCAATTCGACGCGCTCACCAGCGATTCTAGTCCGAGTATCAGTACTAGTAAATCCGTCCCCACATATGACTTATCGGTTGCAAGTACGACCGGTGGACGCGTTGAGGAAACCCCGACAGGTGCGGTAAAGACAGGGACGACGGTCTCGGTTACAGCGGAGCCTAACCCTGGATACCGGTTTGATCACTGGTCGGGGGATTATCCGTCTGGCCATCAATCGGACCGGTCGATCACCGTGACGATGGATCAAGCTAAATCGGTGACAGCACACTTCGACAAACTCGCGGCCGATCTCACTGTTGCTGTTCGGCTTCCGAATGGTGAGCAAGCCAACGACGTGAATGGGTTAGTTATCTGGCAGGACGATTTTACTGGTGAGCCCTTCCGAACGATTGAGAACTATCCAACCGTCGACCTGGCTCATACAGTTAATTCGCTCCCTGGCGGCCACGACTACAAGGTCGTCGCCTACATCAACGATCAGATGGCAGGATCCACCGGTTGGATCACAATCCGGGATTCTGCTGTTAGTCGAACAATCCAAGTTGAGGACTCAGTCTGGATCAAACCAACCGTGTACTATCAGGATGGAACAACCCCACTTCCAGATGCGACAGTAAAAATCACGTCGCATGAAGGCGTCACGTGGCGCTCTGCCACAACCAGCTCAGACGGCACGACAACCCCAAGAAAACTCTGGGTATATCCAACCAACGAGGGGCACTACACTGTCGAAGTCTACCACGATGGCAACAAAGTAGCGAGCAAACAGCTGTCCTCGCTTGAGAGCAACCGCGAGCTATCCCTAACCACGAGTGTATCACTTCCCACAACTGAGGTCTGGTTCACCGTCTCGAAACAAGGCACAATCGAGGGCTATGCATTCGCTGGCGAACCAATTAAGGGTGCGACTGTCTCTGTAGCAGGAAAGACAAAACAAACAAATGCGGAAGGGAAAATCAGCTTCCAGCTGCCGATTGGGACGCATACGCTCACCGTAACGGCGGACGGCTTCGAGACCGTTACCGACACGATCGACGTCCCCAAAACGGGTAGCTTTGCAGTGAGCGTCCCAATGACTCGGACCGGCGCGGGCGTGCTCAAACTCGAGGTCGTCAACAAAAACGGAGATCCAATTGCAGCAAACAAGTATCGTGTCCTCGTCAACGGCACACAGGTAACGCCAAACGCTCAAGGCGAACTCGTACTCGACGAGGGGACCCACACAGTGGCAATCAAACCGACCGACTTCGGCGCCGAGGAAGGGATCGTTGTGAAGCAAAAGCAGGTGACGATTCAGGGCCAGAATCGAACGGAGATAACAATCATGCCTATCCGTTCTTCGACAAGTACTGGTCTCACGCATAAGGAAAATCAGACCATCAGAAAGTTCATTGGTCCTAACGAAGACGCAATTATTTTCGGCCCAGTTAAATATAAAGAGACATCCTACCTGATCGGATATGCCCAACCAGATAAACAGGGAGTAATTCGATATATCAGTAACGAGCCTGCATCGGCTCGTCAACTCTTCACGAGCATTTCCGGATGGTCAGCCGCCTTCAATATTCAGAGAACGTTTGTATTCCGTCAAACTCCGTCTGGACTGGAATTCGTTTCAGCAAAAAAGCAAGCTATAATTCGGAATGTGACGCAGACACAGGCAGCGTTAGCGTGGGCACGTGGTGATATCAATCGACAGCCACGATACACTGAGTTACATGATCAAATGATACACAGCCCGCGTGCAGATGTCAATTTTTGGTTCCAAAATTTAGTCGGAAGTACACTTCATAGTCCAGAAGATCGTTACCTAGCATCGCTTCAGGCGATCACCACCACATCAAGGAACTATCAATTAGTTCCTGAGATTGCAGCCCAAGAGATTATAAAAGCGAAATCAGCTGCAGCATCAGCAAAAACTGCTCTGGATCTCGCAAAGACGTACAAAGCGCAGAAGTATGTCAAGGTTGCGGGGAAGAGTGTCAAGTCGAAGTATGTTCGGCAGACGTTGATCCGATATGCAGATCAAATAAAGAGGTTAGACACCAGTAAAATCGGCTATGGAGTCGGGCTCGCCAGTCTAGTTCTCTCAATCAGTGAACATCAGACGTACAAAGATCGTAGAGTGGCGATGTTAAGCCAGCTTCAGACCTACGCACACACTCACCAGGGTGTTTCTCTGCCTGAAGGGCTAGATCGAGCGATTACCGAACTCGAGATTCAACACGAGAATAGCCGAGCGAAGACAATAGAAGCTATTGAACAATGGGCTAAGCAGGATGGGATAACCATCGGGACGATGGCCGCAAAGACAGTCGGTACTAAATTCGGGTCTTGGCTCGTAACGAAGTCCACGTATGCTGCCTCAGTCAGTTCGTGGGTAACCTCCAGCACAGCGGGCACACTTGCTGCCGGCGCCGCTTCCCTCGCTAGCACTGCCTTACTAGGCTGGCAGGTTGGTGGACTCTTGACTGGACGTCCTGCGACTTATGCAGCCCTAATTAAAGCAGAATACTCTCTCAGAATAGCTAACCATATTGATGATATAAGACAAGATATTCAGAATACATACGGAGACAATTTGGCGCGAAATAGCGAGATCCCACAAGCAGATATTGCCACGACCTTCCATGCGGCAGCCTATATGGAACAGTTGGCACTCGTCTCATACTACCGCCAAGACGCAAATGCAATCGAAAAAAGCATTCTTGGAGAGTACGAATCGTTCCTTAAGTCAATCTTTGGAGAGGAGGCCTACGCTCGGGAGAAGAAAAATAGATTCCTCGATCAAGCTGCTCGCGAGAGAACGTTCGCAAAAAAATTCCAAAGAACAGCAGTATCAAAGGTCTTAGCAAACTACGCCAGCCGTTCCGGAATTCAGGCTAATCTCGAAATAGACTCAGAGCCAGCGAAAGAGTATCAAACAAAGGAGAGTGTATCAGTTTCAGTAACAGTTACAAACACTGGACGGAGCAGACACCCAGTCTTCGTCGGCTACAGCGTCGTCGGGCCCGACGGTACCAGCTACGACAACCATAACTCGACCGGCAAAACGGTCACACTCGCGCCCAGTGAGACGAAACGGATCTCGCTGTCGTGGACCGTCCAGGAAGCCGCACCGACCGGCAAGTACGACGTCGTGGTCTCCGTCTGGAAAGAAACTAATCGAACGAATCTTCATACGCGACTCGACACAGTTCGTAAACCAGAGGCATTCAGCGTCGTCACAAACGACGAAGAGAGACTCGCACAACTCACCGAGACGGTCGTCCTCGGTGGGACACAAGTCGATCCGGATAGCCTTGCCGACGCCGTCCGAATCGAGCGTGGGTTCGCGCACAACACTTCTGTCGAGGTTCGAAAACGTTCGATAACGAACTACACGGTCGCCATTTCTGCTCCAGAAAGTGCCTCGAACGTAACAGTGTACCTCCGTCGCGAGGCAATTTCCACGGCGGCGGATCTCTCGAATCTCACGATGTACTTGGACGGTGAACAACACCCATTCACCGTCAAGGAGTCTGCTGGCCCGGGTGCGAGTCCGTGGGTAGCATTCAATGTCCCACACTTCTCAACGCGGACGGTGAGTTTCATCGCAGACACAACCTCTTCGGAGCGATTCAACTACACCGCAGAGCAAGGGGTTGCAGTCAACGGTGATACCGCATACGTCCTCTCCGATGGTCAAATCCTGAAAATCGACTTGGAGACCGACAAAGTTCTCACTGTCTTCCCAGCACCGGATGGCACAAATCAAGGACTTGCGTATGGGAATGGGTCGCTGTGGTATGCGGATGCCCAGTCAGATGCCTTTGCTGGACAGATTCTGGAGTTGAATCCCTCGACTGGAGAGGTTCGCTCTCGGATCAATATGGGAGTCGATCCATATGGGCTGGCCTTTGGCAATGGCTCGCTGTGGGTTGCAGAGGTAACGAGCGTGCCGAATGCAATCCATGAGTATACGCCAACTGGCGACCACGTCCGGCAGTTCGCCATTCGCGGCCCGGGGGAATCTGCCGGTCCAGCTGGCCTTGCCTACTACAACAATTCGATGTGGGTTGGCACGCATAGTGCCCTCTCTGAACTCACACTGACTGGCAAGCGAAAACAAACAATACATCGTGACACCGGGTTCACAGGGCTCGCTGGCTCGCCAACAACCCTCTATGGACCAACCACAGACGGAACCTTAACCGTGCTCCGAACAACCACCCCGACGAACAATCGGCCCACCGCCGCCTTTACGCGGTCACCAGCCAACAGCACGGTCACCGTCGGTGAGTCGGTAACGTTCAATGCGTCCACATCAACCGACACTGATGGAACGATCACCGCCTATACATGGAACTTCGACAACGATACTCGCTCAGAGGCAACCACTGCGGTGACGACCCACACATTCACCAGTCCGGGGACCTACCGGGTCACACTAACAGTAACCGATGAAAAGGGGGCCACGACAACAATCCACCGCAGCCTCACTGTCTCCCCGAGTGCTGAACGGTCGCTGACCCTCACAACACCGCGCGACCACCTCGCACCTACGCCCGGCCACACAATCGTTGTGAATGCCACACTCACAAATACCGGGGCAACAAGGTCAACCGGCGAGATCGTATTCACTAACACCACACTTCCGTCAACGTGGATTCACCGTGTCGCCGGCACCGACCCAACAGCTCAAGACCAATTTGCGGTCATCACCGACGGGCACCAAGTCGTATTCTCAGATATTGACCCGAATGAGACGGTCAGAGCTACCATGACCATTCAAATCCCAGCCACCAACGCCACTGGCACATACACCACCACCATCCAACTCCAACACAACAACACCCAGATCACCGCAACACGAATCACCATCACGGTCACACCGAAAACACCGCTCATCGAACAATACGACACAGACGAGAATGGTATCGAAACAACCGAACTACTGGCCGGCATCCATGATTGGCGCCAGAACGCCCTCTCATTACAGAACCTCCTCGCTCTCATCCACGCCTGGCAACAATGACGGAGCGATTAACACACCGACGTTCGTGACCTGCACCTGCTCTAAGAGCAAGTCCCGAGACAGTCACCCCACCGCTCTATAGCAAAACGGCCATGGTTGTGCACGCGTACAAGTACGATAATGGATCGGGAGTTATTGGTCGCGCTTGCGGCAGGGATTCTCCAGGGGATTTTCGAGTGGCTGCCGATTTCAAGTGAAGGGAATATTACGATCGTACTCTCGGCGCTTGGCCGCGCCCCAGAACAGGTCGTGGCGTTCGCGTTGTTCCTCCATCTTGGCACCGCCCTCTCCGCAACCGCGTACTACCATGACGAACTCGCCGCTATTCTGACCCGGCTGCCCGCGTGGCGCCCCCACCGCGCGTTCGACGGTGAACAAGCCATCGTCACGTTTCTTGGGATTGGGACGCTCGTTTCCGGCGTCGTTGGCATCACCGCCTACGTCACGCTCATCGACGCGTTCTCTACGCTTACGGGAGGTGTGTTCATCGCGCTTGTCGGCGTTCTCCTCGTGGGGACAGGCGTGTTCCAATATCTCGCAGAGGACATCGTCGGAGATCGCAAAACACCCGGCTGGCGTGACGCCATCCTCGTCGGCATCGCCCAGGGACTCGCCATTCTCCCCGGGATTTCCCGGTCCGGCATGACCACCGGCACCCTACTGCTGCGCGGCCACAACGGCCCCCAATCGTTCCGCTTCTCGTTTCTCCTCGCCATCCCCGCCTCTGTTGGCGGCAGCCTCCTCGCCTATCTCGATACCGGCATCAGCGTCAGTCTCGTCGCCGCAGCCATCGCCCTGGGCGCCGCCGCCATCGTCGGCTACGCAACCATCGACGCACTACTCCGCATCGTCGAGACACTCCCCTTCTGGAGTGTGTGTATCGCCCTCGGCACCCTCGCCGCCCTCGGCGGCCTCCTCGTCATGTGAACTACCCCGCCCTACTCACCCACGAGGGGTTCCTTGAGGGCGCGGCTTCCTGCTTCAACGACGCGACGTGCAGCCACCGAGTCGGTATCCGCAGCGGCCGCAGTCTCCACAGACGTTGTAACTTCGGAGTGAACCACTCCTAGTTCGTCAAACCCACGCTCCAGCACGTTGAACGCAGCGTTCAGATCCCGGTCAGCGGTGAACCCGCAGCTCGGCCACGCGTGTTCGCGCACCCACAACGGCTTCTCAACCTCAACCCCGCACTCATGGCACTCCTTCGTCGTCCCGGCCGGATCCACTTCAACAACGTAACACCCGTTTTTCTCGCCGTGGTGCTTGAGGATCTGGATGAATCCGCGCCACCCAACGTAATGCGTGGTGCGAGCATTCCCGTCGGCTTCCAACATCTCTTTCACGTCGAGATCTTCGACAAACACGGCGTCATACGTGGTGGTGTAGAAGTGCGCAAGCTTGTGCTTCTAGTCACGCTTCCGGTTCGACAATCGTTGATGGAGCTCGGCCACGCGGCGGCATTGCTGCTCCCAGTTGTTGGATCCGCGTTGTTTCCGTGACAGCGCGCGTTGCGCGCGCTCCAACCGCTCACGATCGTCACTCAGATCGAGGCGGTTCACCGACCGGCCGTCGGAGTCGTGGATGAAACTGGTGATGCCGAGATCAAGCCCCACGCAGTCGTCAAGGTTGATCTCGTCAACAGTGGGTTTCTCGAGAGCGGCAGTCTCGACGGTGAATGTGACGAACCACTCCCCCGGTGTTGGCTTTCTTCACCGTGAGTTGCTTCACGTCGCCGTCAGGGAGGTCACGGTGCAGGCGAATCGGGACGTGAATCGTGTTGCCGGCGATTTTCTCCAGGGTGAGATGTCCGTACCCGTCGGGGCCACTCTTCTTGTCGAGCTCGAAGCCCTTCCAGTTATAGAAAGTGTGAGGCGAAAACCCACGGCTTTAGCCGTGGGATAAAGCCGACAACTAGGAATCAAACCACGCTCCAGTAGCAGCCCGACTCCCCAGCGTTGAAGAAATACCAGTACCCCATATAAGATATGGAAGTGCGGCGTACCGTCCCCGTTGCACTCAACGTGGACAGTGACGACGCCGCACTCCTCGAAGACACCGTCGACCAGTTCCTCTGGTCCGCCCAGTACGTCGTAGACCACGCTTTCCAAGGCGAGAACGTCACCACCAGCAAAACCACGCTCGACGACGAAACCTACGACGACGTACGCGAGAAAACGGACGGCTTCAACGGTGAACTGGTGCAAGCCGCTCGCAACAAGGCCGCTGACGCCTGCAAAAGCGTGGTCGAGAAGTGGAAAAAAGGCAAGAAAGCGTCGAAGCCACGCTTCACCAGCCCACACGTCGTCTACGACCACCGCACCGCCACCTTCCACGACGACTACGCAAGCCTCGCCACCACAGACGGTCGCATCGAAGCCGACTACGGACTGCCCGACGAGGATAGTGACACGCCGCACTCGGACTACCTGTTCTCCAACGACTACGAAACGACGGGTGCGGAACTGCACTACCACGACGGCGACTGGGTACTTCACATCCACTGCAAGACGGACGTGGAGTCCGACACGCCGAAACAGGCAACACCTGAGAACGGAACGGTTCTCGGGGTTGACCTCGGCGTGAACAACCTCGCCGTCGCTTCGACAGGCACGTTCTGGACCAGTGACGAGTTCAACCACTGGCGCGGAGAATACGAGAAACGACGTGGATCGCTTCAACAATGCGGCACGCGCTGGGCGCACGAGAACATCCAATCCGTTGGACGGAAAGAGGAAGGACGGTTCAAGCAGATGCTTCACCGTATCAGCAACGAACTCGTTGCAGAGGCCCGCGAGAACGACTGTTCGGTGATTGCATTCGAGGAGTTAACCGACATTCGTGAGCGAACCGGTGCGTCGTGGGGCCACAAGTGGGCGTTCGACCGCCGCTACAACTACGTCGCGTACAAAGCCGAAGAACACGGCATCACAGTCGAACAGGTTGACCCCGAAAACACGAGTCGGCGGTGCTCACACTGCGGGTTCACCCATCCCGACAACCGCGAAGACGAAGACTTCGAGTGCCTGAAGTGCAGGTACGAGATTGACCTCCTCCTCCGCGTGAACGCGGAGGAATCCCGCCACAGGATTTCAGGCCGAGCGAAGCGGCCTGTTGGTTTCAAGACGCATACGGTCCACGCGTCGTCTGCTGGGTTTCAGCATCGGCGTGGCTGTCTTGTGGCCCGGTCAAAGAGGCCCCATCCGTAGCCGAGTCATCGTCACCGGCCTTCTGCCGGGAACTCCGGTCGCTTCGGCGGTGACTCTCTCCACTACGGTAGCGGTCTGCAATGTTTATCGCCCCGTTCACGTCGGCCTGATACTCACCGACCCAACAGCCGCCGTTCGAGCATCTGAACGTCGCCTGTCGTGGCCGGTAGCCGTGTTCACCGCAAGCGTGGCACGCCTTCGACGTGTTCCGGGGATTCACCGTCTCGACGGGAATCCCCTTCTCGGCGGCTTTGTAGCGAATCTGTGCGTGAAGCTTGGCAAAGCCCCACCCGTGCAACCGCCGGTTCATGTACTCGCCGTAGTCCATGTTCTCGCGGATGTACGTCAGGTCTTCCAGCACCAGCACTGGATTCTCGACAGACTCGGCGTACTCCACGACCTCGCGGGTCACACGGTGGAACACGTCGTCAATCTGGTCCCACAGCGAGTCGCCGTAGGACTCCGCGATTCGCTCACTGCCACGCTTCTGAAGCCGTCGCGTGGCGGTGAAGTAGGTTTTGCGGAGCCGACGAACGGCTTTGCCGTCATCGGCCCACAGTTCAGGGCGAACAGGAGAACCGCTCTCGTCGCGGTGACACACCGTGACGAGACTCGCTTCTCCAATGTCTACACCGATGGGCGTTTGCTCGTCGGCGGACGCCTCAGATTCGTCCTCCACGTCGCGGGTAACAGTGATGTGGAGATACCACGTTCCGTCCCGCTCGAACAGCCGACTTTCACCCATTTCGGCGTCGTCTGCGTACAACGCTTCGAGCCACTCCCGCTGTTCGGGATTGGCACGAGCCGGAATCCAGAGGTGGTAGTCCTCGTGGTGCGGGATTTTGACGTACCACTCGACAGCGTTCTGTGGCTGGTGGTCAAGTTGCAGGCCCTCGTTGGTGAACCGCACCGGGTGGTCGTCGTGAAGCGCGTCGGCATCGTAGCTGTTCCCACAGAGTTGTGGGACGTACTTCTTGAGGGCGTTTTTCGCGTAGCCGCTCAGGTCGTACTCAACAACCACGTCGTTGGCAGCTGACTGTGTGTCACAGCCAGCGGCGAACGCCTCTTGGAGTGCTTGCTGGTAAGCGTCCCGTGTCTCACGAAGCTTCTGACGCTTGTGGACGTTCGGGTCCACAAGCGTCAGTTCGAGCGTTTTCGTGAGTTCGGTCACGCTTCTGCCTCCTTGTGTCGGTCAATGTAGTTCTCGACAGTTTCGCTGGAGACGTGGCCGGCTGTTCCAGCGTAGTAGCCGCGTGCCCACCGTATTTTCTCGCCGTCGTGGTCGGCGTGGCGGTGATTGTACTTCCGCGAGGAAATGCCCTTGAACCAGTTGGCGAGCAGTGCTGGACTGTGTTTGGGCGGGCTACTGACGAACAGGTGAACGTGGTCAGGCTGAACAGTCAGATTTTGAATGTCCAAGCCCTTTTCGTCGGCAATTTCGTGGAGGATGGAGTTCACACGGTCGGCAACCTCTCCCGTCAGTACCGCGTTGCGGTACTTCGGGAGCCACACTATGTGGTAGTTGAGGTTGTAGGTTGCGTGCCGTGTGGTCTTCATCCGTGCTACACACTATGGTTATGTCGTGGCAAATATATTGCGAAAACGGTGGGAAATCCAGCCCTGCAATAGAACGGTGGACTGTCACACTATGCTGTTCGCTCGACCCCCGCCTGTTCGCTCCTCGGTTCCGACACTCTGTCGGAACACTCGTCACTCACGGGAAGACGGGGGTATGCGCTCGAAACTCTATCACACCACCTGAGCCACGCCCCAACGAGAACGCATATTGCGCGGGCCGCCAGTCAGCATGATATGTTTGGTACAAGCGGGATTCGCGGCCCGGTTGGAGAGACTGTCTCAACAGAACTCGCTGTCTCAATCGGCCGGACGTTTCCAACCGCGTTCCCAGCGTGTGAGTCAGTCCTTGTTGGGCGTGATCCACGAGATTCAGGCCGTGCCCTTGTCGATGCACTTGCGGCGGGCCTCCAGGAAGCTGGTGTAGACGTCCTCACCACTGGCATCGAAAGTACACCAACCGTCGCCCGGACACTCCAGTCCTACGATGCGGACGCCGGGATTGTCGTCACGGCCTCCCATAATCCACCGACCGATAACGGCGTGAAATGCTGGAATCCGTCGGGCAAGGCGTTCACCACCGCCCAACAGGAAACGCTCGTGACTGCACTCGAAACTGAGCAGATAACCACTGCCGAGTGGGATGGATACGGGACGCGCCGACGGGTTACGGACGCGCGTACGCGGCATGAGCAGGCGCTGCTCGATTCCCTTGACACTGAGCTCAGCGGGATGGATGTCGTTGTTGATATTGGGAATGGGGCGGGCCGTATCACGGCGGATGTCCTCGCCAAAGTCGGAGCCAGCGTCACGACGCTAAACGGCCAGCCTGATGGGGCGTTCCCCGGCCGACCAAGCGAACCCACACCGGACACCTGTGAGGACCTGTGTCGGCTCGTCCGCGTCCGTGAGGCTGATCTCGGCATCGCCCACGACGGGGATGCCGACCGCATGCTCGCCGTCGATAATACGGGCGCGTTCGTGAGTGGGGACCAGTTGCTCGCACTCTTTGCGCGTGACGCCATCAATAACGCGTCGGGGTCGGTTGTGGCCGCGCCCCTCAACACGAGCCGGCTCGTGGATGACGCGCTCGCGGCCGTTGGGGGTACGGTGAAGCGCACCCAGGTTGGGGACGTGTATGTCGCGCAGGCCGCCGCGACCGACGACGACGTGGTGTTCGGCGGGGAGCCGAGTGGGGCGTGGATCTGGCCCGACAGCGCGCTCTGCCCGGATGGCCCGCTCGCCGCCCTCACACTCACCGCACTCCTCACCACCGGCCCCCCACTCGCAGATCGCATCGACACACTCCCCACGTACGTCACCAAACGCGAATCAATCGAGGTAGCGCACAAACAGGCGCAGCTCGATGCTGTGCGCGACCACATCGTCACCACCTACAGCGAGGAGGATGTCTCAACGGGTGATGGGGTGCGCGTTACTCGGCCCGACGGCTGGTTTCTCATCCGCGCCAGTGGCACCGAACCCCTCATTCGCATCACCGCTGAGGCAGCCACTGACGCGACCGCGAGTGATCTGCTCGAGACAGCGCGGGAACTCCTAGCGGAAACAGTAGGCGACTATCCCGACCCAGGTCGGTAGGCCGCGGCGAACTCCCGCAGACTCCATCACTGGCGCCCATCTCTGATAGGATGGATTGCGACCCGGGTGATGCGGAGATTTCGACATCTCGGCGGCAATGGTTCCAATTGCGGGAACTCCGGGTTGCGAGCGCCGCTACACTACACACCACACGGTGGGGCACGCACGATGCGAAGTCACAGTCCGCCTCCCCACCGCGATGCTGTCACTAGGCGCCGTAGGCTTCCCGACTCGGGGAAGCGCAACACGGCCACTGAGTGGGAATATCTTGTACGCCGAGATGGTAAAGTCTCGGCGCTTGGCCAGGTACCCAGGGAGCCGTCTGTATCGAAGGCTTTTCTGTTGGCAGGTCATCGGTCAGACCAAGATTGCGTATGAGTTCAGCATCGGCGTCGATTCGTGTGCTCCATGTTGATGATGACCCGGGTTTTGGAGAGTTAACAGCAACCTTTCTTGAGCGTGAGGACGAGCAGTTCCGCATCGAAACAGAAACAAGCGCTGCTGACGCCCTGGCCACGCTTCACGGCCGCGAATTTGATTGTGTGGTCGCTGACTATGAGATGCCAGACCAGAATGGTATCGAACTTCTGCAAGCAGTTCGCGCTGACTATCCGAACCTTCCGTTCATCTTGTTCACTGGGAAGGGGTCTGAGGAAGTTGCCAGTGAGGCTATTTCAGCCGGTGTGACTGATTATCTGCAAAAGGACTCTGAGGCCGAGCAGTACACCGTCTTGGCCAATCGCATCCGAAATGCCGTCGAACGCGCGCGAGCAAAGACTGAACAACAACGAAAGCTCGACGCCATTGAAACAGCACGGGAAGGCATTAGTATTCTCGACGAAGATCGACAGTTCATCTACGTGAATCAAGCGTACGCCGATCTCTACGGCTACGCCCCCGACGAGTTGCTCGGTGAAAGCTGGGAACTCCTCTACCAGGACGAGCATCTCGACGACATTCGCAACGACATCCTCCCGGCCGTCGAGGCCGCGGGCTACTGGCATGGCGAAACGATCGGTGTACGAGCGACTGGTGAGACATTTACCGAAGATCACGTCCTTGCGTTGACCGACAATGGTGAACTCGTCTGCACTGTCCGCGACGTGACAGATCAACGTGAGCGGGCCCAAGAACTCGAACGGGCACAAACCCGTTGTGAAGCACTCTTCGAGAACTCCCCCGATATGATTAACATCCATGACAAGGACGGGATTATCCGAAGCGCGAACCGACGGTTCTGTGACGAACTCGGCTACGATGAAGCTGAAATCGTCGGCCAAGGAGTGTGGGAGATTGATCCGACAATCTCACCAGACGATCTCGCAACACAATTGGCTGAAACCGACACTGGTGATCGATTCCGTGTCGAGACAGAATTCCGGCGCAACGACGGCTCAACGATCCCCGTCGAAGTACACGTCGCCCGACTCAACATTGCAGACGACGACCAGTTCGTCGTGTTCTCTCGGGACATCAGCGAGCGGAAAGAACACGAACAGCGGCTAGAAGCGCTCAATGAAACTAGCCACGAATTGCTCGCCGCAGACTCCCAAGAGGAGATCGCAGAAATCAGCGTCGAAGCAGCGCGTGATATTATCGGCCTAGATGCGAACGTGCTCAATCTCTACGATGCGGATCGAGATGCGTTAGTTCCGGCGAGCAGCACCGAGGAGGTCGCCAATCTCATTGGAACACCCCCGGTCTTCACTGGTGACGACAGTATTGCATGGCGAGCATACACCGAGGGAGAGGCTCGTGCAATCGATGATGTCCACACGAACCCGGATGTGTATAATCCGGAGACACCGATTCGGAGTGAACTCTACCTCCCGGTTGACGAATATGGGATTCTTGTTGCCAGTTCGCCAACGACAGCTGCCTTCGACCGGGAGGATCGTGTACTCGGGGAATTGCTGGCAAAGAGTATCGCTGTTGCCTTAGAGAATCTTGAACAGACTGAACGGCTCCAGAAGCGAAAACAGGAACTGTCGGACCAGAACGAACGTCTTGACCAGTTCGCCAGGTTCGTCTCGCACGACCTCCGGAATCCGTTAACCGTCGCCGAGGGACACCTTGAACTCGCCCGGGAGGACTGCGACAATGACCATCTTGCCACTGTTGCGCAGTCCCATGATCGAATGCGCACCTTGATCGACGAGTTACTCTCGGTAACACGTGAATCAGACCCTGTCACGGATCGAGAGCGTGTTTCCATCGCTGAGCTGAGTGCCCACGCTTGGGAGCACGTCGAGACAAAGCAGGCGACCCTGACGGTGGACGTCACACGGTCGATTCGAGCGGATCGAAATCGCGTCACGCAGCTACTCGAAAATCTCTTCCGGAACGCGGTCGAACACGGTGGCGACAACGTGACCGTGACCGTTGGTGACCTTGCTGACGGGTTTTTCGTCGAGGATGATGGCAGAGGACTCACTGCTGCCGAACAGGCAAGCCTCTTTGAGGCTGGGTACTCGACGGCACCAGACGGCACTGGGTTCGGATTACCAATCGTGAAGCAGGTTGTCGAGGATCACGAGTGGCAGATTCACGTTACTGACGGCGCTGACGGTGGTGCTCGGATTGAAATCTCGGGACTTGAGTTCGACACGAAAAAGACAGATTCACCAAGCTGACCAGTAGATGGAGACCCAGCGATTCAAACAGGACTCGTGTTACTCTGGGCAAACTGGAGGGGACGAGGATCCCTGAACTGCCCGGACGAGCCCGGTACCCCACTCAGTATTAGCTGCCAGTACTACGAGGCGAGGCGTTCATCCCAACAGTTGTAACGAGAAGATTCAGGACCCCTCGCGTGACAGAACGGACAGTGTCAATGAATACCAATCGAACACGTCGGGGGATGCTTCGAATGGCCACTATTGGGATTGGACTATCGACATCAGCGGTCGGCCTGAGCGCTACACGACGACCGTGGAGGAAGAACACTCAATCGGACGACAGCGGTGATCCGTCAGCGGGTAGTGGGTCGTGGCCAATGTATCAAGCGGATCCGGCGAACACCGGGTGGCAGCCGGGACCGCCGGCCCTCACACCATTACAGAGAGCAGCATACTTTTCGAGCCGCGCACAGACGGCCAATCGGCGGCCCTCGTGGACAACACGCTATATCTGGAGACTCGGACGACCGCGGGTGGAACCGAGGACGACACCTATCTGTACGCCATTGATTCAACAGACGGCTCCCAAATCTGGCGAAGCGACTTCTCTGCCGTCTTCTCAAGCTCACCCGCTGTCGTCAACGATATGGTATACGCCAACAGCGAAACAGCCCTCCACGCCGTCAGTGCTGATGATGGCACCCGCCAGTGGACGTATTCGTACGACGCGACCTGTTACTCCGCGCCGGTCGTTACCGATGGAACCGTCGTAACGACTACCGAGGACGGAACGGTCTACGCTCTCGAAACTGACGGCTCAACGCGATGGACGACGCAGTTCTCCGGCCGGACGTACAACAATCCGGCTGTAGCCAACGGGCACGTGTTCACGGCTGCCGCTGGCGGGGTTGTGTACGCGTTTGCTGTTTCTGACGGGAGCGAACGCTGGCGGTTCGAAACAAGTGGCAACATCCGTGCGTCACCGACGATCGTGGACGGAACGGTCTACATCCAATCGTACGACAATACCGTGTACGCGCTGGCCGCAGAGTCGGGCGAGAAACAATGGACAGCGAATGTACGGCAGGGGTCATCCGCCTCCGCCGCTGTCGCAAACGGTACGGTTGTAGTTCAACTGTGCGGTAGCGCGGAGTTCCCGTCCTCAAGGAGCAACGCAGGACGAAGGCTGAGTAGCACAGTAGGGCGGGGAGGAGCGCGTCACCCAGACACCAGCCAAACACTAATTAGTAAGTAACTACAGGCATTCTTTGAACGCGTGTCGGACGACGACTACCTGAGACGCACCGCGATAACGCGCCTCTCCGTGTCCCCTGAGCAGGCCGACCTGCTCGAAGACACGCTTGACGAGTGGCGCACAGGTGCGAACATTGCCACGGACATCGGCTGGAAACACTATGAAACCCGAAAGCGGAAACTCCAGTCGCTCGCCTACGACGATGTTCGTGACCAAACTCGTCTAAGGAGTCCGCACGCCATCCTCGCGTGCTTCCAAGCCGCACAAGCTCTGAAAAGCGTCGATGAACGTAAACAACAGGGCCGCAACTACTCAAAACCCGAGTTCACCGCGCCTACGGTGAAGTACGACGCCAACACGATGACCCTGTTCGATGACAACACCGTCTCACTCGCCACCCGGGAAGTCGAGTGCGGTGCGAGTTGGTACTTCCCGACGACGAAAACGGCTACCAGTACCAGTATCTCGACAGCGACGAGTGGGAAGTAGCGGAATCGACGCTGACAGCGCGTGACGGCAACTACTATCTACATCTCGGCTTCCGTAAGCCAAAGCCCGATGCCGACGAGTCACCCGTCGAGGACAGGACAGTTCTCGGGGTTGACCTCGGTATCGAAAACCTCGCCGTCACCAGCACCTCTTACTTCGAGTCAGGGCAAGAACTCTTGCACGAACACCGCGAGTTCGAACGCGTTCGCGGTGGCCTCCAAGAAACGGGCACCGAGTCCGCACATCGCACGCTCGTCCAGCGTGACAATCGCGAAGAACGGTACAATCGTGACTACCTGCACCGAGTGTCGAATCGGTTGCTCGCGGAGGCAGTCACCTACGACTGCACGCACATCGTGTTCGAGGACTTGACGCACATCCGCGACTCGATGCCGAGCAAGCGCAAATTCCACCAGTGGGCGCACGCCCAACTCGTCAAGTACGTCGAGTACAAGGCTGAAGCACTCGGTATCAAGGTCGTGTACGTTGACCCTGCGAACACGTCGAAGCGGTGTTGCGAGTGCGGGCATACCAGCGATGGCAACCGCACGGAGCGCGATTTCTTCGAGTGTGAGAAATGTGGTGCGACGGCGAATACGGATTATAACGCGGCGAAGAATGTTGGATGGCGGTTTGTCCGTCGTGGGCTACATGACTCACGGCGGACGGGCGACAGTCAACTCGCCCTGAAGTCGGGGACTGTGAAGCCGAACCGAGGATTTATCTCGTACTCCGTTATGGAGTCAGAGGCGGAGTCCACCGATAAGCCCCACCCTCAACGAAGCGAGCGGGCGTCAGCCCCGAGCAAGTAGGGTGGGGTAGTTGACGGTGGTGATGGCTGGTCGTATGGGTTTGACGCCGCGACTGGAGAACAGCAATGGGAGCACGAGGGAAGTGGAACCTCATGGAATTTGCCGGCTATCTCTGACGGGGTGGTGTATCTGGGTTCAGATTACCAGATATATGCGCTGCGGCTCGACGACGGAACACAACTCTGGTCAGTCGATGCAATAACCCCGGGGTGTCCCGTGCTGGACGAAAACAACCTCTATACCGGGACACAGGAGGGATTTTTCGCTGTGCGTGGTGACCCAACCCAACCGACATCCAAAACGGCTGCGACACCAACAACGACTCGGACGACGAGGACGTCAGCACAAGCATCGAGCGAGACAGCGACTCCCCCAGCCACCTCGACGGCATCTCACTGGCTCCTGAATTCCCTTGTATTGCCGATTCTTGGGGTTGGCAGTGCACTCGTTGGCCTATTACTGCTCATCTGGAAGTCCGACGACAATGACGACAATACCTAAGCCGGGTTCAACAAGGGATCCTACGTTATTCGACGGTGACGCTTTTGGCGAGGTTGCGTGGTTTGTCGATGTTGCGGTCGAGTGCGTCGGCGATGTGGTAGGCGAACAGTTGGAGGTAGACGTTGGCGACGAGCGGTTCGAGATCGCCGAGGCTGGGGACGGGGAAGGTGACATCGAGAACCGACTCGGCGTCGTCGAGTGAGGAGACCCCGAGGACGGGCGCGTCTCGTGACTGGACTTCCTTGACGTTGTGCACCATCTTCTCCGGGTTCGCGCCGTCGGTGAGGATGGCGATGACGGGTGTGTCGGCAGTTACGAGGGCGAGACTACCGTGTTTGAGTTCCCCGCCACCGAACCCCTCGGCATGCGTATAGCTGATTTCCTTGAGTTTCAACGCGCCCTCAAGCGACACCGGCATGCCGAGGCGCCGCCCAACAAAGAAAAACGCCTCACTGTCAGCCAGCTCCCGGGCGGTGTCTGCGACACGGTCAGCGTCATCCAGGACTTGTTGGATGGCGCCGGGCAGACTCCGGATGTTCTCAAGGAGGGTGCTGGCGCGGTCACCACCCAGGGCGTTGCGCTCTCGGCCGATGGCAACGGTCAGCAACGCGAGGGTGGTGACTTGCGCGGCGAACGTTTTGGTGGCTGCAACCCCGATTTCCGGGCCCGCCCGAATGTAGACGACGTCGTCGGCTTCGCGGGCGGCGGTGCTCCCGACGGTGTTCGTGACGGCAAGCGTGCGGGCGCCGGCGGCCGCGGCCGTCCGCATCGCACTGAGGGTGTCTGCGGTCTCCCCGCTTTGAGTGACAGCGACAACAAGCGTGCGCCAGGGATCGCGGCCGCCGGTGAATTCGTATTCACTGGCAACTTCAACCGTACACCGGACGTCAGCGTGCGCTTCAAGCAACCGCCGGGCATACAGACCGGCATGGTAGGACGTGCCGGCCGCGACAATCTGGATTTCGTCAAGACTCTGAAGATAGTTTGTCGGGAGGTCGAACTCGAGGTCGGCGGTACCGTTGACGACGTCCACGCGGCCGGAGATCGTCTGCCGGAGGGCCTGTGGCTGTTCGTGAATTTCTTTGAGCATGTAATGCTCGTACCCGGCTTTCTCGGCGGCATCCGCCTCCCAGTCAACAGTCTGGGCCTCCCGGGTGACCCGGTCGTCACCCTGCCAGATCGTGATCTCGTCGGCCGTCACCGTCGCAATGTCGCCGTCTTCCAGAAAGATGACATCCCGCGTGTATTCCAGGAACGCGGTAACGTCACTGGCAACGAAATTCGCTGTCTCGCCACGGCCAAGAACTAACGGGCTGTCTTGACGGGTGACGACTAACTCAGCAGCCCCAACAGCGGTCACACCTAGGGCAAAACTTCCCGTGAGCCGCTCAACGACCGCTTGCACGGCCGCCCGGAGATTCGTGCCATCGTAGTGGGCTTCAAGCAAGTGGGGGACGACTTCCGTATCCGTCTCACTCGTAAACTCGTGGCCAGCCGCCACCAACTCAGCTTTCAACTCCTCGTAGTTGTCAATAATCCCGTTGTGGACGACAGCGATCTCGCCCGTGCAGTCCGTATGTGGGTGGGCGTTTGCATCCGTGGGTTGCCCGTGAGTACTCCACCGGGTATGCCCAAGGCCGGTTGTTGCCGAATGGGTGTCGGGCAGGGTGAGCGCGTCGATGTCACCTTCGCTCTTGTAGACGTCGAGAGTGTCATCGAGAAGGGCGACGCCGGCCGAGTCATACCCGCGGTATTCGAGGTTCTTCAACCCGGTCGCAACGACCGGTAACGCCGCTTCGGTGCCGGTGTAGCCAACAATGCCACACATGGATTATCCCCTCCGCACCTCCACACCAGACGGAATCCGCTCAGCAACTGTCACACCGGATTCGACGCAAACGTGATTCCCAATAATGGTTCCGGAATCAACGGTGACACCGCCACCAAGCAGCGTGTTGTCGCCGATGACGCCGCCCAGCCCGACATCCCGATGCACTTCATCATCAACGACAACACGTGCCGGACCGCCAACGACCGTCGTATTCGGGCCAACGGTCGCGTTCTCACCAATCACGCAGTCCTGGACGACTGCCCCCGGTTCGATCGTCGCATCGGGAAGCACCACCGCGTTTGACAGGACGGCGTTGGCGCCAACAGTGACATTCCCGCCCAGCGAGACGCGGGGGTGTACCACGGCACTCTCAGCGATGTCCGCGGAGGCAGCAACAGCGACCTCCGGGCGCGCCGACTGCGCCTCCGTCGCAATAGCGTCGTTTGTGAGGACCGCTGCGTTCACCGCGAGCAGATCCCACAGATAGGAGACGTCAAGCCAGTAGTCGCCGTACCGGACCGCCGCCACCCGCTGGTCGGCAGCCAACCGATCTAACGTCGCTGTCACCTCTAACTCGCCGGATCGAGACGTGTCTGTCGCACGCAGCGCATCAAAAATTTCCGTGTCAAACCCATACACACCAGCATTAATCACATCCGCCCGCCTCGTCTGCCGCGGCGGATTTTCCTGAATTCCCTGCACGGTCTCACCGGCGACCTCAACGACCCCATAGTTCCGTGCATTCTCAACGCGTGTCACACTCACCGCCGGCAGCTCACCAGAGTGGATCTTCTCACCGACTGCCTCGACGAGACTCGCATCAATCACCCGATCGCCATTCAATACGACAAACGCCTCATCAACGTACGGTTCAGCCTGCAACACGGCATGCCCCGTGCCAAGCTGATGGTCCTGGGATGCATACGTGATATCGACGTTCCAGTCGTCGCCATCCCCGAAATACGTCTGAATCCGGTCACGCTCATACCCAACCACAAACACCACCTCCTCAA
The DNA here is from genome assembly GCF_007833275.1 of Salarchaeum sp. JOR-1. Taxonomy (GTDB): domain Archaea; phylum Halobacteriota; class Halobacteria; order Halobacteriales; family Halobacteriaceae; genus Salarchaeum. The sequence goes on along the minus strand of NZ_CP042241.1, from coordinate 1,263,971 downwards.
AGCCCGCCGCAACCACGGCCTCAAGGACGTGTTCCAAAATCGGGCGATTCCCGACCGGTAACATCGGTTTCGGTCGGCGTTCGGTCAATGGGCGGAGTCGATTCCCCTCACCAGCCGCGAGTATCACTGCCTTCATCAGTTTTTGTCCTCCATCACAACCGCTCCCGGTGCCGTCCCTGTCCCCGCCGCCAACTTAACCCCGGCGTTCAGACTCGTATTAATCCCCGTCCTCACGCCATCGCCACAGATCACTCCGAGTTTCCGCCGCCCCGTATCAACACGCTCCCCCTTCACGTGCATCTGGACGGTGTCCTCGTCATGCCGGAGGTTCGCTACCGTGGTGCCCGCCCCGAAGTTCACATCGGCCCCCAACACGCTATCCCCAACGTAGGAGAGATGGCCCACGGTCGCTCCAGCTAGCAACACCGAATTTTTCACCTCAACCGCATTCCCAATCCGACAGTCCTCCCCAATCACTGTCGATCCCCGAACGTACGCATTCGGCCCGACCTCCGCGCCGGCCTTCACGACGACCGGCCCCTCAATCACCGTCCCATCACGCACGCGCGCGCCCTCTTCAACGACGACAGGGCCCTCGAGGGTGACCCGGTCCTCGACCGTGCCCGCGACGTCACGCTCAGAGTCCGCAAGCACCGCTTCGGTCGCCGCAAGTACCTCCCACGGCCGCCCCACATCAATCCACAGGCCCTCATGCTCGACCACCGTTACCGACTCGCCCCGCTCACACAGCGCCCCGATCGCATCCGTCACCTCATACTCCCCGCGCGCACTCGCCGACACGTCCTCGAGGACATCGAACACGCTCGGGGCGAACGCATACACTCCAAGATTCGCCAGCGAACTCGATGGGTTGGTGGGTTTCTCCACCAACCCCGTTAGTTCACCATCTGCTACCGACACCACGCCATAATTCGACGGGTTCTCGACTGGCATCGCCGCCAGCGCATGCCCCGCCGCGCCAGCAAGCGCCTCTACGAGTTCCGCGTCAACAATGACATCCCCATTCAACACGAGGAACCGCTCATCAATCGCCGCGCGCGCACACGCCACCGCATCAGCAGTCCCCTGTTGCTCGGCCTGTTCAACGTACGTCACGGGCACGCCCGCAAACTCATCGCCGATCTGCGCTCGCACGTCGTCCGCCCGATACCCTACCACAACCACAAACTCATCAACCACCGCCTGGCTCGCCGCCAACACATGTTCGACTAACGGCCGCCCACCAACCGGCACAAGCGGCTTCGGCCGCGTCCCAGAGATCGGCCGCAACCGCGTCCCCTCACCAGCCGCCAACACAACAGCTTGCATACCCACAAAGTAACCCAACCCCCCTAAATATATCTTGGCAGTCACACCAGTCGCACCCCACCCACCACGACCCACGGTCACTCCCCGAACGACCCACCAATACGATCGTTCTCATCCCAGACAACAGAGAGGGCGGGCGACACTCCAGGGCACTATTGTCGTCGAAGAAGAGGCGCGGGTTCGGGCAGGTGCGTATCTGGAAGGCCCAGTTATCGTGCAAGCTGGAGGTGATATTGGGCCAAACGCGTACGTCCGCGGTGCAACGGTTCTTGGATCGGGTGTCCGCGTCGGCAACGGGGTTGAGTTCAAAAATTCGCTGCTGATGGAGGAGACTGCGTGTGGCCACCTAACGTACGTTGAGGACAGCGTGCTGGGCCAAAATGTAAACTTTGGTACGGGAACGGTTGTCGCGAATCTCCGGCATGACGACGAACCAATCCGGATGCACGTAGAAGGAACAGCGGTCGATAAGGGGGCGGCGGAAGCTGGGTGTCGTCGTTGGCGATAGGGCGAAAACCGGGATTGATACGAATCTAAACGCCGGTGTAAAACTGGGCGCGGGTACAACGACTAAACCGGGGTTTCGTTTTTCCAGAGTTCTACGAGAGTGAGAAAGTCGTATAATGAGAGGACTTGGTTTGTTCCTGGAACGGATTTTGTTTGTTTCCAATATTGAATAGCAGTGAGGAATTCCTGTATTTGGACCACTCGATCAGCACCCGCGATCGCTTCGGGAATCGTAGTGTTCACAGGTATCGTCGAATCGTTCGTGTCAGACCTGGTGTATAGATGTTCGAGATGGGTCGGAAGAGTAGGTGTGTCGCGTGTGGTTACATAGCGGTTAACAGACTTGTTTACCGAGACACCAGTGACGTTTGTTATTGTCGCTTGGAAGCGACTAACGGACAGTATCTGGGATTCAGTAATCGTATTGAGACGACGGAACACATCCATCAACGTATACCTCCCATTTGTTTTATTCCGAATTCGAATATCGAGTTTGGCGAGGACTAATGCGCCTTTTTCGTATGCCGCATCTGTGGTTTGTGCGGTTGTTGCGAGCACTGCATCAGTCGGAACACCACGGACAAGGCGATCTCGGAACGTCTCGAGATCACGGTTGCCGAGTTGCCAGGCAAGATAATGGCTATAGTAGCTGGCACTACCTTCGATGAGCCACGCCATTGCCGCTGTTGTTTCCGGGAACGATTGTCGAGAATGGACATACTCATGGTACAAGACATCAGACGTGGGAGGGGTACTCGCTGAAATCCACAATGACGTGTTGTAAGAAGCACCCCCACCGCGAATCGGATGTGGCAGACTGAATACAGACACACGGGGGTCTTTAGCGCTAACGTTAAACGCTGTGCTGAGGTTTGTGAGGATACCGAGTGCTCGTGATGGATCCATCGCGAGGGTGGTGTTCCGTGGCCAAACGTAGTGGAAGGTTTGGGAGGGTGTTTGTGCAGTCCTGGAGTTGTAGGGGCCGAGTAGGAGATAGCGTGCTAGGGGTTCGTTGTCGGGCGTTGGGGTGACATAGCCGGCACCCTGAATGAGAAGTTCGTGTTGGCGGTCGGGGTTGGGTGGATAGTACGAATACCCATATCTGAGTGTTACTTGCGGGGTTCCAAGAAATGCCCAACTGTCTGTTTCAACGCGATTCACACCGAACTTCATTGACGAATTAACCGCTACGCGATAGGTGACAGTGATTGCGGAGCTGAGTGAATCATTCCACGCCCAAATCTTATTTTCAATGTGTTGTATCCCGGTCGACTGGAGGATGGTTTGCTCGGCGCCAAGGTAGAAGGTCAGATTGACGAGATTCGGTGGGGGTGTGACAGTCGCTGTAACCTGGACAGTTCCAAGTGAATCCGGCGTCCTATCGATTGAATAGTTAATCAGAATCGGAGGTGTCGGCTGCGTAGAAGCACGTGACGCGCTCGTCGGAACTGGAGTTGGCACCGACGTACTTGTATTATTGTTTGTGGTATTGTTAATCGGCGCCAAAGACGTGGGGTGGATAGCAGTTGAGGTGGTAGCGAGTCCGGCGGCTGTACTCCCAACCCCCACTGAAAGGCTGCTACCTAGAAGCAGACACAAAACCGCCACCGTACGCAGTTGCATAGGTATCCGTCATCGTCACAGAAACATATATTTACGCCCGCTATTTCGGGACTTCCGCTACGGCGTTAGTCGTGGGTGTTCGTCGGGGAGTTCTGTCCTCCGACCGGGGTGCGGTTTTTCCAGTGGGAGATCACGTCAAGGAGGGTTCGGATACCGATTTTGTGTCCAGTGCCGGGAACTGTCGTGCCTCGTTTCCAGTAAGTGACAGCTCGTAACGTTTCTCTCGTTGATATCCGTCCGTTTGAACCGGCAATGGAACTGATCACTGGTTTGCCCCCGACGTGAATCGTGATGTTTGTCGCGATCGTTTGGTTAAGGTTCGATGACGGTGTGGCTTCAGCGTGCACTGTATAGGTGCCGGCGGCGGATTCGGGGATAGTAACTGTCATCGATGGGTGGACTGTTTCCTGTGGTGCAATCGACGGCCAGATGAGTTCTTGTGTTGTGTTTTTCCAGTATCCGCCGGCCGTTGTTTTCGCAGTAACAGTCCAAGTCGGCGGGAGCGTGACATCCAGTGCAGCGCCAATTGCCGTTGACTGCGTGTTGGTAAGATTGAACGTGATGGTCATGTCTCCACCGGGAATCACAGAACTACTGGTACCGGTGAGGCGGAGACTGGCGTTCGTCCCCTCTGTGACTGTGAGGAGCCTCGTGTGGGTGACTGTACGGTTGGTTGCCGTCAGGACCTGTACGGTTACTTGATGGTCGCCCGCTGGGAATGCGTTGGTAACGGTCCGCCCCGTCGCTTCAATGTCGCCATCTGCATCGAAGTTCCACTGGACGCTCTGAATCCGATGAATTGTATCGGGCGTTGTAGCGGTGAACGTAATCGTCTCACCGCTTACTGGTGTCGATGGCGTATACGTGAATGAGATCGCCGGTCGTGTCGTGGGAATACGGAGGGTGTCTTGTTGGCCTGTCGCGGCGTCGCCGTGTTCGGTGGCTGCTGTCCGCAGCGTTGCAGTAATGTTCCCATCAACTCCGACAGCGGGTGTGTACGTCGCGATATACGTCCCGTTTTTGTGTGTGAAGTCCGTCTCAGTCAGTGTCTCGAGGCGCTGATTTTGCTGTGTGAGGCGCACCGAGATGTTGGTCAGATCAGCCCGGGAAGTGAAGGTAACACGGAGGGTGCCATTCCTGAAGTCAGCGGAGAATGCTGAAACTGCGGGCGGATCTTCCACAGGCTGTTGCGGGGGAGTAGTGTACGTCCCCCATGCATTGATTCCGCCATCGTAGTGTTTCCCAGCCCACGAGCCCTGCTGAATTTCGATGTGGTTGCCGGGCGTTCCAGCTGCAATATACTCTCGCATACTCGTCCCCCACCAGTCTTGGGCACGCACGTGATAGGTGTAGACGGCGATAAGCGGGTTGGTCGCAGTGACGCGAGTCGCCTGTGTGAACTCAATTTTCTGCACATCGCCCCGATCCAGTGAGAGAGTCCGCTCAATGCTGCCGTCCCGACCAATGTCTGCCTGGACGGTCGTGTTGGGTTGCGTGGCGATGAGATAGACGCCAGTTTTACTCGTTGCGGCTTTCGTGTTATGCGGCGGTTCAGCAGGGAGCGTATACGACGAGGCAGCCGTCGAGACTGCATCAAGGGTAACAAGGTACGTGTAATCCATGTTCGACCAGCGGGCTCGCTGGGCGACCACCTGAATACGGCCCGTCGCAGTCACATGGGTGCCTTGAGCCGGGTGTTCGACTCGCAGAATCTCGTTTGTGGTGAGTGTCCGCACGGTCTCGGACACGCCATCTGCATCTTTGTCTACACGCACCGTCGTGTGTTCTGCGGCCATGATGTAGAGTGCATCTGGCGAAACGGGGACATAGTACTCCGTACCCAGCAGTCCTGCTTCAGGAATACCATACGAGAACCGCCCATCTTCGTAGGCACCGAAGTCAGACGTCCGATACTCGTAGCGAACGTTCAGTGGCTGAGCAGCTGTGACAACCAATCCCTGCTTGGGTTTTGCAATCCGCGTTGCTTCGCCGCTCGTAACGGAGCGCGTGGTCTCGATTGTGCCGTCACCATCGCGGTCGATCTTGATCGTTGTGTTGTCGGTGGCCGTAACAAAGAGCGATGACGCCATCGCTCCCGACAGCTTCTGGGTGTTCAGCGTATACGGCACCCGGTAGGTGTAGCCGGTGGGATCCGTCGTGGTGTTCTCCTCGGCGGGACTAGTAACGAGAATCGTTTTGGTGATCGTGTCCGTGGATCCGTTGCCATCTGTTACAGTAAGGGTGACGGTATACTCGCCAGCCTCCGAGAACGTATGGGTAATTGATTCGCCAGCTTGGTCGGTATTGCTATCCCCGAGAATATCCCATGCGTAGGATTGAATGCCGGTGTCGTCTGTCGCCGCGCTGGCAGTGAACGTGACTGTTGTGGTGGTGTTCGGGTTGGTGGGTGTGTAGGAGAACGCTGCGGTTGGTGGGGTATTTGGCCCGGCTGGCGTGGAAGTTTTATTTAGTGGGTTCGATCCGTTCGCGGCTTCACTGCTGTCCGTATACCCATCGCCATCGTTGTCCGCGTCCGCGTAGTTCGCGATCCCATCGCCGTCCGTATCCTGTTTGGTCTCGCCACCAATCCCGTCCTGTTTCCAGGTCGTATCGGTGTTCGCCGTGTTTGGAGTGGGGTCGGTGCTATCGCTCCATCCGTCACCGTCAGCGTTCGTTCCAAGCGGCTGTGGGTCCGTCCCGTCAGGGACTGAATCGCCGTCGTTGTCAGGGTCAGCGTAATTCGGGGTGCCGTCGTTGTCGGTATCACGGGTGGTTTCGCCGGCAACGCCATCTCGTTTCCAAGTGCTGTCCGTGTTTGGCGTTACCGGCGTTGGGTCAATCGCATCCGGCCAAGCGTCGGCATCGTTGTTTGTGTCAGCGTAATTCGCGGTGCCATCGCCATCAGTGTCGGTTTTCGTTTCGCTGTTGAAACCGTCCGGTTGCCACGTCTTATCGGTGTTTGCCGTGAGTGGGGTTGGATCGACGCCGTCGTTCCAGCCGTCGTTGTCGTTGTTTCTGTCAGCGTAATTGTTGGTGTCGTCGCCGTCAGTGTTCGCTTTGGTCTCACTGTCTGTTCCATCCGTGGCGCCGACCCCGTCGGTGTTCTGTGTTTCTGGGGTTGGGTCGGTGTCGTCGGGCCAACCATCACCGTCGCAGTTGGCATCGTCTGGACAGGGATCCTCGCTGTTAAGGAGGCCGTCATTATCACGATCACCGGTGACCGTGACGGTGTATGTATAGACGTATTCGGATTGTTGGTCGGTCGTGGCTGTTTCGCCGATTGCAGGATCGCTCTCCCAGCCCCCGTCTTTCGCGACTGATTTCACGTAGAAGGTGTATGTTCCGCTTTCTTTAGGGGTTACTGTGAGTGTGAGTGATTTTGTTTGATCCGTTGCCCAGGGGCCGCCAACTTCGGCAAGTGGGTATTTTGATTGGACGGTAGAGCCAAGTCCGTATTTATGCCCAACGCTGGTTCCCGAGGGGAAGACGGTTGCGTAGTTGGCATTCGAGAAGTCGGTATCCGTAATTGAGATGGCATTTGCACTTGTGGCATCAGGGAATGAGACAGCGATTGATTGATATGTCGCGTCAACCCCATTATTTGTTGCGGTGACAGTAATCGTAAAGGATTCGCCAACGCGAACAGTACTCGGGGCCGAGACTTTCGTAATATCTGGTTTCGGGGAGAGGACTGGCGGCGTGGTGACGGCGTTCGTAAGGTTAGCGTAACTAGATTGGTCGGCGTTAAGGTAGATTTGAGTCCAGTAGTAGTCTGTGATAAGATGTTTCTCAAGGTCGTTGAACTCGTCTTTCAGGCGGCTGTAGTCTTTCATATTGACCTCGAAGAAATCCCAGAGGGCCCCGTCAAGATCGAAGCCCTCATCACTCCGGATGGTCGCACGAAGGTTTGCGAGATAGCGTTGTTCAGTTTTGTAGAATTGCCGGAGAAGTTCTTCGCGATTTTCAATGAGGGTTCGGCGTTCCCGGGCGGTGTCCGCGGTTTTGATTTTTCGGGTGTTCTCTGCGAGTTTACTGAGTTGCGTGTGGAATTCGGAGTACCCGGCTTCTCCGTATCCGTTGCTTAATTCGAGGAGCCGGCCCATTTTCCATTCGAAGAAGCTGATCCCACTCCAGACGCCGACCTGAACGGTTGTCCAAGTGGCGCTGGCAGGACCGCCAGCATAGTGGGTGAGCACTTCCATACCGATGTCCCGTGAGGACGTCGGCACAGTTGCTTTCGCTGCGTTCTCGATGTGGTCGGCAGAGTTGTCAAGCCAGTAGTTTTTGTTCAGTAACGTTGTCGCATACTCTGTATAGGATGGCGCAAGCGATTCAATCCCGCGAAGCGCCATTTCTTTGTCCGAGAGATCCTTGTTAATCGGCTCGTAGGAGATGGTTTTCGTCCAGGTGTTCCGGAGACCGTCACTGTCGAGATCTTCATCGTAGAGCTCAACCGTTATGGTAACGTCTTTGGCCGTGGAGGCGATTTTGGAAGCGTCAACGCTGATTTCGAAGGTGCCTGATTTCCGGTCAACATTCGGTGTTCGCTTTGTATAGTCGCCGATTGTGACTTTGAAGTAGGGCTCACCATTTCCACAAAGATATGACCATTCACAGACGCGTGTGTCAGCATTTATTTGGAGGGTGAAGTCTGCGAGGTTGCCGTCACCGTCGTCATCTTGGATATTGGTGAGGGTGATTGCACTGGCGGATGCGGCTTCACCAGTAGTGGTGGAGACGGCAATTCCGCCGACTGACATCGCAGAAACGACAATTATAAGCAGTGATAACGAGCGAACTCGCTCCCTGGAGATCACTTTAGGCATACGTCATCCCTCGAAAGACGGCATCTTCATAATTCGGGAATATTTCAACCACCACATAATAGAATAAACATCGGGGGGAGACACATCCTACGCACAGCTACACGCACACCACTCCCACCTCTGAGACCAAATTGGCGTCCGCCTCGCAATCGCTACCCACAACCACAGGAACCTCTCAGAATAATAGACTATGGCCCCAGAATCCATCCACACCCGAAATCCCTCATAATTGATAGCTCGATCACCCCCCATTAGACAGATATGTCCATAAGTGATATTTCTCCAGCAAAACAGGAGTCTGGCTAGCCCTGAAGGTCGGTTAGTCTGCCGATACCGACTACCCACTTCAGGCACCCACACAGTAACTGAACGAATTTCTGCCTACCGATTTCCTTAGAAAACATCCGAAACGACATGTAAAACTGATGTCACAATTAGAGGTTACTTGATCGGATCTATGGAGCGCATCGTGGCAAGAACCACATGGAGAGACGGAAAAAGCGAAGCCAGGTGACCCCATGGCGACGTACGAATAGTCGGCATTCTCCACAAGGCCTATTACGGACACAAGAAAACCCTGAATTGCCTCTCCACTGCACTGACATTTGAGAGGCCTGCAGGAGGCGGCATGCCAGTGGTATGCCGCCCATACTGCAGCTCATACGCACACCAAGTAGGCCAATCTACCCTCCCCCCCCACCTCGTTAAGAATCCTCTCCGGTCGTACACGTGGAAATCCGATTAGTGGCTCCGGGCCGCTACTTCACGGATGAATAAACTATATATGGTGGGGCTTTGTTATTTGGCCTGTCAGTGCAGTGGAGACTGAAGACTACCAAACCATGATACACGGTAAATATCGGACGACAGGATCTCACGCCACCGGGCGTGACGTATCGCAAACAACCACGACAGGAGGTGACGAAGGAATATGAGTGATACACGCACGAAAATTCGCTCCCTGTTCCTGACGCTCCTCATGATCGGTTCCGTCTTTGGCGGAACCATCGCATTTACCGGCGCAGCAGCGGCCACAAACAATGCTGCGGGAAATGCCAGCATTGTAGAATACGTTGGTCAAAACACGTTTGACAACGAGAAGGCCACCGTTAACGTCTCCATCAACGCGAGTACTGGCCATACGGTGAATGCCAGTTCTATCGATGTCATCGTCTCCCCGTCCGATGGGAATGACATCGTCCTCGTTAATAGCGGAGTACTCAAAAACGGGACGAGCCTGAGTAACTCGACCTTCGCGAACGGTAACAACGAAACGGTCGAGTATGTCAACGTGAGTGTCGCGCTCCCCGAAGATCTGGGGGACTATAAAGTCCAGACAAGCGCCAATACTACGAATGGCTCCACCATTTCGACAACGGTTAACGACAACTTCACCGTTGATATGGAGCCGACGCAGCTCCATGTAGAGGCCAGCGGCGCATTCGCTGTCGAGGATGGTGAGAACGTCAACCAGGCGGAATCCGATGAAATTGCTGAGGTTCGTGTGTACGCCGTGGACAAATTCGGGAATTACGTCGAAAGCTTCGATAGTTACCTCGGCAGTAGCTTCAATCAGCTTTCGTTGATTTCCGATGATAGTTCAGTCACCATCCAAAAAGGTAGCAACAAGTCAGATTCCGCAGGGTTTGAGTACGTTAATTACAGTGTCTTTGACACGCAGGTTGAGACGGTAACGCTCACTGCGTATGACACTGACAGTACGAAAGCCCTCAATTCCGGCTCTGGGCAGCTGACGTTCTCGGGTTCGATTGCGGGTGTTGAGGTCACCTCGAACGTGACGGAGATCGCCGCGAACGGTTCGGCGACTGCGAATGTCACCCTCCAGCTTGTCAACGCGAATGGCGAGCCGATCCACCGGTCTGGCGTGAATGTTGCCTGGAGCTTCGACAACGCCACTGCAGCAAACGTCTCGAGTGTACAATCTTCAGGGACCACCAGTGCGCAGGGTGAGGCGTACATCACCTTCACGGCTACCAAGCCGGGTGTCACAGTAACGATCACTGGTATTGAGCAGAAGAACGGGAATGCGGACTCCACGACGGTTGCAACCGTCACGGGTCCAATTTCCCCGAATCAGAGTTCCTTCACCGTCAGCAGCCACAAGAAAGAGTTCACTGCGCAGGTAAACAGTACCCACACGGCAACGGTTACGCTGAGAGACGGTGGTAACAACCCGATTAGCGGGGAGACTGTCAAGTTCACCGTCAACGGGACGGTTGTTGCGACGAACACTACCAACGATAAGGGTGTCGCGACGGCAAAGCTCACGCTCGGTACCGAGAAGAAGGACTACCAGATTAATGCGTCGGTTGCGGGCTGGAGTCCCGAACCATCGGTGCTCGTAGAGACGACTGCGGCGCCTGTTGAGGAACTTCAGTTCACGACTGATAGTCGTGTTGTTGCTGCGGAAAGCACCCTGGACGTAACTATCCAGGCAGTTGACGAATTCGGTAACGTCAACACGTCTGTAACCAGCGAAACGATCACGCTGAACTCCTCGGACGACAGCACGATCTTCGTCCAAGACGCGGACAACACGAAACAGATCACCAGCGGTAACGTCACGTTCACAATCGAGGCGAACGCCACGGAAGGCTCGGCGACGCTTACCGCGACGACGACGCTCGCGAACGTCACGAACACCTCCGGAACGTGGTCGATCCAGACCGCATCCCAGCTGAACGTGACCTTCACACCGGAAACCCTCACGGTTAGCGATGCGCCCGGTGCGGTCAACGCGACGAAAATCAAGGCACAGCTTGTCGGCCCCGACGGCAAGCCGCTTCCGATCGCCGGTGAGAAAATCACCTTCGGTCGGCTCTCCGGCAACGCTGCGAAGCTGAACACCACGTCGGACACAACGAACCAGAACGGTGTTGCCTGGGTGTGGGTCAACGCGACCTCGAACACGGGCACCACCGAATTCATCGCCCAGGCGCAGAACTACACCGCGCAGGGCTCGGCAACGATCACCACGACCGGGGCAGTTGACCGGCTTGTCGTCACGCCGAACAAGACGACCGTCGAACCCGGTACGAACGTCTCTGTGAGCTTCAAGTTCGTTGACTCGCAGGGCCGCACGGTTCCGTTCATGGATACGGTGTCCTTGAACACGGACCTGGGGAAGATGGTTCCGCAGACCGTTGAACTCAACGCGTCCAATGAGTTCACGGCTACGGCGATGCTGACGAACGTCAGTGCCGATGGAACGGCGACCATTACGGCGATCGCAGACTCCGCGGGCGCCGCCTCGCAGGCGACGGTTACCTTCGAGACGACGACCGCGAATGTCTCGGTCACTGACTCCACGGTCAGCAACACGACGGTTGTGACTGGTGAGAACATCACCGTGACTGCAACCGTCTCGAACACTGGAAACGCTGAAGGGTCGCTGAACGTCACCCTTTCGACGGATGGGAACGTGACGGCGAGCCAGACGGTGACTGTCGCGGCCGGCGCGACGACGACCGTTGAGTTCACGACCAGCTTCAGTGCGACTGGTAACCACACGGTCGCGGTGAACGGTCTCGCTGCGACGACCATCACGGTCAACGCAGAAGATCAGCTCACTCCGGTCGAAGAACTCGCGGCTCAGTACGACACTAACAACAATGGACAGCTCGGAACGACCGAGTTCCTCAGTGCTGTCAGTGCCTGGCAGAACGACGAGATCGGGACGTCGAACTTCCTCGAACTCGTGACGTACTGGCAGGAGAGCATGACGGTGCCGACGCCCTCCTAACGAGGCCGGCCCGTTTTCGCTCGTCGTCGATTCACGTCTTGTCTTTTTTCTTAGTGCGCGTCCCTCGCCAGGAGCGATACGTGCAGTTGTACCCGGGAGGTTCTGAAGTGGCGGGTAGGAGACGTGGTACGGAACGCAACTCAGGTAGGGGAGTGGTGGAAGGGAAACGTTAACGGTGGAGTGTCGAAAACGGGTTGGGTATGCGTCGCGTCCACATACTGATACTATTCAGTGCGTGTCTCCTCGTTGGTGTCGTTGCCATCCCGACATTGGCAGCCACGGTTGACCCGAACGAACCGAATAACGGGCTTGCGTCAGCGACAAACACGACTGAAGGCCGGTATCCAGCGAACATCACCAGCGGCGACGTTGACTATTATAAACTCGATCTGAACGCGGGTGACGTCGTGAATCTTGAAGTCAAATTCGACGAGGACGCTGGTAATCTCGGGCTGACTGTTGTCCGACCGGATGATACGTATAGTGGTGACTGGGACTCGGCCCCAGACGTTGTTGACTCTGCACAGACGGTTGATACAGACGAAGTGCTTGCCTTCACCGCGAAAGCAGATGCCACCTACTATGTGAAGGTAAACCGAGAAGGGAGTGAGTCTGCACCCGTTCCGTATACGCTGTTGTACGAACGGACGACGCCAAGCGAAGCGCAAGATGCGACCTATGAGCCGAACTATCAGTTCGGTCTCGCAGCACCCATCACTGAAAACCGGCATCCGGCAAATCTACTCGCTGGCGAGACGGACTATTACGCCATTGACCTCAATCGAGGCGATGTCCTCGACATCCGAATGAAATATGATCAATCGGCAGGTGCTCTCCGCATTGAATTGTATAAGCCCGATGGGTCCGACTACGATAGCAAACCGGATCAAATAGATTATGGAGAGGTTTACGACGATGATCGGCGCGTAGAGTATACTGCGAAACAGAACACGACCTACTACGTGAAAGTGTATGGCGAAAATGAGGATACGACAAGCGCCCCGTACACACTTCTCGTAGAACGAATCCAACCACCGGAGACAGATATCTACGAAGTGAACTTCAATACGACGCTGGCAGCCCCGATCCTTGAGGGGAACTACTCAGCCGAAGTGGTGCCAAGTGATACAGACTACTACGCATTTACGGCAGAAGCCGGTGACGTCATCAACCTCTCAGTGCTCCATACCTACGGCGACGACAGCAATCTGCAATTAGACGTCTACCGGACGGATACTGATGACTACGGCACTCAGCCAGATCATATCATCGGGTCGAACTCATGGAGTGCCAACGAATATGCGGCATTCACTGCGAAAGCGGATACAACCTATTACGTCCGTGTGACCGGGGAAGACGAACGAGATGCCGCGGACTACACCCTGCAATACGATCGGATTACGCCCGCGGAAACCGATGCATACGAACCGAACTATAACTATCAGCGTGCAGCGTGGGTGCAGGAAGGGACGCATACAGCTGAACTCCGGCCGCGTGAAACAGATTACTACAAACTTGATCTTGAGGCAGGTGACGTTGTGAAATTTGAGGCGTTCTTCAATCACAGCCAGAAGAACCTTCAAGTAGACATTTATCGGGAAGACGGGGAAGATTACGGACAACAACCCCAACATATCGAAGGATCAGAAACGTGGAGTGACAACGAACGCGTTGCGTTCACCGCGCAGAAAGGCGGGACCTACTATATTCGGGTCTACGGAGACGACGATCACGAGGTGCCGCGGAATCTCGAGTATTCGTTCTCAATCAATCGGGTTGTGCCAGCAGAAGGCGATCCGTATGAGGCGAATTACGACTATGAATCGTCGGCAGTGATTGATGCCGGATCCTTCTCCGCGGAACTGTTGTGGGGTGAACGTGATTTCTACGTGATCGGTCTCCAGAAAGGTGATATGTTGTCTGCCTCGACCGTCTTTAACGACAGCATCGAAAATCTTGATTTGCGGATTTACGCACCGGACAACAAGGACGATGGGTCGAGACCACAGTACTTCGATACGAGTGAATCGTATGATAACAACGAGCAACTGACGTTAACGGCTCCACGAACTGGGCTCTACTACATTGAAGTCTATAGTCAGAATGAGGGGCGGCAGCCGACTGCCTACGACTTGACGGTTTCGCGGACGAAAAACGAAACGACACCGATTAGTATCGAGACGAAGCAGGCTGCAACCCTTGCTGGCGAACAAGTCACCGTCTCCTACACGCTCACAAATACGTTATCGACGTCCGTCAGTGATGTCTCTCTTGATTTGGGGACGCTGCCGGGTGGCTGGCAGGTTGCCGGCCAAACCGCTGCGGGTGGCACGTGGGATGCCATCGATCTCCGCTGGCAGTGGGCAACGATGCCAGGCAATGAGACGAAGACCGTCACTATCACCTATCAAGTCCCGGACGGCGCGGTCCAAGACATTGAAGCGATCATCGGCACGACGAGTGTCGGGGGTGACATCTCAGATATTGAACCGAGTGTTATCACCGTCGGGAAGACCGATATTAACACTCGCCCCCACCCCGCGTTCACCTATCGCCCGCTGAACATTACGGCCGGGGAAACCGTTTCCTTCGACGCTAGTGCTGCAACTGATGACGGGACAATCGCCCAGTACACATGGGAGTTCCCGACGGAAACCGTCGTTACAACGGATCCAACGGTAACGCATACGTTCATGAGTTCTGGGACGGTTGCGGTGGAACTCTCCGTTGAGGACAACGAGAGTGCAAGCACCGCAACTAGCAAGACGCTCATGATCCAGGAACGCCAGGTTCCGTATTTCGAGGTGTCGTACGCTGTTCCAGATCCGAAGATTAGTACTGAACAGCGCCTCCGGGTGACCGCGTCAGTGGCGAACACCGGCGGTGCAGACGGCCAAACAAATGTCACACTCTATACGGATGGGACGAAAGCCACAACGAAGACGGTGCGTGTGCAAGAAGATTCAACAAAGGAGGTTACGTTCTTCGCGACCTTCGCAACAACGGGGACGCATACAGTCACTGTTGGGAACCGCTCCCAGACGGAGATCACAGTGGCGCAACCGGCGGATATCCATGTCAGTAACTACACCGTCAGTAAAACGACGACCGATCCCTGGGAGAAGTTCACGATAACTGCGACCGTCGTGAATGATGGTGCGGTCGCCGGTGAGACAACGGTAACCTTCCACGTTGGGTCAGAAACAACGAAGAAAACCGTCGCTGTCGAAGCCAATGCGACGACCACAGTCTCCTACACGACAAGCATTGAGACAACTGGTGAACATTCGGTGTGGGTGAATACCCAGCAACCGACAACCATCACGGTCGGCGACCAACAACCCTCCGGAGTCACCCAACTCGCCGCACAATACGATTCGAACAACAACGGACAGCTCGGAACGACCGAGTTCCTCACAACTGTACAGGCATGGCAAAACGGGAAGGTCGGGACAACGAACTTCCTCAATCTCGTCACGTACTGGCAGAACGCCAAAAGCGTGCCAACACCGTAACCGCCACCCCTGCGTTTCGAATCTGGCCGCTGGTGTCTCGGTGTTCACCAGGGGTCAGGGGTATCAGTGGTTCCCGAACGGTGTGACCTCCTCCCCGTCGTAAACGACGGGGCTTCCCACGGCACTGTACCGCTGGGTTGGGATAGTTGCTGGTTTACGACCCGTCGGCATGACGGGCCGATGGCGGGGCCACACCGCCGTTACTCCTATCCCCGGCAAGGGGACTCGGAGTTATCTTGACCGAGACACCACAGCGGTTCGAGATGTGTGTCTCGAACGTGCTGGTTCTCGGAGTCCCGATATTGTGCATTTAGGGTGGCGACGAATCGCCTCGGTGTACGTCATGCTACGACATGATTTTGCTTAAATATCCGTATTATCGTCAGAACATGGCCTGTGGTGGAATCGTCGGATTCACGCCGCCCTAAAGGGCGGGATTCTCTCCTTGAGGAAGATCGTGTCCGATGGACGTGGCCGCCAGTTACAGAGACGAGATACCGAAATTACAACTTCTGTCGCACTATCAGTCCGAATTTCATCGATACCTACCCCTTCGCAGTACTCTCTCTTCAGCACGGCTACTGTCATCGCGGCCTCGGGAAACCGCCAGTAATGCGTTGAGTGAGGAGATTGTCGTCGAGACGGTCTAAACGCTCTGTACGGGTCATCGCAGACGAAGGGACACAGATCAGTACGGCGCGTCGCAAAGCGATCGTATGGAATGCAATCAGCGTCTTCGTCCAGGCGACATGAATCTCCGGGTTCGTCCAGAGGTCGCTGACTTCAAGCAAGTCCAAGAGACACTGTCGGTATTCCTCGTCGAATTCCGAGACAGACCGCCCCGGACACTCGGTGGAAGGCATCCGAATCCGCCGTGATACCCGGGTCAAACCCCGGGACTGCCGGGTTGTTAGGACAGCCCGGCATTGTCGGTGACATCCCTCAATGAGAGACCCATGTACAGCCAATTGATATGGAGTGTGCGCTAATGTCAGACCGTCGGTACGAGGATAGGTAAGCACGCGATCGAGATTGTCCTCACTGTGAAAGAGACGGGGTCAGTTCCCATTCCGTTGTCCTACGAACTCAGTCTATACTAAATCATCTGTAAATCACTATACGTAGGAGAAGAGGAGGGGTCAAGTGGATTTATGTGTGCGACTCACATACCGTTTGTATGATGCGTTCAACAATCCATCGTGTACTCGTGGTGCTTCTCGCGAGTACGCTACTCACGAGTGGCCTAACAGTAGCTGCAACAAACACACAGCCCGCTATCACGGTCGCAGCAAGTACGACAACAGTCACGCCAGGAGAAACAACGACACTTTCATACACAATCACAAACGCAGGGGAAAACGATTCAGTCCCACTTGCCCTGGACGTTAACGAATCGGCACTCCCAGACGGCTGGACTGTCACCGATCATGGTGGGTCAGCCGATACCTACAGCAGCTCATCGCAGGAATTTGTATACTACTCCATTGGGGCGAACAGTAATGCGTCGGGAACACTAACCCTTCAGGTTCCTGCAAATGCCTCCCGCGGCAACTACACGATCCCGGCAACGGTTATCACTGCGGAACGTGAGATTGCGACGGTTAACGCAACAGTCACCGTTACCAGCCCGATCGCGATTCATGGAACGAATTCAACTGTTACCCAAGGAGAAACCACAACTGTTGAGTTCACACTCGAAAACACAGGAAGTACCGCACTCCCCGCGACAATCAACGTCAATGAATCCTCACTGCCGGATAGCTGGACAATAACCGACGTTAGTAATACCGCCGACGCCTATAAGAATACCAGCTATGAGTTCACCTACTTCTCAATCGCGCCAAATAGTTCTGTCGCAGCAACACTCACACTAGCCGTCCCAGCAAACACCTCCCCCGGCGAGTACGCAATCAGTGCAACAGCAATTCGGACCAGCGGCATCGTCGATCAGACCACGCTCACCGTCACGGTCACTGAATCCGTCATCGAAACCTACGATACAGACGAAAACAACGAAATCGGAACAACGGAAGCTCTCGCTGGTATTAGTGCATGGCAACATGGAAGCCTTAACACACAAAACGCGCTCGCCATCATCGCTGCCTGGCAATCCACCTAATCCCCAGCCAAGTCTAACAACTTAAACACTGCAACCTAACTCGGCATATCTTTTCGTTCACAAAGCTCCCTATCCAGCTCGTGAGGAACAGTAATCCCAAGCTCCCTCCGCTGGACTGTCCCGTGTGCACACGGGAAGTAGAGCGTGCGTTCAGGCTCGTCGATAGAGAGCCGAACTCACACCCATGAACAAGTGAACGAATCGGGGCTGGAAGAAACGCTAGTTCCGGTCACCGTTCGGAGTACAGGAGACGAGTTGTAGCACTCGCCCCCAACGACGGGACTAGTCTACCCATTCGTATTTATATGGAGAGCTGATGGCTGAAATCCCTAAATCCTCGTCTGTCACCACAAATTGGCGATTCCCAGGGGAGTGAAAGAACACAAAGCATATACCGGGAGCAATGTATGGCTTGAATGCAGGCATGAGAACACCGACAAAACCCCTTGCTGTCTTCATGGCAGCACTCATGCTCCTCTCAGTCGCCACGGTTCCCGCTGCAGCAGCAGTGAACCTGGGCGGCTCAGGTGGTAGTACAACTACCACACCAGGGAGCACCGTACAAGTATCGTATACAATCACAAACTCCGGTAATTCCTCTGCAACCGGCGTCGCACTCGACGTCAATGAATCCTCACTGCCGGATGGCTGGAACATCACCGGCATGAACACCGGAGACGCTGACACCACCAAGTCCAGCACGCACGAATTCGTGTACTACACGATCGGTGCTGGCAGCAGTGTCACCTCCTCCGTTGATGTCAGCGTCCCCTCGAGTGCGTCGAACGGAACCTACGAAATCACTGCCGAAATCATCACCGCAGACGGCACGGTCGGCACGCTGACCGCAACCGTCACGGTCGAAACCCAGCAAGACGATAACGGCGGCGAGCAGCCGCCCACCGACGACACGATGTACGACCGTACGGTGTCCTCCGATGGCTCCATCATCTGGCAGGGCCAGGTCGTGAAGTTCACGCAGACTGGCTGGAACGCGAACGAAGCACTCCAGCTCCAGTACGAAACGGACAGTGGTGACTTCCGCTTCCAGTCCGAGGAAGCCACCAACGCGAACGGCGCGCTCCTCCTCGAGACCGCCGACCTCGCAGAAGACACCTACCGCCTCACTGATGGGGACGGCAACCAGATCACGTTCACGCTCGTGAAGCAAGACGTGACCGTCACGGCTGACCCCGGGACGATCACCGCGGGCCAGAGTACCACGTTCAGCGTGGACTCCGACCGCAGTAGCTTCAACGTGAAGATCACGTCCCCGAACCTCACCGCGTCCCAGCTCCAGAGCGCGTTCGCCGCGTCGAGCACGATCGACGGTGAAGGCATCGTCGTCTCCACGAACGACGGCGACAAACTCGAAGCCGCCTTCTCGACGACCGGCGACCTCGAGTTCAACTTCAACGTCGTTGACACGACGGCCTCCGCAACCGAGACCGTCACTGTTGAAGAAGCCCAGGCCGGTGCCGTGAGCTTCACGCAGGCCGGCAGCTACGACGTGAAACAGGGCGGTGTCGCGGAGATTACCGTCGACATCACGGGCTCGGCCAGCACGGCCACGCTCGTCATCGGTAGCCAGTCGCAGTCCGGCTACCAGGCGAATGTCACGGTCACTGACGGTGACGACGACGACAGCACCGTCACCGTCCAGTTCAACACGTACGCCGCCGGCAGCAGCTCGCTCGGCAACGTCGTCTCCCTCCCTGAGGACAGCACCGACAGCCTGGCCTTCGAGGGCCAGACCGACCTCGCGAACATCCTGGACACGGGCGACTACAGCCTCTACCTGTCCACGGGCGACCAGAGCTACGCGGACACCGTCGGCTCCGCGGACGCCCTCGGCACGCTCTTCATTCAGGAGCGCGCCACGAACGGCGTCACCCTCTGGACCGCACCGCAGGGCACCCTCTCCGGCAGCACCACGGTCAGCAACCTCGTCTCGATGATCAACGAGGGCTCGCTCACCGAGGACTCCTCGATCGTCGCAAGTGACTTCATCGTCCACCAGATCAGCGCAACCGGCCTCGAAGGCCTCGTCGCAGCGGAAGGCGGCCTCGAGAACGCCATTGCGTCTGGTTCGCTCGACCTGAGCGTCATGCAGACGAACCCCGAGTCCAACCGGCAGCCGAAGGTGCTCAACGTGAGCGGCTCCACGGGCAGCCTCTACGTGATCTCGGACGCCGCGAACAACAACTACTACGTCGCGTTCAAGCCCAGCGCAGTCGACTTCGAGCGTCAGGGCACGAACAACGATGTGAGTGTCGACTCAAACGACAACTTCAACGCCACGTTCACGGTCACTGACGACCGCCTGCTCGGCAGCGACGCCGACAGCGCCCACCAGTCCGTGATGGCGAACTTCGAGATCGTCGACGGCATGGTGTCCTACTCGGAGAACCCGTACAACGTGACCGCATCCGAGAACGTCACGATCTCCGGCTCGTCGACCTACGCGCCCGGTACCTCGTTCACCGTGCGCCTGCAGTCGACGTCCGACACCCAGCCTGCGTTCGTGAAGGGCGCCTCTGTGACCGTCCAGCCGGACGGCACGTGGTCCACGACATTCAACTTCACGACGCCGCAGGGCATCGACGCTGGTGACGCGTTCACCATCTCGAACACCCGCACAAGCTCGACGGCCAACGGTAACGTCGTCGCGTCCACGGGCACGACCACGACGCAGAGTACGACGCAGTCGACCACGCAGAGTACGACGCAGTCGACCACGCAGAGTACGACGCAGTCGACCACGCAGAGTACGACGCAGTCGACCACGCAGAGTACGACGCAGTCGACGACCGCAGCCACGACGACTTCCGGTTCCTCCGGTAGCACGCCTGGCTTCGGCGTCGGTCTCGCGCTCGTCGCGGTCCTCGGCGCAGCGCTCCTCGCGCTCCGCCGCGACGCCTAACGGCGTCGCTAGCCCCCGAGAACGCGGTTCTCGGGAACGTCACGAGAACTAAACAAGACGACTGACCGCCCGTAAGCGGTCACACTCGCAGCATTCTCCCCTCTTTGTTTTCATCCCGCGTAGTGGCGACGCCGTCGGTGGGCGAATGCTTTTACGCGATACTGGCGTATTCTCGGGTATGAGTGGAACCGACTCAGAACCGACGACGACGGTGAGCGCTGAGGACGTGCTCGAAGTCGTTGAGACGATGGAGCCGCCGGGGGTGACGACGAGCGATATCTCGAACGTGCTCGGCTGCTCGACGGACGACGCCCGGGCGCGCCTGAACGCGCTTCACGAGCGTGGGCTGGTGCGGCGCCGGAAGACGAGCGGTATCGTGCTCTGGTGGGTGCCGCGCGGGGACGCCGAGCGCCCCGACCCTATCGACATGGGGGAGACGAACGCGCTCGAAGAGACTGAAGCATCGCACACGCGGAACTGAATGGTTCGGGCTGTCGTCAACGCGAACGTTCTTTTCGCGGACCGAAGCCGCCGTGACGCGTTCCACGACCGAGCGAGATTATGGACGCGGTCGACCAGGGAGACCTCCCGCTCGTTCACGTGCTTTCACAGAATCTGATGGAGGCACTGGCGTCGATTCAGAAGAACACGACCTGGGGGAGAGCGGTTGAAACGTTCCAGTACCTCGAAGACAGCAAGAACATCGAACTCGTTCATCCGACCGAATCGGATCAGGCGGACGGACAGGTGATATTCCTTCGAGAGCGAAATCTCGAACTCGCAGACGCCGTAACGGCGGCGTACATGAACCGAGTCGGAATCGAGTACGTCTACAGTTTCGACGACGATTTCGACCGGTTCGACACGATTACACGGCTATCGACTGCGGACAATCCGTACACGTAGCGATAGCCGCCTATGGCTGGGTCAAACCCTTAGCGTCCGTGTTGAGTACCGATAGCGGTCACACCCGCAGCACCCCCATCAGTGTTCACCCCGCGTAGTGGCGACGCCCCCATGGAGTGGTTGGTTTCGCTGAGTGTGTGTCACATCAAGAAGAATAAGGGTTTACGTTGGGGGCGGAGACGAGCGCGAGCGCTGCGCTCGACCGGCTCGGGGAGGGGTTCTCGTGCGTGGTGAGCGATTACGAGATGCCGGAGATGGACGGCCTGGAACTCCTGGAGCGCGTGCGGGCGGAGCGCCCCGAGTTGCCGTTCGTGTTGTTGACGGGGGCGGGGAGCGAGGACGTGGCGAGCGACGCCATCAGTTTGGGGGCGACGGAGTACGTGCAGAAGCGCCCCGGACGGGGGCAGTTCGACATCCTCGCGAACACGGTGGTGAACGCGGCGGAGGCGTACGAGACGCAGCGAGAGCTCGCGGCGAGCCGGGCGTTCGTCGAGGACGCACTAGAGGCGGTGCAAGACGTGTTCTTCGTCGCGGACCGCTCGGGGACGGTGACGCACTGGAACTCCCGGCTGGAGGACGTGATGGGGGAGGTGGACCCGAGCGACGCGGACTTGGAGTCGTTCGTCGCGCCGGACGACCGGGCGGCCGCGGCGGAGGCGTTCGAGGCCGCGATAGCGGACGAAAGTGCGCGCGTCGACGCGACTGTGCGGACTCCGGGAGTGTGCCGTTCGAGTTCACGTTCTCCCGCATCACGGACGACGACGGCGAGGTGACGCACGTCGCGGGCGTCGGACGGGACGTGCGCGAGCGCGCGGCGCGCGAGCAGGCGGTGGCGACGCTGCACGAGACGACGCGCGCACTCATCACGGCGGAGACCCCGCGGGACGTGTTCGAACACGCGGTCGCGGCGGCGGACAGCCTGCTCGGACTGTCCCGGACGGCGTTCTACCGGTGGGACGGGGACGAGCGCGCGCTCGTCGCGGCGGCCGGCGACGGAGCGCTCGACGACCTGCCCGTGCTAGGGGACGACTCCCCGGTGTGGGCGGCGTTCGTCGCGGAGGAGACGCACACCGTGGCGGCCGCGGACGTGTTCGACGGACTCGAGACGCTCGTGATGTCCGTCGGGTCGCACGGCGTGCTCGTCGCGGGCTCGGAAGCGGACGGCTTCAACGACGTGGACGTGACGGTGCTGGAGGTGCTCGCGGCGACGGTGGCGAGCGCCGTGAACGCCGTGGAGCGCAAGGAAGCCCTCGTGACGGGCGGGGACGTGGAAGTGGCGTTCCGGGTGCCGGACGCGACGGGACCGGTATCCGCGATGGCGCGACGGACGGGCGCGACGTTCGACCTGGAGGAGGTCGTGTCGAAGGACGACGGGTCGTGGCTCGTGTACGTCGCGGCGGCCGATATCGACCCCGCGTCGGTGTCGGCGGCGGCGGACGCGCTCGTGTCCGTGGAGTCCGCGGACGTGTTCGACGCGGACAGCGAGTGCGCGCTCGGCGGCCTGGTGGTGTCCGAGTTCCCGGCGGTGGACGTGCTGGCGGCGCACGGCGCGTCCGTGCAGTCGCTCGCGGCGACCCCCCAGGAACTGGAGGTGTCGGTGACGGTGCCGCGGACGCGGTCCGTGCGGGCGCTGGTGGCCGCGTGCGAGGAACGCCTCCCGGGCATCGAACTGGTGCGGCGCTCCCAGCGAGCGTCCCAGCCGGCAGTGCTCGTGGAGTCGTTAACGGAGAAACAGCGAACCGCCCTCAAAACAGCGTACGAGCACGGGTTCTTCTCGTGGCCGCGCGAGCACACCGGCGAGGAAGTCGCGAGCGCGATGGGCGTGAGCGCGCCGACGTTCCACCAACACCTCCGGAAAGCGCTCGGCACGGTGTTCGCGGAGGCGTTCGGCGAACACGCCGGCCTAAACGATTAGGGTCACGGGCGGTCGCGCTCGATATGGTTCGGCAGTAACACTTGGCCGCACCGTGAGAGATGTTCAGGGGAGCGACGACCAATAGCCCTGAATCAGTCCGCGCGGAACGCACGCGCCACGCCGACACCCGAACAGCGGCCGCCCGACGACGCCGCAGTCCTGTTCGAATCGGTCCAGCAAGCGCTCCATGCGGACGAACTCGCGTCCCCACCGGAGGGCCGCCATCTCGCGCAGTGGATCCGGGGAGAAATCCGCCAAGCGCTCGGTGACGTTCCCGTGACCGTGCAGAACGGAAGCGGGGACTGCGACCTGCTCATCGACGACAACATCGGCGTCGAACTCGTGGCCGGCCTCGCCGCGTACGGCCACGCGGGCATCCACCGACACCCCGAAACCGTCGGCCGCGGCTGCGACTACCTCATCGTGTTCGTGCACGAACTCCCGAGCGACGCGCGGGACGCGTGGTGGATGGTGAAACGACGCTGCACGCCCCACGGCCTCGGCGTCACGGACATCGCGTTCGCCAAGCCCGATACCGGAGAGACAACGGCGACACAGCGATCCCCGCTGACAGCGTGGCTCCTCCTCGCCCCCGCGATGGTGTTCATCACCGCCTACCTCGTCGTGGGGCTGGCGAAGGCCGCACACATCACGAGCCATCCGATGTTGACGCTCATCGTTCCGACTATCGGCGCGGTCTGCTTCCTCGCACTCGTCCTGAAGTGCTTCGGCGACGCCTAGGCGAGACCGCGGAACAACACGCGAACCACGTTCGGGTTCGTCGTCCCCGCAGTCGGCCCCACTCGTTCCTGAAGCGCCTCGAACTCCCCGCAGAGCTCGCGGTATCGCTCGTCGCGTGCGAGTTCGGTCGGTGACTTCGCCTCCTCCAGGGACGCCTTCGCCGCGGCCATCTGATAGTACGCACGGACGGCCCCCGGGTAGTCGTGGAGGTCGACAAGCCGCTCGACGGTTTCAACGAGCACGTCACGCTCCACCGGCTTCACGAGGTAGTCGTCGAATCCCAGCGAAATCACGTCGATGTCGGGTTCGACGCCCGTAACCATCGCGACGCGACACGTGAGGTCGCGCTCGGCTATCGTCTCGAGGAGGTCGTCACCGGTGCCGTCCGGAAGATTCCGGTCGAGTAACACCGCGTCCACCGTGTCGTCGAGCGCGTCGCGAGCGTCCGCGAGCGTGTCGGCTGTCCGAACGTCGTACGCGTCAGCGAGCCAGGCCGTGTAGAGGTCGCGGACGGATCGTTCGTCCTCGACAACGACGACAGTATTCCGGGACACGCGATACCCGACCATTCCAGTGAGACTGATAAAAGCCTTCTACCAAATATCGTAAAACGACCGACGGAACACTCGATACGGACGGCTCCGGGCGGCGTGTACGAGTTCGTCGCAGTCGCTCTGTGGCAACGAATGCTGAAAAGTGGGCCCGCCGAGATTCGAACTCGGGTCCGACGCACCCCATGCGCCGAGGATACCGCTACCCCACGGCCCCACACGTGTTTCGAGGAGTGGCCCGGGGTTAAGGGCTTCGTTTCGCGGGCTAGACGAGGACGCGTTCGAGCGTGACGGCTTCGCCGGAGTCGGCGTCGAGCGCGCCGGTGGCGCGGCCGAGGCAGACCGCGGCGTCGTTCGGAGTGACGCACGCGACGAGCGCGCCGGGCTCGGGGTCGTCGTGGTCGATGACGCCGGGCGCGTAGACGGGCGCGCCGTTCGCCACCTCGCTCGCGGCAGAGGGCGCGATGGTGACGTGCGGGAGGTGGACGAGCGCGTTCTCCGCGGGCTGGACGACGCCGCGAATCCAGTCCTCCGCCCCGCGGTCGCGCCACTCCGCGAGCGCGTCCACGTACTCGTGCATCGTCACGAGATCCGAATCGTCGAACGGGCCGGTCGCGGTGCGGCGGAGGTGGCCCATGTGTGCGCCCGTGCCGAGCGCCAGCCCGAGGTCGTGACAGAGCTTCCGGACGTAGGTTCCGCTCTCGCACTCGATTCGGAGGAGCGCCTGGCGCTCCCGGACTTCGAGCACGTCGAGCGTGTAGACCTCGCGGACGCGGAGGCGGCGGGACACCGCGGACTTCCGCGGTGGTTTCTGGTAGAGCGGGCCCTCGAACTCCGCGATCACGTCCCGGAGGTCGCCGGGGGCGTCGTCGTGGAGTTCGAGCACGGCGACGTACTCCTTCGACCCCTCCAAGAGTGCGGGCGCGAGCCGGGGCGCCGTCCCCGTGAGCACGGGGAGACAGCCCGTGACTTTCGGGTCGAGCGTGCCCGCGTGCGCGGCCTTCTCCACGCCGGCGAAGTCCCGCACCCACGCGGACACCTCGTGCGCGGACGGCCCCGGGGGCTTATCGAGGTTCACGACTCCGAATTCGAGCAGGCTCTCGACCGACCGCTCCATGGGTGGTGCGCGCATCAGAACTCGTACGTAACGCCCTCGACCGGCGTCGATCCCTCGTCCGCGCTCGGGTCGTAGGCCTCGACGGCCGCGAGCAGGAGGTCGAGCGTCTCGTCCTCCCCCCAGCGCGCCGTGTTCACGGCGAGGTCGTAGATGGAGTGGTCGTCGAAGTCGATGCCGTAGTACTCGCGGTAGCGCGCCGTCTCCGACGCCTCGCGCTCCTCGGTCTCCGCGAGCGCGTCCGCGACGGACTTGGTTTCGCGTTCCGCGATGCGCTCCGCCCGGATTTCGAGCGGGGCGTCCAGCCAGATTTTGAGGTCGGCGTACTCGCCCGCCATCCACCCCGACAGCCGGGACTCCAGAACGAGGTCGTCGCGCGTGCGCGCGGTCTCCCGCAACTGCTGGTCGAGATCGCGGTCTATCTGGTCGTCCGTCTCCGCGAGTTCGTTGAACTCCGCGAGGGAGAGGCCGCGCTCGTCCGCGAGCGCCCGGAAGATGTCGCCGCCGGAGACGTGGTCGTAGTCCAGTGCGTCCGCCAATGCGGCGGCGTTCGTGGACTTCCCGCAGCCCGGCGGGCCCGAGATAGTAATCAACATATCAGTCCTCAGCCCGCGCGAAGTAAAGAGGTTGTGAACCGCGTCAGGCCGTGTCCGGACCGGTCTGGACGTTGAGGGCCTTCCGGAGGATCTGGCCGATGCTCATCGTACAGAAGAAGTACCAGACGATCCACGCCGGGAAGAACCCGGCGACGCCGTCCAGGAGTTCGAGCCGGCCGAACATCGGGAGGACGAGGTATCCCTCGCCGCCGTCGACGTGGCCCGCCAGCAGCATCCAGTACATCCAGAGGAACACTGGAATGGTGATGAGCATGATCCACACCATCGGCCGGAACTGCTGTTTGAACATGCCGAGCTGGTCGCCCATCAGCTCCATCTGTTCCTCGCGGAGCTGGTCGAGGCGCTCGTCGTTGTCGTTCGCGCGCGCCTCCTTCTGGGCGTCCTGAATCTCCTGCATGCGCTCCTGGTGTTCGCCCATCCCGGACATGTCCATGAGGTTGTCTTGGAGGATGGTGGAGTAGAGTCCGGTGAGGGTCGCGAGCACGAGAATGACGAGGTAGAAGGGGAGCATCGCGTCGAGCGGGCCGAGCACCAGGTCGAGGAACCGACCGACCGTGTTCCGAACGCTCCCGATAGAGTAGCCGGCCATCATCGCGACCGCGCCGACGGCCGCCATCTTGTCCCACTGCGACCAACTCGAATCCTCGTCGTCGTCGGCCTCCACGTCCTCCGAGAGCGCCTCCCGGATTTCGTCCGTGTCGGTGAGCCGGAAGCCGTCGTCGGCGTCCTCCAGCACGCCCTTCTCGATGAGGCGTCCCCACTGCCCGGTCGTCACGTCCTCCTTCACGTTCCGCCACTTCAGGGCGTCCCCCTCGCCGCCTTCCTGCTGGTCGAGGAGGCGTTCGAGGGCGTCCGCCAGCTCGGGATCCTCGCGGACGAGCGACCGGACTGTCTGTTCGGTTCGAGCCATCTACCTAAAGAGTCTGAAGCGGGCGTTCATCAACCTGTCCCTACTCGTCCGGACGCTTACGCGTCGTCGAGGTGGGCGTCGACCGCGTCCTCGACGTCCGCCCAGACCTCGTCCGGCGTCTGCTCGCCGTCGATTTCGACGAGCAGGCCGGCGTCCCGGAAGTAGTCGATGACGGGCTGCGTGTTCTCCTCGTAGACGCTGATGCGTTCGCGCGCGGTCTCCTCGGTGTCGTCGTCGCGCTGGTAGAGGTCGCCGCCGCACTCGTCACAGACACCCTCCTCCTCGGGCGGGTTGAAGTCCACGTGGTAGGTCGCGCCGCACTCCTCGCAGACGCGGCGGCCGGTGAGTCGGCGGACGAGTTCGTCGTCGGCCACGTCGAGGTAGAGCACCACGTCGAGGTCGGTGATGCCGTCGAGGTACTCCGTCTGGGACTCGTTGCGGGGGTAGCCGTCGAGCACGAAGCCCGCCGCGTCCTCGATAGCGGCCTTCACGATCTCGTTCACGACCGGATCGGGGACGAGTTCGCCGGCGTCCATGTACTCCGCGGGCGTGCCGTACTCCGTCTCCATGTGCTTGTTCGCGCGGAGCGCGTCGCCCGTCGTGATATGCTCGATGCCGTAATTGTCCGCGAGTCGGCGACTCTGCGTTCCCTTTCCAGCGCCCGGCGCACCGAGGATGAGAATCCGTGGGTCGACGTCGGTCATACGTTTCAGTGCCCACGGCACGGGCATAAAGCGGTCGATTGCGGGAGAATTCACCGGAGGCATTCAAGGAGGTCGAGCGTGATTGAGAACGCGATGCCGAAATCCCTCGAACGCGACCTCGGGCTGTACGCGACGCTGACGGTGAGCATCGGCGCGATGGTCGGTAGCGGGATCTTCGTCCTCCCGGGGTTGGCCGCCGAACTCGCCGGCCCCGCCGTCATCGCCGCGTACCTGCTCGCCGGCCTCGTCGTCCTCCCCGCGGGGCTCGCGAAAGCGGAGATGGCGACCGCGATGCCGGAGGCCGGCGGCACCTACCTCTACATCGACCGCGCGATGGGGCCGGGAGCGGGTACCATCGCCGGAATCGGCGCGTGGTTCAGCCTCGTGTTCAAGAGCGCGTTCGCGCTCGTCGGCCTCGGCGCCTACCTCGCCCTCTTCGCGCCGACGCTCGCGGCGTCCGTGAAACCGATCGCGCTCGGACTCGGACTCCTCCTGCTCGCCGTGAACGTCCTCGGCGTCAAGCAGACCGGCCGCCTCCAGGCCGTCATCGTGAGCGTCGTCCTCGCCGTCCTCCTCGTCTTCATCGGGGACGGCCTCACGTACGTCGACCACGCCCAGTACCACCCCTTCCTCGCGGACGGAATCGACGGCCTGCTCGCCGCAACCGGATTCGTTTTCGTCTCCTACGCGGGCGTCACGAAAATCGCGAGCGTCGCCGAGGAAGTCGAGAACCCGGGTCGAAACATCCCGCTTGGCATCCTCGGCTCGATCGCGCTGATGATGCTCGTCTACACGTTCGTCGTCTTCGTCGTCGTCGGCGTCACTCCCGCGGGCGTGCTCGCGCACTCGTACACGCCGATGGCTGACGCCGCCGCGCAGTTCGCGGGCGACCTCGGCATCACGGTCGTCTCCGTCGTCGCCGT
Source organism: Salarchaeum sp. JOR-1 (assembly GCF_007833275.1). Taxonomy (GTDB): domain Archaea; phylum Halobacteriota; class Halobacteria; order Halobacteriales; family Halobacteriaceae; genus Salarchaeum. Next base: position 1,234,985 of record NZ_CP042241.1, on the reverse strand, counting down.
GCTCGCGCTCACGAGCATGGCGAACGCCGGCATCCTCGCCTCGTCTCGCTACCCGCTCGCGATGGGGCGCGACCGCCTCTTCCCCGAGCGGTTCGCGTCCACGCACGACCGCTTCCGCACGCCCATCGCGTCCATCGGCGTCACGGGCGTCGTCCTGCTCGCGCTCATCGCGTTCGTCGACGTCGTCGCGCTCGCGAAACTCGCGAGCGCGTTCCAACTCCTCGTGTTCGTCCTCATCGATTTCGCACTCATCGCGTTCCGGGAGAGCGACCTCGAGGGATACGACCCCGAGTTCACCGCCCCCTTCTACCCGTGGCCCCAACTGTTCGGCATCGGCGGCGGCCTCGTTCTCCTCACGTACATGGGGAGACTCCCCCTGCTCGGCGCCGGCGGCATCGTCGTCGCCGCGGTCGCGTGGTACCTCCTGTACGGCCGGTCTCGCGTCGAACGCGAGGGCGCGGCGGTCGACGCGATCCGGCGGAGCGCGGACGCAACGTCCGCGGACGGCATCCGGGACGCCTTCGCGGCGGACGACCAGCGCGTCCTCGTCGCCGTGGACGCCGACGCCCCCTTCGACCGGATCGCTCCCCTCCTCCGGATGGCCGCGTCCGTCGCCGCGCGCCGCGACGGCAGCGTGGAGGTCGCGCGCTTCGAGGTCGTCCCCGACCAAGTGTCGCTCTCGAGCGCCGCCGGCGAAGTGAACGCGGGCGACGTCGCGTTCGAGAACCGCACGAACGACTTCGCCAGCCAGTTCGACGTGCCCATCACGGCCACAGAAGTCGTCTCCCACGACGTCCGTCGCGCCGTCGCGAACTACGCCGCCGACTTCGACGTCGCGTTCGGCGAGGTCGAACCCGAGTTCGGCCACGAGAAGTTCATGGACGAGGACGTCGACTGGTACATCGAGCACGCCGACAGCGACCTCGTGTTCGTGCGGAACCGCGGGCTCCCCGACGACATCCACGAAGTGTCCGTCGCCGCCGACGGCGGCCCCTACGACCCGCTCGCGGTCGTCGTCGCGGACGCCATCGCGAGCGAACACGACGCCACGCTCCGCCTCCTGCAGGCGCTCGACGCGGACGCGACCGACGCTCAGCGGGAGTCCGCACTCGCCCACCAGGAGACCGTCGCCGCGCTCTGTGACGCGGCGACAGCACTCGAACTCGCGCGGACGGACGATGCCTTCGAGACGCTATCCGCGGCCGCCACTGACTCCGAGCTCGTCGTCGTCGGAACCGCCGCCCGCCACGTGCTCTACGACGTCGTGTTCGGGTCGCTCCCCGACGAACTCGCGGAGAAACTCGACTGCACGGTTGCGCTAACGCACGCGATGACGACACGCGGCCACACCGTCGTCCGCTACCTCCTCAACCGGTTCACTGTCTGATTATTCCCAGTGGAACCAGCGGCGAATCCGGGAGGTGATCCCGATGTTTCTCTTCGCCATGATGACCGTGGACTCGGCGCGGCGACCGACTTCTTCCGGAATCGCGCCGAACACGAGCTGCTGGAGCATCCCCTCGCGGGTCGCGCCGATGAGCGTGAGGTCGTGGTTCGCGGACTCCTCGACGATGGCGTCCGCGACGTCGTCGGCCTCGACTTCCGTCACGGTCACGTCCACATCGCCGAGCGCGGCCTGCACGTTGGCAAGCACGTTCTCGCCCCCGTCGGTCTCGCCGCGTTCCCGGACGCGGAACAGGGTGACCGGCGCGTCCTCGGAGTGCGCGACGGCGCGCGCGGCCTCGGCGGCGAGTTCGCCGTGCGGGCCGCCTGCCGCGGGGACGAGGATGGAGTCGACGGATCCGTCCGCGTCGGCGCCGATTTTCTCGACGAACACGTCACACGGGGCGCCGGTGACGACCGCGTCGACGTTACTTCCGAGCACGGCGTCGCGGCGGCGGCCGCGGCCGCGCCACCCGAGCAGGACGGCGTCCGAGGACTGCTGTTCGAGCGTGTTCAGGATGGCCGTCGACACGTCGTGGCCGATGCGGACGGTGCCGGAGACGGGGACGTTCTCGTCGTCCGCGAACGACATCGCCTCGTCGATGACCTCGCGTTTCTCGTCCACGAACGCCCGGCCCTCCTCGATGGGCGTCTGCTGGGGGACGGTGACGACGCTCATCACGAGGATTTCGCCGTCGTTCTCCTGCGCGAGGTCGATGGCGGTCCGCATGAACTGCTCGACGTTCTCCGGGTTCGAGACCGGGACGACGACCTGGTACTCGCGGTCTTCCGGCGCGCGTTCCGTGACGACCGCCGGGGTCTGTTCTTCCATGCGTTCGAGTTCGCGCTCCTGGGAGTAGCTGTAGTAGACGCCGACGCCGAGCGCGAACCAGATCGTCATCGTGACGAGCGCGATGAAGCCGTCCTCACCGAATCCGAGACCGAGCGTGTAGAGGAGGAACGGCGCGAGGAGGAGCTGGAAGAAAATGCCCAGAACCGGAGTTATCGGCATGAACGGAACCTCGAAGGGGCGTTCGAGATCCGGGCGGTTCTTCCGCATCGCGATGACGGCGATGTTCACCATCGAGAACAGGAGGAGGAACATGACCGAGGAGGCCGCGGCGACTGACTCGATTGGGAGGACGATAGCCATCAGCCCGATGACGGCCCCGGAGACGAAGATGGAGACGTAGGGCGCGCGTGTCGAGTCGTGGATCTGGGAGAGCGGGTCGGGAAGGAGTTTGTCCCGACTCATGGAGAACGCGATGCGGGAGGACGCGTAGAGCGTCGCGTTCAGCGCGCTCATCGTGGCCGTGAGACCGGCGATGAGGAGGAGGGGGAGACCGTAGGGAACGAACTGGCCGGCGGCCTGAATGATGCCGAGTTCGCCGAGTTCGCCGAGCAGCTGCCAGGTCGTCCAGTCGGCGGGTGTTCCGGAGACGCCGGCGATGGAGAGGAGGTCGGCGGTCACGTCGATACCGCCGATTGCGGCGAATGCCACGAGGATGTAGATGGGGATGACGACGACGATGGAGTAGAAGATGGCTTTCGGGATGTTCGTTCCGGGCTTTTTGACTTCCTCACCGGACTGGACGATGATGTCGTACCCCTCGAAGGCGACGTACGTGAAGCCCATCGCGGCGAGCACGCCCGTGACGCCGTTCGCGAAGAAGCCTTGGCCGCCGAGGAAGGTGACCGTCCAGTTCGGTTCCTTGAGCGTCGCGAGCGTTCCGAAGACGACGAACACGCCGAGAATGATGACCTTGATGGTCGTGACGACGATTCCGATCTGTCCGGTTTCCTCGGCCCCCCTGTAGTTGATGTACGCGAAGAACGCGACGATAACGGCGGCGAGCGCCTTATCGAGGACGGTTTTCGTGATAACTCCGAACAGGGCGAAGTCGTGGTGGAGCGGGCCGAGAATGATGAAGAACTCGGTGAAGAACGAGCCGAACGTGACGGCGTAGAGCGCGCAGGCGACGGCCTGCGCGAACCAGTTCGTCCAGCCGGTGAAGAAGCCCCAGGGGCGGGGGATGGCTTCGGTGACCCAGTTGTACGCGCCGCCCGAGCGCGGGAACGCCGCGCCGAGTTCGGCGTAGCTCATCGCGGTGAAGGAGGCGATGATGCCGTTCAGGAGGAACGCGAGCAGGAGCGCGGGCCCGGCGAGGCCGGCCGCGAAGCCGGTGAGCGCGAACACGCCCGCGCCGATCATCGCGCCGATACCGATGAACGTGATTCCCCAGAGACCCATGTCTCGGGAGAGTTCGGCCTCGACGTCGTGCGACCCGTCGGAGGCCTCCGCGGAGTCAGACATAGACCACACGACGACCGTGCCCGTAAAAAGCGTGCTGACTGCGCGGCGCAACGAACTCGACAACTATTCCGTAATCCGCAACGGGATATAAGTATGGAGTACGATTTCGACGGCCTCGACCGGCGAGTCATCCACGCGCTCGAACGGGACGCCCGGAACACGAGCGCCCCCGACATCGCGGAGGAGATGGACGTGTCCCCCGGGACGGTGCGCAACCGCATCGCGAAACTGGAGGAGGCGGGCGTCATCCGCGGCTACCACGCGGATGTGGACTACGAGCGCGTGGAGGGTCGGCTCACGAACGTCATCACGGCGACGGCGTCGGCGTCGGAGCGCGCGCACCTCGCCCAGCAGGCGCTCGACGTGCCGGGCGTCGTGCAGGTGCGAGAGGTGATGAGCGGCCGCGGGAACCTCGCGGTAAAGGTGGTGGGAACGGACACGGACGACCTCTCGCGGCTCGCGCGGAAGCTGACGAACGTCGGCCTCGAAATCGAGGACGAGGCGCTCCTGCAGGACGAACACTACCGGCCGTACGGGCCGTTCGGACCGGGCGCAGCCGACGACGCGTCCCGGGAGCCGTTCGGACGGGGGGCCGACGACGAGGTCATCGCGGTGACGGTGGAGGCGGACGCGCCCCTGGACGGGAAGACGCTCCAGGAGGCGAACGAGGCGGGGCTGGTGGGTGAGGACGTGCTCGTCGTCGCGGTCGAGCGCGGCGGCGCGACCATCACGCCGAAGGGCGACACGACGCTGCGCGCGGACGACCTCGTGAAGGTGTACTCATCGACGAGCGTGCCGACGGACACGCTCGATGCGTTCAGAGCGTGAGTTCGACGGCGGTTCGCTCGCCGCAGTCGGGACAGCGGAGCCGGTAGACCGTCGTGTCGCGGCGGGGGTGCTGGCCGACGGACATCCGCCACGCGCTCCCGAGGAGCGTCCCCGTGAACCCGCAGTCCCCGCAGGTCTCGGTGGTGTCCGCGATTCGCTGCGCGAGCACCCGCCGACCACGTTCCGCGCCAACTCGTGGCATACCATACCTCGTTCCGCATCTACGTATTCTGGAAACACTAACTGAATACTCGCATATTTCGTTGTCGTTAACTCGTCCAGTAGGAGCGGGTGAGGAGGACGAGCACGGGGAAGATTTCGAGGCGGCCGACCCACATGAACGCGACCATCAGGAGTTTCGCGGGCGCGGAGAACGAGAGGTAGCTCCCCATCGGCCCGGCGAACCCGAACCCCGGCCCGACGTTCCCGACGGTCGAAGCGGTGGCGGCGAGCGACTCGAACACCGTGAGCGGTTCGCCGCCGTGCGTGCCGAAGAGAGCGACGAGGAACGTACCGACGAGCACGATGCCGAGGTAGAGGAGGGTGAACGCGTGGATGCCGCGCACGGACTTCTCGTCGAGCGCGCGCCCCCCGAGGCGCACGGGCTTCACCGCGTCCGGGTGGACGGTCGTGAACAGTTCGCGCTTGACGGACTTCGCGACGACTATCCAGCGGATTATCTTGATACCGCCGCCGGTGCTGCCCGCGCTCCCGCCGACGAACAGCATGGCGAACAGGAGGTACTTCGCGGGCTCCCCCCAGAGCGTGAAGTCCATCGACGCGTACCCGGTGGTCGTGACGATGGCGGCGACCTGGAACGCGGCGTGCCGGAGCGCGGGTTCGACCGCGCTCGCGACGCGCCCGACGTTCTCCGCGTCCGTCACCTGACCCGTGAACAGGAGACCGGCGAGAACCGCGGTGAGAACGCCGAGCGAGCCGACGTACCAGCGGAATTCCGTGTCGTCGAGGAAGTGGCGGTCGCCGACCGTGGCATGCCAGAACAGCGCGAAGTTCGTCCCCGCCGCGACCATGAACGGGATGATGATCCACTGCGCGACCGCGGAGAACGCCTCGATAGACCGCGCCGCCGGGCTGAACCCACCGGTCGGCATCGTCGTGAAGCCGTGCGCGACCGCGTTGTACAGCCCCATGTTCGGGGCGAGTTCGACCTCGTGGGCGAGCGCGAGTACGACGACTTCGAGCGCCGTGAGACCGAGGTAGAGCCCCCAGAGCCGTCGCGCGGTCTGCGCGATGCGGGGCGTGAGTTTCTCCAGGCCCGGGCCGGGGGCCTCGGCATCCATCAACTGCGCGCCGCCGACCGACAGCTGGGGGAGGATGGCGAGCGCGAGCACGACGATTCCCATGCCGCCGAGCCACTGCGTCACCTGCCGCCACATCATCAGCGCCCGCGAGTGGTGGTCGAACGAAATGTTCCCCATCACGGTTGCGCCCGTCGTCGTGAACCCGCTCATCGACTCGAACAGCGCGTTCACGGGGTTCGCGAGCGTCGAGTCCGGACTTCCCGCGACGACGCCCGGGATTCCGTGCGCTTCGAACAGGTAGGGGAGCGCGCCCACGGCACTCACCGCGAGCCACGTCAGGGCGACCATCAGGAAGGCCTCCCGCGACCCCAGGTCGGGGTCGTCGTCCAGGCGTTCGAGAAGCCAGCCCGCGGCGAACGCGATACCGATGGTGGCGGCGAACACGGCGACGCCGTCCCCGTAGTAGGCGGCGAGCGCGAGCGGGAACAGAAGGGGGACTGACAGCCACTTCACGACCGTGCCGACGAGGCTGACGCTCGCCCGCCACTCCACCCACAGCCTCATAGCTGGTCTGCGACCTCGTCGTGCGCCTCGTTCGTCACGAGCGCGACGACGTGGTCGTTCGGCTCGACGACCGTGTCACCGCGCGGCGTGACGAACTCGCCGTTTCGCGTGATAGCGCCGATGACGAACCCCGCGGGGAGGTCGGCGACCGCCTCCCGAATCGGCCGGCCGACGAGCACGCTCTCCGGGCCGACTTCGACTTCGAGCACCTCCGCCTTCTCCGGTTCGATGATGGCGACGTTCTCGGCCTGGCGCTCGCGCGTGAACCGCGTGATGTCCTCCGCGGTCACCTCCCGGGGGTTCACCGCCACGTCCACGCCGACCGTCTGGAACAGCGAGACGTACTGGGGGTTGTCCGCGACCGCGACCGTTCGCGCCGCGCCGACGCGCTTCGAGAGGAGGGCGACGAGCAGGTTCTTCTCGTCCGAATCCAGCATCGACACGACGAAGTCCGCGTCGCCGATGTGCTCGCGTTCGAGGAAGTCGCGGTCGGTCGCGTCGTGCTGGAGTACCGTGGTCTTCGGCAGGTCTTCCGCGAGTTCGCGCGCCCGCGCCTCGTCCTGCTCGATGAGGGTCGGCGACAGCCCGCGCTCTTCCAGCAACCGCGCCACCTGGTAGGCCGTCGTGCTCCCGCCGACCACGACCACGTCCTCCACGTCCGTCTCCGCCTCCGGCGACACCGCGCCCGCGAACGCCTCCACGCGGTCGGGCCGCCCGATGACGACGACCTGGTCGTCCGCCTCGATGACCGTGTCCCCGCGCGGCAACACGACTTCCTCGTCGCGCACCAGCGCCGCGAACGTCAACGCGTCGAACGTGTCCGCCTCCGCGACCGTCTGGCCCGCGAGCGGGCTGTCCGCGTCCACCTCGAACTCCGCCATCTGCACGAGGCCGTTCGCGAACGGGTCTACGTCCCGCGCCGTCGGCAGCCCCACGATGCGCACGATGGCCTGCGCGGTCAGGAGATCCGTGCACACCATGAAGTCCACGCCGAACACGCCCCGGGATCGCTGCCACGTCCGCAGGAAGGACGGCTGCTCTACGCGCGCGATGGTGAACGCGTCCGAAACGGTCTTGACTGTCCCGCACGCGACGAGGTTCGTCTCGTCCTCGTCCGTGCTCGCGATGACCACGTCCGCGGCCTCGACCTCCGCCGCTTCCAGATCGTCCAGGGACGTGCCGTCGCCCTGAATCGCGAGCACGTCGTGCTCGAACGTCAACGAATCGACGCGGTCGCCGTCCACGTCTAACACGACGATCTCGTGCGCGTCCGCGAGGCTTCCCGCGATACTCGACCCGACTTCGCCCGCGCCGATGACGAGGATGCGCACTCAGCGAACACCCCGAGCGTCGTTCATACACGCTGTCTCGAATCCCGTACAAAAGACAGTTTCGAGCCGCGGGCTACGTATCGCGGAAAACGGCTAAAAAGGGAGTTACTCGTTCCCGAACATCTGGCGCATCATCGGGTGCATGTCCATCATCTGCTCCTCCGCTATCTCCTCGTACAGCTTGTACGTGATGGAGATCGTGAGCAGGAGGCCGGTCCCGGTGACCTGGCCGATGGTGCCGAGCATGTTCGCCAGCACGGCGAGCAGCCCGACGAGCGCGCCCCCGATGACGGTCACCTGGGGGATGTAGCGCTCCATGACCTTCTCGATGACGCCGACGTTCTGCCGGAACCCGGGAATCTGCATGCCCGAGTTCTGAATCTGTTTCGCGGTCGCCTCCGGACCCATATCGGCGGTCTCCACCCAGAAGATGGCGAAGATAGCGCCACCGACGAGCATGAACGTGAGATCCACGCTCACACGGAGCAGTATCTCCCACCACTGGTGCGTGGCCGCGGACTGCCCGAGCCACGGCATCCACTCCCCCCGACTCTGAATCGGGCTGAGGAAGTAGAACAGGCCGTTGACGGCCTGCCCGTTCGAGTAGACGCCGAGCCAGTTCGGCATTCCCGCATCGCCGAGCTGGCTGTGAATGAGTCGCCCGAGGAACGTGATGTTCATCTGGACCGCGCGAACGAGAATCATCGGTAGGACGCTCGCGTAGATGAGCTTCACCGGGAACCGACCCCGTGCGCCCTTCACGCGAGCGTGACTGAGCGGGATTTCGACGCGAACGCTCTCCGCGTACACGACGACGCCGTAGATGAGCGCGGTCGTGAAGATGGAGAGCAGTGCGGCGTCAAGGAGGAGGAACCCGAAACCCTGGGACGTGAGGAGCGGCGGCACCGAAATCGCCCCGGTGATGATGCCGATCCACGTCGCGATGATACCGCCAGCCGGGCTAATAATGCCCGTGACGAGGCTCTGAGAGACGCCGGCCACGATGAACAGCCCGATACCTGACCCGACACCCCACTTGGAAACGACCTCGTCCATGAAGAGGATGAGGACGCCCCCGGCGGCGATCTGGGCGAATATCAGAATCTGCATCCCGAACGCACCGATGCCGAGCGCCGAATAGACGGCTTGCTGCGGCGGGAGGTAGTTCCCGAGGAACACCATCGGAATGCCCGTGAGGACGATCATCGCGAGCACGAGGACTTTCTGGAGACCCTGGTAGAGCGCCTGGTCTCGGGGGTCGCTCGTGTCCAATCCAAGGAGGTTCGCACCGCCGAGGAGTTGGAGGACGATGCTCGCCGTGACGATCGGCCCGATACCGAGCTGGAGCACCGACCCCTGTGAGCCGGCGAGCAGACTCCGGAACCGACCGTAAAAGTCGTTGCCCGCGAGACCGCCCGCGCCCCAGACCGGAATGTTCGTCAGGAAGAAGTAGAGGACGAGGATGCCGGCCGTCCACGCCAGCTTGCGCTTGAACGGGACGTGTCCCTCCGGTCGCTGGACCGCGGGCATCCGCGTGAGAACCGGTTCAGCAGCCTCCTTCCAGCCCATCGGTTAGTCCTCGTTCTCTTCTTCCGCGCGCTCGGAGAGAACGGCGTCGCCGCCCTCTTCCTCGATGAGTTCGACCGCGGACGCCGTGAACGCGTCCGCCGTGACTTCGAGCTGATTCCGGACCTGCCCGCCGCCGAGCACCTTCACGGCGTCGGCCTCGTGGCCGTCCTCGACCACGTCGCGCGCGTCGATCCGATAGCCGAAGTCCGTCTCCTCCGCGAGACCGTCCGCCGCGAGCAGCGCGGCGTCCTCGTCGAGTTCGCGGACGGAGACCTCGAGCACGGTCTCCTTGACCTTTTCGGGGCGCGTGAATCCGTGTTTGCCGAGCGGTTCGTAGTTGTGGAACTCGTGTTTGTCGCGACCGGCGCGCCCACGGCCACCACGATGACCGGCGCCGCGCCGGTTCTTGTGACTGCCGCCGCCGTGCGTGCGCGTGCCGCGCTGGCGTCGTTTCTTATCAGTCATCGTTATCGCATCTCCGTGAGGAGGCTGTCTATCTCCTCGGTCGTGTGCTTGCCGAGCTGGCCGCCGTCGGCCTGCGGCTGCTTGATGCCCTTGTGACCGCCGCGGGGCGGGTGGAGGCGGAGGACGGGGGCGAGACCCTGTTCGCGAAGCGTCGTCTCCTCGTCGAGGAGCGCCGCCGCGAGGTCTTCGATGGCGTCGTACTCCGTGTTCTCCGCGAGCCACTCGTCGTCCACGTCGGCGTCACCCTCCAGGGGTTCCGCGCGCTTCTCGAGCAGCGTCACGAGCACGTCCTCGCTCGGTTCGCCGTACGCGACGTAGTCGTTGACCTTCGCGACCATCCCCTGATAGGTGTCCGTCTCGGGGACGAGCGCGCAGTGGTTCACGCTGTGAATGTTCAGCATGTCGAGCGTGTCCTCCACGGTCTCACGCATGTTCACGTCGCCGCGGAGCTGCACGACTGCCTGCATCACTCGATCACCTCGCGCTTCTCGCGCGTGCGCTCGGGGATGCGTGCCTCCGCCGTGTTCCGGAGCGCGTTGAACGCCGCTTTCGCGAAGTTCACCGTCGTCCGAGTTTTCCCGGACGACCGCGTCCAGATGTCCTCGATACCGGCGAGGTCGAGCACGTGCCGAACCGTCTCACCGCCCGCGAGACCGAGGCCGCGCGGGGCGGGACGGAGTTCGACTTCGACGCTCCCGGCCTTGCCGGTCGTCTTGAGCGCGACCGTGTGCGGACGCCCGCAGCCACACTCCCACGACCCACAGCCGCGGGAAACGTCGATGATGTTCAGTTTCGCGATACCGATCGCCTTCTCGATGGCGCCGCCGACCTGGTCGTCACGCCCCTCGGCGTACCCGACGAAGCCGTCGCGGTTCCCGACGACAACCGAGCATCGGAACTTCACGCGGCGGCCGGAGTCCGTCATGCGCTGAACCATGTTGATGTCCAGCACTTCGTCGTCCATCCCCGGGAGGAGAGTGTCGACGATTTCGGGCTCCTTAAGCGGGAGGCCGGTGTTGAGCGCGTCCGACATCGTGTCGATCTCGCCGTCCTGGACGAGACGACCGAGGCGTGTCTTGGGTTGCCAGCTGTCGTAGCTCATGTTAGTCCTCCGTAATCGTTTCGAGCACGTCGTCGAAGTGCTCGGGCAGTTCCGTGGCGTCGAAATCGCCGCTGTACAGGCCGTCCTCTCGGGACTCCGCGTACTCCGCGATGTGCGAACCGCGAGTACGCTGCCAGTCCGCGAAGACGTCGTCGTTGTGCGGGATGTCGAGGCCGGCGTCGATAGCGCCTTCCTGAATCGCGAAGACCTTCGACCCCTTCGTTGCCGTGTTCAGGCCGATGTCGAGGACGGCTTCCTCGAGACCGGCGTCGACGGCTCGCTGCCCGGCCAGGAGGCCGGTGAGGTACGCGGTCGGGAGGTTGCCCGTCGGGGCGTCCCAGCCGTACTCGGAGAGGTCTTCGGACGTCGCGGATGCGACGGTTTCGTCGCCGTTGGGTCCGGTGACGACCAGCTGCGCCGTGACGTGGTTGTTGCTCTTGCGAGCGACAAGCCGGGGTTTCCCCGACTTGAGGAGGCGCAACCTCTGATGGTAGTCGGTCCGGACCTCGCGGCGTCGCCGCATCGGCACCTTATAGCGTGGTCCAGTTGCCATTAGTTTTCACCGTAGTGTTCGTCGATGTACGTTTCGAGGCGCGCGACGCTGTCGAACTCGCCACCGTTCGCCATGTTGTAGAGTTCGCGGTACTGGCTGGGCGTGAGTTCGCCGTCGTCGCGGAGTTCGCGGAGCGTCCGTCGCTGCGCGCGAATCTTCGCCTCCCACTGTTCCTTCTCGTTCTGCCGAGCGCCCGCCTTGCCCTTCCGGGTACCGGGGCCCTTCCGGTGGCCGTACGCGCGTTTCTCGTTGCGCTCGCGTGCGCGGCCACGGGAGTTCCCGCGGGCGTCCTTCGACTGAATGATTCCCTCGTCGACGAGTTCGCGGATGTCCTCTCGCGTGATGGCGTCGACGATTTCGCCCTGTTCTTCGGGGTCGAACCAGACGCGGTTCTCACCGACGTCGAGGACGTCGGCTGCGAGCCGCTTCTGTGCGCTCAGGTCACTCATTGTCTCCCTCCACTTCGACTTCCACGTAGGTGGGGTTGAGGACGCGAATCCCGAGGTCTTCCGCCTTGTCCTCGATGGTCTCGCGTTTCCGGTCGCCGACCTTCGAGGCGATGCGGGCGGCTTCCGTGTCGGGGTCGAGGTCGTCGAGGTCGTTCGCGTTGTGCACGAGAACGTCCTCGAACCCGCTCGGGTGCTTGCCCCGAACGGCCGTCGGCGAGCGGAAGCCCGCCTGCACGGTGTCGCCCTTCCCCTTGATGCCGCGGCGCTGCTTCGAGAGCGTGCCGCGGGGGCGTCGCCACGACGTGGAGACGCGCTTTTTCTTGTGGTGGTCCTGTCGGTTGAACTGGGGCGTGCCGATGCGGTCGCGCTGCGAGAGCAGGCGCTTCGTCTCCTCGTCCAGGTCGGGCGTCTTCTCCGCGTGCCCGCGCGGGACGAGTTCCGTCTCGACTTCCTCCCCGGTCTCTTCTTCTTCCTCCGCGGGCTCGGCCTCCTCGACCTCGCCCTCCGTCTCGGACTCGACTTCGAGTCCGCCGACGTCGGCCTTGATACGGGCCGCGAGCGCGTTCCCGACGCCGTCGACGTCGGCCAGTTCGCTCTGGCTCGCCGCCTTCACGTCGTCGATGCTCTCGTAGCCGGCTTCGCGGAGCGCTTCGGCCTTGGACGGTCCAACGCCGGAGATGTCTTCGAGTTCTTGTGGTTCGTCAGCCATGCGTTAGGCACCTCCCGTGGGTTTCTCGACGATGTACACGCCGTCCTGGAAGACGCGCGTGTCCTTGTCCGTCACCCGGGTGAGCTGTTCGATGTCGGCGGCGGTCTGCCCGACGTCCTCCTTGCTGGGGCCGGAGAGGGTGAGTTCCTCGCCGTCCACCTGGACGTCGGTGTCGCCGCGAACGGGCGTTCGTCGGGGCGCGCGCTCACCGAGGAAGTTCTCGATGACCACTTCGTCGCCCTCGACGGTCACCTGCATCGGGAAGTGAGAGTAGTGGACTTCCATCCGGTACTCCCAGCCGTCGCTCACGCCGTGGAACATGTTCGAGAGGTGGCTCTCGAACGTCCCCATCGTCGCGGTCGTCTTGCGGTTCTCGGTGTCACTCTCGATGACGACCTGGTCGTCATCGACGGACACGCTCACGTCGGGGTACCAGAGGCGTCGCGTCACGGACCCCTCCGGGCCGTCCACCGTCACGTCGAGGCGGTCGACCTCGACCGTCACGTCGTCCGGAATTTCGAGTTCTATTCGTGCCATTAGTAGACGTATGCGATTACTTGGCCACCGACGCCCTGTTCGCGGGCCTCGTAGTGGCTCATGATGCCGCGGCTGGTCGTCACGACGAGCGTCCCGTAGTCACGGGCGGGGAGGAATCGCTTCTCCCACTTCTCGAAGTCGTCGACGCCCGCAGAGTAACGGGGCTTGACCGGGCCGCACTCGTTGATGGCACCCTTCAGTTCGACCTCGAACGTGCCGCCCTTGCCGTCTTCGACGTATTCGAACCCGTCGATGTACCCGCGGTCGTAGAGGACCTCGAGGACGGAGCCGACCATGTTCGAGGCGGTCGATACCGTGTAGGTGAGGTGGCCGACGCTCTCGGAGTTATCGAGTCCCGAGAGGGCGTCGGCGAGTGGGTCTTTTCCTGTCATTGTTAGCTGTACTTCTTGAATCCCATCGTCCGAGCGATCTCGCGGAAGCACTGTCGGCACAGCCAGATGTCGTACTTCCCGACGAGACCCTGATTGCGGCCGCAGCGGCGGCACTCGTGGGACTGGCCGGTTTCTTCGTGTTCGTCGCTCATGCGTCCACCTCGACGTCGAAGTTCGCTTCGAGGAACCTGATGGCGTCCTCGGGCGTCAGTCGGTGATTCGACGGGATTTGTCGCGTGCGCGCATCGCGCTTCGACACGCGATACCCGCCGCGGACGAGGTTGACGGTGACGTCAAGCCCGTAAATCCCGATGTTCGGGTCGTACTCCTGGCTCGGGAAGTCCGTGTGTTCCTCGACGCCGAAGCTCACGTTCCCAGTCTTATCGAACTTGGACTCGCTGAGGTCGGCGACGGGGAGCGCACGAGACAGGAAGTCCGCCGCGTCCTCGCCGCGGAGCGTGACCTTCGCGCCGATCGGGTCGCCCTCGCGGATCCCGAACTCGGGTTCGGTGCGCTTCGCAGTGGTTCGAACGGACTCCTGGCCGGCGACCTCCTCCAGAATCTCCTCGGCGTTCTGGAGGTCGCGGCCACCCTGGCCGACGCCCATGTGGACGACGACCTTCTCGACGCGCGGTTCGCGCATCTCGTTGTCGAACTCGGCTTCGCTCATTCGCCATCACCCGCAGACTCGTCGGCGTCCTCGTCACCCACGAAGTTCTCGTCGATGACGACGACGTAGTCCTGCACGGTCTCGAACGAGCCGTCGTCGGTGCTGACGACGATGGTGTTGTCCGCGCTACCGGGAGCGACCTGAATCTCGTCGATCTCGCCGATGTCCCCGGCGTGCTGGCCGGCGACGGCGGTGACGAGCGCGCCCTCCTCGAAGACGAAGTGCGCGACGATCTCGTTCGTCTCGTTGTCGACGACGACCGAGTCGGTCCCGCTGTACTCGTCTTCCTCGACCAGAATGTTCTGGCCGTCGTGGAGGTTGAGCTGGACGCCGCCACCGCTGACGAGCGTCTTGTCCTCGATTTTCCCGAGTTTCGAACCGGCTGCGTCCTCGTCGATACCCGTGAGGCCGAGGCGGCCGCCCTCGTCGGGGAACACGCGGTAGTACTCGTCGCGGTCGGGGAACGCGAGGATGTCGAACATCCCGATGGGACGGTTGACGTCCTGCACGGTTCCGCCGTTGACGAGCACGCCCGCGTTGTTGATGGCGTACTTCGCTTCCTTCTTCGTGTTCACGTACTCCAGCACGTCGCGAAGCACGACGACGAGCGGCACGCCGGATTCCCCGTGGGGGCCGGCGGTCGCCTTCGCCGTGAACGTGTCCGTCTTCCGCTCGACGGGCCACGACTTCGGAACGGAGAGTCGTTTCTGGTGTTTCGTCATTCGTTGTCACCTTCGATGCGTTCTGCGCGCACGTCGTCCTCCAGGTCGAGCTCGGTGACGACGAGGTTGCTCGCGTCCAGGGGACGCGGCACGTCTTCGCCGTCCGCGGCGGCGACCGTCACGTCCTCCACGTAGACGGAGGCGTCGCGAAGGTCGACGTTCGTGACTTCGCCTTCCGTGCCGGCGTAGTCACCGCGCTGCACCTCGACGGTGTCGCCAGCGTTCACGCGAACGTGACGCTGACCGTACTCCTCTCGGAGGCCTTCCGCGAGGTGAGCGCGAACCTGCTTCTGTCGCTCGTGGAGGCTCGCGCGCTCCGATCGAGTTCGCTGTTTGCGTGGTTGCTCAGACATATCTATACGATCATCGTCGCGGTGCTTGCGATGCTACCCCAGCGCTCCGCGACCTCGCGCGTGATCGGGCCCTTGATCTCGGTCCCGCGGGGTTCTTCCATGTCGTCGATGATGACGGCCGCGTTGTCCTCGAACTTCACGCGCTGTCCGTCCGGTCGCCGGATGGACTTGCGCTGCCGCACGATGACGGCTTCGAGAACCTGACGGCGCATCTCGGGCGTCCCCTTCGTGACGGAGACGGTGACCTTGTCACCGACGCCGGCTTTGGGGTGGCGGTTCTTCGTCCCCTGGTAGCCGGCGACGCTCGTGATCTTGAGTTCTCGCGCGCCGGTGTTGTCCGCACACCGGATGAGCGAGCCCTTCTCGAGACCCTGCGTGACGTCTGCCTTGATCGCTTCCATTATTCTTCACCCTCCACGAGTTCGACGACCACGTGAGATTTGGTCTTCGAGAGCGGTCGGGTTTCAGCTATACGAACCGTGTCGCCTTCCGCGAGGTCGAAGCACTCGGGTGCATGAACGCTGACGCGGGAGCGTCGCTTCATGTACCGGTCGTACTTCGGCACGAATACGTCGTATTCGCGCTCGACGACGACGGTTTTGTCCATGGCCGTACTGGCGACCTCGCCTTCGATGACCTGACCGCGCACGGAAAGGTTTCCGTGGAACGGACAGCTCTCGTCAGCGCAGGTGCCGTCGGGCTCGGATACGTTCAGTCCTATCGCCATTGTGAATTGACTCCTTTCTCTGTTCGCAGCGCGGGTCGTGAGAGCAGAACGACTCCATCCACCGTAACGTAGGCCGCGCCGTCGCCCGTAGTTTGGGTCTCCGAATCTGGATCGCCACTGGCGGGTTTCGACGCGGTCCCAGCCGCCTTCGGGGCGGCTGCGGGTTCATCTGTGAGTCTGACCTCTAACGTCGTTCCTATCTTGGGAACGCGCTTCACGCCTGAAGAACCTTCGGGTTCCCCCTCGCGTATGAGGAGGGTTCGCATCGTCTCGTCGACGATGCGTCCCGCGATACCGACCCGCGATGGGTCGGTCGAGTCGACGACCTCCGCGTGGAGGCCGACGAGTTCGTGGCGCGGGAGGGTCTCCGGCGTGAGCATCCCGCTATTCCTCTTCGTTCTGGATCGTTTTGATCCGCGCGATCGTCTTCTTCAGTTCGCTGACGCGCCCCGGGTTCTCCGGCGCGCCACCCGCAGCCTGCACGGCCTTCGCGTTGAGGAGCTCGGTTTCGAGCTCTTCGAGTTCGGCCTCGCGCTCCGCGGGCGTCATGTCACGGATCTCTTCCGTGTAGAGGATGGCCATTATTCCTCACCCTCCTCTTCTTCCTCGTCCATCTCCTCGAGGAGTTCTTCGGCTTCCTCCTCGACGCCGGCTTCGAGGTCGTCGAAGTCCTCGGCGTCGACGTCCTCGGCGTCGGCTTCGACGTCGGATGCGAGTTCGTCGAGTTCTTCCTCGATGGACTCCTCGGAGTCCGGCGGGGAAGTCGGGCTCTCGCCCTCCTCGGCCTCGAACTCTTCCTCGTCGATGACTTCTTCCGCGACATCGTCGGGGATGTCCTCGGTGGCGTCCTCGCCGGGCGCCTCGCCCTCGGGACCGCCGAGTTCGTCGTCCTCGGGTTCGCCTTCGAGGAGTTCCTCGACGCTCTCGCCCTCGAGGTCTTCCTCGTCGACGACGAGGTCTTCGATGTCGGCGTCCTCCGCGATTTCGAAGTCGTCGGGGAGTTCGGCGTTCGGCGGAATGATCTTCACGTTCACGCCGATGGTGCCGAGCTTCATCACCGCGACACCCTGACCGTGGTCGACGATTTCCTCCGCGGGCTCGCCGTTGTGCTTGATGTAGCCGCGGTTGAACTTCTCGACGCGGCTCCGGGCGCCGGTGACCTTCCCGCTCAGGACGATCTCGGCGCCGAGCGCGCCGGACTCCATGATTCGGTCGATGGTCGTGTGACCGGCCTTCCGGAAGTACCAGCCGCGTTCGAGCGCGTTGGCGAGACGATCCGCGACGATCTGTGCGTTCAGGTCGGGTTCGTCGACCTCCTGCACGTCGATCTGCGGATCCTCGAGGTCGAATCGCTCCTCGAGTTCCGTCGTGATCTTCCGGATGTTCTTCCCGCCCTTCCCGATGACCATCCCGGGCTTCTCGGCCTTGAGGACGATCTGGATTCCCATCGGAGTGGGCGCGAGCTCCATGCCACCGTAGCCAGCGCGCGCGAGTTCTTCGCCGAAGAACTCGTCTATCTGGGAGCGCTGAAGGCCCTGTTCGATGAATTCGACTTCGTCTGCCATTTTAGTCACTCACCTCGTCTGCTGTTTCGAGGACGAGTTCGACGTCGACCTCGGGCGTGTTCCACGCGGTCGCACGTCCCATCGCGCGGGGTTTGCGGCCCTGCGTCTCCCCGACCTTGTGCGGGGCGACGTGGGAGACGACCATCGTGTCCGCGTCGAAGCCCTGTTGGTCGGCGTTGTTCTTCGCGTTCCCGATGAGGCGGAGGAACGCCTTCGACGCCTTCTCCGGGTAGCGACCGGCGTCCCAGCCGTCGATGTCGCTTCGGTGGCCGACGCCGCTGTTGTGCTGCTTGAACGGCACGGACTGTTCTTCCGCGATGACGGCGTCGAGGAAGTCTTCGGCCTCGCTCGCCGTCTTGCCCTTGATAGCCTTCGAGATGGCCTTCGAGTGCTTGAGGCTGATCGGCTCCTCGCGGAGCATCGCTTTCGCGGTGGTTTCCGGATCCGTGTCGACGCTGTAGTTGATACCCATTGTTATTTGAGCGGCACGAACTTCGAGGAGCGGGTCGCGCCGATACCCGCCTGCCCGTGCTCGACCGAGGTGCGCGTGAGCTGGAACTCGCCGAGGTAGTGCCCGATCATCTCGGGCTCCACTTCGACGCGCTCGAACTCGTGTCCGTCGTAGACGGAGAACGTCAGGCCGACGAACTCCGGGAGGACGGGGAGGTCGCGGAGGTGCGTGCGAATCGGATTGTTCGCGGTCTCCTCCGGCGACTTCTCGCGCGCCTTCTCGACGACCTTCTCCTGTTCGTCGGTCAGGCCACGGGTGATACTTCGCCGCGTACGCGCGGGCAGCAGTTCCGCGACTTCGTCCAGGCTCATGTCCTGGAGCTCGTCGAGGTCGTAGCCGCGGTAGGTGAACTCACCCTCGCGGCCGGTTCGGTATTCCGTACTCATGTTAGTTGCCTCCTCGGCCGGTGCGTTTCGACGCGATGTCTCCGACCTTCCGTCCCGGCGGGGCGTCCCGAGAGACGGACTTCGGACGACCGGGGTGCTGGCGGCCACCGCCACCGAACGGGTGGTCGACGGCGTTCATCGCGACGCCGCGGACGCGCGGCCACTTCGTGCCACGCGATTTCATCTTGTGGTACTTGTTCCCCGCTTTCACGAACGGCTTCTCGGTGCGACCGCCACCGGCGACCACGCCGATTGTGGCGCGGCAGTCGGGGGAGAGCCGCTTGACTTCGCCGCTCGGCAGCTGGACGACCGCGGCGTCGCGCTCGTGCGTGATGAGGTCGGCGTTCACGCCGCTGGCGCGCGCGAACTTCCCGCCGTCGCCGGGCTGACGCTCGACGTTGCAGACCGGAACCCCCTCGGGGATTTCGGCGATCGGGAGCGTGTTCCCGGGTTCGACGGCCGCGGAGACACCGACTTCGAGGGTGTCCCCGACGCCCACGCCCTCGCTGGCGAGGACGAGGCGCTGGTCGCCGTCGTCGAACTCGACGCGGGCGACCGGCGCGCTGCGCGCGGGGTCGTGCTCCACGTCGACGACCTCGCCGGACAGCACGTCGCTCTCGGGTTTCTTGTGCGACAGTTCGGCCTTGTATCGGTGCGACGGCGCGCGGAAGGTCGAACCGCCGCGCCCGCGTCGCTGACCTTGAATTCTTCGTCCCATTGTTAGAACACCCCGATGCGGGAGGCGACGTCCTGCGCGTCGTCCTCCTCGGAGAGCTGGACGATGGCTTTCTTCGTTCCGTCCATCGTCAGCTGCGTGTTGACGGACTCCACGGTGACGTCGTACTGCTCCTCGACCTCCTCGCGAACGTCGGGCTTGGAGGCGTCGACGTCCACGACGAACTGGAGCTTGTTGTGGAAGTCCATGTCGTTCATCGCCTTCTCCGTGACGAGGGGGTAGTCGATGATGCCGCTCATCGGCTCTCACCTCCGGTGAGAACGATGAGGCAGTCGCGCGCCTCGCGTGAGACGAGCGTCATCGGTCGGCCACCTCCTCGACCGCGCTCTCGGTCCAGACGGTCAGCCGTCCGGGTTCCGTGCCGGGCGCGAGGTCTTCCGCGTTGACCTCGCGCGCGGTCGCGACGTCGACGCCGGCGAGGTTCCGCGCCGCCTTCGACGGCCCGGTCTCGCTGGACGTAACGAACAGGACGGACGTGGGTTCGCGGTACTTGCGGCCGCGGAGTTTCCCCTGGCCGGCCCGCACCGTCTTCCCGTCGTCCGCGCGTTCGACGTCAGCGTACGCGCCGACGGCTTCGAGGAAACTCACGACCTCCTTGGTCTTCACGAGGTCTTCGAAGTCGTCGGAGACGACGAGCGGGAGGTCGAGGTCGTCGTCGAACGCGTGGCCGCGCTCGGCGACGGTGTCGGCGTCCGTGGTCGCCGCGATGGCGCTCCGGACGGCCGCCTTCCGCTCCTTGTCGTTCACCGCGAGCGAGTGGTCTTTCTCCGCCTTCGGCGGGTGTGCGCGTCGCCCACCGACCGCGAACGGGACGCGGGCGGCGCGTCCGTTCGTCTGGGGGACGTGCGCCATCCCGCGACCGCTACCGGGCGACTCCGCGGACGTTCGCAGTCCAGCGAACTCGTCCGCTCCATACGACTGCTTTCGGTTGGCTTGGGCGGCGAGCACCGCACGCTTGATGAGGTCCGGCCGGTACGGCGTCTCGAAGACCTCCGGAAGGTCGAGCGTGCCGGCGTCCTCGCCGTCCAGGCCGCGTACTGTTGCCTGTGTCATCCTTGGTTCGAGCTATTGGAAACGTACCGAACCTCGGGATCGAGGCGCGGTGATTCGTTCGGCCGGACGGCCGGACGGAAGCGCAGAACGCGCTTGTCCGGGCCCGGGAGCGATCCTTTCACGAGGGCGTACGGCCCGCTGACTTCGCCGTAGTTGACGAACCCGCCGTCGGCGTTGATGTCGTCAGCCGCGGCGTCGTCGCCGAAGTCGAGCAGGCGCTTGTTGAGTTCCGTGCGCTGGTGGTAACCGGTCTGGCCCTGCTGGGGAACCGTCGAGCGAACGCGGCTCGGGTTCCACGGGCCGAGGTTACCGATGCGACGCCGCCAACCCTGGCGGGCGTGCTTGCCCTTACGCTTCTGGACGCCCCAGCGCTTGACGGGGCCCTGGGTTCCCTTGCCCTTCGTGACGCCCGCGACGTCCATGAACTCGCCGGCGCGGAACACGTCGCCGAGTTCGTGACTGCCGTCGTCGAGGAGGGAGAGCGCGAAGTCGGCGCGGTCCTGCACGGAGCCGCCGCCGACGCGCGTCTCCATCACGTCGGGGTCTTTCTTCGGGACGCTCGCGACCTCGGTCGGGACGGTGTGCGTGATGACACGCACGTCCGCCACGTCGTTGGCTTCGAGCGCCTGCGTGAATTCGTCTCGGTCGCCGGGTTCGTCCGGCGTCGAGAGCACGCGGTCGAGGTCCCCGTGGAGGTCGTCCGCCCACACTTCCGTGAGCGGCTTCTGGCCGTACGGCGTGTCCTCGTAGAGGCGCACCGCGGCCGCGTGCATCGGGGGTGTTTCAACGAGCGTGACGGGAACGGACTGCTCCATACCCTCCGTGGGAGAGTTGGCTTTGTCGTCAACCGTCACGACGTGAGTCATGCCTGCCTTGTATCCGGCGAAGCCCTGCAGGGCCGGCTGCCCGTCGTCGGTCGGCCAGCTGTTGAAGCGCGGCACTTCACTTGCTGCCCGCTTACGGGGGCCGTAGCCCATCGAGCCTTTTCGTGGTCGACTTGGTTGTGGCATCGTATCACTCCGTGAGCGTGAGACAGCTGAGGGCGGCGAACAGAGCTTCTTCCGTTCGCACGACCTCGCTGCCCTGACGCGGGATGACGTTGAGCCAGGTGTCGAACCCACCGGGGGCGTGGGTGGCTGAGTCGGCGGACGCCTCTTCGACCGTCGATTCGGACACGCCGAGCATCGGGGGGAGTCCCCGAGCGGGAGCGCCGAACGCGACGGTCAGCCCGTCCTCGTGGACGCGGCGCGTGACGTCCGGCAGCGACGACGCCGAGATCGGCGTGCCGTGCCGTGACGTCGCCACGCGGTAGCCCGCGTCGGGACGGTCGAGTTCGTCGCCGAGGTTCGAGCGAACCACCTGAAACCCGGGCGGGGTTTCGTCGAGGAGTTTCGCTCGAACCGGTCGTCGCGAAGAGACCCTGATGGTCACGCGCTCCCCCTCGCGAACCTCCATACCGGGAGGTGTGTGGAGGGAGATCGGGTGTTGCATGCCGCAATTGACCCGGACGCGCCCTTCAGGTCCGACCTGGGTCACGATTCCCTGTCGTTTCGACCCCGAACCGCTCGATTCGGAGCCGGTCCATGCCGACACGAGGAGCGGCGGCAGGATGCCAGCGTACTCCAGTTCGCTCCGCGTCCCGAACGCCTCCTTTCGGAGGTATGGCGGGGTCGCGGCGTACCGGAGAACGGTTTCGACGAACCCGCCGCCCCACGTTTCCTCCCCCTCGGGGTCGTCGAAGACCACGAGGCGGTCAGCCCGGAAGACCGCGGCCGCGCGGGCCACGTAGCCGAGTTTGCGAGTTGCCTCGCGTTTGTCCTCGGCTTCCCGGACGAGGGACGACGGCACGAGTACGCTGACTGTCATGCCGTATCGCTTCTTCGTCTCGACACGAGACTGTACCACAACTACCGACAGCATGCCTAAAAGGATGGCGTTATCGACGACGGCCTGAGACGGCTTCGCACGACCCGTGCGCCCGTCTCGTGAGGAGTGCCGAGGTTGCGCCCGAGACCCACGCCGCCCCCGGTTCGCAAGTCTTATTTATAGCGACCTCCTCGGTTCGAGTGCGAAGAACGCGCGCTGGTAGTGTAGTGGTATCACGTGACCTTGCCATGGTCACAACCTGGGTTCAAATCCCAGCCAGCGCATTTCTACTGCGACCAAAGTGAGCAGTGAAATCGCTCACGGGGATTCTGAACTAAGGAACGAAGCGAGCGAACGCGAGCGGCGTGACTGAAGTTCAACTCCCAGCCAGCGCGAGTCTCTCAACACCGTCGAGGGAGGCGTATCCCGCGCGGCGTGGATAGACGACAAGCGAGGTCGCGACCAGCGCGCACGCGAGACGGTCGAATCCGTGGAGGACGCGCTTGGGCGTGCGGCGCGCGGGGAGCGGGACTGAGAAACCATTTAGGCGAGACGGGCGAACCCGCGGGGTATGGAGAGCGTCAATCGGATGGCCATCGAACTGGCGGACGAGGCCCTGGACTTCGCGGACGAACTCGACATCGGCGCGTTCGACCTGGAGAACGGCGCGACCGTCCTGGACTTCGGCGTGGACTTCGAGGGCGGCATGGAAGCCGGACTACTGCTCGCAGAACTCCAGACCGCGGGGCTCGCGACGGTTCAGACGCGGATGGACGAGGTCGCGGGCGCGGCGTTCCCGCACGTCGAACTCACCTGTGACCGGCCCGGACTGGGGCTGCTGGGCTCGCAGAAGGCGGGCTGGCAGCTCTCCCTCGACGGCTTCGAGGGACTGGGGTCGGGGCCGGCGCGCGCGCTGGTCGCGGACGAGGCCGAGTTCCGCGCGCTCGGGTACACGGACGCGTTCGACCTGACCGTCCTCGCCATCGAGGCCGACAGCCTCCCGACGGAGGCGGTGGCGGAGCGAATCGCGGCGGAGGCGGGCGTGAACACGGACGGCGTCTACCTCCCGACGTACGCGACCGCGAGCATCGTGGGGAGTGTCTCCGCGGCCGCGCGACCCGCGGAGATGGCGCTGTTCCGATTGTTCGAGGCGGGCTACGACCCGCAGGACGTGCTCTCCGCGACGGGGAGCGCGCCGGTCGCACCCGTCGCGGGCGGCGAGGAGGACGCCATCGCGCGCACGACCGACAGCGTCGTTCACGGCGGCCGGGCGCACTTCACGGTGCGCGAGGACAGCGACGCCTTCGACGCCCTCCCCTCGACCGCGGGCGAGTACGACGCGCCCTCCGCGGCGGTGTTCGCGGACGCGGACTGGGAGATGAGCGAGGTCGCGGAGGGCTACTTCGCACCCGCGCAGGTGACGATAAACGTCGTCGGCGGGCCGACGTACGCGCTCGGCGACACCCGCGAGGACGTGCTTGCGGAGAGCTTCCTGTAGTGCGACGCAAGCCCGTTCCGCCCGCGCCAGACTCCCTCGACGGCCTGTGGGCGGTGCAGTCGGCGGTGCCGGACGACCCGCGGACGGAGCGCGACTGCTGCGCGCGCGTCGTCGCGCGAACCGGCGTCGAGAACCGTGACGACGCCTCCGACTGGCTCGCGTTCCTCCGCGCGCTCTCGCTCGCGCGCGCGACCGACGAGGGGTTCGAGCGCGTCGACGACACGCCGAACCGGGCGACGCTCGCGCGGCGGTTCCGCGACGGCGTGTACGGCGCGCGAGACGTGCTCGACGCGCTCGGCGAGACACCGCGGAGCGCGGACGAGGTGTTCGCGGCGTTCGACGCGGTGCCGCGGTGGGAGCGCGAGACTGACGGCTGGGAGGCCGAGTGGCGCGAGCGCGTCCGCCGACTCCTGGAGTGGGCCGTGCTGCTCGGCCTCGCGGAGACGACTACCGGCGGTTATCGGGTGACCGCGACGAGCGACCCGGAGACGTAGGTCGCGCCCACGACTACGGGGATTCGCGCAGGCTGCGGGAGAAACCCGACCAGAAGCGCGGCGAGAACACCGACGACGAGCGCGGTGCTCGCGGTTTCGAGGCGGTGTCGCGGCGACGGCTCGGTGAGCTCCGCGCCCGCCGCGAAGAACGGCAGGCCGAGCGCGAGCCCGGCAGCGAGCGCGAACGTCCCGGGCGCGATAACGGAGACGCCCGCGGCGGCGACGGCGGTGAGCGCGAGTCCGGCGGCGAGTTCGGGGGCGTCGAGCGTGAACTCCATCAGCGGACGCTGGTGACGGTGCCGACGCCCTTACTCGACCCCTCGCGGAAGACGAACCGCTGGCCCGCCTCCACGAGGTACGGCCGGAACTTGAAGCGGACGCGCGCGCTCCCGGAGTCGCCGGGGAGGAGTTGCCCGCCGTCGGGATCGATTTGGACGGCTTCGCTGACGGTTTCGAGGTGGACGACCGGTTCGTAGCCGGCGTCGATGCGGGTGGGGTGGTTGAGAACCATCACGTCCGCGTCGAACTCCCGGACGGGCTCGGGGTCGGCCTCACGCGGCAGGAGCACCATCCCGCGCTCGATATCCGCCTCCTGAACGCCCTTCAGAGCGATACCGACGATTCGGCCGGCCTCCGCGCGGTCGACGCGGTGGTAGTGCATCTCGATGCTCCGCACCTCGACCCCGGTGAAGGAGCCGTCGGCGAGCGGGCCGAGCAGGAGTTCGTCCCCGGCCTCGACCGTTCCCGACTTCACCGTGCCCGAGGCGACCGCGCCGACGCCGGTGACGCTGTACGTGCGGTCGACGTACATCCGGAAGTCGTCGCCCCCGCCGTTGGTCTTCGGGAGGTGTTCGAACAGTCGGTCGAGCGTGTCGAGTCCGTCCATCGTCACCGCGCTCGTCCGGACGAGCGGCACGACGGTGTCACTGATTTCGTCGACAGCGGCGGCGACGCCGTGTCGCTCCACGAGCAGCGGACTGCGGCCGGCGTTCCGGAGGAGTTTCTCGACCTCGCGCTCCACTTCGAGGGCGCGCTCGTCGCTCACGAGATCGGTCTTCGTGATGGCGACGATTGTCGGGAGGTCGGTGGCGAGCAGGACGCCGAGGTGTTCGCGGGTGGTCTTCGTCGGGCCGTCGTCGGCGGCGACCGTGAGGAGACCGTAGTCTATCTTCTGTCCGACGAGTCCGCGAATTGTGGTGCGGAGCCAGGGTTCGTGGCCGACGGTGTCGACGAAGGAGACGATGCGGTCCGCGGACTCGACGACGGCCGCGCGGTCGGACTTCCGGCTCGGGTTGTCCACCCGGAGCGGCCCCGCTTCGTCGAAGCCGTAGACGGCGTAGGAGAGGTCGGCGGACAGGCCGCGCTCTATCTCGTGGGGCTGCACGTCGAGGAAGCTCCGGGTGTCGCCGTCGCCGTCGTCCGCGCGTCCGGTGACGAGGCTGCCGACGAGCGTTGACTTCCCGTGGTCGACGTGACCGGCGGTGCCGACGATGATGTGGTCGTCGCCGCCGTCGAGGTGTCCGCCGTCTCGCACGGTGGCGACGCCGACCAGGCCGCCGTCGTCGGTGCCGCGCGTGACCACGTCGTCGATGTGGGCGTTCGCCTCCTCGGCGAGGAGGCTGAGCACGTCGAGCGACTCGGAGAACGCGTCGGGCGGGATTCCCGCGACGCCGCCGTCGTCCGTGACGCCGACGACGTAGAGGGCTTCGCCGTCCCCGGAGAGCACGCGGTGGCGGAGTTGCGCCGCGAGGCTCTCCAGCCGGCCGTCCGCGAGGTGCACGTCGCGCGCGAGCCGTTCCTTGAATTCGACGTTCCCGCCCTCCTCCTCGCCGCGCTCGATGGCGCGGTCGAGGAGGGGCTGGTCGAGACCCATGGAAGCGGATTAGAGACAGTCGCTTATAAACTTTTTTCGGAGGTAGAGGCCCCGTATCGGCCGTCTGTACGACCGGTACAGTATGTCACACAAGACGTTTGTCCCGGGGATTGAAGCCGGCGGTTCGCGTACGTTCGGTATGAGCGTCACCGGCGTCTGTCAGATCTGTGAGAGCGCGGACGCGCGCCACGCCTGCGACCAGTGCGGGCGCGTCGTCTGCAGCGACCACTACGACCGCGACACCGGACTCTGCACGGAGTGCGCGCGACAGTACGGTGACGGCACGAGTGAGGGCGGGCGGCGCGACCGCAGCGGCTCGCCGGACGACTGGGGCGAACCCCGCTAGCGGTACTTGTTCAAGCGGTCTTTGAGGCGTTTGGCGGCCTGTCCGGCGGCGGCCGCCCACTCCTCGGAGCCCTCGCCGGCGAAGATGATGCCGCGTGTGGAGTTCACGAGGCCGACGCCGTCCCCGGTCAGGCCGAACTCGACCGCGGCCTCGGCGTCCCCGCCCTGCGCGCCGACCCCGGGCACGAGAAATGGGAGATCGGGGACAGTGTCGCGGACGCGTTCGAGTTCGTCCGTGCTGGTCGCGCCGACGACGAGGCCGACGTTGTCGTTCTCGTTCCACTCGCTCGCGCGGCGCGCGACGTGCTCGTAGAGGTACTCGTCGAACCCCGCGAGTTCGAGGTTCTGGAAGTCCTTCCCGCCCGGGTTGGATGTCCGGCAGAGAACGAACACGCCAGCGTCCTCCTGGGAGAGGAACGGCTGGAGGCTGTCTCGACCGAGGTAGGGGTTGACTGTGATTGCGTCAGCGTAGTCGAGGACGTCGGCGTACTGGCGGGCGGTGTTCCCGATGTCGCCGCGCTTCGCGTCCACGATGACGGGAACGCCCTTCCCGTGTGCGTACTCGACCGTCTCGCGGAGACTCCGCCACCCCTTCGAGTCCTCGTAGAACGCGGCGTTCGGCTTGTAGCACGCCGCGTGTTCGTGTGTCGCGTCGATGATTCGGCGGTTGAACGCCCAGCGCGGCAACTCCTTTTCGCGTACGTCCTCGGGGAGGCGATCACGATCCGGGTCGAGGCCGACGCAGACGACGCTATCGGTCGAGTCGATGCGGGCGGCGAGGTCGTCGAAGAAACCCATCACCCGCTACTCTCGCAGGAATCGGGAAAAGCGTTCTTCCACGAGGGCAAAACTACTTTGCGTTCTGACCGCTTCCTTCGGGTATGACGGACGGCGCGATCAGCCCGAGGGGTGAGGAGAGTGGCTGACGACGAGGACTGGTTCGAGCGAGCGTTCTCGGACGACGAAGACGAAGCGGACACCGGAGAGCCGTCCGAATCCGAGGGAGACACGGATCCAGCGGATACAGAAGAGTCCCCGGAACCGTCCCGAACGGACGAGTTCGAGACCGCATTCGGCGGCGGGAGCGAGGACGAATCGGAGGTGTCAGACGAGGGCGCCGACGAGACGGGCGCGGCGACGGAGAACGAAGGCAGGTTCGAGGCTGCGTTCGGCGCGGGCGAACCCGAGACGGAGGCCGAGGCGACTGCGGACGACTTCGAGGCCGCGTTCGGCGGCGGTAGTGACGACACGACCGCGGACGGCTTCGAGGCCGCGTTCGGCAGCGGCGGCGGCGGCGGGGACGGTGGGTTCGGGTTCGACCTCGACAGCGGCGCGGAGACCGACTTCGAGGACGGAGAGTTCGAGTCCGACATCCCGCGCGTCGAACTCGGCATCGAAGGCCTGGACAACATGGTGCAGGGCGGCGTCCCCAAACGCAGCCTCATCGTCGCCATCGGGAGCGCAGGAACCGGAAAGACCACGTTCGGCCTCCAGTTCCTCAACCACGCCCTCAAGAACGACGAACGCGCCGTCTTCATCACGCTCGAAGAGACCGAAGAGCGCATCGTGGACAGCGCGAACGAGAGAGGCTGGAGTTTCGCCGAGCACATCGCAAACGGCGACCTCGCCATCATCGACCTCGACCCCATCGAGATGGCGAACTCGCTCACCAGCATCCGGAACGAACTCCCCCGCCTCGTCGAGGACTTCGGCGCGACCCGGCTCGTACTGGACTCCGTCAGCCTCCTCGAGATGATGTACGACGATCAGGCTACCCGGCGCACCGAGATCTACGACTTCACCAAAGCACTCAAGAACGCCGGCGTCACCACCATGCTCACCAGCGAAGCCGCCGAAAACAACCCGTACGCGTCCCGTCACGGCATCATCGAATACCTCACCGACGCCGTCTTCCTCCTCCGATACATCCGCCCCGACGACTTCCGCGAAACTCGGCTTGCCGTCGAAATCCAGAAGATCCGGGACGCCAACCACTCCCGGGAGACCAAACCCTACGAGATCACCGGCCAGGGAATCTCAGTGTACCGGCAGGCGAACATCTTCTAACGCGGCGTCTGCGCTACGCTCGCCGTCGACGCGCTCGGCGAACGCTATGACAAAAGCACTCCGTTCGCGCGTCGTTCGTTCCGCGAAGGCCGTTCGGTCGTCGGCCCGCGACTCACCGCTTCGCTCGCGGATGCTAGGCAGGCCAGAGAGACGACGGCGAACGTTCATATACGATGGCGGGGCCAGTCAGTGGCGTGCTGTGAGAACGGTCACGGAGTGCGCGCGGTTGTGCGACCCACGCTCCGTGAACGCGGCCGGGTCGCCTGTACGCGAAGGCTGTCTATCGGACGATGGTGACGGGAACCGGGGAGCGGCGGACGACGGCTTCCGCGACGCTCCCGAGGAGGATGCGGCTGACGCCGCTGCGGCCGTGACTCCCCATCACGATGTGGTCGAAGCCGTTCTCGTCGGCGTAGTCCACGACCGTTCGAGAGGGACGGCCGACTTCGGTCACGGTTTCCAGGGTGACGCCGTACTCGTCGGCGGTCTCCTGCGCCCGCTCGAAGAGCGTTTCGGCGTCGTCCTGCGCCTGTTCGTACCATTCCTCGCTGTATCCGGGGACGGTCGCCTGCGCCGTGTATCCGGCCTCGATTGGGTCGATGACGTGAATGAGCGTGATGTCGTCGCTCTGGAACTCCTCCAGCGCGTATTCGAGCGCGTCGGTGGACTGCTCGGAACTGTCGATGGGGACGAGTATCTTCGACATGTCCGGGGATTCGAGGGACGACACGAAAAAGATGGGGGCCGCATCAGTCCCGGCCGTGCCGCGTGAGACAGGTGGGGAGGCCGACGATTTCGACCGGTTCGGAGTTGTCGGGCGAGTAGACGACCATCTGGCCCGTCTCCATGTAGGGGACTTTCCCTTCGAGGTTGCTCGGGATGTTCACGCTCTTGATGGCGTCCTCGTCCCCGAGGTTGAGGACGACGGTCGTGTTCACCTGTTTGAACACGGGGTCGGCGATGTCTTGGGGGTCCTGCGTGATGAGGAACAAGCCGAGTCGTTCCTTCCGCCCCTGTTTCGCGGCTTCGGTGAACTTCCCGATGACGTTCCTGGCCTGCACGCTATCGGCGTCCGCGAGGAAGTTGTGCGCCTCGTCCATCCCCACCAGAAGCGGCGTCTCCTTGATGCGGTCGAAGTCGGGGTCGTTCGAGAGTTTCTGGTCGACGAGTAGGCTCGCGAGCGCCAGGACGACGGTTTCGGTCGCCCGCGTGTCGTTTACGTGGTAGGTCGGAACCACGGACAGGCCGCCCGGCCGCACGAACTCGTGCACGAGGTCGGTGATTGGGGGCGCGTCCTGATCGAACACGCCGCTCGGCGCCCCGAGCACGCGCCGCATCACCGCCTCGTAGGTCGCTTCGTGGACGCGCCCGGACTCGTCGAGCTCCTCCTTCAAGGCGGGATCGTCGAGGAATGCGGTGAACTCCTCGTACGTCCCCTCGTCTCCGTGCTGGCGGAAGAACCGCTTCAGGAGCAGTCTGAGCGCGCTGTACTGGTTGTCGTTCAGGTCGCTTGACGCGACGAGCCACGGCCGTGAGCGAACCATGGAGAACGGCACGGTGAACGCGCGCTGTTCGGCGTGGTGGTGGCTCGCGGCGTACGTGGCGTCCCCGACTTTCGGGACGAACGCGACGGTGTCGTCGTGCCCGCCGTAAGCGATGCCTTCGGCCTCCCAGCGGCGCGCGTCCTCCCGGTCGGCAACGGGGTTGTCGTCGTGCATCTGCGCGTACTCGTCTTGGGGGTC
Organism: Salarchaeum sp. JOR-1; assembly: GCF_007833275.1. Lineage (GTDB taxonomy): Archaea > Halobacteriota > Halobacteria > Halobacteriales > Halobacteriaceae > Salarchaeum. The sequence continues at coordinate 1,204,859 of NZ_CP042241.1, read as the reverse complement.
GAACTGCACGACCGCCATCCGGCGCTCCGCGCCGTCCGCCATCTCGTACCGTCGTTCCTCGTGGAGGTACTGCCGGAGGACGTTCTTCGACGTGTGCGTCTTCCCCGACCCGGTTCCGCCGGCAACGAGGGTGTGTCGGAACGCGAGCGGGTCGCCGTCGCGGTAGTCGTCCTTCACGCGGTAGTCAATCGTCGGCGGGCTCGCGGCGGTCCGCACCTTCTCCCCGCCGACGGAGAGGTGGCCGAGGAAGACGCCGTTCTCGGGAATCTTCAGGCCGGTCTTTATCTGCTCGGTCTCGGTCGCCTCCTCCACGACGGTCTCGGGTTTCGGGACGCGGTCGGGCATCCGGCGTTTCAGGTCGCCGTCGTCGGGGTAGAGGACGGCGAGCGGGTCGAGGTCGGCGAGGAACCGGTAGTCGTCCTCCTCGATTCCCTCGGAGCGCATCGCGCGGCGAGCGTGGATCTCGTTCGCGTCGTCGGCGTGAAAGCGCTGTGCGTACTCAAGGCCCTTGATGCGGCAGAACAAGGATTCGGGGCCGGGGTAGTCCGCGAGCACGTACTTCCCGATGCGGATGTCCGAGCGGTTCTCGGCGGTGACGTACGCCCGCATGGTCGTTTCCCCCTCCTCCTCGCTGATGCGGAGGCCCTGGGAGACGGCGAGCACCCCGATGCCGTCGCCGCCGCCCGCGGTGTCGAGGTCGGGGCGCTCGAATCCGCCCTCGTCGTCGGCGCGGTTCACGGCCCGCCCCTCGTTCGACGGGTCGTCCGCCGTACCAGACGGCGAGAAATCCCCGAGATCCTGGTCGCTCATGTCCGGGCGGTGGGCGGCCACGGGCTAAAACCTTCCCTGCCACGCGGTTTTTATCGCTCCCCCGCCTGTGTTCGGGTATGTTGCTCGTCGAAGGCTCCGCGGGTGGGACGACGCTGACGGGAACGCTCTACGAGCGCGGCGAGGACGCTCCGTCGTTCGAGGGCGCGCCGGACGAGGACGCCGCCTACGTCTGGGTGTGCGACGAGTTCTACGCCGTTGAGAGCGGCGGCGTCACCCAGAGAATCGGGGGCGAGGAACTGCAGGTGGCGTTCGAGTCGCCGATGCCGCGCGGGTTCGACACCCGGGAGCGGGCGTTGGAGGCGGCGCGCGAGCACGTCCGGACGCAGTTCGCGCGCGTCGGCGTCGACCCGGACACGGTCGAGATTTCGGTGGTTCGGGAGTACGAGGCCTAGCCCCAGCGTTCGTCGTCGTACGTGGAGCGACACTCGGTGTCCAGGGCGTCTTCGAGCGCGCCGACGAGTTCCGTCTTCTCCTGCATGCCGATTCGCGCGAGTTCGTCGGCCTTCCCGATGGCTTCGGGCGGCCCGGCCTCGCGCGCGACCCCGGCGAGCACGTGGTTCGTCAGGCGGTCGCGACAGGCGTCGTCCTCGGCGAACGCCCGGGGGAGTTCGACCTTGAACAGCACGTCCGTCCGGGGGTCGTAGACGACGAAGAACGCGACCTCGTAGGCTTCGGGGTCGAGGTCGAGGTCGAGGCTGAGGCGGTCGCCGAGCGTGGAGAACTCGCGGTCGTAGCCGGTGCGGGAGACGAACCAGTTCGTGTACGTGAGGTCGTCCGTGTCGCGGTCGCGGCCGTCGCGGCGTTCGAGCAACTGCGTGAAGAAGGCGGCGTCGTCCGCCCAGGGCGCGTTCGTCTTCTCCGCGAGCGTGTTGACGATGCCGCGCGATTGGACGTTCTTCACGAACCCGGCGAGCGGGACGCCGCGCTCGACGAACCGCTCCACGAGGTCGACGTAGTTCCCGACGACGGACTGAACGAGCGGGTCTTCGAGTGGGAGGGCGGAGAGCGGCCGCGCCTGGTCGAGCCAGTTCGCGATTATCTTCGGGTAGAGCGGGCCGTCCAGCACGAGGAGGTCGCCCACGCGGTCGGCGTGTTCGAGTGCGTGCTCGGACTCCGCGAGGTAGAGCGCGAGGCCGTGAACGACGGCGGTCTCGTCGCGTTCGACGCGGGGGGCTTCGAATAGCTGGCCGCGCCAGTATCCCTCGTCCTGTGTCTGCCAGTCGTCGGTCGCGCTGATGGCGACGCTGTCGTCGGTCGGATGGACGGTGGTGATGACGGTGCGCGCGCGGTGGGTGTCGGTGTCGCTCGGGCTGACGCCCATCGCGGCCTGCGCGATGTCGAGGACGAGGCCGTTCTTGAACGTCCGCGGGTTCACCGTCCCCGAATCGAGGCCGTGCACCGAGTCGAACTGGTCGGGCTGGTCGCCCGCGTCCGCGATATCGACGGCGTACCGCTGGACGTCTCCGAGGGGTGCGAGCACTTCCTCGCCGTCGCGGTAGAGCGGGTCGAAGTAGGCGTCCCACGCGCGGACGGCCTGGTCGCGGTGTTCGTCCTCGTCGATGTCGTGGCTGACGCGCCGGACGAGGTCGGTAATCCCGTCGAAGTGGACGGGGTCGAGGGTCATACTCGCGTTCCGTCCCTCGACCGGAAAAACCCCGCCGGTGCGAGCGCGATGGCGAAAGACACGTGCATCCGCGGAGCGTACGGTTCGGTATGAATGCGGCGCTCGTCATCCTGGACGGCTGGGGGCTCGGCGACCACGACCGACTGGACGCCGTGAAGGCGGCTGACACGCCGAACTTCGACCGGCTCTCCGACGTGGGAGCGTACGGCACGCTGGAGACGCACGGTCGGAACGTCGGCCTCCCCGGGGGTCAGATGGGGAACTCGGAAGTCGGCCACCTCACTATCGGCGCGGGCCGCGTCGTCCTCCAGGAGTACACCCGCATCAACGACGCCATCGAGTCCGGCGAACTCGGGGAGAACGACGCCATCGCGGGCGCGTTCGAGCAGGTCGAAGAGACAGGCGGCCGCGTGCACTTCATGGGGCTCGTCTCCGACGGCGGCGTGCACTCAGACCACGAGCACCTGCACGCGCTCATCGAGGCCGCCGCGAGTCGGGGTGTCGAGGCGACGACGCACGCGTTCACGGACGGCCGCGACACGAAACCGAAGTCGGGCGAGTCAGTGCTCCGAACGCTCGAAGAGGTGGTCGACGAGTACGGGACGGGCGACGTGGCGACGGTCTCGGGGCGGTACTACGCGATGGACCGCGACCAGAACTGGGAGCGCACGAAATCGACGTACGACGCCATCGTCGAGCGGCAGGGACTGCATCGCGCGGACTCCGCGGTCGCGGCGGTCCGGGAGTCCTACGAGCGCGGCGACACCGACGAGTTCGTCGAGCCCACTATCGTTCGGGGCGGGGACGCGCTGAGCGAGCGGGACGCCGTGGTGTTCTTCAACTTCCGCGCGGACCGCGCACGCCAGCTCGTCCGAATGCTCGGCTCCGTGAATCCCGAGTGGGCGTTCGAGACGACCCCGCCCGCGGTGCCGATTGTGACGATGACCGAGTACGACGAGACGTTCGACTTCCCGGTGGCGTTCGAGGCGCGCGAGCCCCACGACACGCTCGGGGAGGTCGTCGCCCGCGACGGCCTGACCCAGCACCGGGTCGCGGAGTCCGAGAAGTACCCGCACGTGACGTACTTCCTGAACGGCGGCCGCGAGGTCGCGTTCGAGGGCGAGAGCCGGGAAATCGTGCCGAGTCCGGACGTGCCGACGTACGACCACCAGCCGGAGATGAGCGCCGCGGGCGTGACGGACGCCGCGCTCGACCGACTGGACGCGGACGTGCTCGTCCTGAACTACGCGAACGCGGACATGGTCGGGCACACGGGCGACTTCGACGCCGCGGTCGCCGCCGTGGAGGCAGTCGATGCGGAGCTCGGCCGGCTCGCCGACGCGCTCGAAGACGCGGGCGCGGACGTGCTGGTGACCGCCGACCACGGGAACGCCGACGACATGGGAACCCCGGGCGACCCGCACACTGCCCACACGTACAATCCGGTTCCGTTCGTCTACCTCTCTCCCGACGGCGACGACGCCGGCCGCGACGTGCGCGACGGCGGCGCGCTCCGGGACGTCGCGCCGACGCTATTCTCGCTGCTCGGCGTCGAGAAACCGGCGGAGATGACGGGCGAGTCCCTGCTCGATTAGGCCTCGTACACGACGTCGCCGTTCACGACGGTATGCGTCACGTCGATGTCCTCGATGGACTCGGGGTGCTCCCAGGGCGAGTCGTCGAGGGCGACGAAGTCCGCGTTCTTTCCGGTCTCGATGGTGCCGAGTCGGTGTTCGTCGAATCCGGCGTAGGCCGCGCCGCTGGTGTACGCGCGGAGCGCGTCGGTGACGGAGAGTCCCTGGGTGTCCTCGGGGGGGTTGACTGTCTGGTGGACGCCGAACAGGGGGTCGACGGGCATCGAGTCCGAGGAGAACGCGAGCGGCACGCCGGCGTCGAGGTAGGCGGGGAAGCGGTTGTTCTCGGCGCGGCGCTCGGGGCCGAGCCGCGAGTCGTAGAGGCCGCCCTCGCGCGACCACTTCAGGAAGTTCGGCTGCATCGAGGCGACGAGGCCGAGGTCGGCCATGCGCTCGATTTGGTCGTCGGTCGCGAGTTCGAGGTGTTCGATGCGGTGGCGCGCGCCCGCCGGGTCGTCGGTGTCCGCGAGGGCGTCGATGGCCTCCCCGATGGCTTCGTCGCCGATGGCGTGCACGGCGAGCTGGAAGCCCGCGTCGTCCGCAGCGTGGACGAGGTCGCGGAGTTCCTGGGGCGGGACGACCCACTGCCCGGAGCCGTCGCCGTCCGCGTACTCGTAGCTGAGTTTGGCCGTGCGTCCGCCGAGGCTGCCGTCGGTGAATGTCTTGATCGCGCCCGTGCGGACGAACGCGCTGCCGTGGTTGGTTCGGAGGCCGACCTCGCGGGCGGCGTCGAGGTGGTCGCTCCAGTAGTTCAGTCGGACGCGGAGGCG